>DPVM01000008.1:182169-193318 GCA_003526845.1 Oscillospiraceae bacterium
ATACGACATCGGCTTCGGCGGTCTTGACCATGTAATCGCTCAAAACGAGGATGTTAATATCGTTGTATTTGATACAGAGGTTTACTCAAATACAGGCGGACAGGCATCAAAATCGACTCCTACCGGCGCAGTTGCAAAATTTGCCGCTTCAGGTAAAGTTGTTAAGAAGAAGGACCTTGCACAAATCGCAATGTCATACGGCTATGTATATGTTGCATCTGTTGCTATGGGTGCTAATGCAAATCAGTGTCTCAAAGCATTCCAGGAGGCTGCGGCTTATCATGGTCCGTCACTCATCATTTGCTATGCTCCTTGTATTAACCACGGTATCAAGATGCCGTTCAACCAAGCAGAGCAAAAGAAGGCTGTTGCAGCAGGCTATTGGAACTTGTTCAGATACAATCCTGCTCTCATTGCCGAGGGCAAGAATCCGTTCAGCCTTGATTCAAAGGCTCCGAGTGCAGATTATGTTGAGTTTATCGAGGGCGAAACAAGATATTCCGCTCTTAAGCGCTCATTCCCGGGCAAGGCAGAAAAGCTCTTCAGCATTGCAGCCGAAAACTCAATTGAAAAGTATAACAAGCTCACAAAACTTGTTGATTATTATGCACCCGATGCAAAATAATTGAATTAAACGAGCCGCAGACATTCACTGTCTGCGGCTTTCTTTCTGCCTTTTATCATTGCGTTTCTTCTTGACTTATATACAAGCTAAATGATATAATTTTATAGTTAAAGGGTATGTATTTGTGCACCCTTTGCATTTAAAATAAAGGGGTGAAAACTATGCAGGATATGGCAGAACTTATCCTTTTGTATGATTTGGTTGTTTCAAGAGCCAATCCATCCGACAATCCTCGCCTTGATGAATTAAAATCACGCGAGGTCAGAATGAAACAAAAAATAATTGCAACGGTAAGAGAAATGCACGATAAGTATTCCGAAACTGAATACAATGACGATATATTCACTCTCATTGCGGATTGGAATGACGAGTGCTGTATTGACGCTTTTGCCAAAGGCGTTGCCTTTGCAATGAATTTCAGCGAGCAGGCTGGCAGATTTAAAAACACCGAATATTTTTTGTGATTTTTGACAATCATATTTTCAAAGCCGCGGCGAGCCGAAACGGTTTGCATTGCGGCTTTGATGATTCAAACAAAAATGCAAATAGATAAATTGGATTTAATATATTTAAAATGCGTTTTTAAGAAAAATTTATAATCGCTTTTTTGCGCAAAAAAATCCCCCGATGTTAAACTTTGGCATCGGGGAATTTTGCTGTTATATATTGTTTTTTGCCTTTTGCTCGGCGGCGAGGGCTTTGAATTTTTTGCGTTTTGAAAGATAAATTATCGCGAGCGGAATGTCTGCAAGAAGCCATGCGGCGGGAGCGGCATAGCAAACGGCGTTGAAGCCGATAATCTTAGTGAAAATAAATGCTACTGCAAGTCTGCCGAAAAATTCACCTGCTCCTGCAATCATATTTGAATATGTAAAGCCGAGACCCTGCAATGTGTTTCGCAAAACAAACAAAATCGCAACAAGGCTGTAGCACTCTGCCGTGGCGATGATATATTGCTTTGCCGCCGCCATAATTGCGGCGTTCGGCTCTGTCATAAACAACGAAACCGTCGGCAAGCCGATTAAATACAGCGTAAGGCTCATTATAACCGACACAACTATATCTGCGATGAATATTTTTTTAACCGATTTTGTGATTCGCTCATAGTTTCGTGCGCCGTAGTTTTGACCGACGAATGTCTGCGTTGCAACGCCGAGTCCCGACATGGGTATGTTGGTCAAATTTTCAACTCTGCCTGCGGCGGTGAAGCCTGCAATTACATTTGCGCCGAATGAATTGACTGCGCTTTGCAGACACATTGAACCGATTGATGTGATTGTAAATTGGAGTGAAACAGGGATGCCGAGCTTGATTTGCTCCCAAGCCGTCGCCATATTCGGCTTTAGGTCGCTTTTTTTGATTTCAACATCCTTGTTGTATTTGATAACATAAATACCGGTTAAAAGCGCGGCTACGGCGTTGGCAATAAGCGTTGCCCACGCGGCGCCCTCAACGCCCCATTTGAAGTTTTTGACAAATAATAAATCAAGAACAAAATTGACTATAACGCTGACTATAAAGAAATACAGCGGTTTTTTACTTTCACCGACAGCTCTTGAAATTGCTGTGAAATTGTTTGACAGCATTTGAAACGGAACGCCGAAATAAAGGATGTTCATATACGCCGCCGAAAGGTCGATGATTTCGCTCGGTGTGCCTATTGCCTTTAAGAGCGGTCTTGTCAAAAGATGCGCAACGATAATAATTGCAACGCCGACAATTGCTGAAATTGTGATGCTGTTGCCGGCATAGTGCGACAACTTGCGTTTGTCGCCTGCGCCGAATGCGTGCGCAACAGGAATTGTAAATCCGCTTGTCAATCCGAACGCCGCACCAATTAAAAATGAGCCGATAGGACCGACATTGCCGACTGCGGCAAGCGCATCGGTGCTGACATATCTGCCGACTATAATATTATCGACAAGCGAATAATTATACTGTAAAAGTGACGAAAGCATTATCGGCAACGAAAAAAACACAATGGTTTTTATCGGACTGCCGGTGAGCATATTATTTTTTCTCATTTTTCTACCTTGATAAATCGAAATAATCCGTTTGACTCGGATATCGACGGCTGTTTTTTTGTATATTCACCAAATTTGAACTTGCGTTGATAAACTTAATGCTATTATATACTTAAATCACAGAAATTCAAGGAAATTTTAGCAATAAATAGGAAAAAATATATATTGATTTATTATTAACAATCATATATAATAAAAATGTATGCATAGGGCAATTTCTAAATCAGCCCTAAATTCATAAAAATCTATCAAAGAGAGGTAATAACAATGGATGCATTAAATAAAAAGACTGTTGAAGACATTGATGTTAAGGGCAAAAGAGTTCTTGCTCGTTGCGATTTCAATGTTCCGCTTAAAGACGGCGAAATCACAAACGATAAGAGAATCGTTGCAGCTCTTCCGACAATCAAATATTTGAAGGACCACGGTGCAAAGGTTATCCTTTGCTCACACCTCGGCAGACCTAAGGGAGAATACAAACCCGAGTTTTCACTTGCTCCGGTTGCGGCTAAGCTTTCCGAGTATCTCGGTCAAGAGGTTAAGCTTGCAGAGGACCCTGAAGTTGTAGGTGTAAACGCAAAGGCTATGGCGGCAGAACTTAAGGACGGCGATGTTATGCTCCTTGAAAATGTTCGCTACAGAAAAGAAGAAACAAAGAACGAGGAAGTTTTTTCAAAGGAACTTGCTTCTCTCGCAGATATTTTTGTTAACGACGCATTTGGTACTGCACACAGAGCACACTGCTCAACAACAGGTGTTGCCGCATATCTTCCGGCTGTTTGCGGTTTCCTTATCCAAAAGGAAATCAAGTTCATGGGCGGCGCTCTTGCCGATCCTAAAAGACCGCTTGTTGCTATTTTAGGCGGTGCAAAAGTTTCCGATAAAATCGGTGTAATTTCAAACCTTCTCGATAAGTGCGACACAATCATTATCGGCGGCGGTATGGCTTACACATTTATGAGATATCTCGGCCATTCAATCGGCACTTCTCTTCTTGAGGAGGATTGGATTGAAAAAGCAGGTCAAATGATGGCTGATGCAAAGGAAAAGGGCGTTAAATTCCTTATCCCTGTTGATAACAAGGTAGGCAAGGAGTATGACGAAAACACCGAGTCAAAAATCGTTAATTCAGACGAAATTCCTGATGGCTGGATGGGTCTTGACATCGGTCCGGAATCACAAAAGCTCTTTACAGACGCTATCAAGGGCGCAGGCACAGTAATTTGGAACGGTCCTATGGGCGTTTCCGAGTGGAAGAATTTTGAAGACGGCACAGTTGCAGTTGCAAAGGCAGTTGCAGACTCGGGCGCAATCTCAATCATCGGCGGCGGCGATTCTGTTGCGGCTGTTACAAAGCTTGGCTTTGCAGATAAGATGAGCCACATCTCAACCGGCGGCGGCGCATCTCTCGAATTCCTTGAGGGCAAAGAACTTCCGGGTATCGCAGCTCTTCAGGATAAAGACTGATTTTGTTAAATATTCTTTTTAAAAGAGGTAAATATAATGAATAAGCAATTAAGAAAAGCAGTTATTGCAGGTAACTGGAAAATGAATAAAACTCCTGCACAAACAACAGAGCTTATTAATGCAATGAAGCCGCTTGTAGCAGATGCCGATTGCGGCGTTGTACTTTGCGTTCCTTTTGTTGATATTCCGGCAGCAGTTGAAGCCGCTAAAGGCTCAAACATTAAAATCGGTGCCGAAAATGTTCACTTTAAGGATAGCGGTGCTTTTACAGGCGAGGTTGCGGCAGATATGCTCCTTGAGCTTGGCGTTGAATATGTAGTTATCGGCCACAGCGAAAGAAGAACATATTTCGGTGAGACAGACCAAACTGTTAACCTTCGCACACTCAAAGCTCTTGAAAAGGGTCTTAAGCCAATCATTTGCGTTGGCGAAACTCTTGAGCAAAGAGAACTTGGTTATACAGAAACTTTGTTAAAGTATCAAACAAAAATGGCTCTTACAAATGTAACTGCCGACCAACTTAAGAATGTTATTATCGCTTATGAGCCTGTTTGGGCTATCGGTACAGGCGTTACAGCTACTGCCGATCAGGCTGATGAGGGCAACGGCTTTGTTCGTTCGGCTATTGCCGAGGCTTACGGTGCAGATGCTGCTGAATCGGTAACAATTCAGTACGGCGGCTCAATGAATGCTAAAAATGCCGACGAGCTTGTTTCAAAGGTAAATGTTGACGGCGGTCTTATCGGCGGCGCATCACTCAAGGCAGAGGATTTTGCAGTTATCGTTAAAGCTGCTTCTAAATAATGCAATTATGGGTGGGAATTTTCCTGCCCATTTGTTTTGGAGGATAAAAATACAATGAAAAAGACTAATGTACTTTGTATTATGGATGGTTGCGGTCACAATCCGTCAGATTTCGGCAACGCTGTTTCAGCCGCAAAAAAGCCGAATCTTGACAAACTTATGGCTGACTATCCGTACACATATATCGGTGCGTCGGGACTTGATGTAGGCTTGCCCGACGGTCAGATGGGCAACTCCGAGGTAGGTCACACAAATATGGGTGCCGGCAGAGTAGTTTATCAGGAGCTTACAAGAATCACAAAATCAATTCAGGACGGCGACTTTTTCGAGAACGATGCTCTCAAGACGGCAGTTCAAAGCGCTATTGACAACAACGGTGCTCTTCACCTTATGGGTCTTATGAGCGATGGCGGTGTTCACTCGCACAACACTCACCTTTGGGCTTTGATTGAGCTTGCAAAGAAGATGGGACTTGAAAAGGTTTATATCCATTGCATTATGGACGGCAGAGATGTTCCGCCGACTTCGGGCAAGGATTATGTTGCCGAGGCAATTGAAAAGACAAAAGAAATCGGCGTGGGCAAGGTTGCAACTGTTGTAGGCCGTTACTACGCTATGGACAGAGATAACAACTGGGACAGAGTTAAAAAGGCATATGACGCACTTGTTTTCGGCGAGGGCATCCAAACAACCGACCCGGTTGCCGCTATTGAAAAATCATACGAAACAGTCGACGGCGACGGCAAAAACCTCACCGACGAGTTCATTCTCCCGACTGTTTGCCTTGAGAACGAGGGCAGAATTTCAGACGGCGACAGCGTTGTTTGCTTCAACTTCCGCCCCGACAGAGCAAGAGAAATCACAAGAACATTTGTTGACGATGATTTCAAGGGCTTTGAGAGAACAAGACTCAATGTTCACTATGTTTGCATGACACAATATGACGCAACAATGCCTAATGTTGATGTTGCATTCAAGCCGCAGACGCTCAAAAACACATTCGGCGAATATCTTGCAAAGCTCGGTATGACACAGCTTCGTATCGCTGAAACAGAAAAATATGCCCATGTAACATTCTTCTTCAACGGTGGCGTTGAGGCTGTCAACGAGGGCGAGGACAGAATCCTTATCCCTTCACCGAAGGTTGCAACATATGATTTACAGCCGGAGATGAGCGCATATAAGGTTTCGGAAAAACTTAACGAGGCAGTAAGATCGGGCAAATACGATGTAGTAATCGTAAACTTTGCAAACTGCGATATGGTCGGACACACAGGCGTGTTTGATGCGGCTGTAAAGGCTGTTGAAACTGTTGACGAGTGTGTAGGCTCGCTTTATGACGCTGTTATGGACAACGGCGGCACACTTTTCGTAACCGCAGACCACGGCAACGCCGATCAAATGGAAGAGCCGGATGGTTCACCGTTCACCGCTCACACAACAAACAAAGTTCCGTTTATTTGTGTTAACTGCGGCGATAATGTTGAGCTTCGCGAGGGCGGTAAACTTTCAGACATTGTTCCGACAATGCTTAAGGTAATGAATCTTCCGCAGCCCGAGGAAATGACAGGCACTTCAATTATCAAATAATTTTGGTCGATTTTTTAAGCTGCTCGGGTAACTGGGCAGTTTTTGCATAATTTTAATGTAATATAAATACTATTATTAGAGGTGAACTATTATGTTTAAAGAAATTGCTTTTACCGATGTTAAGGAAAATGTTGTTGATTTGCTCAAAAATCAATGGGCGCTTGTTACGGCAGGTGATAAAAACGGCTTTAATCCTATGACTGTTTCTTGGGGTGCTGTCGGCGAACTTTGGGCGCAGGATATGGCTACAATTTATATCCGCCCTCAAAGATACACCGTTAAATATCTTGAAGAGCAGGATTATTTTACAATCAGCGTTTATCCGCCGGAGCTTAAAAAACAGATTCACGGCGTTTGCGGCTCAAAAAGCGGCAGAGATACCGACAAGGCAAAAGAAGCAGGCATCACACCTGTTTTTGACGAAAAAGCTCCTTATTTTAAGGAGGCAAAACTTGTTCTTGTTTGCCGCAAGGTTGCAAAGGGCGAGTTCAAACCCGAGCAGTTTATTGATAAATCAATCATTCCTGCTCAATATCCTCAAAACGATTTCCACTATATCTATTACGGTGCAATCGAAAAGGTATTGATTAACGAATAAAACAAAATAATTTTATTCTCCGTCAGGATAAAGCGTCTTGGCGGAGATTTTGATATAAAGGTATTGATTTTTAGACAGCTTTAGTGTATAATACTTTTACGAAAAGAGTGCTTTTGCGCCTTTTATGTAGCGTATGGGCCCTGTGCGACGGGATGCTACGAACCTTGTCAGGCGGGGAACCGAGCAGCAATAAGTGGATTATTCTGTGTGCCTCAGACAAGTCTGTATGCTACATAAAAGGCGCGAGGGCTTTTTTTATTGAATTGTCCTCGCGGTTTTATTTTTATGCCGCGCGATATAAATTTGTGCTTGGGCACAATCTGTCATCGCTCTATCGGCTATAGTAGGGCGTGCGGATTACACATTTGTAGCCGGAAGGGCTGTGGAAGATAATATGTATCAGGTTTTATACAGAAAATACAGACCAAAAGTCTTTTCGGATGTTTACGGTCAGGACCATGTAACCTCCACACTTAAAAACGAAATAAAAAGCGGCAGAATTTCGCACGCTTATCTTTTCACCGGCTCACGCGGAACGGGCAAAACCACCTGCGCAAAAATCCTTGCAAAGGCTGTCAATTGCGAAAACAGCGTTGACGGCGAGCCGTGCAACGAGTGCGAAGTTTGTAATGGTATCGACAGCGGCGCGATTTATGATGTTGTCGAGATTGATGCGGCGTCAAACAACGGCGTTGACAATATCCGCAACCTGCGTGAGGAGGCTAACTACACTCCCACAAGGGGCAAATACCGTGTATATATTATTGACGAGGTGCACATGCTTTCTACGGGCGCATTCAACGCCCTGTTAAAAACGCTTGAGGAGCCGCCGGCGCATGTAATTTTTATTCTTGCAACGACCGAGGTTCACAAGCTCCCGGCAACAATTCTTTCGCGTTGCCAAAGGTTTGATTTCAAACGCATTCAGCCCGAAACAATGGCTGTCAGACTTAAGCAGGTTGCCGAACTTGAGGGTATGACTCTTGCCGACGATGCCGCAATACTCATTGCACGCATTGCCGACGGCGCACTGCGCGACGGATTGTCTATTCTTGACCAATGCGCAGGCAGAAGCAAGGAAATAACAGCCGAGCTTGTGTCCGATGTCGCAGGGCTTGCAGGCAGAGAGGCAATGTATCAACTGTCGGACTGCATTGCGTCAAAGGATTCAAGCGGAGCAATGACGATTATCAGCGAACTTTATCAAAACAGCTATGATATGGAGCGCCTTTGCGTTGAAATGATAAGCCATTTCAGAAATTTCCTTGTTGTCAAAACAGTAAGACAGAGCAGGGAACTTATCATTTGCACCGACGATGAGTACGAAAGCATACTTGCAGGCGCAAAAAAATTCACTATCGAGGGAATACTTCATTCGCTTGATTTGTTCCAAAACACACTTGTTGCAATCAAGGGCGGAGCAACCGCTCGCATCGAGGTTGAAATGGCGTTTGCAAAACTTTGCGAGCCGAAACTCGAGGGCGATATTTCATCGGTGCTTGACAGATTGTCAACCCTTGAAAGAGCGGTGAAAAACGGCACCGTTGCCATATCGGCACAGCCGCAGAGCGCACCTGTTCAAGAGGCGCCTAAGTCGCAGACCGTTCAAAAGCCGACAAATGTCAAGCCGGAGCCTGTTGCAAATGTAAAACGTCAATCGGAGCCGGACACCGTCAATCAACCAGAGCCGGAACCGCCTGTTTCGCAGGAAACACCCGACGAGCCAAGCTCACCGCCTGCACCGAGCGTACAGCCGCAGGGCGACAGCGCAGTGCAGGAAGAGTTTATGCAGTGGGGCGAGTTTATGGATGTTCTTCATAAGGAGGACATTGCGCTTTACGGCGTTTTAAACGGCGCACGCGGATTTGTTCGCGGCGATTTCTTCCTTATCGACAGCCCCAATCAGACAGTCAGGGAGTTTATCAAAATTTCTACTCATTCAAAGGCTGTCAAAAAGGCATTGTTTGAGGTGACGGGCAAGCAGTATAAGCTCGGACTTTTCAAAAACAAATCGACCGAAAATGTTCAGCGCGACCCGCTTGAAAATTTCATTTCACAAGCGCAGCACGCTATAAATATTGATTTTAAATAACCTAAAAGGAGAATAAAAATGAAAGCAAGACTTCCAAAAGGATACGGTGGCGGCGGACCGCAAAATATGCAGCAAATGCTCAAGCAGGCTCAAAAAATGCAAGCCGAAATTGAAGCAAAGCAGGCTGAACTTCAAGAAAAGGAATATGTTGTTTCTTCCGGCGGCGGAATGGTTGAAGTTACCGTTACCGGCAAGCACGAGGTTAAGGCAATCGGCATCAACCCCGAAGTTGTTGACCCGGAGGATGTAGAAATGCTTGAGGATATGCTTGTTGCCGCTCTTAACGAGGCAAACCGTAAAATTGACGAAGAGGCAGAGCGCGAAATCGATGGAGTAACCGGCGGACTCAACATTCCGGGACTTTAATATTTAAAAAATCAACCGATTAAATTATATTGCCTGAAAGGCTGTGGTGATTAAAATGGCATATAATCTTGCGCCGCTTCAAAACTTAATAGACCAGTTTGAGCGTATGCAGGGTATAGGCCACAAAACGGCGCAGAGAATGGCGTTTTATGTGCTTGGTTTGTCCGACAAAGAGGCAAACGATTTTGCAAAAGCCATAACCGATGCGCACACAAAAATCAGGCAGTGCAAAATTTGCTGTGATTTGGCGGATGACGAGCTTTGCCCGATATGCAAATCAAACACGCGCGACAAAAGTGTGATTTGCGTTGTTGAGGACCCTCGCGATGTCGCCGCAATCGAGCGCACGCACGAATATAACGGCACATATCATGTGCTCCACGGTGCAATTTCGCCGATGGATAATATCGGTCCCGACCAAATCAGAATTAAAGAGCTGCTTGCAAGGCTCAATGACGGCACGGTTGAGGAGGTCATTATGGCTACCAACCCGACTGTCGAGGGCGAGGCAACGGCAATGTATATTTCCCGTCTGCTTAAACCGATGGGCATTACGGTCAGCCGCCTTGCATACGGCGTGCCGGTCGGTGCCGATCTTGAATATGCGGATGAGGTGACGCTCGGCAGGGCGTTGGAGGGCAGAAGCCTTATTTAAACGAAAGGGGTGACAGGCTTGGCTGAGAAATTTCAAATTATAGCAAAAAACAGAAAAGCCTATCACGACTATTTTGTTTTGGAAACCTACGAGGCAGGAATAGAGCTTTACGGCACGGAGATTAAATCAATCCGCGCCGGCAGAGTCAATCTTAAGGACTCGTTTTGCAGTGTTGACGACGGCGAAATGTTTGCAATCGGTATGCATATTTCACCTTACGAGCAGGGTAATCGCTTTAATCGCGACCCGTTGCGCAAAAAACGCCTATTGCTCCATAAGCGCGAAATTATGAAGCTTTTCGGCGAAAGTCAGCAGCAGGGATTGTCTATTATTCCGCTCGAGCTTTATATAAAAAAAGGCAGAGCAAAGCTCCAAATCGGGCTTTGCAAGGGCAAAAAGCTCTATGATAAGCGCGCTGTTGAGGCAAAAAAGGTTGCAAACAGATCGATTGAGCGAGAGCTTAAGCAAAGATATTAAATTTAAATATGGGGATGAAAGGATTTCGACAGGGTCGGTAAGTCTTGATCAGCGAGTAGCGGAGTTGCACCGCTATAAAAGTAACAACTTAAAATTAACTGACAATAATCGTACAGTTCTTAAGGCTGCCTAAGCGCGCCTTCGTTCTCTTTAGGTAGTGCCACGGACCTTTTGAGAGCGTCGACTTAGTGGCGAACATGAACGAAAGAGTGTCTCGGCTTTCGTCAGGTATCAGAGAATACTTTAGCGCATAGGCTGACTGCCGCCGCTGCGTGAGGGGATAACTCAAAAGACAGCCTACACTCGTAGAGCCCTCGATAAGCCGATTTTGGACGCGGTTTCGATTACCGCCATCTCCACCAAAAATTAAGAGTACCCTTGTGGTACTCTTATATTTTTGCTGTGGGATGTAATCGAAACAGCCGTAAAGAAAACAGTCCGGTGGACTGTT
>DPVM01000008.1:193462-301574 GCA_003526845.1 Oscillospiraceae bacterium
AAGAAAACAGTCCGGTGGACTGTTTTTAGGCGCGGCGTGTCGGCGAGCGCGGAAGCGAGCCGAGCGATACCGCCATCTCCACCAAACGTGTATTGGACGAACACCTACTTCTTTAGTGGCGGCTTTGCCGTCAAGGTGATGCTCTAATACGAAACAGAAAACCGTCATCTTAGATTAAGTTCTAAGGTGGCGGTTTTGTTATGTTAATTTATAGTTAATTCATATTTTCCTGAAAGCAAATTCGGAAGACATTCCAATCCGTTTACAAGTGCAGAGGCCTGAGGACGGGCATGAGGTTCAATATAGCCGGCAACGACATCAATACCTCGCCTTTTTGCCGAATGTGCGGCTTTCAGCATTGCATAGGTTTTACCTACACCTGCGGCATATCAAAAAAATATCTTCAAATGCCCGCGATTAAGAGTTTGCTCTTCCTTTTCAATTTGCTTTAAAATCTGTTCCGGGCTTTGCCTTGTTTCGTCCATAAAAACATATCCTGATTAAAAGAATTTTTTCTTTTTGAAGTAGATGATTTCTCCTATTGCGATAACAAGAGAAACAATAATCACCGACAGATAACCGTATCGCCATTTAAGCTCAGGCATATAGGCAAAGTTCATTCCATACCATCCCGTGAGTAAAGTAAGCGGCAGGAAAAAGGTGGTGACGATTGTGAGAATGCCCATAATCTTATTTTGCCGTGCATCCTGCTTTGACTGATAAAGCTCACGAAGCTGAAGCATATTTTCACGAAGCAACTGAACATGATTTTGCAATCTCTCGGCACGGTGGGTAAATTTTTCCCAGTCCCCGGTATCGTCTGCAAATAAAGAACACGCGCGGGATTGAAACAACTCTCCGATATCTGTCAATTGTTCATAGTAAGCATTTAATTCAGACAGCTTTTGCCTGTGTTTTGTAAGCAACGGGAAAAAGTCTGCCGAACCGCCGGAGCCGATATTTTCTTCCATTTTTTCTGTTTCTGACTCGATGTGAGAAAGATAGAGAACATCATCCTCTATCATTTGCTCCATAAACTGCAAAAGAAGATGGGCCGGACTGTTCAGCTCCTGAAACATACTTATCCGTTTGTCTACCCATAATTTCAAATCGCCTACATCTTCGACAAATAAGAGCGACTGTCCCGTCAAATAAAAGCTGAAGGAAAGCTGCGGTGAACGCTGTTCGCTTTTTTGAGGCAGGCGTAATGTTCCGATGATGCAGTTTTTGAAAACCTCTGCCTTACAATAACGAATTGATCCGAGGCAGTGAAGAAGTTCTTTATAATACGGAAGCTGCTCTTTACATTCGTGAAATTCCGCCGTGCTCATAACCGTGAAAAACGCCTCTTTATCGTTGCAGTTCTGAGCGGCTTGGAGACTCCCGTCTTGTGAATCAATAAAGTATTGCATAATAGCGTCTCCTTTCCGTTCATTATTATACCACATTAAGAAAGTTTTTTCTACTTTCCATATTCCGCATTGATCGCCGCTTGATTTGACAAAAGCAAATCTGAAAAGCTATTGACAAGGGGTCATTCGAAAAAATAAACTCGATCAAATCAAAACTTATCCCAATCGTTAAAAACAGACAAACTGTCAGAAACGAATTGCTCTTTTGAATATTCAAAATCGTTTACATCTTCGGCAGAAAATTTTGAATAAAACAGCTTGTCGCCGTTTTCAATCAATAATGAATAGGCATAGCCTTTTTCATCGCTGTCATAATAAAGCGTGTATCCGTCACCGTCGGATTTGTTTTTCAAAACAATATCGTCTTTGTCGTATCCCTCGAATTTGCTTTTAATCAAACTACTGTGCGATTCCTGCAACGAGCAAGTAAAATTCACATCGCAACTGTTTCCGTATCTGTCAAAATATGACTTATCGCAGTCGATAAATCCTGCTTTGCCGAGCGAATTTTTTTCGCAGGTTAAATAGTAATTGTCCGATATAGATTCATCGCTGTCTTTCAAGGCGTAGTCTTTTATTTGGCTTACAACCGACGGCTCTTTGTCCAAAACATTCTTTGCAGATGTCGTGCCGAAAGCGCATATACAAACAATTATGAATGAAACCACAAACACAATCGGCAAAACAAATCTTGCGGCTTTAACAAAGCCCGAAACCTCACCCTTTTTAGTTTGCTTAATTGAAATGACAAGCAAAATCACCTCAAACAACAAAAGCAAAACAAGAGCAATAAGCGCACCGATAAATATTATGTATTGTGCCAAGTCGCCGGGAATTACTGTCAAAAGTCCGGTATTTATATACGACATTTTATAAAAAATAAGTAAAAGTACAATTCCTACAACGGCAAGCATTGATTGAACAGCATAATTGATTTGATATTTTTTGTTGCTCATAACTTCTTTACCTCCCAATTAGAAACCCTGTAAGCATACCATCCACACACTTTAGAATTTCTATGCTTTGAAATATTAAATAAATATAAATAATTATATTTCCAATTAACAACTCTTTTTTCCAAAAAAGAAATTATAAAATCTCTTTATTACATATGTTTTTTTTCCGATTGAAGCTAAGTATATACCAATAGTTGCAGATGCTATATTTATACCGGCTACATTCGGACCGCTATTGGTTGCAGGTGTTGAGTTTTTTGTATAGCTCGTTGATAAAATCGTATGGGTTTTTAATCGGTATATAGTATGTTTGCGTGGCTGTTGTGATTTCGACTATATTGTCGGAATCAACGCCGTTTATACTATGCTTGTCTGACTTTTTGCAAAGTTGTATATCGTTGTATGAAATGATTTTGACATTAATTAAGTCTGCGGTTGTTTTGTCCGTTTTAAACTCAACGCCGTTGACACCAAGCACGATTTCGTCACAATCCGGCATATATCCGCGTTGCAAATCAAATTGAAACATATTTGTCGGCACAGCCGCTTTGCTTGTTTCATCATTTTCCTTGCTTTTGGCTAATTCTACGCGTTTATTGACCTCGTTTATAAAATCATCGGGGTTTTCAATTTGGAGATAAAATATATTATCTCGTTCCGTAACAATTTCAACCATATAATCCCAATTTATCAGGATAACAGGTATTGGTTCAAACATTGACGGATGACTTTTGGGAGGCTTAACTATCGTTTCAATTTTGTTTATTTCGATTTTATCATAAAAGCCACGAAATATTCGGTGAAGGAATAAATTGTTTCTATAGATATAAATACAATCATTCTTTATAACTGCTTTTTGCGGAAAGAAAGGCAAAACGGCAGCAACTAACAGTATAACTATAAAAGCATAAATGACAACTCTTCCTATAATTTCAAGCAGTACGCCGTCAATTATCTTTGCAATGCATTGAATAATTACAATGTATAGTGCAATTGCCCAAATTGACATAAATAACGCAATAATGATATTAGATACAATAAACAATATGCGATTGCAAATGTTTCGTTTTTTATTTCCACATGTAAATTTATATATCATTTTATGTCGCTATCTCCTTTATTCTCGTTGAATTTAATAAATATATCCATGTATAGATAATGCTGTTATTTTTGGAATATATGAAGCTATTATCGAAACTACTGTTCCTGCAGGACCAATGAAAGGAGCTATTCCTCCTGCAATAGCGGCTCTGTTTTGCTTTGTTTTATTTTGATTTTTTATATATTTTCTTTGACTTCAACCTTTAAACCTCTGTATTCAATGTATCATAATCAAATAATGGTTGTAGTTTTCCATTTTTATCCCATTTTGCAAATTCGGCAAAAATGTAGTATTTTCCGGTTTGCGGATCATAAGATGAGTATGCATTGTTATTAGATTCATCAAGTGTTTTTTCTATAAAGTTTAAATAACCATCACTGTCAACATATGAAATTCCAGCTGCATATGTATCCATATAATTTGGATTCAATGATTTGTCTTTGCATACAAATTCTAGACTATTTTCATCAAGTGTAAAAAGGCAGTTATCTTTTGTATAATAAACTACTTCTGAAATATTATTATAAGAATTACCTAATCTATCATAATATGTATGATGAAAAAACGGATAAATAGTCAAAACAGCAGATCCTATAAAAGAAATAACGCAAATTGATATTAACATTATATTTCGCTTTTTGTTATCTCTTTTGGCAATGAGAAATATAATTCCGACGAATGTTATTATTCTTAATAACCATTTTAGAATTTCCATTATTTATCACCTTTTGTAATTATAAATCAAACTGAAGAAAATGACTGAATGTAACAATAATACCCATATTTTACACTTTTTTTATATCGTCTTAAAGCTTTTTGCTTTTCTTTCAAAATCACTTTGTTTTTTATTGCAAATGATAAGCCGTAGTTAAGAATTGCTCTATAAAAGAAAAATGGTACCGATGCTAACTACTCAGTCAATTCTAAAATCGCGTCTTTAACAAGTTTGGATTGGTAGTAGCTAAAGTCTAAATCGTATGTGTAACGGTGATTGTCACTATAATAGACAAAATGGATAATGCTGACACCATCTTCAAGATCACTCATATACATCGTTTTTGATTTTAGATCGTCCGGATTTTGGTTGGAACCACAAACTGCAATGCACAGATCGTTTTTCTTATTGACCGTTTTGATTGCAGAAACCAATTTATCAAAATCCGTATTTTCAAAATCATCTACATCAACCAGCAAAATCCTTTTTGAAAATATGCGACCTTTCTTTGCTCGGTATATTGAAAACGAGCAATCATCGTTTTGGTATTTTTCATTTTTTATCGTGTAACCATCATTTTCACATTTTTTGAGCAGTGACATTAAACTCATATGTGAATTTCTCCTTTATTTAGCTGTAATTGGTTTCAATATTGTGATAATTCTGTCCTTGCTGTCATAGGTGTTGGCAAAATTCAGAATGTCGCTGTACTTTTTAGTAAGAACTTTTATTGCATTATTTGTATGTTTTCATATACCCTGCCGACACTGCCTAAAAGTATAAATGAAACTTTATGTTTTAGGCTTTGTATCGAAGTGTGCGTAAACAATGAATTTCCGCCGGAATATTTTGAAAAACTGACTTTGCACCCAATGCAATAATTTTTTACAAAGCATACAGGCGATTCATAATCGACTGTACGGTAATCATTTATATTCAAATTAAAATCGCACTTGTTGACCTCATTCGTTGATAAATCGAGTTGATACAATTCATTATCGTTTTCAAAAATCAACGAATTGTCATAAATTCCCACAGCCGAGGTTCCCTTTGCAAGGGCGGTGTATTTTCCGTCGCTGTATTTGAGAATACTCGTGCCGTCACTGCCGAAAAGGCTTTTTCCATCGGTTACATAATTATAAGATGACAGATTTTCGGGATATTTGTCATACGATAATTGCCTGTTTTTAAAATCAGCCTTTAGCAAAACTGTTTTTTCGTCGCCATTTTCGGAATCGCAATAGCTGTAGCTTGCCTGATATACGCCGTTGCAAACAACCGCGTTGTCTATCTTTGATGAATAATGCTTTTCCTCACGAATTTCTGTTATTGCATTTTTCTTCGATACAAAAAGGAAGTAGCCAATTTCTCCCCGTTTTGCGTGGCAGTACATGCCGTTGTCCGCTACCGCTATATTGCTTATTTCACTGTATTCGGGCAATTCAATCTCGTGTCTTATAATGCTTTTGCTGTTTTGAGTATATACGCTTCCGTTGTATTCATAAACAACATTAACATTCGGCATTGCGATAATACACGATATTGCTGCAACGATAGCGACTGCCACAATGCAAACAAATACTTTTCTTACTATGCTTTTCATTCAAATCACCCATAATCAAACTGCTTTAGATAACCACTGACATAATTCATATATTTTTGCCGGTGTATCTAAAACTTGGTGTGGATAATATATCGTTTGAACAAAACGGTATAAAATATTTTTTGTACTATAAGCTTCACTTAATCCGTCTAAAACAAATGTCGAACAATTTCGGGAGGTTAGTTTATATTTTTTATAATTTCCTGAATTAATTTTATAAATATAACTTTTTCCACTTTTGTCGAAGCTTGCTTTCGATTTTCGTGTACTATTTCGTTTTTGACTTTTAATATGCTCCTTTGGGTGTGTCGGCAGAGTCGAAAACCGACACACCTTGCGGGAGATATATTAAAGCGGTTGCGATTTCTTGAGTTTTAATTGGGATAGTTTTTTGAAATCAATTTTACCGCTCTAATACAGTGATTGGGTGCAACGCTATTGGTTGCAGGTGTTGAGCTTTTTGTAAAGCTCGTTGATAAAATCGTATGGGTTTTTAATCGGTATGTAGTATGTTTGCGTGGCTGTTTTGATTTCGACTATGTTGTCGGAATTAATGCCGTTTATACTATGCTTGTCGGACTTTTTGCAAAGCTGTATATCGTTGTATGAAATGCTTTTGACATTAATTAAGCCTGCTGTCGCTTTGTCCGTTTTAAACTCAACGCCGTTGACGCCAAGCACGATTTCGTCACAATCCGGCATATATCCGCGTTGCAAATCAAATTGAAACATATTTGTCGGCACAGCCGATTGACTTGTTTCATCATTTTCCTTGCTTTTGGCTAATTCTACGCGTTTATTGACCTCATTTATAAAATCATCAGGGTTTTGAACGGCAAATAAATAAACTCTATCATTTCTGTAATTTTCAACTACAATTTTAACAACATCTTCCCGTTCAAAGAAAACTACAGGACATTGCAGATAATTGCTGCCGAAAATTCTACTTCTTTTTCCATATTTCTCGCAAACTATGATGTCTTTATACGAAAATTTATCATTAAATCCCCATGTTGGGTAAAATCTCATAATTAAATGTCTATATATTCTAACAAATTCATCATCAAGAACTACCTTTTTAGGTATAACAGCCAAAGCTATACTTGCAGGTATGGAATATAAAGGCAAAAATAATATCAAGACACCTATAAACCTTTGAAAAAATAAAGAAACCGAATCTTCTCCGTCAAAAACACGACTTAATACAATGCATAATAAGAAAACACCCAAACAGAATTCACCAATGCGTCCGACAATCATAAAAAGTTGATTAGCAATAAAATTTGCAGGGCATCCATATGAAAATTTGTATTCTTGTTTCACTTTTTTACCTCTCATAATCAAATTTCAAAAATTAAGCCTTTAATTCTCAATGCTACAACATCCATTCCGATACTTGAGATAATAGGAATTACAAATCCGGCAATAGGTGAAAATCCTTGTCATAGCTA
Organism: Oscillospiraceae bacterium; assembly: GCA_003526845.1. GTDB lineage: Bacteria > Bacillota > Clostridia > Oscillospirales > Acutalibacteraceae > Eubacterium_R. The sequence continues at coordinate 200,702 of DPVM01000008.1, forward strand.
TATGAAACGGTGATTGTGTTTGCAACTTTTACTGATACAGTTCAACTTGGTTGAGGTAATCACAATACACCTGTTTAATATATTTCAATAATATATTAAACATTAAAATTTGTTTATCTGTTTGTTTTATCATAAGTTTATTTTTCGGCGGTTAAATTTAATGAAGTCCCGTCTGAAAATGTCAATATCAAATCTTTAATAAACGCAGGACATACCGATAAGTTGGTCGTTTTATATGTATTTTGAATCTCTCTTTTAGCAAAATCATATATATTTATTTCATTTCTTGATCTGACTGCAAAATAGGTTTCGTTAAGAAAATAAATCACATAGCACTTTGGTAAGCCTCTTAAATCTCTGTTGTTGAGTGATAATATTTTATTTGATTTGCCTTGCTCAATATCTACATAATACACATATGTTTTTTTGAATATGCTTTTTCTCGATAAGCACAGAAATTTTTTCCCGTTATCTCCAAAAGAAACAGTGTTGCTTAAATACGCCGGCACAAGTTCATCCAAAGAATATTTTAAAGTATCTCCGTTGAATTTTTGGACAAAAATTTCGTTTTTTGTTAGTGTTTCACAAACCGCGGCAAAACAATCTTGATTACAATAAAAATCATTAAGCGAAACACATTTAATTTTGTTCAAAAACTTTCTTTGTGACAGTTTCAAATCATAGATATAAAGTGCGTAATTGCTGTTTATATCGTCAATATTGCTCATTTCGGAATAAAAAAGCGAACTGTCATTAACAAAGCACACTGTAAAAATATCGTTATCAAGTTGTATTTCAACCTTTTGATTTATTTTTGTATCAATGACCGTAATATTTTTATTGCGTGCAACCGCAAAGTAATTTCCGCCTTTGGAAACAGAACAAATATCATCATTCATGACGCTAACATTGCTGTCAAATAAATCATTGTAATCGAAATCCGTAATACAATAATTACCTTTTGAGTTTTTACACAATAAACAATCGTCATTTACACATCGAATGTCAGTTATATTCTTATTCATAAGCACACACCTCGCGGTAGCGAATTGGGCTTTGCTTTGCAATGTCGGTGTCGGCGGTTAAAACTTTACCCCAAGCGTCGTATTCATAATTGCCTACAACAGTTCCCTCGGGGAAAGGCTTTGTGTTTGGTTTTTAATTTTATTTATTCGCCGTCCCCTGCGGAAAGAGTTGTTGAACTTTTAAGTTCGCTGTTGTCAACACCTTTAACCTTTTTGTCTATTGTATAATTGTTGTCGCCGTCGATACAAATTAAGTCGCCGTAATTTTCGTCATTATCATAATCGGTGATTGCGTAAAATTTGCCGTTGTATCTGCCGAATGACCAATTTATAACATCGTCGGCAACTTTTTCGGTGTTGCCGTTTGAATATTTATAAATATTACATTCACCGGTCTTTTCGCTGTAATCGGTTGCATAATAATATGTGTCTTTTTCATTTGGGTCATAATAAATATTAAACGGTGCGGCATCTTCAATTTCCTTGTCCTTGATATGGAGCGTGCCTTTGTAGTTTGAATTGTTGCCGAATCCGTCAAGAGGCATAAATTCGCCGTTTGCATAGAGGCAAACATAGATGTTTTCGGCAATTGTTTTGGCATCGGACATACTTTCTGCCTCTTCAGGAAGGGAGTATATCGAAATTGAATCCCACGAACTGTCATCGGAATTACTGTCATAATTTTTTGCAAATGTTACAACAAATTTCGATGAATCAGGGTCGTAGTTAACCGTTGAGCAGTAGTAGCCTTCCTTTTCAATAGAAATGATCTTGCTGCCGTTGTAAATTACATTATGCATGGTGATTTGTTCGCTGATTTTTGTTGATATATTTTCGCTGTCTGAAATTTTTGTAATATCAACCTTTTTCATACTGTCAATCGAGGTGTCATATACCGAGAAATTGACATATTCTGTAAATCCTGCCGAGTCGGTGCCGTTCGGCAAATTGCTAATTTGCATAATTGACGGATACGAAAGGTCGCTCGCGAGTTTTTCACCGCTCTCATTATAAAGTGAATATGATTTGTAGTTGCTGTCGGCTTTAAGGTCTTCTCTCAAATTGTTTCTGTCAAGCGCGGCTTGATAGTCGCTGTATGCTTTGTCATACTTTTCCTGCGCTTCATCATAAGCGGCTTGGTATGCGTCATAATCGGTCGTTGTGTATGAATAGCCCCAATCGTCGGTTTCCTGCTTTTGGTATTTTTCAATGTTTGGTGCATAATCGTCCCAATCGGGCTCTTTGGCTTTGGCATCCTTGTCCTTCATCGAGTCATTTATCAAATCGTAGTAGGTATATTTTTTGTCGCAGACGGTGTAATAAATATTGCCGTTTGCAGATGCGAATGACTCAACTTTATCGGCGATTTTTTTGTCGCTGCCGTCTTTTGCGGATGCGCTGTAAAGATTGTCATCCTTTTTATACAGAATAGTATCGCTGTCAATGTCGAAGGCATAATCCTGTGCGCCCTCAACGATTTTATTTTTGTCGCCTGTTGATACATCAACGGTGCATACATTGTATGTAGGGTCGTCGTATTCATCTGCCTCTTGGTCATACTCGCCTTGATTATATTCTGTTGCTACAAAATAGCTGTTGTCACTGCTGAATGATGAAACATTTGCATCGGAAATCAGCTTTTCGGTTTCACCGTTTGCATCTGTTGCACAAACATTTCCGTCTTTTGCATAAATGATTTTATCAATGTTGCCAACAACCGCTTCAATCGTCGAAACATTTTTTGCAACAAGTGTGCCCTCGTCCTTTTCGTTGCCGATTTCCTTATAATAGATGTTGTAGGTATAGCTCGTTGCATTATCTTCGTCGGTGTGTTCTTCTCTGTCGGTGGTGTAAACGATATATTTCGAATCCTCCGAAAGTTTGTAATCACCGCCGTAATCATTTGTTACCTCAAATGTTTTTGCCTCATCACTGCCTAATGACTGAACTACAAATAATCGGCTGTCGGTGTAATAAACCATCGGCTTTGTCGTTTCCTCTTTTTTGCCGCCAAACAGAACAATTAAAAGAACAACAACTGCAATAACGATTGCCGCAACGATAACGCCGATTGCGATTTTTACGCCTTTTTTGCTCTTTTGCTTTTTAGGCTTGCCGTCATTACCGTTGCCTGTGTCTGTCGACGGTTGAACTTGATACGGCTGAACGGCAGGAACAGGTGTCGGTTGATACTGCTGTTGTTGAGCCTGTTGAGGCGGTTGATATTGTGGCTGCTGTTGCTGATAAGGTGCGCCTTGCGCCTCTGAGCTGCCGACAGGAACATATTGATTTTGAGCCTGCGGCGGATATTGCGCGCCCTCATAGCTGCTGCCCTGTGCTGTCGGTTGTGGGATAGGTGAACCGCAACTTGTGCAGAATTTTGAATTGTTTTCATTTTCCGCGTTACAATTCGGACATTTCATTTTATCTTCCTCTTTCCTTATTTTATTTAACACTATAATATCATATATCGACACCGATTTGCAATTGTATTTGAAGTAAAAGGTGATGTTTGGCTGATTTTGCGTGATATTCGGAGGCGGAGCGCAAAAAAGCACCGCTTTACTAAAAAGCGGTGCTCAAAAGAGTTGTTATTTACTTGTCATACGAAATAGTTTCGTATTTTTGTATCGACGGATAATATCTGAACATTACCTTGCCGACAAGCAAATCCTTGTCGACATAATTCGTTGTTGACCAATATCGCGAATCGCCCGAATCCTCTCTGTTGTCGCCCATAACGAAATAGCAGTTTTCGGGCACCTTATACACTCCGTCGGCATGATTGCCCTCGTATGTTGTGCCGACAACATAGCTTGTTTCGTCAAGCATTTTTGCCTTGCCGTCACTGCCGGTTATATAAACCTGACCGCCTGTGATTGTAACGGTTTCGCCCGGAAGACCGATAACACGCTTGACATAATATGTTGTTTTGCCCTTCGCATAATCATCGGGATATTTAAAAATGAAAATATCGCCGCGTTCAGGCTCTTTAACAAGTCGGCTTGCGATTACTCGGTCGCCCTCCTGAATTGTGTTGAGCATTGAGCCGGTGGGCACAACAGCATTTGCAAAAACACAGTGCTTGAGAAACAGCGCAACCAAAAGCGCAATTATGATGGGCAGGAAAAATTCAAGCATTTCCTGCGCCTTGCTTTTCGGCTTTTTCGTTTTTACTTTTTGTGTTGTTTTGTCGCTGTCCTGCTTTGCCAGCTCTTCGGTGTTGTCAACCTTGACAGCCACAGCTCCGCAGTTTTCGCAAACATAGCGTTCGCCGTCCTGTTTCATTGTATCCTTGCCGCAAACCTTACATTTCATAAAATTGCTTCCTTTAGTTTATTTTGTAAATTTTAAAATTACCGCTTCGTATGGGTGCAAAGTCATATCAATTTTGCTTTTGTATGAATAAAGTTCGTCGCTCTGAGGCAATGAATTGCACATTATGTTTATGCGCCTTACATCTTTCAAATCCTCAGGCACGCCCATAAGTTTGTTAAGATTGAGGGTGAGGGGAGCATTTTCATCTGTTGAGTTTCTCAATGCGATGATACCCTCGCCGTCATCTGTCCAACTGAAATAGCCGTAAACATTGTTGTCCTCGGGGTCGCCGCCGATAAACATTGCATTTTTGAGAATATGATAATTTTCTTTTTGAAATCTCATTGCTCTTGCAAGCGCATCCCATTTGGCGTCAGACATCATATCGTATGAAAGGTGAAGTTCGTTGAGAGCGTTGCCTCTTATTGCACACCAGAAAATATATTTTTCAAACTCCTCGTCGGTGTAATCAACCTTTGCCTCTCTGCCGTAAATCGGTTCGTGATTATAAAGGCGATTGAGCGGAATTTGGTTTGCTCTTCTGCAAACGCAGTCATAATATCTTGCGTCACGATATGTGATTTCAGACTCAACCTGCGGCTGGTCCTCAATGTTTTTGGCAAAGCCTATATCGTTGCTGTTTTGAATCCAAATTGAGTTTACCCATTGCAGCCACCACGGCGAAATATTGACATAGCATGTCATATTAATCCACAAATCGCGGTTGTTGACTTTTCGTGCGGCGCGGAGTTTTGAAAAAAGCCTTATCCATTTTTGCCACATATCGGTTACAAAATACATATCGTTTTCGCCGCCTACGGCATGGTCGTGCGTTTCGTCCGTGCAGGGTGCAAGGCAAAAGCCGTCAAGCTTAAGATATGTTATGTCAAATTCCGATACGGTGTCAATCAAAAAGTCGGTTAATTTGTTTACATATTTTGATGACGCAATACAAATATCGTTTGCATTTTTGTTGAAATAGCCGTTATTACCCTTTTGAACACGCTTTGCAAACGGCTTTGCTTTTGAATAGCCGCCGCGCGGACCGAGCCAAAGACCGAATCCCGTGCCCCTTTCCTTACAATCGTTTGAAATATTTGTCAGTTTGTTAGGAAATGTTTTTTTGTCAAATGTCCAAAACTTTGCCTTGTAATCGTTCCATCCGTCGTCAACAACATATGCGTCGAGCTTCGGCGCATTGTGAAATGCAAGGCCCTTCGCGATTTCGCTGAACGAGTCGCGTATAATCTGTTCATCGATTTTGAGCATATGGTCATACCAACAGTTGTATTGAAAACGCAGGTTTGACGGCTTGCTGATGAAATTGATATATTCGTAAAATGCCTTTTGCACTTCAAGAATCGTGTTGTCTTTTGCGCCGCCCATAACGGTAACGGGGCAAATAAAGTTTTCGCCGAGCGGTCTGCCGACAAAATATTTTATCTGACCTGCGCCGTGAATGATTTTGTTATCCGTTGCGGGAAATTCACAGCCGAAAAACAAGCTGTCGATATAAAACGGCTGACCGAGCGATGCGTGATAGCCCGAAAGTTCTGTTCCGTCAGGCATAATGTCAACGCCGTAGTGGGTTTTTGAATTGATGATTCCGATATCGTCAAGCAAAATCCAATCAACTGCGTTATCGCCCTTTTGCGATAGTGTGATTTGTTTGCAGATTGTGTTGCTGTCATCGTGCACCCAATATTCTATCGTAGCCGTTATTCCCATGTTTTCGGCAAAAACAAACATAAGCTTGTTGCCGTTTTCAAGGCTTTTTGTAACAGCCAATCCTTTAGAGGAAAACTCTGTTCCGTCAACAAAATGAACAACAAATTCACTGCCGTTGCCGTCGGGAACAAAGCTCATATTTGAGTATTTATTAAGTATTTGGCTTGCAAAAAAATTATCGTTTACGATTTTAAATTCTCTTTTAAGCCTTTTACTTTCAAGTTTAAACATAGTTACCCCTTTTAAAACCGGTCAAATTTATAATTCTTCCTTAATATCCTCAAGCGCCCTTGCAAGCTGGTCGGGGCATGAGGTCGTTTTGTATCCGCACTGAATGCCCTTGAGAGAGTCGATAACCTCGTCAATCGTTCTGCCCTTTACGAGCGAAGAAATGCCCTTAAGGTTGCCGTTGCATCCGCCGCGAAAGCTGACGCTGTTGATTTTTTTAGTGTTTTCATCGACATCCACAACAATTTGAGTTGAGCAGGTGCCGGATGTGTCATATGTAAATTCCATTTTTATTCTCCGTATTATTATCTTGATTTTATATATTATACATATTTTGCGTTAACAATTCAACTACAAAACAAGAACGAAGTATTAACAATTGTTTGCCTTTTTCAGCGCAAAAACAAGCCAACCGTTGTTTTCGTATCTTTCGATAATTTCAAAGCCGTTTTGCGCGAACGAATAAAGCACCTCGTCCTCGCGGTTTTCAATAATTCCGCCGGTGATGTAAACGCCGCCGTCGCTCAAAAATTCGCCGACTTGTGTGTTAAACTCCATAATAATGTCAGCAACAATGTTTGCGACAACAAGATTGAATTTGCCGTTTACTTTGTCTGACAAATTGCCTTTAACAGCGTTGAATACAGGTGGTTTAAAACCGTTTTCCTCTGCGTTTGCAAGAGCTGTTTTGACTGCGAGCGAGTCAATATCAACGCCAAATGCGCTCTTTGCGCCGAGCAGCAGGCACGCAATCGACAAAATTCCGCTGCCGCATCCTATGTCAAGCACCGTTGTGTCGGGCGTTACATATTTTTCAAGCGTTTCAAGGCAAAGTTTGGTTGTCGGGTGACTTCCCGTGCCGAATGCAAGACCCGGCTCAATGTTCAAAACTTTTCTGTCGCCTGCGTCATAGTTATCCTCCCAGACGGGTCTGATAAGGAGCTTTTCGCCTATCGGCATCGGGTGAAAATATTGTTTCCAATTGTTTTGCCAATCCTCAACTCGGCAATCCTGAATTTTTATTTCGTATTTTATGTTTGCATCGTCGAGTCTGTCCTTAATAAACGCAACAGCTTCAAGCGGATTTTCGTTCGGATTGACATAAATGTGGATGATACCGTTTGTCCTGTCCTTTTGAAGGAGCGATTCCTCGATAAGGTCGATATGGGCGATTTCCATCGTTTCCTCTTCAAGTGCCGAATAATCCTCGATATATATTCCGTACGGCACAACCATATTGGCAATGTTTCCTGCCGTTTCAATGTCGGCTGTTGCAACCGTTACGGTGATTTCTGTCCAGCATTCCTGCTCGACCGCGTTTGTCATTCCCATTTGCGTTTCCCCGTTATTCAAAATTAACTCTGTGCTCGGTTGATGAAAGACCGTGGTTATAAAGCTTTCTGTTGTCAAGCGCCCACTGCCTGTCGGTAAATTCGCCCGGTTTAACCTTTGATGTGGCGTTGTTTACTTCAAACACCGTTGCATCAAGTGCGTCAAGACTTGAAAGAATTATTGCCTCAAGAAACATCGGCCTTGTCGGTGAGCCAAACTCGGGCACGCCGTGGTGCGACAAAATCATATGTTCAAGAAGCGGAACAACCTCGCTGTCGATTCCAAGCTCATTTGCCGCATCGTTGACATACATTGCGCCCTTAACAAGGTGACCGATTAATTCGCCCTCAACGCTGTATCCCTTTGCAAGTCCGGATTTGCCTGTTTCAAGCTCCCATGTTTTGGCAACATCGTGCAAAATGACGCCCGAAAACAAAAGGTCCTTGCAGATATTCGGATAAATTTTGCACATTTCTTCAGCCATGCGCAAAATGCTCATTGTGTGATAAAGCAAGCCGCCCACCATTGCGTGATGAAGTTTTAAAGCGGCAGGGTAGGTGATGAGCAAATCTTTTCTTTCGTCAATGATTTTTGAAACGATTTTTTTCAAATCCTCGTTTTCAAACGCATCAACGCGTTTTTTTATCATATTGAAAAGCTGTTCGCCGCCGATTTCGCTTGCCGGAACAAGGTCGCTGAGCGAATAATTGTCCTCGTTTGATGCGGGTCTGATTTGTGAAATTCTGAATTGGTCTTTGCCGTTGTATGCTTCGACGGTGCCTCTAATTTTAACAATCATATCTTGCTCGAATGTATCGGCAGAGCCGTTGAAATCCCACAGCTTTGCGCTCATTTCGCCGTCTTTGTCGGAAATAAGAGCGTCAAGATACTGCGAGCCGTTTTTCGTCTTTTTTACATCGCATTTTTTAAGTATAACATATCCGTCACACATTCCGTTTGGGAGTTGTTTAAAATTCATATTGTGCCTCCATAATAATTATATGCCTATTATAACGCATAAGCCGTTTTATATCAAGCGAGATAATGGCAAAGTATTAAATCCGAGAAATAATTTTAAACTTATTTTTAAGTTATGCCCTTCTTTCTTGACAATATTATAATATATTGATATTATTAATTAAATGGATTAATTATTGCGGCACGGCGTTCGCCTGCCGTTATTTATAACACCGAATTGGAGTGGTATTGATGAGAGATACTGAAAATCTCTGTGCGAATTGCTGGAAAGAGCTGACTCAAGGTGCGGCATGCCCGGAGTGCGGCTTTGACAACGACAATGCAAACGATACAATGTTTTTGCAACTCAAAACAGTTTTGCAGGGCAAATATGTTGTCGGCAAAGTTTTGAGCCAAGAGAGCGACGCCGTAACCTATTCAGGCTATGACGCACAGCTTGACAAGGTTGTGATTATTCGCGAATTCTATCCGAAGGGCATGGCAAGCCGTCTTGAGGGCAGTGCCGACCTTCATGTAAGACAAAAATTTATCGACTCGGCTGTAAGATACAAAAAATCATTCTATAAACTTTGGACAACACTTGAAAAAATGCAAAGCCTTTCGGCTGTTGTTCCCGTTTACGATGTTTTTGAGGAAAATGCGACCGTTTATGCGATAATCGAAAAAATCGACGCTGTTCCGCTTCGCGAGTATTTGCTCAGAAACAAGGATGGTTATATCGCGTGGGAAAACGCACGCCTTATGTTTATGCCTGTGCTTACAACGATTGAGGCGCTCCATTCAAACGGAATTATTCACGGCTCAATCACGCCTGACAGCCTGCTTTTGTGCGCCGACGGTAAGGTAAGACTCAATCCGTTTTGTATTCAGGAGGCTTGTATTCAGACAAGTCCGCTTGAATTTAATGTGACAGACGGATACACTGCACTTGAGCAGTATGACAACAATCATAAAATGTGCGCAGGCACCGATATTTATGCATTCAGCGCGTGTATTTACAGAGCGCTTGTCGGCACAAATCCGCCGCCTGCTCCCGCAAGAGAAGCTAACGATAAATTGATGATTCCGAACTCAATTGCCGAAACAATCCCGATGCATGTAATTAAAGCACTCGGCAGCGGACTTCAAATCTATCCGGAAAAAAGAATTAAAACAATCGGTGCGTTCAGAGAGCTTTTGGATGCATCGCCGAGCGTAAGGGCTGCGGCTGCCGAAAGCGCTTCAGCAAAACAGAGCAAGCCCGAAGCAAAAGAAAAGCCGACCGAAGAGAAAACAGAAAAGAAAAAAAGCAAAAAAGGCAACATAATTATTATTGTCCTTGTTGTTTTGATAGTTGCGGCAATCGGCGCAGGTGTTTATTTTTCAAGTTTTTATAACAAGACAAACGATGCGCAGGATAACACGCAGTCTACGGTCGGCACAGCCGAAGTTCCGCAGTTTGTCAATATGGACTACACAAAAAGCTATGTTGAGGACAATGCAAGTTGGAACAGTCAGTTTAAAATCACCTATGAATACGAATACTCAACCGATGTTGAGGAGGGCATAATCTTTAAACAAAGCGTTGCGGCAGGCGAAAGCGTAAATGTCGGCACGGAAATTGTGCTCACTGTCAGCAAGGGCATCCAAACCGAGGAGGTTATCGATGTCGGTGGTTTGAATATCGACGAGGCTACGAAAAAACTTGAGGAAAAAGGCTTTAAGGTTTCGACCGTTGAGGTTTACAATGACGGCAGTCACACGCCGAACACGGTTAAAACAAGCTATGGTATGGCACCGGCGGCAGGCGAGGTTGTCGCAGTCGGCGAGCAGATAGTTCTTCAGGTTTATGGCGAGGTGCAAACAACCACAACACAGCCGCAAACAGAGGATACAAGCGAAAATACAGATTGATACGGTAATATTTATGCCGGGGCGCCGTGACAAGAAATCGGCTCCTCGGCAAAATTTTGTTTAAATATGGAAGAAGAATTAGAAAAATTAACAGGCACTGTTGAGGATATTACATATTTCAGCGAGGAGACAGGCTACTGCGTGGCGGAAATAAGCACTGCGCAGGAGGGTGTTACCATTGTAGGAAACATGGGCGAACTTGTTGTCGGCAGTGAAATCGAATGTGTGGGAAAATGGGCATTTCACCCCTCGTTCGGACGACAGTTTAAGGTTGAAACGGTCAGCCAAACACTGCCTGCCGATGCAGGCGGAATGCTCCGCTTTTTGTCGTCGGGTGCAATCAAGGGTGTGAGAGAATCAACGGCGACGAAAATTGTTGAGGCATTCGGCGCGGATTCATTCAATGTTATTGAAAATGAGCCGGAAAGGCTTGCACAGATAAAGGGTATCACAAGAAAAAAGGCGCGTGAGATAAGCGAGGAGTTTAAAAAGCAATTTCCCGCCCGTGAAATGATTGTCGGTTTAACCTCGCTCGGACTTTCTCAAAACGAGGCTGTCAAAATATACAAGATGTTTAAGGCAGAGTCAATGGATATTGTCAAGGCAAATCCGTACGCACTCATCGGCTCGCAGACAGGAATAGACTTTGACCGTGCCGACGAAATATGCGACTCGTTGCAGGACAAACCGCCGTTCGATTACAGGGCTCAGGCAGGTATTTACTACATAGTAGAGCACAATTTGAAAAACGGTCACACCTGCGTGCCGCGAAGCAAGGTATTCACTCCTGCGTGCGATTTGCTTGAATGCAGTGTTGACGATGCCGAAATCGCTATTGACAATGCAATTGACGCAAAAATGGTTGTGCAAAAAAATATAAACGGCAGAGCATTTTTGTTTTTGCCCGATATTTATGCCGCCGAGGCGTCTGTTGCCGACAGAATTAATGTGATGATTAAATTTCCGCCCGCCAAAAAGGAAATCTTTGACGGTGAGGTTTATGCCTTTGAAAAGTCGCACGATATAGAGTTTGACGAGAAACAACGCCAAGCTATTGAAATTGCCGTAAACAAAGGTTTGCTTATTCTAACCGGTGGACCGGGAACAGGTAAAACGACGACGGTCAGGGGCATTATCTCACTGATGAAAAACAGAGGGCTTAAGGTTGAACTTGCAGCCCCCACCGGCAGAGCCGCTCAGCGAATGGAGGAGCTGACGGGGTTTGAGGCGAAAACAATTCATCGTCTGCTTGAGGTTGAATATCAGGAGGACGGAAATTCGTCAAAATTTGTCCACAACCTGCGCAATCCCATTGATTGCGACGCGGTTATCGTCGATGAGCTTTCAATGGTTGATATTAAACTTTTTGCATCACTTCTTGACGCACTGCCTTTGCATTGCCGCCTTATTATGGTTGGCGACCAAAATCAGTTGCCGCCCGTCGGCGCAGGCAATGTTTTGCGCGATATGATTGAAAGCGGAGTGATTGATGTTGTTGTGCTTGATAAGGTGTTCCGTCAGGCAATGAAAAGCAAAATCGTCACAAACGCTCACAGAATTGTTGCCGGTGAAATGCCTGTTTTTGACAACAGCCCCGAGTCGGACTTCTTTTTGCTTAAGGAAAATGTCAAATACAATGTGCCTAAAAAGATACTCGATCTTGTCACCGCAAGGATACCGTCTTCGTTCGGCTTTGACCCTATGAACGACATTCAGGTGCTTTGCCCGAGCAGAATGGGCGAAACGGGCACACAAAATATCAACGCTGTTCTTCAGGCAAGGCTTAATCCGCCGTCGAGGGAGAAAAACGAAATCAAATATAAGGGCTACATTCTGCGCGAAGGCGACAGAGTAATGCAAATCAAAAACAACTACGATGTGCCGTGGTATAAAAGTGATGATAACGGTGCAGGTGTTTTTAACGGCGACATAGGTATTTTGACAAATATCGACAGAGCAAATGATATAATAAATGTTCGCTATGATGATAAAGAGGCTATGTATAGTTTTGAAAATGTCAAGGAGCTTGAGCTTGCGTATGCAATGACTGTTCACAAAAGCCAGGGCAGCGAGTTTCCGGTTGTCGTGATGCCGGTGCTTTCCGTGCCGCAAAAGCTCGCTTACCGCAATTTGTTTTATACTGCGCTGACAAGGGCAAAAAGCCTCATTGTTTTGGTCGGCAACGAGCAAAGCATAAGCGCCATGGTCGATAATGACAAAAAGTCGCGGCGATACAGCGCATTGAAATATTTTATTGAAAATAATGACGATATTTAATTGAAAATACGGACGATATATAGTATTATAATTACTAATATATTAATTAACGGTGATAAAATTGTTTGGATATGATTTGGGAATAGATTTGGGCACAAGCAGTCTTGTTATTTCTGTGCCCGGAAAAGGAATAGTTGTTAACGAGCCGTCTTATGTTGCGTTTGATACGGAGTCGCAAAAGGTGCTTTATGCAGGTAAGCGCGCGTATTATTTGCAGGGCAGAGAGCCAAAGGGCGTTGAGGTTTGCCAACCGATAAAAAACGGCGTTATCAGCAATTATGAGTTGACAGAGCAAATGCTCAGATATTTTATAAACAGAGTTATCAAAAAAAGCATTTTCAGACCGCGCGTTGTTGCGGCTGTTCCTGCCTTTGCGACAGATGTTGAAAAAAGAACGCTCATTTCGGTTATTATCACGGCAGGTGCAAGGTCTGTCTGTCTTATTGAAAGTCCGCTTTGTGCCGCATTCGGCTCGGGTGTTGACCCGATGCACCCAAACGGCGTGTTTGTTATTGACATAGGCGGCGGAACAACGGATATGGCAGTTGTTTCTCAAGGCTCAATGAGCCAAACTGAAACTGTCGACATTGCAGGTGATGCATTTGACAGAGAGATTATGAAATTTATTAAGGAAAAGTTTGATGTGCTCATCGGCATTCGTTCGGCAGAGGATATTAAACGCCAAATTGGCTGTGCCGTGCCGCGCCCTGACGAAATTGTTATGTCGGCAAAGGGCAGAAACCTTTTAAACGGCATGCCGAAGGTTGTCGATATTAGCTCAAACGATGTTTGTCACTGTTTAAAGCCGCTTTTGACGGAGATTACCTCCGCGGCGCAAATTATGTTTGAGCGCACTTCTCCGCAGCTTGTTGCCGACATTACCTCGTCGGAGGTGCTTTTGACGGGCGGAAGTGCCGAGCTTTACGGTATGGACCAACTGTTTTCCGAGGCGCTCGAGCTTGATGTTCGTGTTGTTGACAGACCGTCGCTTGCTGTTGCAAAGGGCGCAACGGTTGCACTCAACAAAATGCATATTCTTGACAATTACGGCTATCAGTTTAAAACCAAGGAAGATGTAAGAACAAGATGATTCAAATTTACTACGGCTACGGCAAGGGAAAAACCACCGCCGCAATCGGTGCCGGAATGCGTGCAAAGGGTGCAGGAATGAGCGTTTTGCTTGTTCAATTTTTCAAAAACAACAAATCAAGCGAGCTTTCGGTTTTGCCGTTTGATATTTTTAAAGCTCCCGACGAACTTCCGTTTAATCCGGGGGACGATTACAAAGTGTGGGTCGATTCCGCCGTTGATTATATAAAACACAGCGATGCGGATATGGTGATTCTTGACGAGTTTGTTGATTTGATACCCAAATTTTTGTCTGCCGAGCAGGCGATTGATTTGCTTTGCGATATTGATAAGGAATATGTTTTGACCGGCCATTCAAGGGTTGAAACGCTTTTCGACGCGGCAGATTATATTACAAATATGCAAAAGGAAAAACACCCCTACGACAAGTCGGTTAAGGCTCGCAGGGGGATAGAATATTGATAGGGAGTTAATTATGGACAGGTTTTCAAAACTGCACCCGACGGTGCAATTGTTGTTTTTTACGGAATCTCTTGTCCTAATTATGAGCATTAACTCTCCGCTTTTTTCGGCAGGGGCTTTGATTTGCGCCCTGCTTTATTCTTTTAAGCTAAAGGGCAGAACGGCGTTTAAAACCGTTGGCTTTTCGGCGGCGGCAACTGCCGTAATCGGCGTGTTTAATATGCTTTTTGCCCACTACGGCGAAACGGTTTTGTTCACGCTAAAAAGCACCGATTTTACATTCGAGTCGCTTTTTTATGGAATAAATCAGGGATTGATCGTGTCTGCCGCGCTTATTTGGTTTGATGCTTTTTCGCGTGTTGTTGACAGCGAAAGGGTTGTCTATCTTTTTCGCTTTGCCCCACGCACGGCGTTGCTTTTTTCGATTGTGCTCGGTTTTATTCCGCGTTTTTCAAAAAAGGCGGAGGACATCAGAAACGCAAAGACGGCGCTTTTCGGCGGCGAGGAGAAAAAAGACATAAAATCGCGTTTTAAATCGGGTATCGACAATTTGTCCGCCCTTATTTCGTACAGCCTTGAAAGCAGTATCATAACAGCCGATTCAATGCAGGCAAGGGGATACAACCCAAAATCGGCAGTTCATTCGCGCTTTAAATATACGGGCGAGGATGTTGCACTGCTTGTTATTTCAGCCGTTACATTCGGCATTACATTGGCGGCGAAAATCGGCGGCAAAATTCTTTTTGTTTTTGAGCCGGTTATTATTAATGAAAGATTCAGCACATGTGCATTTATCTGCTTTATTGTGTTGCAATTGATACCGTTTGCGGTTGATTTGACGGAGGATATTTTATGGAAAAAATCGTTTGCAGGCAATTGAGTTTTGCATATCCGAAAAGTGAATATCAGGCGCTCAAAAATGTCGATTTTTCCGTTGAAAACGGCGAATTTTGCCTTGTTATCGGCAAATCGGCGGCAGGCAAATCAACACTTTTAAAGCTGATGAAAAAGGAGATTGCACCATGCGGCACGCTCGACGGCGATATTGAAATTTTCGGCTCCGTCGGCTATGTTGCCCAAAATGTTGAGGAAAATATTGTTTGCGACAAGGTGCGCGGCGAGCTTTCGTTTGGGTTGACAAATATGGGCATGCACGGCGAGCAAATTGATTTGCTTGTTGCGGAAACGGCATCGTATTTTAATTTGGAAAGCAAGCTTGACAGCGATATTTCATCGCTTTCGGGCGGCGAAAAACAAATGGTAAATCTTGCGGCGGTTATGATTATGAAACCCGACATACTCGTTCTTGACGAGCCGACTTCGCAACTTGACCCTGTTTCAAGCGAGCGTTTCATTCAAATGATAAAGCGATTGCATCGTGAGTTCGGCATAACGGTTATAATTTCGGAGCATTCGCTCGACAACCTTTTTGACAGCGCGTCAAGAATATTATTTATTGACAACGGTGTTCTTAAATGCGACCTTGCGCCCGATGACGCGGCAAGGTTTTTGCGGTCATACGGCGGCGGAATCGAAAAAATCGTGCCTGTTGAAAGGCGACTTTTTGACAATGCAAAAACTGTTTCGGAGTGCCGCGAAATATTAAAGGGCAAAAGCCTTGTGCAAAAGCCTCTTGTCGATGAAAAAACCGACATCGCCGCTAAAATACGCGCGCTTTGTTTTGCGTATCAAAAAGGAAACGATGTTTTATTCAACCTTTCACTCAATGTATATAAGGGCAAAATCAACGCCGTTTTGGGTCCTAATTCTTCGGGCAAATCAACTCTTTTAAAAGCAATTGCAGGTGTTTGCAAGGCGCACAGAGGTAGAATTAAAGCCGACGGCAGGGTATCAATGCTTTGCCAAAATGTGTATGATTTGTTCACAAAGGAAAGTTGCGGCGAGGAGGTCGAGTTCGGCGAGATTACGCACTATCTCGGTATCGACGATATTAAAGAACGCCATCCGTACGATTTGTCGGGCGGTCAGGCTCAGCGGCTTGCACTTGCAAAGGTACTTGCCATGGGCGCTGACATAATTTTGCTTGACGAGCCGACAAAAAGCTTTGACTGCGTTTTAAAATCAACGCTCGGCGAAATTCTTCGTGATTTGTGTGCGCAGGGCAAAACGATTTTGCTTGTGTCGCACGATATTGAATTTGTCGGCGAATATGCCGATTATGTTTCGTTTCTTTCACGCGGAAAAATTATCGGCACACGCTCACGGCGCGAGTTTTTCTCGTCGCTCAATTTCTATACCACTTCGGTTTCAAAAATCACAAAAAATATCTGCGAAAATGTTGTCAGTGTTGACGATTTGCGCGAGGCTGGGGGGATTGAGTGAGAAAATCAAAGCAAATTTTGACATTTGCCGTTATGGTGCTCTCCCTTGTCGGCATTGTTTTGTGGCAGGTGCTTTGGCGGCGTCAGATAAATTACTATATTGTATGTGCGGTGTTTTTGGTGCTGTCAATGCTCCCGTTTTTTATTTCGTTTGAATTAAAAAAAATCACTGCGCGCGAGGTGACGCTCACAGCCACGCTTATTGCGATTGCCGTTGTGTCAAGGGCAGTGTTTTATCTTGTTCCGCAGGTCAAGCCGATTGCGGCGGTTGTGATTGTTTCGGCAGTTTGCCTCGGTCCGCAAAGAGGGTACTTGATAGGCGCATTTTCGGCGTTTATATCAAATTTTATATTCGGTCAGGGGTATTGGACTCCGTTTCAAATGGCGGCGCTCGGCGCTGTCGGGCTAATAGCCGGGTTGATTTTCAAGGTTGTTAAAGTTAACAAAATCACCCTTGCGGCTGTCGGCTTTGTGCTTGCGTTTGCCGTTTACGGTGCGATTGTTGATTTGTCAACAATTTTTATGGCATACGGCAGTAATGTCACTCTTGAGGGTGCGGCGGCAATTTATTTGTCGGGTGTACCGTTTAGTCTTGTTTTCGGAATATCGACTGCGGTATTTCTTTTGATTTTCGGCAAGCAGTTTATAAAAAAAGTCGAAAGGCTCGACACAAAATACGGGCTTATACAAAAATAAAACATATTATACAGCAAAAAACAAACGGCATGAACACACCGTTTGTTTTTTACTTTTGGAGAAGTTTTTTATTTATGCGTCAGCCTCAACAGCTTTAAATGCTTGGTCAAGGTCGGCAATAATGTCGTCGATATGCTCTGTACCGATTGAAAGTCTGATTGTGTTTGAGTGGATGTTTTGCTCCTCAAGCTCTTCAGGACTCAATTGGCTGTGAGTTGTTGTTGCCGGGTGAATAACAAGTGATTTAACATCGGCAACATTTGCAAGAATTGAGAAAATCTGAAGCGAGTCGATGAATTTCTTTGCTTCTTTTTCGCCGCCCTTAATGTCAAATGTAAAGATTGAGCCTGCGCCGTTGGGAAAATACTTGTTATAAAGTTCGATATATCTTGAATCAAGTGACGGGTGGTTGATTTTTTCAACAAGCGGATGATTGTTGAGGTATTCAATAACCTTTTTAGCGTTTTCAACATGTCTTTCAACGCGAAGCGAAAGTGTTTCTGTTCCCTGAAGGAGAAGAAATGCGTTAAACGGCGAAAGTGTTGCGCCTGTGTCACGAAGAATGATTGCGCGAATGTATGTTACGAATGCCGCAGGACCTACTGCGTCTGCAAAGCTGATGCCGTGATAACTCGGGTTTGGATCGGCAATCTGTGGGAATTTGCCCGATGCCTTCCAATCAAACTTGCCGCTTTCAACGATTACACCGCCGAGTGTTGTTCCGTGACCGCCGACAAATTTTGTTGCCGAGAAAGCAACGATGTCTGCGCCGTATTCAAACGGACGGATGAGGTAAGGCGTTGTGAATGTGTCATCAACAACAAGCGGAATGTTGTGCTTGTGCGCGATGTCTGCAACAGCCTGAATGTCGATGATGTTTGAATTCGGGTTGCCGAGTGTTTCGATAAATACAGCCTTTGTGTTTTCCTGAATAGCGGCCTCAAAGTTTGCCGGATCGTCAGGGTCAACAAATGTTGTTGTTACACCGTGCTGTGGGAATGTGTGCTCAAGATAGTTGTAGGTGCCGCCGTAAATTGTTTTTGCCGCAACAATGTGGTCGCCTGCCTGAGCAAGTGCTTGGAATGTGTAGGAAAGAGCAGCTGCACCCGATGCAACTGCAAGTCCTGCGGAGCCGCCTTCCAAAGCTGCGATTCTGTCCTCAAACACGCTTTGGGTTGAGTTTGTAAGTCTGCCGTAGATGTTACCTGCATCTGCAAGACCGAAACGAGCCTGTGCGTGGTCGCTGTTTTTGAATACATAAGATGTTGTTTGATAAATCGGAACTGCTCTTGCGTCGCTTGCCGGGTCGGGTTGTTCCTGTCCTACATGAAGTTGAAGTGTTTCAAATTTATAATTAGCCATTGTATTAATTCCTTTCAAAATAAAAAATAGATTTGTAAAAAAGTTGATTTCGTTTTGGTTTGTTTAAAGCGAATCACATTCGTCCGAATCTGAAATTTTGCCTCAAAAGGGAAATGAACAATTTATTCATTGGGAAATCCTCCTAATGCCTACTAAAACCGTAGGTGATGTTATGGGTATATAATAACTCAAAATGCCTACCTTGTCAATAGGTATTTTTAAATTTTTTAAAAAATTCGACTTTATATTTTTTTGTCGCTGTTATATAATGTATATAATATTTATAATATATGGTGTGATATTATGCAAAGAGAACAGATAAAAAATGTCCTTAAAAAAGTGGAACACGGTGAACTTTCGGCAGATGACGCGCTTGACTTAATCAGGCTGCAACCCTACAAAGAACTCAGCTTTGCCAATGTAGACACAGCGCGTTCGTTGAGAAACGGCGTCGGCGAGGTGATTTACGGCGAGGGAAAAACCGCCGCGCAAATTGTATCAATTGCATCGGCTCTTTTTGAAAACGGTCAAAAAACGGTTTTGGTGACACGCATTGACGGCGAAAAAAAGCTTGCGCTTGAAAAACAATTTACCGTTGCCGAATACGATGAAACGGCGCGCATTGCTGTTCTCGGTGAAATTCCGACACCGAACGGACGCGGCAAAATCGCAGTTGTTTGCGCAGGCACAAGCGATTTGTATTGTGCAAACGAGGCGGCGGTGACAGCCGAGGCACTTGGCAATGAGGTTGAGCGAATTTATGATGTCGGTGTTGCAGGTATTCACAGATTGCTCGACAAAACGGAGTCGCTTATTGCTGCACGCGTTGTCATTGCCGTTGCGGGTATGGAGGGCGCCCTTGCAAGTGTTGTCGGCGGTCTTGTCGATTGCCCTGTTATTGCAGTGCCGACAAGTGTTGGCTACGGCACAAATTTCGGCGGAGTTACTCCGCTTTTTGCAATGCTCAATTCGTGCGCAAGCAATGTCACCGTTGTTAATATCGACAACGGATTCGGCGCAGCGTACAACGCAAGCATAATCAACCACCTTGATTGAGAGATACAATATGAAAAAAGTATATTTTGAATGTAATATGGGCGCGGCAGGCGATATGCTTTGCGGCGCATTGCTTGACGCGATTGGTAAAGACGAAAGAGACAATATTGTTAAAAAACTAAATTCCGTCGGCTTTAAAAACGCAGAAATCAGTGCTTATGATGAAACAAGACGCGGCTTAAAAGGCACAAAGTTTAATGTAAAAACCGATTTGAACGATATACATAAGCACACTTCGATATCCGAAATTTTTGATATTATCGATGAATTGAATGTTGATTATAAAGTTAAAGAAAATGCAAAAAACATTTATAAAATCATTGCCGACGCGGAAAGCGAGGCGCACGGTGTACCGGTTGCCGATGTTCATTTGCACGAGGTGGGGATGATTGATGCTGTGGCTGACATAGTTTCGTTTTGCTTTATTGTAAATGAAATCGGCATAACATCTATGCAAGTATCAACTATTACGACCGGATACGGCAAAGTTGAAACGGCGCATGGCATTATGGATGTTCCTGCTCCGGCAACAAAAATTATTTTGAGAGATACTTATACCTATGCCGGTGATATTGAGAGTGAACTTTGCACGCCGACGGGTGCGGCAATATTAAAATACTTTTGTTACAGTTTTGGTGACTGTTTTTATGACAGATATAAGGTGTTTCTTGACAAAATCGGATTCGGCATCGGAACAAAAGAGTTTGAAAAACTCAATTGCGTTACGGCATTTCTCGTCACGCGTGATTTTGAGGAAACGGAAGAAGTGTACGAACTCCGTTGCGAAATCGACGATATGACGGGCGAGGAAATGGGTTATGCCATAAACAAACTGCTTGCACTCGGTGCGCTTGACGCATATGTTCAAAATATTGTAATGAAAAAATCGCGCCCGGCATTTTTGCTTACCGTGATTGTCAACAGGATTGACAAAAGTCTGTTTATAAGGCAAATATTTAAGCATACCACTACGCTCGGTGTCCGCATCTTGGAATGTGAAAGGTATCGTCTTTCGCGTGAAATTAAAGAGTATGAAAAAGTACGCGTAAAACGCTCGTCGGGTTTCGGCGCTGAAAAAATCAAAATCGAATATGACGATATTGCAAAATTTGCCGACGAAAACAATTTGTCATTTTTCAAGGCGAGAGAACAATTGATTGATAAAATTGATAAATAAAATATTAAAAGAGAAGATAAACTATTGAAATTGCACAAATATAATGATAAAATAAATCGATTAATTTTATTATTATGTGAGGTAATTTTATGGAAAAACTTAAATATTTTGTAAACGGTGAGTTTAAGGACTCAAAAACCGACACATGGTACGATTTGCACAATCCGTCAACGGGCGAGGTTACCGGTCAGGCTCCGTGTTGCACAAACGATGAAGTGCTTGAGGCTATTGCCGCTGCAAAGGCTGCGTTCCCTGCTTGGAAAAACACCCCTGCAAGGAAAAGGGCACAGGTGCTTTACAGAGTGCGTGAGCTTTTGATTGAGCATATGGATGAGCTTACAATGCTTGTCTGCGAGGAAAACGGCAAAACGTGGTCGGAGGCGGCAGGCGATGTCGGCAAGGCGCAGGAGGGTACGGAACTTGCAACGCAGGCACCGTCGCTTATGATGGGTGAAAGTCTTATGGACGCGTCAACAGGCTTTGATACTGTTAAATACAGAGAGGCTCTCGGCGTTTTTGCCGGAATTGTTCCGGTTAATTTCCCGGCTATGATTCCGTTTGGATGGATGGCTCCCGTTTGCATCGCCTGTGGCAACACAATGGTGCTCAAGGCGGCTTCACTCACTCCGCGCACCGCTATGGCAATCGCAAAACTCTATAAGGAGGCAGGCGTGCCCGATGGCGTTCTCAATATCGTTACCTGCTCAAGAAATGAGATTAATACAATACTCGAACACCCCGATGTAAAAGGAATTACTTTTGTCGGCTCTACTCCGGTCGGTCTTAAAATTTATGAAAAAGCGGCGGCTAACGGAAAGAGATGTCAGGCGCTTTGTCAAGCCAAAAACCATGCTCTTGTTATGGAGGATTGCGCTCTTGAAAGAACAGTTGCCGGAATTATCAATTCGGCATTCGGCTGCGGCGGTCAAAGATGTATGGCGCTTGCGTGCTGTGTAGTTCAGGAGTCTATTCACGATAAATTTGTTGCGGAATTAAAATCACAGATTAAATCAGTTAACTGCGGACCTGCGTGGGATAAAAACACACGCCTCGGTCCGATTACATACGAAAAGCATTACAAAGAGGTCCTTGCCGATATTGAAAAGGGTATCAATGAGGGTGCTGATCTCATTGTCGACGGCAGAAATCCGCAGGTTCCGGCAGGGTATGAAAACGGCTATTTTGTCGGTGCAACTGTTTTTGATAATGTAACGGCTGATATGACAATCGGCGATGAGGAAGTGTTCGGTCCCGTTCTTTGCATAAAGACTTGCAAGGACTTTGAGGACGGACTTGCAATTATGAATGCAAATCCGTATGCAAACGGCTCCGTTATATATACTCAAAGCGGCTATTATGCACGCCAATTTGCAAGATATACAGACGGCGGTCAGGTCGGAATCAATGTCGGTATTCCTGTTCCTGTCGGATTTGTTCCGTTCAGCGGTCATAAACAATCATTCTTCGGCGATTTGCATTGTCTCGGCAAGGATGCATACAGATTCTTTACCGAGTCAAAATCAGTAACTCAGCACTGGTTTGACGAGGAGGAGAAAAAAGCAAAAGAGGTTGATACCTGGGACGGTTTGCTTTAATTTAAACAAAACGGCGGTGTGCATTGATACACGATGCACACCGCTTTACTGTTTTTTCATAAAATTTAGACGAAAAACGCCCACTGCACTGCCGTTAATCGGTTGCGGTGGGTGTTTTTTATCTGATAATATTATATTTTTTCGAGTTTAGCAAATTTTGCCATAAGCTTTTTTGTTCCTGCTCTGTCAAACGCAACCTCAAGCAAGGTATCGTTGCCCATCGGTGTTTGCGACAAAATCACACCGGTGCCGAATGCCTTGTGACGCACCGTGTCGCCGACCGAGTATGCAACATCGCTTGCCTGCATTTTTGGCTGAACCTGACCGAATTGATGAGCAGCAGAACTGCTTTGGTGAGCCGAGCCGATTGGTGTCGATTTGCTGTATTTATGCGGTTTTGACGGTGAGCCGAATCCCGACGAATAACCTTTGTTAGTTGAGTATCCTCCGCCGAAATCGTATGTTCGCGATACCTTTGAAACTGTTTTGTCTTCGGTGATATTGCTCGGAATTTCTCTCAAAAAGCGTGACGGCATATTTCTGTCTGTTCTGCCGTAGAGCATACGCTGTCTTGCATTGACGAGATAGAGTTTTTCGCGCGCTCTTGTGATGCCTACATAGGCAAGGCGGCGCTCCTCCTCCAAATCCTCGTCGCTGTAAAGGCTTTGGTTGCCCGGGAAAATGCCCTCTTCAAGTCCGGGAATGAACACAATGGGAAATTCAAGTCCTTTTGCGGCGTGAAGCGTCATAAGCACAACTGCATCGTCATCCTCGTTATACGAATCAATATCGGAAACAAGGGCAACATCCTCAAGAAAGTCCGTCAAATCAAATTCGGGGTCTTCCTCCTGATATTTGATGAGCATTGACGAAAGCTCCTGAACATTGTTTTTTCTGTCCTCGGCTTTTGCCGGCTCGTCCTCTTCGTCGATGAAGTCAAAATATTTTGTTTCGTCAAGAATTTCTTGCAACAAATCGTTGGGACTCATACCTTCTTCAAGGCAAGCCTGAAAATGTCTTA
The DNA here is from genome assembly GCA_003526845.1 of Oscillospiraceae bacterium. Classification (GTDB taxonomy): domain Bacteria; phylum Bacillota; class Clostridia; order Oscillospirales; family Acutalibacteraceae; genus Eubacterium_R. Next base: position 224,281 of record DPVM01000008.1, read on the forward strand.
TCATTGCGGTGAATGCCTTGAGCTTGCCTGCCGAGCGCGATGTTTTTGCGAACTCGTCTGCCTGCTCACAAACCTCAAATGCCGTCATTTTGTTGACTGCGGCGATTTCGAGAATGTAGTTAAACATTGTGTCTCCGATTCCGCGTTTCGGCGTGTTGATTATCCTTTGGAGGCGCACATTGTCGGCAGGGTTGTTGATGACGGCAAAGTATGAAACGATGTCCTTGATTTCTTTTCTGTCAAAGAAACGGTTGCCGCCGATGATTTTGTATGAAATGCCCGATTTCGCAAGCATAATTTCTATGTTTCGCGATTGTGCGTTCATTCTGTATAAAACGGCGTGGTCTTTATAGCGTTTGCCGTTTTTGACATTTTCATTTATTTCGTCGATTATAAATTGAGCCTCGCCCATTTCGCTGTCGGCGGTGTAGAGAACGATTTTTTCGCCCTCCTTGCCGGCATATGAGCGCAGCCTCTTGTCTGCAAGTCGGGTTTTGTTGTTTTTGATAACTGCGTTTGCGGCGTCAAGAATATTTTGCATCGAGCGATAGTTTTCTGCAAGTTGAAGTTGAATAACCTTTACGCCCTCTTTTTCGTATCTCTCCTTAAAGCGCATAATGTTTTCGATTGTTGCGCCTCTGAAACGATAAATGCTTTGATCATCGTCGCCGACAACACAGATGTTGTGGTATCCGTCAGCAAGGAGATATGTAAGTATGTATTGCGCATAGCTTGTGTCCTGATACTCGTCAACAATTACATATTTGAACTGATTTTGATACAATTCAAGCACATCCTCGTTTTGCTTTAAAAGCTGAACGGTGTTGAAAATCATATCGTCAAAATCCATAGCGTCTGCGCGCTTTAATTCATTTTGATATTCTTCATAGCATTGCGCAATTTTTGCTTTGCGAAAATCGTTGACAGTTGACGCCTTGTATTCGCGACAGTCGATAAGACTGTCTTTTGCGTGGCTGATTTCGTTCAAAATCGCTCTGTGATTAAGAAACTTATCCTCAATTCCGAGCGACTTTTGCACACGTTTCATAACTCGCTTCTGGTCATCAGTGTCATATATTGTGAAATGCTGTGTGTATCCGAGTCTGTCGGCAAAGCGGCGCAAAATTCTGCCGCACATTGAGTGAAAAGTGTGCGCCCAAATATCGTTTGCCTCTTCGCCGACGGTATTTATCAAACGCTCCTTAAGCTCGCCTGCCGCCTTGTTGGTGAAAGTGATTGCAAGCACCTGCCATGGGCGTGCATAGCCGTCTGATATGATATGCTCAATTCTTTTAACTATAGTTGCCGTTTTACCTGTTCCGGCGCCGGCAACAACAAGCACCGGTCCGTCGATTGTGTCGATAACCTGTTGCTGTTCTCTGTTTGGTTTTACTGCGTCCTTATTCATAATTTTCCTCAAAAAATAAGCGGCGTGAAGCGGGGAGAACCCACATCACACCGCATTGTGATTATGTGATTAAATGTTTATCAGCCTAAAAGAGTAAGAAGAATACCTGCTGCTACGGCTGAACCGATAACGCCCGATACATTCGGACCCATTGCGTGCATAAGAAGGAAGTTTGTCGGATTTTCTCTCTGACCTTCTTTCTGAGATACACGCGCCGCCATAGGAACTGCCGATACACCGGCTGAACCAATAAGCGGATTAACCTTGCCCTTAGTGCATATATACATAATTTTGCCGAAGAGCACGCCGCCTGCAGTGCCGAATGAAAATGCGATAAGACCGAGAATAACGACCTTGATTGTGTTCCAGTTAAGGAATGACTGCGCATTTGTTGTTGCACCTACGGAGATACCCAAAAGAATTGTGATAATGTTCATCAACTCGTTTTGAGCGGCTTTTGCGATACGCTCTGTTCTTCCGCTTTCTTTAAGCAGGTTGCCGAGCATAAGCATGCCGACAAGAGATGCCGCATCGGGAAGAAGAAGCGAAACGATAACGGTTACGATAATTGGGAAAAGAATTTTTTCAAGTTTTGAAACGGGGCGAAGTGTTTTCATTACAACGCTACGCTCTTTTTTGGTTGTGAGCGCTCTCATAATAGGCGGTTGGATAACCGGAACGAGAGCCATATATGAGTATGCCGCAACGGCAATTGTGCCGAGCATTGCCGGCGCAAGCTTTGATGTTACGAAAATAGCTGTCGGGCCGTCTGCACCGCCGATGATAGCGATTGAGCCTGCCTGCTGTGGGTCAAAACCTAAAACGATTGCAAGAACATATGCAACGAAAATACCGAGCTGAGCCGCAGCACCCATAAGGAATGACGACGGACTTGCGATAAGTGACGAGAAATCTGTCATAGAGCCGATGCCAAGGAAGATAAGCGGTGGATAAATTCCTGCCTTAACTCCGAAGTAAAGAAAGTCCATAAGACCCGGTGTGCAGCCGACATATTCGCCTCTGCCCTTGAGAAGGTCGAAAAATCCTGCAAGGTCGTGGTATTGAACTGCGAGGTTTGCATTCGGAAGGTTTGCAAGAAGCATACCGAATGCGATAGGAATCATGAGCAATGGCTCAAATCCCTTTTTGATACCGAGCCAAAGGAACAAGAAAGAAACCAAAATCATAATGAGGTTTTTGTATCCTTCGCCGGTGAATAAATAAGCGTAGCCGCTGTTTGCGAAAATGCTTGAGATTACATCCCAAACACCATATAAGATTTCCATTTATTTATCCTCCTAAAACGGTTTTGTGTTGTCTAAAACCGCCGCCTGTGCCCATGGGTTGCGATTTTTAATCGGATTTGCTCTCTTGATTACAGGAGCAACCGAAGCAACCGGTGTAACGGATGTGACAACGGCACCGCTGCCTTCCATTGCATAAACCGCTGCACTTATTGCCGCAACAATTTCCTCACTCACGCCGCTGTTTGCCGCAGTAGCGGTCAGAGCTGCCTTTTTTGCGACAGCCGGAGCAGGTTGTGCTTTGTTTGTGTCATTTTTGCTTTTTTTAGATTTATTTTGAGTTTTAGATATTACAGCGCCAAAACCCTTGAAAACCAAAACCAAAATCGCAAGCGTGCATAAAACTATGCCTAAGCCGGCGATAATTACGGTTGCCGTAAAGGGAAGGCTTGTGTCAGCTTTGACGGAAGTTGCTAATGTGATAAAATCCATATGCCCAAATTCCTCCATTTTAAAATTACTATCTGCTATTATAATACAACAGTTTTATTTTTTCAACAAAAAATATATTAAAATTGCACTTTCTTATTTTTGCACAAAAATCGCATTAAACTATTGATTTATTTATTTTTTTTGTATATACTAATATTATTGACAGCGCGGAGGTAAATAATTATGATGAGTAAAGAGGCAATGATTATTGCAATTTTGGTGGCACTCGTTATCCTTTGGATTACAGAAACTCTCGGAATGAACAGAACCTCCAGAATTTTAGCCGGCGTTATTGATTTGGGCTTTGCAATTCTTCGTTGACAAAATTTAAAAAGCAAAAACCGCACACGATACGATTTTGTATCATGTGCGGTTTATTTTTGTTGTTTATTTTGTTTTGATTTGCTTTTTGCCGATGTCAACAAGTCTGACAACAATCGGCGAAAGAACGATATTTATTAAAAGCTCAATAACGAAATTAAGACCTACAAATGCCGTTATCATAAATACAAATGCGTTGGTTGAGCCTGCGCTTTCCAAAATCCAGTCGAAGAAGAACAAACGGCAACCCAAAAGGAATATCCCCGTGTTCACTACCGGGCAAACAACAGCCGCGCAAACAACGCCTGCATATTTGTTCTTTTTGCTGATAAGTTCATATACAAGTCCTGACAAAAATCCTGCAAGTCCGCCCTTGAGCAATACAGTCAAGACAGTGCCGAACACGCTCATATTCAAAAACAGTGCCGTGTCAGGCTGCATAAGAACAACTGCGCCGAATACCAAGCCGAGCCACGCTCCCGCGCCTTTGCCGTAAAGTGCCGTGCCGATTACAATCGGAATTAAAACGAGTGAAATTGAAAATGTGCCGAATCTGATTGCCGAGCCTATAAGCTGCAAGACAACAACGATTGCCGTCATCAAGCCTATACCGGCGATTTTTTTTGCGTTTACTTTCATATTAAATTTTCCTTTCTGCTACTGTTCCGAGAATTTTGTATAACGCAAATACAAAGTTCTCCGAGAAACTCTTTTTTTCTCTGCGGATACAATGCGTGCATATTATACAACGCTCTTTACTGCAAGTCAATAAAATATAATTGTAAATTGATTCTTTTTGTGATATTATAATACCGCTACATTATATGATATGTTATGAGGTGCTGTTATGCTTCTTGCTGTTGATATAGGAAATACAAATATTGTTTTGGGTGTTCTCGACGGTGAAAATCTTGTTTATTCGGGCAGATTTTCAACCCGTATTCACCAAACTGTTGAAGAATGCGCAATGAATTTATACAGCTTTTTAAATATCCATAGTATCGGGAAAATCGACGGTGCAATTATATCAAGCGTTGTGCCGGCTCTTGTTTCGACGGTTAAAGGTGCCGTTAAACTCGTTACAGGCGTGCACGCTCTCGTTGTCGGACCGGGCATAAAAACCGGATTGAGCATCAAAATTGACGATCCTGCGCAGCTCGGAGCCGATTTGGTTGTCGGCGCAGTTGCCGCGAAGGAAAAATATCCTCAACCGACAATTATCTTTGATTTGGGTACCGCAACAACCGGCACCGTGCTTGACAAGGATGGTTGCTGTATCGGCGGTATGATTGCCGCAGGCGTTAAATCATCTATTAATGCGCTTTCGACAGGTACCGCACAGTTGCCTCAGATTGATATTTCCGCACCTAAAAAAATAATAGGCACAAACACAATTGACTGTATGAAAAGCGGAACGGTTATCGGTACGGCTGTTATGATAGACGGCTTTGTTGAAAGATTTGAGGATGAGCTTGGCGAGAAAGCGACTGTTGTTGTGACCGGCGGATTGGGCAAGGCGATTGCGCGAAATTGCCGCCGCGAAATGATAATTGACGATAATCTGCTTATCGACGGCTTGCGTATTATATATGATAAAAATAAAGACAGTAAATAGTTTATAAAGCAAATTTGCCTGCATGAAAATTTTCGTGCAGGCTTTTTCTTTTTGCAAACTATTGACAAACGAAAAAAAGCGACTATAATAGTAATTAGCACTCGGCGGTAAAGAGTGCTAATTCTGGAAATTTTTATTGAAGGTGATTATTTTGAGAAAAAAACAATTTAAAGCAGAATCAAAAAAACTCCTTGATATGATGATAAATTCAATCTATACTCACAAGGAAATCTTTTTGAGAGAGTTAATTTCAAATGCGAGCGATGCAACGGACAAGCTTTATTTCAAATCGTTGACCGATGACAGTGTTAAAGCAACAAAGGATGATTTGAAAATCCGCATCGACCTTGATAAGGACGCACGCACCATCACCGTTTCGGATAACGGCATCGGTATGACAGCAGAGGAGCTTGAACAAAATCTCGGCACAATCGCAAAATCCGACTCACTCGATTTCAAAAACGAAAATGCCGACAATGAAAAGGCTGATGATATTGAGGTAATCGGTCAGTTCGGTGTCGGATTTTATTCGTCATTTATGGTTGCCGACAAGGTTGAGGTTATTTCAAAGGCATACGGCAGTGACGAGACTAATAAATGGACCTCGACGGGCGCCGACGGCTACACTGTTGAGCCTTGTGAAAAGGAGTCAAACGGCACAGTTGTTACTCTTTATATTAAGGAAGATACCGAGAATGAGAAATACTCCGACTATCTCGAGCAATACAGAATACAAGAGCTTGTTAAGAAATACAGCGATTATATTCGCTACCCGATTGTGATGGAAATGACATCAAGAGTGCCCGACCCCGACAAAGAGGGCGAGTACATCAACGAGGTTAACGATGAAATTCTCAACTCGATGGTTCCGCTTTGGAGAAAGAATAAAAGCGAAATCAAACCCGAGGAATATAATGAGTTTTATAAGCAAAAGTTCTATGATTACAACGACCCGTCGCTTGTTATACACACAAAGCAGGAGGGCACGGCTACATTTGACGCACTTATGTTCATCCCTCAAAATGCGCCTATGGATTTTTATTCAAAGGATTATGAAAAGGGACTTCAGCTTTACACAAACGGCGTTTTGATTATGGATAAATGCTCCGACCTTTTGCCCGACTATTTCAGCTTTGTAAAAGGTCTTGTTGACAGCGCCGATTTGAGCCTCAATATTTCGAGAGAAACATTGCAGCAGGATCATCAGGTAAAAATCATTGCAAAAGCAATCGACAAAAAGATTAAGAGCGAACTTACAAAAATGCTCAAAAACAAGCGCGAGGATTACGAAAAATTCTTCGACACCTTCGGCACCCAGCTTAAATGGGGCGTTTATGCCGACTACGGTATGAACAAGGACGGTATCAAGGATTTGATTTTGTTCAAATCGTCAGCCGAGGGCAAATACACCACTCTTAAGGAATATGTTGACAGAATGCCCGAGTCGCAGGATATGATTTACTATGCCTGCGGTGACAGCGTTGAAAAAATCGCTCTTCTTCCTCAGTGCGAGGCTGTAAAGGCAAAGGGCTGTGAAGTTCTTTATTTTACAGAGGATGTTGATGAATTTGCAATTCAAATGCTTATGGAATATGACGGCAAGCATTTTGCAAATATCTGTAAGGACGATGTTGACCTTTCGACAGATGTCGAAAAGGAGGCACTTGCAAAGAAAAACGAGGATGCAAAGGAACTTCTCGACAAGATGAAAGAAATTCTCGGCGACGAGGTAACTGCCGTTAAACTTTCAAACAAGCTTGGCTCACACGCTGTTTGTCTTTCTGCCGAGGGATATGTCAGCATCGAAATGGCAAAGGCACTTTCACAAATGCCGGGCGCAAACGAGCAGGGCGTAAAAGCACAACTTGTGCTTGAAATCAACTGCGATAGCCCGATTGCCGAAAAACTTAAAAATGCCGATGATGAAAAATTAAAGAATTACACCGAAATTCTTTATGCGCAGGCTCGTTTAATCGCAGGACTCAATGTTGACAACCCGACAAAACTTGCCGACCAAATTTGCGAGCTTATGTAATAACGCGACTTAAATATTAAAAGCAGGATGTCTTGAAAAAGGCGTCCTGCTTTTGTCGTTTTGTGCGTAATTTTATTTTAAATCTTTTTTAACAGATGTTGCCGGCGGGCGAATACATTATACTGTGCGACTTTGCGATTACTTCCAAAGTGATTTGTAAACCTCGATAAGGTCATCCTTTTGAATTTCTTTGATTGTATTTGAAGGAGAGCCTGAATCCATAGCGTCACTTGCCATTTTATCCATAACATCAAAAAACTCGTTTTTGTCGATTCCGTATTCTTCGAGAGTCGGAATTTCGCAGATTTTGCAAAGTTCTGCGCAGGCGTCGATGAATTTCTTTGCGGCAACCTCGTCACTGTCGTCTGCCGATGCCTTGCCGATTGCTCGTGCCATATCTGCGAAACGGTCGTAAGCGCCGTCATATACATATTCAAAGCAGTTTTTCATAAGCATTGCGTTGCTGATTCCGTGCGGCACATGGAAAAGTGCGCCGATTGGGCGGCTCATTCCGTGAATAATCGTTACAGAGGCATTGTTGAATGCAACACCTGCCTCGAATGCAGCGATTGACATTTGTTCTCTTGCCTTAACATTGCTCGGTTCGTTGTAGCAAATCGGCAAATATTCAAATATTTTTTTGATAGCCGAAAGTGCAAATTCATCGGTGAGAAGCTGGCGTTTTCTCGATGTATAAGCCTCCGATGCGTGGCAAAGTGCATCAAGACCCGTAGCCGCAGTAACCGATTTAGGTGCGGTCATCGTGAAAGTCGGGTCGTCTATTGCAAGGTCCGGCATAACTCCGGAGCCTGCAAGGAGCATTTTAATGTCCTTTTCAGTATTTGTGATGATTGTGAACTGTGTAGCCTCCGAGCCTGTTCCGCTTGTTGTCGGAATTGCAACCATTCTCGGGGTGCGAACGCGGATGCGCTTGCCCATATAGTCGTCAATACTGCCATCGCCTGCGGCAACAACGGCTACTGCCTTCATCGTGTCAATCGGTGAGCCGCCGCCGATACCGATAAGGAAGTCGCATTCCTCATTCTTGTAAATCTGAAGCCCTGCGTCAACCATTTTGTCTGTCGGTTCGCCTGTAACATCACTGTAAACAGAATATTGTTGACCGTTTTGGTCAAGAATATCGGTTACAAGTTTAACATTTCCCAATTTCACCATCATAGGGTCTGTTACGACAAGCGCCTTTTTGCCGAATGCGGCAAGCGTGTCTTTTGCGCTTGCAAGTGCATTTTCTCCGTAATAAACTCTTTTTGGCATAATAAATTGATTTCCCATAATAGTGCCCTCTGCATTGATTTTATAATTCTAATATATTTTAGTGTATTTAAACAAATTGTCAAGGTGTTTGGCAAGATTTGTATTCATTTCTTGCATGTGATAAACAAAAACACCGACAAAACAGCACTCAACAAAAAAGCACTCGGTAAAAACGAGTGCTTTCAAATATTATAATTATGGCTTAATGTTCGTCGGTCAAAACGGCATGTGCGCATTTTATTCCGTCAACGGCGGCGGAAACGATTCCGCCGGCATATCCCGCTCCCTCGCCGCATGGATAAACGCCGCTGATGTTGCATTGGAAAAATTCATCACGCAAAATCCTTACAGAGCTTGAACTCCTTGTTTCAGGAGCAGTCAACACTGCGTCATAAAGATTAAAACCGTGCAGTTTTTTGTCCATTTCGACAATCGCCGATTTCATTGTTGCCGACACCTTTTCGGGCAGGCAGTAATCAAGATTTGTGAGTGTTACACCCGTTGGGCAGGTCGGGTTGACATTGCCCAATTGCTTTGATTCCTCGCCTTTGAGAAAATCGCCGACAAGCTGAGACGGTGCCTTGTAGTCGCCGCCGGCAAGTTCAAACGCCTTGTGCTCGATTTCTCTTTGATAATAAATTCCTGCAAGCGGATGGTCGGATGGGAAATCCTTTGTTTCAATTCCGACAAGCAGGGCGGAGTTCGCATTTTCGCCGTCCCTCGCAAGTGAGCTCATACCGTTTACTATAACGCATTCTTTTTCGCTTGCCGCCGCTACAACCGTTCCGCCGGGGCACATGCAAAATGTGTATGCGCCGCGCTCGTGCAAGCCATGACACGACAACTTGTAATCAGCCGCGCCGAGTTTCGGATGGTCGGCAAATTTGCCGTATTGCGCTTTGTTAATTAAACTTTGCGGATGTTCGATTCTTGCGCCGACCGAAAACGCCTTTTGTATGATTTCAACGCCCATATTGTAAAGCATTTCAACCGTGTCCCTTGCACTGTGACCGATTGCCATAATTACGCTGTCGGTTTCAATGTCAAACAGTTCGCCGCGGTTTGAATATTCAACGCCGTGGATAAAACCGTTTGCGACGAGCAGTCTTTCAAGCTTACATTCGAGCTTAACCTCGCCGCCGAGCTTTTCAATCTTTTTGCGAATATTTTTTACAACAATCGCAAGTCTGTCCGTGCCTATATGCGGCTTTGACGAATACAATATTTCCTCGGGTGCGCCTGCCTCGTAAAGCTCCTGCAAAACTTTGCGGATGTAGGGACTTTTGATTCCCGTTGTCAGCTTTCCGTCAGAGAATGTGCCTGCTCCGCCCTCGCCGAATTGAACATTCGACTCCTCGTTAAGTCTTCTTTTTGTCCAAAATTCGTTGACATCCTTTTGCCTTGCGTCAATGTCCTTGCCGCGCTCGAGGATTATCGGGCGAAGACCTGCTTGAGATAAAATTATTCCTGCAAGCATTCCGGCAGGACCGAAGCCGACTATAACCGGTCTGAATTTTGACACTCTGTTAATCGGAGGCATTTCGTATTTGTACGGCTTGACGATGCTGATTTTGTTCGATTTGCTTTTTGCGACGATTTGCTCCTCATCAAGTGTGATTTCAACATCTACGCTGTATGTGAAATGCACATCGTCTTTTTTTCTCGCGTCAACGCTTTTTTTGAATATCGTCAGCGATTTTATATATTTTTCGTTTATTCTGAGTGCTTTTGCCGCTTTCGATTTGAGTATGCTCTCGTCATCGTCAAGTGACAGCTTAATTTCGTTAATTCTTATCATAATGTTTATTTGTGATACTGTTTGCCGCTTTAATTCCGCTTGCAAATGCGTAGTTAAGATTAAAGCCGCCGCAGCTGAATTGATTGTCGGTCAGCTCACCGAGAATGTATAAATTGTCACAAAGTTTCGATTGGTTGTTGCTGTCAATTTCATTTGTCGCAACGCCGCCCTTTGTGATTTGTGCAAAATTGTATCCCTTTGTGCCGGTTATAATTAAACGCCAGCCTTTTATGCATTTTGCGGTCATTTCAACATTGCCCTTTGTCTGCTTGTCCAAAATCTGACAAAGCTTTTTGGGCAGAATACCTTCAAACGAGCCGTATTTGCGATAGTGGTCAATAAGCTGATTTTCTGTCATTTCCGGCACAAAATCAATAACGGCAATACACTTTTCCTCGCCGCTTTTCAGCTTTTCATCGCTTACGTATTTTGACAAATCCATAACAACAATGCCGGAAATTCCGTAATCCGCAAACAGAAGCTCGCCGAATTCCTCGCCGACAACAGTGCCGTTTGTTTCGATTTTCACCGTGCATTTTGTGCGAACGCCCTTGAGAGCGCGGCAGTGCCTGCTTGACGAATTAAGCTGAACAAGGGCAGGGGACAGCGTGGTGATTGTGTGACCGAACTGCTTTGCGATTGCATAGCCGCTGCCGTCGGAGCCGAGTGCGCTTTGCGATTTGCCGCCTGTTGCCAAAACGAGCGCGTCGCCAGTGAAAATTCCTTTGTTACTGTATACATTATATATATTGCCGATTTTTTCAAACTTTGTGCACTCGCAGTCATAAACAATATTGACTCCGTATTTCTCGCACGCCCCGTTTAAAATATCAACAACACTTGATGCCTGATTTGAGTAGGGGTAGACCCGTCCCGATTCTTCTTGACGCAAAACAAGACCGAGCGATTCAAAAAAATCTCTCGTGAGCTCATAGTCATGTGCATCTGCATTTGTCAAATTGCATCTGCCGTTTCCGGTTGCGTGGATTTTTTTGCAAATCTCGCCGAGATGCTCCAAAACCGTGACACCGGCACATGGATTGTTTTGTTTTGCTTTTACGGCGCATGCAATGCCGGAGGCACCTGCACCGATGATGATAATATTCATTTTACACACCTTAATAAATATTATTTCCCCATAATCATATCGCCATTGCCGATATTGACAAAATGATGACGATACCTTATATGTTAATATAAAACGATACAAAAATCAATACTATATTTTTTTATCAGTATAAAATATGACAAACAATGGCAAAAAAGACTTGACTATATTGTTCTGATGTGGTATATTCTTTATACCTCGTTTTGTGGGTTTTTATTTTTATGCCTGTTTATAACGATTGCCGTAGCGTTTCGGCGTGCGTTTAACGAGGGAGATTGTTATCGAAATATATTAGGAGGTGCCGAAATGAGAGTTAAAGTTACTTTAGCTTGCACTGAATGCAAACAACGCAACTACAACACAATGAAAAACAAGAAGAATACACCTGACAGACTTGAAATGAACAAGTACTGCCCATTCTGTAAGAAACATACTCTTCACAGAGAGACAAAGTAACGGGAGGAATATCGATGGCTGAAGATAAAAAGTCTAAGGCAAGCAAAGCTGAGACTAAGAAGGCTGACAAAAAAGCCGATAAAAAGGCTGATAAGAAAAAGTCTAAGAAAAATCCGTTCAAGTCAATCGCAAGTTACTTTAAAAGTGTCAGAAGTGAAGGCAAAAAAGTTGTATGGCCTGGTGCAGTCGAGGTAGTTAAAAATACCCTTGTTGTATTGGTTGTAATCTTTGTAGTCGGAGTAGTTATTTACGGTATTGATACCGGCCTTACTTACGGTATGAAATCGATTAAAAACGCTGCCGACAACAGAACAACAACATCAGCATCAACAACAGCTCCAAAAACAACTGTTCAAACAACGGCAGATACAACAAAAGCAACAACTTCAACTCAAAAAGCAGAGACAACAAAAGCTGATTCACAAACAGCCAAGCAATAGGAGGCAGTTTATGGACGAAGCAAAATGGTATGTTGCTCACACATTTTCAGGATATGAAAACAAAGTTGCGAGCGACCTTAAAATAAAGGTTGAAAACCAAAATCTCACCGATATGATTCAGGAGATTGTTGTTCCGACCGAAACCGTTGTCGAAATCAAAGAGGACGGCACAAAGAAAGAAACCGAAAGAAAAATTTTCCCAAGCTATCTTCTAATCAAAATGGTTATGACAGACGATACTTGGTATGTTGTGCGCAACACAAGAGGTTGTGCCGGTTTTGTAGGCCCTGAGGGCAAGCCTGTTCCGCTCACCGAAGAGGAAGTTAAAAACCTCGGCGTAGAGAAGGTATCGGTTGAGGTTGCATATAAAGAGGGCGACCTTGTTAATGTTATTGACGGTCCTCTTGAAGGATTTTCGGGCACTGTCGAATCTATCGACATTGCCAACAACAGTGCACAGGTAAGCGTTTCTATGTTCGGACGCGACACTTCTGTGGACTTTGAACTTGACCAACTTGAAAAGGTCAACGATTAATTTCAGTAATTCGCAGCATTGCTGCATTTTACCACAGGCTGTTATTTATAGCCGCTTGTGAGTGGGAGGAGATATACTTCTCCGCCAAATACCACATTTTAGGAGGAAAAAATTATGGCTCAAAAGGTAGTAGGTTTAATTAAACTTCAAATTCCTGCAGGCAAAGCAACTCCTGCACCGCCGGTTGGTCCCGCACTCGGTCAACACGGTGTTAACATCGTTGCTTTCACAAAGGAATTCAACGAAAGAACAAAGAATGACGCAGGTCTTATCATTCCTGTTGTAATCACAGTATATGAGGATCGTTCATTCACATTTGTAACAAAGACACCACCTGCAGCAGTTCTTATCAAAAAGGCTTGCGGTATTGACAAAGCTTCCGGTGTTCCGAACAAGACAAAGGTTGCAACAATATCAAAGGCTGATGTTCAAAAGATTGCTGAAACAAAGATGCCTGACCTTAATGCTGCATCACTCGAAGCCGCTATGTCAATGATAGCAGGTACAGCACGCAGCATGGGTATAGTAGTAGAAGACTAATTCCCCGTGTGGGAGGAAAAATCCGATTAACCACTGGAGGTAATTTATAATGAAACACGGAAAGAAATATACAGATGGTGCTAAGTTAATTGACCGCACTAATTTATACACAGAAAAAGAGGCTCTTGACCTTGTAGCTCAAACAGCCAAAGCAAAATTTGACGAAACAGTAGAAATCCATATTCGTCTCGGTGTTGACTCACGCCACGCTGACCAGCAGGTTCGCGGCGCCGTAGTTCTTCCTAACGGAACAGGTAAGGATGTAAGAGTTGCTGTTTTCGCAAAGGGTGACCTTGCAAAGGCTGCTCAGGATGCAGGTGCCGATTTTGTCGGTGATGCAGACCTCGTTCAGAAAATCCAAGGCGGATGGATGGACTTTGATGTTGCCATCGCATCTCCCGACATGATGGGCTTCGTTGGTCGTTTGGGTAAGGTTCTCGGTCCTCGCGGACTTATGCCGTCACCAAAGGCAGGCACAGTAACAATGGATGTTGCCAAGGCTGTTCAGGAAGCTAAAGCAGGTAAGATTGAGTACCGTCTTGACAAGACAAACATTATCCACTGCCCAATCGGTAAAGTATCATTCGGTACAGACAAGCTCCTCGAAAACCTCAATGCTCTTATGGACGCTATCCTTAAGGCAAAGCCGGAGGCTTCAAAGGGTCAGTATATTAAATCTGTTGCTATAGCATCAACAATGGGTCCCGGTGTTCGTGTAAATCCGAACAAGGTTGGCTCTGCTGCAGAATAATTTAATAAATGTGTTGACAAGGGCTATCCCTTGTGATATAATACACACGCTGTTCAACCAAAGACAGTAGGTGCCGTTTCGGCGTAAGCATTGTCGCCTACCGAGGAATGAGCATTATGTATTGCAGAAATGCGCTTTTTATGTAATGTTGTGCATCCTCGTTTTGGGGATGCACTTTTTATTTGGATTAACAGCCATAAGCCCGATTTTATCGGCAAATAATTATGGAGGTAAACTAAATGCCAAGTACAGTAGTTCTTGAAAAGAAAAAGCAACAAGTTGCCGACCTTTCAGCCAGAATTAAAGAATCTTGTGCAGGTATCGTAGTTGATTACAAGGGTATCAATGTTGATGACGATACGAAGCTCAGAAAAGAGCTCCGTGAAGCAGGCATTGTTTATACAGTAGTTAAAAACTCAATCCTCAAGCGTGCAGCAGAGGATGCCGGCCTCACAATCGAAGATTCTGTAGTTGAAGGAACAACAGCAGTTGCAACAAGCGTCGATGATTATGTAGCCGCTGCCCGTATTCTTAACAAATACGCAGAAGCACATGACAATTTCACCATCAAAACAGGTTATCTTGACGGCGAGATTATCGACGATGCAAAAATCGTTTCTCTTGCTAAATTACCGTCAAGAGAAGTTCTTCTTGCAACAGTTTGCAGTGTATTCAATGCACCTATCGCAGCATTCGCTCGCGGCGTACAAGCAATTGTAGACAAGGGTGGAGTTGAGGCTTGCGCTGAAGCTAAGGAAGAAGCTCCTGCAGAGGAGACACCGGCTGAAGAAACAGCAGAATAATTAATTTTTAAAATCACATTTTACGGAGGAAATAAAAATGGCATCAGAGAATGTTACAAAAATCGTTGAAGAACTTAAAACTCTCACAGTTCTTGAACTCTCAGAACTCGTATCAGCAGTAGAAGAAGAATTCGGCGTAAGCGCTGCAGCAGCAGTAGCAGTAGCAGCACCGGCAGAAGGCGGCGCAGCAGCAGCTGAAGAAAAGACAGAGTTCGATGTAGTACTTACAGAAGTAGGTGCAAACAAGATTCAGGTTATCAAGGCAGTTCGTGAAGCAACAGGTCTTGGCCTTAAGGAAGCAAAGGCAATCGTTGACGGCGCTCCTGCAACAGTTAAGGAAGCAATGCCGACAGCTGACGCTGAAGCTCTTAAGGAAGCTCTTACAGCAGCAGGCGCTACTGTTGAACTTAAGTAATTCGGTTTACTTTAAAAAATCCATAATTTTAAGGCAGGTTGAAATACCTGCCTTTTCTTTTTGTCCCAAAATCAAATATAAAAAATAACCGAAGCAATCATTATTGTCGCTGCAGTTATTTCTCATACTTAAACACTGATGGGCCCTAAATCAGCGGTCAACTCTGCATGTATGAAGAAATGCAAACAATTATACAATGATTGCTTCGGTATGCGCTTCATAGATACTCCGAATATACAGCCGGAGATATGCAATTCTTAAGCCAAGCCAAGTAATACTCCTTTAATAAAAAAGAACCTTCGCATAAGCCAAATGACATTTGCTCGGGAGTGGAAACATTATAACTTACCTAACCTTGACGCAAATCTTCAATTGGCTGAAGAATTAAGAATATATATGATCCTGCTCACTAAGGAAATGACAAACCTTAATCGACAAATATTGTCAAAATCAGATTAATTTCACAAAAATGTCGATAAGTGGGCAAGTGCGCACCTAAGTACACAGATATTGTAGCATAATAATCAAAAAATGTAAATACTAAATTTATAAAAGGTAAGGATTATTTATGCTATGGGACAAATCAAGTATGAAACGGTGAGTAAAATCAGAGCCAATGTCGGCAAAAATATTGTTGACGCAAGAAAAACGCGCGGCATATCACAATCCATGCTTGTTGCAAAGCTTAATGTCTACGGTTGTAATGTGAGCAGGTTTTCAGTTTCATCTATTGAAAACAGCCATTCTTGCGACTTGAATTTGCTTGCCGATATAAAAGCCGTGCTTGATTGCTCATGGGACGAATTGCTTAAATAATCCGTATTATATAAAATGTTAAAGCGACAGAAAATCCTTTCTGTCGCTTTTTGATTTATTTTACCTTAGCAAATAATGTATTGCTCCAATAAGAATATACTTTTGCATTGCCGCGTTCTTTGTATGCGCGAACACGAACATAATATTTTTTCTTTGACTGTGCCGTTTTAATTGTTGTTTTGGCACTGCCTGCACCTTTGACATAAACAGGTTTGACATTTGACGAAAAGTTCTTTGAGGTGCTCCACATTACCTGATAACCGCTGATTCCCGGCGCCTTTTTCCAATATGCGGTTATTTTTTTCTTTGCCTTGGATTTTGCCGTTGTTGCCTTGATTGTGTTCGGTCTGGTGTATGTTTTGATTGACGAACTGCAGTCGCCGACGGTGATTGAACCGTTCGGTATAGTTTTGTATGCGCGAACCTTAAAATAATATGTTGTGTTTGACGCAAGCTTGCTTACTGTTGCAGAGTTTGATTTTACATCGGCATATTTTGTGTATTTTTTTGTTTTTGCGCTGTAAATATAAATTCTGTAATAATCGGCGTTTTGCTTTGCCCACGAAAGTTTAACACTGTTCGGCGTTGTTGATGATGCCTTCAGCCCCGTTACTTTTCCTGCGGCGGTAGATGCGCTCATTTGACTTGAAAATGAGCCGTAATATGTTTTTCCGCTGACATTCTTATAGGTGCGAACTCTGAATTTATAATCCGTTCCGCCCAAAAGCTTTTTGAGCGTATATGTATTTGATGCGCCGGTATATGCATTTTTCCATCCGTTGCTGTAATATTGAAGATTGTAGCCGCTTATATTATTTGATTTATCCCAGGTGAGCTTTATTGAGTTGACAGTTGCAGACTGCGCTGTCGGTTTAGCCGCTTTTTTCGGTACAATTTCAAAATGCGCGGTCAGTGTATTAAATGAAGCATAATTATTAATTCCTGTTACCGTTATTTTTGCCTTGCCGATTTCTGTATTGTCAGAATATTTAATCGTGTAGTCGCGGCTTTCTTTAAGCTTCTTTGTCTTGTAATAAACGGACATTTCGGGCTCGATTTCCTTGCCGGTGTATGAATGTGAGCCGACATCGGAAACAGTGAAGTCTTTTTCGTTCGGGTCTACATATATAAAGTTGCAGTCAACCTTGCCGGGTATTCCGGCTACCTTGCCCTTGGAGGTGTATTGCCACATTGAATAATCGCCTTTGTAGCCTGTGTTTGAAACATAGTGCGCAAGCCAAATGTCAATGCCTTCCTCTTTGAGAGTTGAATAATTCATCTTGTCCTCGAGAAAACTTTTGCTTGCATAAATCATTGGCTGAAAGCCGGCTTCCTCAATCATATCGCAAAATGTTAAAGCAATTTTTGTTTGCTCCGATTTTGACAAATGTGCGTTGTATAATCTGCCCACAAAACTGCCGTTTTTCTCGGCATATTCAATGTCATATGCGATGGGAAGGTCAAACTCGTATTTTGAAATCAAATTCAGAACATGGTTTGCTTCTTTTTTAGCATCGGCAACGCTTATTGCCTGCGAATAAAAATATGCGCCGACCTTAACGCCTGCTTTTTTTGCGTTTGTAATGTTTTGAACAAAATATTTATCATCGATAAATGTGCCGGAGTTTGCGTATCCGCGGCAACCGACTCTTATCATTGCAAAATCAACGCCGTCAGCCTTTGCTTTCTTCCAATTAATATCCTCCTGATAAGACGAAACATCAACGCCGTCGTATCTTTTGAATTTGTCAAATTTTGTTTGGTGCGTGTATGTGCCGCTTATAAAAGGACTTGACGATTTTGTAGTCGCAAGCGCAACAAGCGGAGCCTGTACGGCGAGCATCAGTGCTAAAACGAGTGATAAAACGATTTTAAATTTAGACTTCATAATTTCCCCAATCTTTAGGCTTTTGCCTAATTCTGTGTATTAAATATACCAATAGTTTTTGTCGACATATTTTGAATTTATGCCGTCGCATTTGCCGGTGTTTGAATATTGCCAAATGTCAAATTTGCCGTTGTAGGTGTTCGATTTGTTATAGTCCGCCACCCAAATCGTGATGCCGCTTTTCAAACTCTTGACATCAATTTTTGATTCGTAAAAATGAGTGTTGGCATAAACACCGGGTTTATATCCCGCGTCGGACACGGTGTCGCAAAAAGCGTTGATGATTTCCGCCGCCTGATATTTTGTAAGATTCGCGCCCTTCAGCCTGCCGCCGAGTGAGCCGTCTTTTTCGTAGGCGTATTCAAAATCTATCACAACAGGGAGCGAAATATCATAATGTTTGATTATCTCGAGAGTGTATTCAGCCTCTTTGACGGCTTCATCTTTTGTTGTCGCCTGCGAATAAAAATAAACCCCTATCGGCACATTTGCTTTGTTGGCGTGTTTTAAATTGTATCGCGCCTTGTTGTCCGTACTGAGTGCGCCGTTTGAATATCCGCTGTATCCTACACGGATAAAAGCAAAATCAACATTGTCAGCCACGGTTTCCCAATCAATGTCGCCGTTGTGCGACGAAACATCAATTCCGCTGACATAATCCTTATCGGTGTTGAATTTGAAATTTTCGACCTTGCCGTTATGTATTGCAACGGCGACCGCGCAAAGTCCCGCAATCAGGGCGACGCAAAGAATTATGATAACGGCATTGACTGCCTTTTTCTTCTTTTTCGACAGAGTTTTGTATTTATGTTTTAATCTGTCAAATTTTATTTTAAAGCCGGAGGCTTTTTTCTTTTTTCTCCGCTTTTTCTTTGTTTTAGTATTCATTTAAACCTCAATTCATACGGCGAAACGCCGTCGATTAATATATTAACTTATTTTATATGTCTTTTCAATAGCTGCGGAGCAAAATTTACAATTTGTATATTTTAAACTGTAACTTATTTTAACTTTAATATTGCGGCGCAATGTGTTATAATATTTCAAAATTTGTTTGATAAAAGGAGATATCCTTTATGAATATTAAAAAAATAATCAGCGTTGCACTTTCACTTTGCATTGCTTCATCTTGTCTTACATTAACCGCATATGCAAAAGAAAACACAACGCTTGCGATAAACAAAAGCGATATTTCACACGAGGTTTCGCCGATGCTCTTCGGCATTTCACTTGAGGATGTTTCGTATTCCTGCGACGGCGGCTTGGTTTCAAATCTTGTAAACAACAACTCGTTTGAATTTGCGACAAATCCTGAATATGCGTGGAGCTTTGACGGCGTGAGCACCGTTGTTTCAAAGGAAAATCCGATTTGCGCGGCCAATCCGTCATATGAATTAATCAAGGTTGACGGCAAGGGTACGGTCGAAAACAACGGCTTTGCCGAGATTTATAAAAACAACTCGTATAAATACAGCAAAAAATCAGCCGAAACGGCTGATATGGCCTTTAAAAGCGGAGTGACATACAATTTCTCTTGCTATGTGAAAAATGTTGATTATGACGGAAAGATAAGCATTTATCTTGATTCAAAAAGTAACAAGGACAATATTGTTCAGGTCCCCACTACGACTGTCGGCAAAAACGAGTGGACAAAAATCAGCGCTCAAATCAAATCGTCGTCAGATGAGGACGGTGCGCTTGCCATATTGTTTGAGGGCAACGGCTCATTGCAGCTTGACTGCGTTTCGCTTTGCGCAGTTGACAGCTACGGCGCAGGCGACGGGCATTGGAAATATGTCACATTAAGAAACGATATGGTTGACGCAATAAAAAATCTTAAACCGTCATTTATTCGCTTCCCGGGTTCGGCAGGCATCGGCGGCGGAAGCGTTGACAGTATGATGACTTGGAAGGACACAATAGGCGATATTTCACAACGACGCCAGTCATCAAGCATTTATTCAAGCGACGAAAACCCTTATAACAATTCAAATTCAATGGGCTATCACGAGTATTTTCAGCTTTGCGAGGATTTGGCGGCTGCTGCCGTTCCTGTTGTGAGTGCAGGCATTACATATCAGGGCGAACAGGACAAGGAGCTTATCGCCGACGCATACAACAAAATCAATATGACCGACGAGCAGTTTACGGATTATCTTGTAAACGAGCGCGGTTTTGACGAAAAGGACAGCGACGCGATTGCAAAGCGCACAGAAAGCGTAAACAAGCTCAACATCAAATCAATTGACGATTTTAATAAATATATTGATACCGTTGCGCTTAAGCCGGGCACCGACGCATTTGACAATTATGTGCAGGATGTCCTTGATTTGATTGAATATGCAAACGGCGACGCGCAGGGAACATATTGGGGCGCACTTCGTGCCGCAAACGGTCATGATGAACCGTTTAATATGGAATATATCGAGATTGGCAGCGGCGACGAGGGCAGTATTTATCAACGCAATTATGAGGCGCTTTATAACGCAATCAAAAAGGTATATCCCGATATTAATATAATCACCTCCGCAGGAGAAAAAGCGGATTCCGAGGCTGTCAACACAGCAATTACAAAATCAGGTTCAAGTTTTAAGGCTGTTGTAGACGAGCATTACAGTGCAGATGTCGACTATCTTCTCCAAAACACAAAGCGATATGACAGTTATGACCGTGAGGGTGCGGAAATTATGGTTGGCGAATATTCTGCCGTTGATGATGCGACATCTAATGTCGCCTCGGCAAACAATATCGAAACGGCTGTTGCGCATGCCGCGTTTATGACGGGATTTGAGCGCAATTCCGATGTTGTAAAAATGACTTCGTATGTGCCTGCGTTTGCAAAAATCAACGCAAACTCGCACGAAAATAATCTTGTTTGGTTTGATTCGCAATCACTTTATTACACACCCGAGTATTACAATCAGCTTTTGTTCTCAAACAACACCGGCAAGGAGTATGTAAACACCTCACTCAACGAGGACGGCATATATCAAAGCGTTACTGTCGACCGTGACAAGCAAGTGCTTTATGTTAAGCTTGTCAACTCAACCAATTCCACAAAGAAAATGAGCGTTAATCTTGACGGTTTCGGAAAAATCAACAAGGTTTCAAACGAAAGTCTCGCTCACGATTACAAATCGGCATACAACGAGCTTGGAAAGCAGAGAGTTGCTCCGCAGGAAAAGGCCGTCGACTCCGATGATTCGTCATTCGACATTAAACTTGAAAAAAACAGTGTAAATGTTATTCGCATTGCATACGGAAGTAACAACGGCGATGCGCTTTACACCTTCCCTAAGAGTCTTGATTTAAGCGTTAAAAAATATGTTCCGACTGCGGCAAAGGTGTTTATCATTGTCATTTGCCTTTCAATCCCTGTTGGCGGCGTTGCCGGATTTTATCTCTACACCAAGGTGATTTCAAAATCAGGCGGCAAGGGCAACGGAAAGAAGAATAAAAAGAAAAAGAGAAAATAATTATAAATAACAACACCCTTCGATAATTAAATCGAGGGGTGTATTTTATGCGGCAAGTGCGTTATCTGCCGCTGTTATTGGTGTTTGAACCGTCCGTCGATTGGTCGGTGCCGCATGGGCAAGGGCAGTTGTCGTCCTTGTCGGGCGGGAAAAATTCGTCAACCGGGAACTCAATGTTTTGAAATGTTTCGCACGGATTTTGCGTTGAGCAGTTGCACTCTCTGTCGGGAATACAAAAATCGTATGCAGGGATAAGCATTTGCACATCGCGCTCCATTTGAACTATTGAGAAAAGACCGAGTGAAACGATTACCGCTCTTGACGGGCTTGACGGTATTCCCGGCTCGTTGCACGCATTGAGAATAGATTGCGGGAAAGATGTTACACAAGGAATTGAGCAATCGCAGGTATCGAGAACATCAACCTGCAAAACAACGGGGTCGACAGCCTGAACTTTAGCCACCGGATTTGTGTATTGCGGTGCCTCCGGGCAGTCAAGCTCCTCACTTGCGATATTGGAGGTGAAGATTTTTACATCACCCTCCGAGCCGTATAAAATGCATTTCTTTTCAAAGCTTGTGTAGCCCACTGCAACCTGAGGTGTGGTACACGGTGCGGCATAAGTATCAAATCTGAGCTGGAAGTAAAAATGAATGTTTACATTATAAAAGCCTCTGTTAAACGGCACATCTTCAACATCAATGCTTACGGCGCTGATTGTGCAGTCGCGGCATTTAACCGTTACCGCTTCGTCGATAAGTCTTTGTGATGCACCGAAAAATGTGACTCTCAAATCCTCCAAGCAGTCTTTGCTGACACACGAATCGTAAATCCTTTTTGTGTCGATACAAACTGCTTCATTTATGCGTCTTTCACCTGCCGGGATAATCGGGTTGTTTGGCATAAAAAAACTCCTTCACATAAGTATTTGAAGCATTTTTTGTTCTTACTTCCTTACATTCTATGAAGAAGTTGACGCTTTGACAATGAATTTTTTGAACCGTATTTTTCTTAATTCTTATATTTTCTTAAAATATTCTTAATTATTGAATTTTTAATTGACATATTATATAATGACCTTGCCGCACAGAAATATTTGATGCGGCGCAAAAATATGATTAGTAAGGGATTTATATGTCAAAAAAAATGAAAATTATTATTGCTGTTCTTGTTGTAATCGGCGTTTGTGCCGGAGTTTTTGCAAAATACAGTAAGGATTCAAATGTCGAGCAGGTAACAAGCGTTGTTGCCGCTGTCGAAAATGACAGCAAAAGCATCAGCATAAAGTGGAATTCCGTCAAAAACTGCACAGGTTATAATTTGTATGAAAGTACAAACGGCACCGAGTTCCGAAAAATCGCCACTGTCGACGGTGAGGACACAACCTCTTATATTTTCGGCAATGCCAAAACGGCGGAAAAATATGATTTTTACGTGACCGCTGTCAGAAAATCATTCGGTAAATCTTTTGAAAGCAAGCGGTTTGCGCCGGTGCGCATTTGCATTCCTCCCGAGCAGGCAAAAATCAAAAGTGTTTTGTCGCAAAAATCGGGCGTGATAGCCGTTGAATGGAGTGGCGATTCAAATGCCGACGGCTACCAAATTCAATATGCCGAGGGTGACAAGGGCGATATGAGCGCGGCAAAAACGCAAAGTGTCGCCGACAATTCAAAAACCTCCTGCGAAATTGACGGACTTAAGGACGGCGACGCTTATTCAATCAGAATGCGCGCTTATATTAAGGATGGCAACAGTGTATACAACGGCGCATGGAGCGATATTCAGACCGTAAAGGTGTTTAAAGCTGTTAAACTCGGCAGTGATATTGACACAAAAAAGCCTATGATTGCTCTCACATTTGATGACGGACCGGGTTACAACTCCGCGTCCGATGATATTCTTGATGTGCTTGAAAAATACAATGCACGCGCAACATTTTTTATGGTCGGTCAAAACGCAAAAGACCATCCTAAAAATTTAAAGCGCAAGGTTGAATTGGGCTGTGAACTTGGAAATCATACCTTTGACCACACGCATTACGGCAAAAAGGTTACAAAATCCGATATTAAAAAGGCGAGTGACGCGATTTACGATGCGTGCGGTCAATATCCTACGGCGTTTCGTTCTCCTGGCGGAAACACAACGCAAACCATCCGTGACGAGTGTGAGGCGGAGAATATGCCGCTTTATTATTGGTCGCTCGACACGCAGGACTGGAAATACAGAAACGCCGACCATGTGTATAATGCCGTTATGAAAAATGTTAAGGACGGCGACATAATTCTTATGCACGAAATTTATCCGACAACTGCCGATGCAGTTAAAAAAATGGTGCCGGAGCTTATAAAACAGGGCTATCAACTTGTTACCTGTGAGGAACTCATTCAGGCAAAAACAGGCGAGGCGCCGTTATCCGGCACGCAATATGTCAATGCAAAAACAATAAATAACAAAACCAAATAAAAAGGAATTATAAATTATGGAGCTTTGGATTATTCGTCACGGCGACCCCGATTATGTTCACGACAGTTTGACAGAAAAGGGCGTTCGCGAGGCTAAGCTGCTTGCCGAAAGACTTTCAAAATACAATATTTCAAAAATTTATTGCTCACCGCTCGGCAGAGCACAGAAAACTGCGTCATATACGCTTGAAAAGCTCGGTATGCAAGCCGAAACCCTTCCGTGGTTGCGTGAATTTGAGGGCAGGGTGCGCAACGGTCTGAAAAAAGAGCAGTGTTGGGACAGAGTGCCGTCATATTGGACCGAGATTGACGATTACTATAATTATGAGCGTTGGCTTGATGTGCCGCTCATGAAGAAGGGCAATGTCAAAAAGCATTATCAGATTGTTTGCGACGGTATTGACGAACTGCTTAAAAATCACGGCTATGTTAAAAACGGCAAGATTTATAACGCCGTCAATTCAAACCACGATATTGTTCTTCTGTTTTGCCATTTCGGTGTTGAATCCGTTATTTTGTCACGCATTTTCAGCACTTCACCGATGATAACATGGCACAATTTCAGGGCGTTGCCGACTTCGGTTACACGCCTTGTCACTGAGGAGCGAGAAAAGGGCAAAGCAATATTTGTCTGCACTCAATTCGGCGATTTGAGCCATCTTTATGCGGGTGATGAGGAACCGTCATTCCAAGCAAGATTTTGCGAGTGCTACGAGGACGATACACGCCACGATATATGAACACATAAAATAAAAGGGGTATGCAGTTTACCGAAACACGGTCTGCATACCCTTTTTCGCTTTGTCCGATTGTGTTTTTTGCGGTCAATCAGTATTCAATATCTTTTAAATGCGGCTCAAAGTCCGTTCCGTACGGATATGTGTCAACCTCGCCGACGCGCTTTGCCGTGTCCTTAATCGACGTCTCGATAAATGCGCAGGCGCGTTTTACAGCCTCATAAAGCGACGCACCGTTTACGCACTGCGCCGTGATGAACGACGACAAAATGTCGCCTGTGCCCGAAAAACTCCTGCCGATTTTTTGTGTTGTTACGATGTCGAACTTACCGTCTTGATAAACCGTTGACGCAATTTTGCCGTCTGAAATTTGTATTCCCGTTGTGACAACCGACTGCTCAAGCTCAATCGACATTGCTTTTATTTTATCGAGAAGCTTTTCTTTTGGAAGTTTGATTGTTTCGCTGTAATTTTCGTCACAGATTATGCAAAGCTCGGTCAAATTCGGCGTGATTATATCAGCCTTTTCGGTAAGCGCAATTATTTGCGAAACGGAATTGTCATCGTAGCAATCATAAAGTATTCCGTCATCCGCCATTACAGGGTCAACCACAACAAGCGTTTCGGGCGTTTTGAAATCGTCTATAAAATCGCTTATTATTGAGCCTTGTTTGCTGTTTGCGATAAAGCCGGAAAGAATTCCGTCAAACTTGACATCAAGCGATTTCCACTCGTTTATAAAATCCTGCATAATATCGGTGCAGTCAAGATATTTGTAGCTGTCAAACCCCGTTTGGTTTGAAAAAATGCCCGTTGTCAGCGGACAACACTGAACACCGTGTGCCGAGATAACCGGTATTGCGGCAGTGAGCGAGCATTTGCCGAAGCCCGACAAATCGTTTATTACTGCTATTTTCTTCATAATTATCACCGAATGTATTATATAATATATTTTGCGCTGTTGCAATATAAATGCGCCATAAAAAGAAGAAAAGCCGAGCATAACACTCGGCTTAACTCCTCTCTGTCTATAACAAACTATAGGAGGACAGGTTACTCAACACGGTTGCGGCTCCGTCTTGAGTGCCTATTAATTATAGTAAAGTTTGCATAGTTTGTCAAGGATTATTTTAAAAACTTTTGTCGCAATTTACAACAGATGAAAATGAATGGTTGTTTTTTGTCGAATGGCGTCGTACAAATGACAAATTATTGGACAGTAAATATGCCAAATATTGACAAAGAACAAATGTTCTATTAATATGAATATCAAGATTGATTTTTACATCGTGATTCGGGGAGAATTTTTCGGTGCAGCGTTCAAAGTGCGCCAAAAATATTAACTGCGGCGACATCTTTGTTCTTACCACTCAGTCAATCTTGTATGCAAAAATATGTATGAAGGAGGAATGGCAGATGACAATTGAAGAATTGGCTCGCGAATACGAGCAGCAGTACGACAGATTAAACGCTAAAATGGACGCCCTAAAGCCCTTGCTTTGCGTTTACAGGGGGCAGGATTTGTACTTGCTGAGAAAACGAATCAGAATTTATTACGATATGGCTTGTGAATGCAAAAGAACGGCGTCACTGCTTAACGGTTATTATGAGGAGGATTTGTATGATTGATTTTATCGACGGATATTATACAACGCGCGACCCAAAGACATCGGACGGATATGACAGAGAGAGGGCACAGCAAACGGCAGTCGGAGCGGTGCTTGATTTGATTATGAAAAACGAATTGACTCAAAGGCAAAATATGTGCCTTCGCTACAAGTACATAAATCACAAAACGCAATCCGAAATTGCGGATATTCTCAAGCTGTCACAGCCGACCGTTTCAAGGCATATTTCAACCGCAAAGGATATTGTGAACAAAAACCTGAAATATTGTTATGTTGCGCTTTCAAAGTGCCTTGATGAATATGACAGGCTCAACAATTTGTGCTGATATATGTCATCAGACCGAAAATACAGCTCCTCACGGGCGAAACGCCACTGTATTTTCACCGCAGTCTGTAATTTTCTCTATATCAGTATATGAAATTTACGGCAAAACGGCACCGTTCAAATCAATTTTGTGCGGTGCCGTCTTTAATTTATATATTTTAATATATTTATTTGTAATATTTTAAAATATGTGATATAATACCTAACTGTATAATTGTAAATATTTCACGAGGTGATGAATATGAAAGAATTTAAAGGCGAACTTAAGGGCGAGGCATTGACTATAGTCAATGCCACAAACACTGCTGTTGCGGCACAGAGCGGCTCGCTTCAGGTTTTCGGCACTCCGTTTATGATTGCGCTCATGGAAAAGGCAACATGCGCGGCTGTTGTAGATATTCTTGACGACGGCGAAACAACCGTCGGCACAAACGTTTCCGTAAGTCATATTAAGGCAAGCGGAGTAGGTTCTGTAATCACCGCATATGCGTCACTTCTTGACAGCGATGTTGACGGCAGAAAACTCACATTCAAAGTTGAGGCAAAGGAAGAAGACGGCAGCGTTATCGGCGCAGGAGAGATTGAAAGATTTGTTGTTCTCAGCGACAGATTTATGAAAAAAGTGGAGTCTAAATAATGTATAAATCGGTTATTTTTGATTTTGACGGAACAATTTGCGACACGGGCGAGGGTATCAAAAAAAGCGCAAAATACGCACTCGACGCGTTTAACATTCCAAGCGACGATTGGCAAACGCTTGACTGCTTTATCGGCCCTCCGCTTCTTGTGACATTTCAGGAGCAGTTTAATCAATCGGCGGCAGACGCCGACTTGCTCGTTCAAAAATTCAGAGAAAGATACACCAACACGGGTATTTATGAGTGCGAGCTTTACAACGGCATTAAACAGCTTTTGATAAATCTCAAGGACGATGGTATGAAAATCGGCATTGCATCATCAAAGCCGCAGGTTTTTGTCGAAACGCTTTTGAACAAATTTGCAATTGCAAAATATTTTGATTCCGTTTGTGCCACAAGTTTTGCGGCAGACTGCGAGTCAAAGCAAAATATAATTGCGCGTTGTCTTAAAGAGCTTGAAACAGAGCCGAAGGACGCGCTTATGGTCGGCGACAGATTTTACGATATTGACGGCGCAAAAGCTGATATGGTTGACGGCGCAGGAGCCCTTTGGGGATACGGCAGTAAATTCGAATTTATCGAGTGCGGCGCAAAATATATTGTTGACAAGGTCGAGGATATTGAGTCAATCGCTCTCGGATTGTATGAGCGCACCGAAAAGGTGAACGGTATTTACAACGGCAGGGTGCTCACAATGCATGTTGACGATGTTTTGCTTTGCAATGACCAAAAGGCAAACCGCGAATGTGTTGACCATCCGGGCGGAGTTGCCGTTATCGGCGTTACAGACGATGATATGGTAGTGCTTGTGCGCCAATTCAGGTATCCGTATAAGGAAACGATTTATGAAATTCCCGCAGGCAAGCTTGAAAAGGGCGAGGACCCGTTTGAGGCAGGCAAGCGCGAGTTTAAGGAAGAAACCGGAGGCGTTGCCGAGGAATATATTTCGCTCGGCGAGATTTATCCGTCACCCGGCTACACAAACGAAATTATCAGACTTTATGCTGCAAAGAACATTACATTTGAAGAGCAAAATCTCGATGACGACGAGTTTTTGCAGGTTTGCCAAATCAGCTTTGACGAACTTATCAGGCGAATTATGAGCGGCGAAATAAAGGACGCCAAAACGATTGCGGCGGCGTTTAAGCTAAAGGAATTAATGAACAAATAATATGGCTTATTTAGATAACAGCGCAACCACAAAGCCCGACAAGGCGGTTGCGGACAAAATTTATGAAATGCTCACTGTCAATTTCGGCAACCCTTCAAGCTTTCATAAGGAGGGTTTGAATGCCAATTTGGAATTGAGAGCGGCGCGTGAAAAAATCGCAAACGCGCTTTCATGTGAGAGCGAGGAAATATATTTCACCTCGGGCGGCACGGAGGCTAACAACCTTGCGATTTTGGGTGCGGCAGAGGCAGGAAAACGTAAGGGCAAGCGAATTGTAACAACCGCTATCGAGCACGAAAGTGTTTTGCAATCCGTTGACGAACTTGAAAAGCAGGGCTTTGAGGTTATTCGCCTTATGCCCGACAAGCAGGGCAGAATTACAGAGCAGCAGGTATTTGACGCAGTTAATTCGGACACAACATTAGTGTCGATGATGTATGTCAATAATGAAGTCGGCTCAATTATGCCGGTTAAATCAATCAAAAAGGCAGTTAAAAGGGCAAACGCTCCTGCGCTGATTCATATAGACTGTGTTCAGGCGTTTGGCAAACTTGAGGTCAAGCCGTCAAAACTCGGTGCAGACCTTGTGACTGTTACGGCGCACAAAATTCACGGTCCGAAAGGTGTCGGTGCGCTTTATCTCAAAAAAGGAACACGCATTTTGCCGCGTGTTTTCGGCGGCGAGCAGGAAAAAAAGCTCCGTCCCGGAACGGAAGCAATTCCGCTTATTGCAGGTTTCGGCGTTGCCGCCGACCTCATTCCCGATTTGAAAAAGCAAAGCGAAAAGATTAAAGAAATCAACACTTATGCAAGAGAGGGCTTGCTCACGGTGCCGGGTGTCAAAATCAACAGCGGCGACGATGCAAGCGATTACATTATCAACCTTTTTGTTCCGACATTTATGACAAGCCAAACAGTTGTTCAGCATTTATCGTCAAAATACGGCGTTTATGTTTCAAACGGCTCGGCATGTGCAAAGGGTAAGCGCAGTCATGTTTTAACTGCGATGAAACTTGATGACAAAATCATTGAAAAATCAATCAGAGTGAGCTTTTCACGAACAACAACTAAAGGCGATATTGACGAGTTTGTCAATGCAATCAAAGAAACGGTCGTTCAATATCCGATGTAGGTATAAATTATGCAGGAAATTATATTAATTAAAAACGGCGAGCTTGTGCTCAAGGGCCTTAACAGAAACACATTTGAGGATGTTTTGATTAAAAATATGCGCAAGTCGCTTAAAAATCTCGGCGATTTCAAATTCACAAAAAGCCAGTCAACGATTATGGTTGAGAGCGAGGACAAGGACCTTGACCTTGACGATGCGGTTGATGTTTTGAAAAAAGTTTTCGGTATTGCGGCACTTTCAAGAGCCGCC
Source organism: Oscillospiraceae bacterium (assembly GCA_003526845.1). Taxonomy (GTDB): domain Bacteria; phylum Bacillota; class Clostridia; order Oscillospirales; family Acutalibacteraceae; genus Eubacterium_R. The sequence goes on from DPVM01000008.1 coordinate 254,039, forward strand.
CTTGCCAAAAAGGATATGGACTCGATTATGACCACCGCCGCAGAATATCTTAAGGACGAGCTTTCGGCGGCTAAAACATTTAAAGTTGAGGCTAAAAGAAGCGACAAAAAGTTCCCGTTCAAATCTCCCGAAATCAGCAGAGAACTCGGCGGCTATCTTTTGTCAAAATTCAATCATCTTAAGGTTGATGTTCACAACCCGGATGTTACTGTAACCGTTGAGGTGCGCGATAATTATGCTTTTATTCGCGGTAATAATATTAAGGGCGCAGGCGGTATGCCCGTCGGCACAAGCGGCAGAGCCGCCGTTCTCATCAGCGGCGGAATCGACTCACCCGTTGCGGCTTATATGATGGCAAAAAGAGGAATTGAACTTATTGCTGTTCACTTTGCATCGCCGCCGTACACAACGGAGCTTGCAGAGCTTAAGGTTATGGACTTGCTCCACAGGGTTGCAAAATACAGCGGTATGATTGCAACATATGTTGTGCCGTTTACGGAAATTCAGGAGCAAATCAGAGATAACTGCCCCGAGGAATATTTCACCATCATTATGCGCAGATTTATGATGAAAATAAGCGAAAAAATCGCTCAAAATCAAAACTGTCATGCGCTTATTACCGGTGAAAGCGTCGGTCAGGTTGCAAGCCAAACAATTTATGCGCTCGGTTGCACCGACGCGGTGACGGATATGCCTGTTTTCAGACCGTGTATCGGTATGGATAAGGACGAAATCGTCGCAATTTCAAGAAAAATCGACACATTTGAAACCTCAATTCAGCCGTATGAGGATTGCTGTACCGTATTCACACCGAAGCATCCAAAAACGCGCGCAAAAATCGAAGATGTCGAAAAAGCCGAGCAGGCTTTGAAAAATGCAGATGAAATGATTGAAAGAGCTGTTGAAAACGCAAGAAAGACAGTTATTAAATAGTCGGAGAATTTTGTTTTAAATGAGCGGATATAATGAACTTGATGACATTTTAATATCACTCAGACAGCGCCGCGAGGAAAACGAGGCAGGCGAGAGCGCCACACCGGAAGTGCCGCCCAAAGCCAAATCAAGGGTGCAAAGAGCCGCCGAGGAGGCGGAGCGCCAACGCCTTGAGCAGGAGCGACTGCGCAAAGAGCGCGAGGAAGAGCGTAAAGCGCAGGAGGAAAGAGAGCGCAGGGAACGTGAACTTCGCGAAAAGGAAATGCGCGAGCGCTTGGAGCGTGAACGCAAGGCACGCGAGGAGGCTGAAAGAGAGCGTCAACGCAAAAAGGAGCTTGAACGCGCACAGCTTGAACGTCAGCATGCACAGTGGCGCGCCGCTCAGGCAAAACTTAAAGAGGAGCAGGAAAAAGAAAGACAAAAGCTCCTTGAAGAGGAGATTAAAAAAGAAGAGCCTTTCCAATTAAAAGAAAACACAAAATCGTCAAAGACTGAGGACGAGGCACAGCATATAAACTTAAAAAAAGAAAGTGACAAGTCCCCGATTGACGAGCCTAAAAAAACCGATGAACAGGGTGAGACCGACGAAAATAAGGCAGTTAATAATCTGCCCGAAACCTTGCCTGACGATAACAATGCCGAGGCGGAAAATAACGAAGAGGCGTTATCGCCTCTCAAAGATGACAAAAGGGCGGCAAAAAAAGCGGCAAAACGCGCAAAACTTGAGGCGGAGCTTTTGGCAAGACGCCTCAAAGCGGAGGAAAAACAACGCAAAAAAGACGAAAAAAAGCGCCTGAAAAAAGAAAAGCAACAAGAGCTTGCCCCTCCGGAGCGTAAAGACGAAAAGTCGGACGAGGATAATTCAAAATCCGATGAATCAAATCTTACGGTTGACGAAAAAGCTGCAGAGGAGTTAAACACCGACAATGCGGCAGTGCCGATTGAAAAAGCGGACACCGATGATTTGAAAGGGAATGCCGAGCAGCAGGCAGACACAGACGATGAGCAAGAGGATGAATTCGTTTGGTACAAATCAGTTGAGCATAAGTCGCCGAAAAAGAGCGTTAAGGAAAAGCTTTCGCCCGAAAAAATCAAGGCAGGAATAAAAAAGAGCGTGAACACCGTTTTTGTAAAGCCTTTTGTATTTGTCAAAGAGATGTTTCGCGACGAAATTTTCCCTGCGGCAGGGCGTTCGTTTAAAAAAATGCTTACAAAGCAGTTCGCGATTTTTCTTGCCGTTGTCGTTGTAATCGGCGCGGCAGGCTACGGCGGCTATCGCCTTTACGAATACAGCCGCGTTGCGTATCTCAATTCCTACAAAAAAGAGTTCCCGGGTGTGGAATTCCCCGAGGGCATTTTGGAGGAAATGTGCGGCGAATACGGAAAAAATCAAAATGTTGTTTGCAAAATTTCGCCAAAGGATAAGGATGAATTTGTTGCTGCAACCTCCGACAAAGAGGATAATTACGCTTATGCATACCCGAGCTTTGATGTGAAAAACGAACAGCAGTTTCAAAGCATTGATATTTCAAATGTCAGTGGATTTGATGATCTTGAATCGCTTTATTCAACGCGCGATGCATTTTTGGATTCGTCACAAATGTATGATTTGACAACGCTTTATTCAAAAAGCAGTTATCGTGTAATTGCCGCATATTATACAAATACCGTTGCGACAGATGATGCAGGCTATGTTTTTCCGTATAACTGTTACGGCAATATGACGGAAAAAAGTTTTCGCTCGTATGTTGACAAAATCAAGTCGCGCCGTCTTTATGACACGGGCTATAATTTTTCGTATGACGATAATTTTTTAAGCATCAGCGCAGACAGCGATTTTATGCCGAATTTCAAATTCGTTGTTCTTTGTGTTAAAAATACACAAAAAAATACGGAGAAATCGACAACCGCAATCGACAACGAAAGTGTGCATTATCCGCAGGCTTGGTATGACAAAAACGGCGAAACAAACCCTTATCGTTTTTCGTCAAATTGGTATCCCGAGATTTATACCGACGATAACTCAAACACAAAAAGATTGACAAGCAAAGACTTTCAATAAAACAACCCCACCGTGAAAACAAAATCACGATGGGGTGTTTTTTTATATCGGGTTTAATTATTCGTCATCCTCTGCTGTGGGATAAACAAGATCTTCCTTTGTCCAATCCTTAATTACATTCAAAAATTCTTTTGCCTCGGCTTTTGCCTGCGGAAGGTTATGCTCAAGGCAGTTGCCGCATTCCTTCGGCGATGCGCCCGGAATTTTCTCCCAGAAATTAGCGATATATTCAAATGCGTCTTTGATAAGCTGAATTGAATAATTGTCGCTTAAACTTCTTGTGAGAAAATAAAAGCCTGTTCTGCATCCCATCGGACCGAAATAAATGATATTGTCGCCAAACTCGGTGTTTCTTACATATGTTGCAAAAATATGCTCAATTGTGTGAATTGCAGAGTTTGTTAAAACGGGTTCTCTGTTAGGCTCCTTCATACGAATGTCATAGGTTGTAATATCATCATCAATTCTGCTGATATATATACCTCTTTTTAAAATGTTGTGGTCAATTTGAAAACTCGGAATTGTTTTCATAATCATTCAACCTCCGTTCCTGTTAAAAATGATATATTGTGTGTTACGGTGTACGCCGTCAGTTTGCCCTGTGTCATTTGGATAAACCCGCGATACAGCACATCAAAGTCAAATTTTGAAAATTCAAACAAATCCTCAAAACTTTCGCTTCTGATTTTGCTGTCAAACGGCGATTTCCATTTAAGCCTATTTATATTAACATATTTTTTTGCTTTTTCCAAGTCCCTCGGCTTTATCATCGAAGAAAATTTGAAAAATTTTATTATCGGCGCAAAAATCGTTTCGATTGCCACGCAAACGGGGCGCAAAGCACCGCGCTTGTCCTGTAAAATTTTTTGCATTCGTCTTGTGTCAGCGATTGCAGTTGCGACATCTTTTTCGTCAATGAATTTTCCCGTCACTTTCGGCACAACAAACGCCAAAAGGTGTGATATTTCGTCAATTACCTCTATCTTGTTGGTTATTGTGTCTGCCGAATTAAATTGTGATACATCAAAAACGCCGCCGTGTTCCGTCAAAAGATATGTGTCTGCCGCTGTTTCAATCTGATTGTGAACAGAGCTTTTGTGTATAGCTTTTTTGCTTTGACAAATTTTGTCCTGCAAATAATATACATACGGATGACAGTTTCTGTCAAGCGCGTAGTGCATAATAAATCCCGCAATGTATGATTTTGCAATGTCGGGATTGAGCGACAGCGGAATATACTCACAAAATGCGTCAAAAATTTTTTCGGGCTTTGCTCTGTGCAAGAGCGAGCCTATTTTGTTTTTCGGCACGCCAAACATGGAAATAGGCAATACTCGGTGAAAAAAGAAAATATCGGCTCCCTGCGTTCCGATTGCGGCGGCGTCAAAATTAAATTCAAAATCGCCGTGTTTTTTTACAATGTCTTGCGTTTCTTTTAAAAACAAATAGTGCGTGCAAAATGCAGGCATCAAATCACCCCTTTCATATCGTTTGGAAATTCCGTTGAAAAATGCATTTTTTCATTCGTCACGGGATGAATAAAATATATGTCTTTGCAGTGCAGTGCCTGACGGCTGATTTTTGTGCAGTCGCCGCCGTACATTGCATCGCCCAAAAGCGGATGCCCCATGCTTTGCATATGCACCCTGATTTGATGTGTGCGCCCCGTTTCAAGGTTGAATTTCAAAAGCGTTGAGTTTTCGCCTTTTTTTACAATGAAATAATGCGTTATTGCGCTTTCACCGTTTTCGTCAACCTTACGCTTGATTATGCTGTCGCCGCACCTTGCAATCGGTGCGTCAATTGTTCCGTCACGCTCGACATTACCGCCGACAACCGCATAATAGTCCTTTTTGATTTTGCCTGCGAGCTTTGCCGCCGCCAATTCGTGTTTTGCAACCAAAACTATGCCGCTTGTGTCTCTGTCGAGGCGATAGACGGCACGAAAAGCGGTGCTTGCACCGGTGTGATACGATACAAAATTTGCAAGTGTGTCGCCACGGTGATTTCTGCTTTCGTGAACGGGGACGAGCGGCGGCTTGTTCAAAACAATTATATCATCGTCCTCATAGACGATTTCTATATCGAGCTTTGCAGGCGTTGCCGCCGAGCCGCTTTCTTCGATTTTGATTTTGATTGTGTCGCCGGTGTTTGCCGTGTCAATCGCTTTTGTAAACTCGCCGTTTTTTGTTATTCCGCTTTCGGTTTGCTTAAGCTTTGTCAAAAGGGAGGACGAAACGCCGAAATCACGCAAAATATCGCGGATTTGTTTTTCGTTGTCTTTTGGCAACACTTTAATTTCAATCTCTCTCATAATCTAAATAAAAAGGTTTGCAGTGCTTGCAAACCCTTTAAAATCATTTATTTTGTGTATGATACGATAATTCCGCCGTTGCTTGCGTATGTTGAGTTCAAACCGCTGCATTTCAAAATATCAACACTGCCGAACTTAACACTTGCGGCGATTTTGTCGGCAAGGAGCTTTGCTCTCTCTTCACAGCAAACATGCGATATAATCAATCGTTTGTCGCTTGCGTCAACACCGTCGAGGCTTTCGGCAATCAAATTTGCCATTTTAACAAGCGCCCTGTTCATTGCAATGTCCTGTCCCGCAAGGGTGATGTTGCCCTGCGTTGTGCGCTCAAAAATCATTTTGATTCTCAGTTTTTTAAGCACACTTGCGGCAACGGCAAACATTCTGCCGTTTTTCTTGAGTACATCAAGCGATTCAAGGCAAAAATAAAGGGCAGTGCGGTTTACTGTGAAATCCTCGGTGTCCGCAACAATGGCATCAAAATCCATGCCGCTGTCTGCAAGCTTTTTGATATGCTCGGCAATAAGCGTTTCTAATCCCGATGTTGCAAGCGAGTTGAAAACATGGATGTTTTTTTTGCTTTCAGGGTGCTCGTCATTATAAAGCTCAACACCCTGCAACGCACTGTTGTATGTGCCGGAAAGCTTATCGGTTATGGTGATTATATACAAATCGTCTTCGTCGCAGTCGATAGCTGTTGCCCAAGCATCAGGTGACGGGCAGGCTGTTTTTGCAACACCGTTAAACTCCAATGTTTTGTTGATATAGTCCTGTTGGTCAAAATTTTCGTCGTCCAATATTGTGTAGTCGCCGAGCTCAAGCGTCAGCGGAACAAATGTAATGTTGCCCCACTGCGACATTTCACTTGTCTTGTCGCAGCAACTGTCGGCAATTATTCTGTAGCTCATACCGATTCCCTCGTTAAACAGTATTATATTATATACATTATATTATCACAGCTTTTTCGGCTGCTGAATAGATTATAACTGTTAAAATCTGCGCCGTCAACTATTATTATATGTTATATTATCTGTTATTTTACATTTTACTAACTTTGACTATATTCTGTACGAAAAATGGCAAAATATGCAAATTCAAATGCAAAAATATACATAAAAATGCATAATTATATGTAAATATATACAAATATGGCGCAATAAGGCACGAATATTTGCATAATAATACAAAAAATACTCAAAAGGTCTTGCAATTATAATATCAAATGATATAATATGAAACATAAGATAAATAAAGTTAATGCAAACGCATTAAAAGGAGATATTGTTATGGATAAAAAAGATATTAAAAAGGTAGTCCTTGCTTATTCCGGCGGACTTGATACCTCAATCATCATTCCTTGGCTTAAGGAAAACTACAATAACTGCGAAGTTATCGCAGTAAGCGGCGATGTAGGTCAGGGAACAGAGCTTGACGGTCTTGAAGAAAAGGCAATCGCAACAGGCGCATCAAAGCTTTATGTTCTTGATTTGAAGGACGAATATGTTGAGGATTACATTTTCCCATGCCTTAAGGCAGGCGCAGATTATGAAAAATACCTTCTCGGTACATCACACGCTCGCCCGTGCATCGCAAAGGGCCTTGCAGAGATTGCCAAAAAAGAGGGTGCTGACGCTATTTGCCACGGTTGCACAGGCAAGGGCAACGACCAAGTTCGTTTTGAACTTGCACTCAAAGCATTCGCTCCGGAAATGGCTATTATCGCTCCGTGGCGTGAGTGGAACATCACCTCTCGTGAGGAGGAAATCGAGTATGCCGAGGCACACAATATTCCGCTTAAAATCAACCGTGAAACAAACTATTCAAAGGATAAAAATGTTTGGCACCTTTCACACGAGGGACTTGACCTTGAGGACCCTGCAAACGAGCCACAGTATTTGAAGGATGGCTTCCTCGAACTCGGTGTCGCTCCGGAGAAAGCTCCCGATGAGCCTACATATATCACAATTCATTTTGAAAAAGGTGTTCCTACCGCTATCGACGGCAAGGAAATGAAAGCTCTTGATATTGTTGAAACTCTCAACGAAATCGGCGGCAAAAACGGCATCGGTCTTCTTGACATTGTTGAAAACCGTCTCGTAGGTATGAAGAGCCGCGGCGTTTATGAAACTCCGGGCGGCACAATTCTTTACAAAGCACACGAGCTTCTCGAAATGATTACTCTTGACCGCGATACTCAACACTACAAGAGAATTGTCGCTCAAAAATACGGCGAGCTTGTTTACAACGGAATGTGGTTCTCGCCGCTTCGCGAGGCACTTGCTGCATTTGTTGACGAAACACAAAAGACTGTTACAGGAGATGTAAAGCTTAAACTTTACAAGGGTAACATTATCAATGCAGGCATCACATCACCGTATACACTTTATGATGAAAACATTGCTTCGTTCGGCGATGACGGCGGCGCTTACAATCAGTATGATGCGGCCGGCTTCATTAACCTCTTCGGTCTTTCAACAAAGGTTAAAGCACTCCTTGACCAAAAGAGAGAAAGCAATAAATAATTAAAAACCGATTTCAAGGGAGGATAAATCATCCTCCCTTATTTTAAATATACTTAACATATAGGAGAAATTTATGTCACAGCTTTGGAAGGGTAGGTTCAAAAAGGAACTTGCCAAGGAAACAAACGATTTCAACTCTTCAATCTCATTTGATTCAAGAATGTTTGAGGAGGATATTAAAGGCTCGATTGCGCACGCAACAATGCTCGGCGCAACGGGAATTATCGAGAAAAGCGAAAGCGAAAAAATCGTCGCCGGTCTTTCGGAAATCCTTGCCGATATTAAATCGGGTAAACTTGATATTGATATGTCCGCAGAGGATATTCACACTTTCGTTGAGGGAGAGCTTACTGCGCGCCTCGGTCAAACGGGCAAAAGACTTCACACCGCACGCTCGAGAAACGACCAAGTTGCGCTTGATATTCGCCTTACCTTGCGCAAGGAGATTGACGAAATCAGTGGAAAAATCAAAGACCTCGTTTCAGTCCTTTGCAACAAGGCAGAGGAGAATAAAGAAACAATTATGCCGGGCTATACCCACTTGCAAAGGGCGCAGCCGATTACATTCGGCCATCACCTTATGGCGTATGCACAAATGCTCCTGCGTGATTTGGACCGCCTTGCCGATGTCAAAAAGCGCATGAATGTTTTGCCGCTCGGCTCGGGCGCGCTTGCAGGTACAACATATCCGCTCGACAGGAATATGGTTGCCGACCTTCTCGGTTTTGACAGTGTCAGCCTTAATTCGCTTGACGGCGTTTCTGACAGAGATTTTTGCATAGAGCTTGCCTCTGCGCTCTCACTTGTAATGGTGCACCTTTCGCGCTTCAGCGAAGAAATAATTATGTGGTGCTCGTGGGAGTTCAAGTTTGTTGAGCTTGATGATGCATTTTCAACCGGCTCGTCGATTATGCCGCAAAAGAAAAACCCCGATATTGCTGAGCTTGTAAGGGGTAAAAGCGGCAGAGTTTTCGGCGACCTCACAACCCTTTTGACTGTTATGAAGGGCATTGCCCTTGCATATAACAAGGATATGCAGGAGGATAAGGAGGCGATTTTCGACGCGGTTGATACCGTTAAAATGTGCCTCAACGCCTTTACTCCGATGATTGACACCATGACGGTGCTTAAGGACAATATGCGCCACGCCGCCGCAAAAGGCTTCATCAACGCCACCGACTGCGCCGATTATCTTGTCGGCAAAGGTTTGCCGTTCCGTGATGCGTATAAGGCAACGGGCGAACTTGTTGCTCTTTGCATCGACAAGAATTTGACGCTTGAAACACTTCCTCTTGATGAATACAAAAAAATCTGTGATTTGTTCGATGACGGCGTTTATCAGGCAATCAATCTCGAAAAATGCGTTGCCGACCGCCTTGTTGTGGGCGGCCCGTCAATTCAAAGCGTAGAAACTCAAATCAAATACGCAAGAAATATTATCGGAAAATAAAAAATTTTTAAAAGGAGGCTCTGTGCCTCCTTTTTTATGCGTGTATTTTCGGGCATAATTCCCTGCAAAATAAGTCGAAAAATATGTATATTCCAACTTATTTGTGTGAAATGTCTATTATTTTACAAAAACGACAAAGTATAATGCAAAATGTTTAAGAAATGTTAACAAAATGTAAATAATTCTTTCGCCTTTTTTTAAAAATTCTATTGATTTTAACGGCAATATATGTTAATATTCATGTGTATAATAATGTGATAAAGGGGATAGTGTCCCCAAAAATCGATTGGCATCGGCGGAATATTGTGCCCACGGTCAGTAGCGGCACGGTGTTACGAAACCGTCTGTGCAATTTACTAGGGAGGTAGATTTATGAAATCGACTAAAAAACTCATTGCAGTGATTTTGGCTGTGCTTATGGTTTTCACAACTGCTCCGCTCAGCGCATTTGCTGCAAACAGTCTGTCACATTCAAAGGACGATGCGGTTGCAACAGAGCTTAAAGCCGCTATCACAACCTATGAAACAAAGATGGACGGCACACTCTACAAGAATATGTCCACAGCATATACTGCCTATATTTCCGCAAGAAAGGCATATGCAGCTTATGTTTACGGTAATGCAAGCGTTGATTTGTCAACATATACAAAGACACTCAACAATGCTCTTACTGCCATGACTCCGTGGACTGCCGCAACATTCGGAACAACCGGCTATTACGCTGATTCAGTGGCAACCGGCGGTTATTCTAATGTTGTTTATTCATCAAAAACACTCAATATTTCTTCAGGGTACACCGATAAGGGCTATGTTCAGACAAAGTTAGCTGCTCCTAAGGCAGTTGTATTTGCATATGACGGCAGAACGGCAAACAATGTTTACGGTCCTGTTGTGCTTGAGGTTTTAAAGACCGGCGCTTCATGGACAAAAAAACAACTTAAATATGCCGAAATCACCGATGCGTCTTCATTCGCTCTTAAAGAGAATTGGACCGGTTATTGGAGTAAAGCAAGCGGTGCATGGAATGTATGGCCTTCAAGCTATGAAAGCAACGACTCATTCGGTTACAGTTCATCAATTACAAAGAACTCCGTTAATGTTGATAATAAGAACACACCAAGATATTATTGGAATAAACTCTATTACACAGGATCCGGCAATACCGATACTTACTATGATTCAGTAACTTCGTTCAGTGCGCATTTCGAAACAACCAATAACGACGGAGGCGCTAATTCAGGTGTTGATTCGGCTCAATATGTTATCAACTACGAGCCCGTAATCGACAGAACGGACGCTCTCAAGACAGCTCTTACAGCTGCTTTTGTAGGCGCGACTGTGGATGACTACCTCAACGGCGGTCTTACAGACATTCTCGCAGAGATTGATGCATTCACGGCAGATTCTCTTAACCCTAACACATACGCCTATACAGATGACAATGCCGCAACTCAGGTTGAGGCTTGTGCAACAGCTATCAAAAATGCCCTTGCAGCATACAGTGACGGCGACAAGACAGTCGGCACAAAGGGTGAAGTTGTCGGCTATCAAAATCTTCGTGACAGACTTGTTGATTATGAATCAACATATTGTTCATCAGACGAAGAGGTAGCAAAGTACACCTCCGACAGTTGGGCAGCATTTGTTACAGCATATGAGGCTGCACAAAAAGTATTTGTTGACAATATGTCGGCATCACCGGCATTTAACGATGCGGCAGACGCTCAGAAAAAGGCAGATGACCTTGTAGCCGCAAAGTTGGCATTAAAAACAAACTTCAAAGCTGCCGATACAACATCTCTTGAAGCTGTTATCGACGATGCGACAGTTGCATTGAACAATAAGGACTTCTTTGTATCAAGCTCATTTGATTCAACACTCGAATCGAATGTTGCTGCCGCAAAAGTTGCAGTTTGGGGTTCGGAAGATAAATATAAGAATGACGCTGCTCGTGTTGACGAAACAAAACAAAGCGTTGTTAACGATTGGGAAACAAAAATCACAAATCAGCTTCTCGCACTCGAAATCAGTAAAGATGCAAAGGTAAGCACTGCACAGGGTTACTCACTTAATTCGGCAGTTGCTTATGAAAGCACGCTTAATGCGGCTGACTATGCAAACTACAGCGCAGTTACAGCAGCACTTAACGAATGCAAAAAGTTCTATGAAAAGATTTTGACATATAACCAAGGCGCTGTTGCAGCAAAGATTGAAGAATACAAAACAGTAGTTGCAAATCTTGTTTCTGCAATTGTTCAGCTTAAACCCGCATTCTCAAAAATTGCAAACGGACAGATTGCAAACGAAGGCTCAACAGAGGTTGTAAGCATCACATCTTCTATCGAAGACGGTAAGTTTGCGCTTTCTTGGTCAAGAAATAACAATATTATTCTTTTCAGAACAAGCGCAGATGCCGCAACATATAATATCGGTCAGTCAACATTCCAATATACTGTTAAAGCTGACTACGATTCACTCCTTGACTCAATCAACCTTGCAGACGCTAATGGAACTGTTGGCAAACTTACTGACTCAAGCAGTTCTTCTGGTTGGGGTCTCACATCACAACAGCAGACCGCTTACCCGGGCGGTATCACCCTCAGCAACAACAATATTACCTATGCTATTAGCAATATTAAGGTAAAGGGATATACCGGTCAAAACACAATCGCAGGTCGTTCCGCTGACGGTACAGACATTACAGATTTGTCTTATGTTTATGATAATGATATTAAGACCACAAACGGTACAGACTCAACAGCTGCCGGCGGTATCATTTCTCATTCATCGGGCAGCAATACACCGGGTGTAAATGAGTTTGTCGGTGACAACACAATTTCCGTTAGCAGATACGCATCAAAGAATCTTACGGCTAAAACAATCCCAACATATACAACATATAATCCTAACACATATCTCGGTATGCTTTATCACTGGAAAGTTAAGCCGAATGCATTTAACGAATACAACGGCTATGCACATGACAGAACAGCATATGGGGCAAAGGTTGATGTTGTCGATGTAACATATCTTATGAAATTAATTGAAACCGTTGATGCTCTCAATGCAAATGACTACACGGTTTCATCATGGAATAATTTGACTAAAAAACTTGAAGCTGCAAAGGCTGACTTTGACTACAGCTCAATGGATGCCGCAACAATCACATCAACTTGTGTATCAAGATATAACGACCTTTATGCGGCTTGGCAGGCACTTCAAACACCGCTTACAAACACTTCAATTGAAACTGCACTCGGCGGTGACACAATTGCAACTGCCCTTGCAAGCGAAAGAGGTACACTCTTTGCTAACGACAATGCAGACGGCAAGTACACAACAACTTCTTACACTGCATTCAAAAACGCTTATACCGCAGCATACGCAAAAGTATTTGATAACGGCGAATATTCAGATGAGAATGTCCGCACAATTGAATTTACAGACGCAGACAAAGCAGATAAGCAAGCACTTATTGACTCATTTGCAACAGCACTTGATAACGCGTTTGCCGCTCTTAAAGAAAGAGCAAGCTTTACTGAACTCGACGCTGCTGCAAACGATATTCAGCTTGAAAACAAAGCTTATACGGTAGCATCGCTTAAAGCAATTGCCGATAAACTTAACAATTATGAATATCTCAATAAGACTGCTGAAGAAAGAGCAGACGTAGCAAAAGCCGATGCTCAAACAGCTATTGATGCAGAGACCACAGAAATCCGCAGCCTTAAGGGCGAGGCCGGCGCTCCTGTTGACGATGCCGCTATTCAGGCAGCTAAGGCAAAGGTTGACGCTGATGATCCGGATGCCGTAACAGGCGTTGAGGACGCGAAGAAGGCTGTTGAGGCACTTTACAGTGAAAATAACCTTTACGAATATGTAACAGTCCGCGGCAAGTCAATCCTTGGTATCAGATATACTCAAAAAGAACTTGACGCACAAATCCAAGCAATTGTTGAAAAACTTCAGCCACAGCAATACACAGTAACAGTTGTTACAGACAGCGGCGAACAAATTTCAACAGGCACATATGATTACGGCTCAATGCAGACCTTTACATCGGGCAGTTACGGCAATGTTGATTGGTATTATGCTTATCAATCAAATACAACCTCAAACACTGCTAAATACTACACAACAGACTCTGTAATCAGATTTGTTGTAAAGGGCAACACAACGCTCACAATCAAGTCTGCAAAGACAACTGCAAATCAATATCAAATCAAAACAGTAAACGGATTGACAAACAGCACTGTTGACATAGACTATGTTCAGGCAGGCAACACTTATACACTTCCTGAAGCACCGGCTGTTCCGTATTACACATTTAAGCAATACACAGTTGACGGTCAGACTTATGCCGCAGGTGCAACAATCACTCCGACAAAGAACACAGTTGTAACAGCAGAGTATGCTGCTACTCAGGACAATGCATTCTCATTGACAGTTCACTATGATGTTAGCGGCGACAGCTCATACAACACTCTTGGTGATGGCCTTACAATTCCGTATAACGCAATTGTATCAATCACACAAGACGGTATGACTCACTCTGATAGAAAAGCTAAGCAGGGTGCATACATCACTGTTGACGGCGAAAATAAATATGCATCATCATACAACAACCACAAGAAGTATGACGATCCAATCGTAGCATTTGCTACTGTTGATTACAGCATTTATGATGATTTCTATGGTATGTGGGAATCATATGTTACCGAAGACCTCGGCGGCAACACAATTTACTCTGAAGAGTCGAAGAACTTTGCAGGCAAGCTTAAGATTGTTTCTTACGGCAGTGAATATACATTCAGAATGAGCGGTAACACATATATTCTTCCTCTTAATCAGACAGAATATAACAATGCGCTTGCCGCAGGACTCATCAAGAACGATGAAAACGGCGCTGATGTTACAGCAAAAGAAGACCTTGTTTACACAAGTACTAAGTTCTCAATGATTGGCACATATGCTCTTCCTCAGGGCGCAACACTTGTTGAGGCAGGCATCCTCTTTGCTAAGAATCAAACATCCGACCTTACATTTAAGAATGTTGATTCAACATCTGTTTACAGACTTAAATCATCAAAGCACACAGAAGGTAATCAGTTCGTAATTTCCATCAAGAACGGTACAATTACCGAGGGTCAGCAAATGCGATATGCCGCATATGTAATTTATGAAAAGGGCGGCAAACAGTATTCTGTTGTATCCACTCCGGTTGACGCAATTTACACTGCTGCAAAATAAGGGGGGACGGTAATGAAAAAGTATTATTCAGAGCCCGAACTTCAAATCAGAAGTTTTGCAAGTATTCAAGGCACTGTTTTGACGACCTCATATGTTGAGGAAGGCGGAAAGGGCGACAACAAAGGCGGCCTTACGGACGGCGACGATTACGATATTTTTAAATAATCAACATGCCAACGGCACTGCGAGCAATCGCAGTGCCGTTATTTTGTTTTGTATGTTATCGTCGAATTCGGGCGAACACAGTTCGCCCTACGGTGAGATGATATTTTAATTTGAATAAATTAACACACAAAACCGAAACTATACGATAAAACAAATTTCAATCTTAATAAATCAGTATTTGTATCATTAAAACTAAACAAATTAATCATAATAATTAAGAATTTGTAACATTGTGCGTTTTTAATTTGACTTAATATAATTTATATATTATTATTAATATGTGATTTTAGGCGAGTTGACAGATTCGCACAGAAAAGAGATATAAAATGAACATTTTAATTTGCGGCCTTGGTTTAATCGGCGCAAGCCTTGCCAAGCAGATAAAAAAGAACACGAGTCACATTGTTCTCGGTTGGAACAGAACAAAATCAGTTACCGAAAAGGCGCTTCGCGATGGTGCGATTGATAAAACCGGCGATATTGACGATTTGATTTCGCAAGCCGACATCACATTCATCAATTTTTATCCCGAGGCGATTGTTCCTTTTATCGTGGAGCACAGGGACAGCTTTAAGCAGGATTCCGTCGTAACCGATTCTTGCGGCATTAAATCAAAAATCTGCAACGCTGTTAAGGAATATAACGAAAAATACAATTTCAAATTTTACTATATCGGCGCACACCCGATGGCAGGCCGTGAGGTCGGCGGATATGACAACAGCCTTGACAATTTGTTTGACAACGCAAGCTTTATCTGCACACCGTATGAGGACACGCCTAAGAACAAGGTTGACGCACTGCTCGGCCTTGCAGAAGATATGCACTTTGCACGCACGGTTGTCACAACTCCGGAGCATCACGACGAGATGATTGCTTTTACTTCACAAATTGCGCATGTTCTCGCATGCTCATATGTGCTTTCACCGCTTGCTCCTATGCATTCGGGCTATTCGGCAGGCTCATACCGTGATGTGAGCCGCGTTGCACGAATTAATGCAGACATGTGGGCAGATTTGTTTATCGACAACAAAAAAGCCCTTGTGGCTGAAATTGACGACCTTGTTTCAAATTTGATGAAATTCAAATACAACATTGTTAACGATGACACAGAGCAGCTTAAGGTCCTGATGAACAAGGCAAATAAGATTAAGGAAGAAATCGGATAATGAAAAAACTTACCGTCAATGTCGACAAGGGCTACGATATTCTCATTGAAAAGGAAATTACGGCTCATTGCGGCGAATATATCAGCAAAATTTCAAAAGCAAAAAAGGTTTGCATTATCAGCGATACAAATGTTTTTCCGCTCTACGGTGAGAGCGTTAAGGCTTCGCTTAAAACAAGCGGATTTGATGTTTATGAATATATTTTCACTGCCGGTGAAAGCTCAAAAAAACCTGCCGAAATAATCAAAATGGTCGAATTTATGGCAGAAAACGAGTTTACACGCAGTGACATTACCGTTGCACTCGGCGGCGGTGTTGTAGGCGATATGGCAGGATTTGCCGCCGCAATCTATTTGAGAGGCGTTGATTTTGTTCAAATACCGACTTCACTGCTTGCACAGGTTGATTCTTCGGTCGGCGGTAAAACAGCCGTAGATTTGCCGCAGGGCAAAAATTTGTGCGGCGCATTTCATCAGCCGATACTTGTTTTGGTTGACCCAAACACTCTCGACACGCTCAGCCCGCATTTCTTTTCTGACGGCTTGGCAGAGGCAATCAAGATGGGCTGTATAAAAAGCAAATCGCTATTTGAGAAGATTGAAAACAACAATGCAGTTGACGTTATTGACGAAATTATTTACGAATGTGACGCATTGAAAGCGCGCGTTGTTGAAAATGATGAGAAGGAGCACGGCGAAAGAGCACAGCTCAATTTCGGTCATACGGGCGGACATGCAATCGAAAAACTGCATGGTTTTAAGGATGTTTCGCACGGCGAGGCTGTCGGAATGGGTATGGTTTTGATAACAAAAGCCGAAGAGGAGCAGGGACTTTTGGAAAAAGGCACTTCCGAGCGAATTGCAAGGCTCCTTGAAAAATACAATTTAAGAACGGCAGACACAAACTCACTCGAAAGCATCATTTCTGCCATGAATGCCGATAAGAAAAGAACTTCCGATTCAATCAATTTCACATTGATTTCGGAAATCGGATGCGGCTACAACAAAAAAATCAAGTATGAGGAAATACCGAAATTTTTCGGCTTAAAATAAATTTATGAGCATTGTCAGGCTTAAAAACTCAATACTCAGCGGTGAAATAACAGTTCCGCCGTCTAAATCCGCCGCCCATAGGGCGATGATTTGCTCGTTTTTGGCAGGCGCAGGCAGTGTGCAACCCATTACATCTTCAAACGATATGAGGGCGATGAAACAGGTTATTTCGGCGCTCAATTCAGGCAGTGACACGATAGACTGCATTGAGTCGGGCAACACGCTTCGTTTTATGATACCCGTTGCGGCGGCGCTCGGCAGAAAATGCACCTTTGTCGGCTCCGGTAGGTTGCCCGAAAGACCGATTACGGAATATTTGCGTTTGCTTCCGGAGCACGGCGTAGAATGTATTTGCGAAAACGGCAAAATTCCGCTTTCAATCAAGGGAAAGCTCACAAGTGGAGTGTTTGAGATACCCGGCAACATAAGCTCGCAGTATATAACCGGCTTGCTGTTTGCGTTGCCGCTACTTGACGGCGACAGTAAAATAGTCATTACAACAAAGCTTGAGTCAAAGCCGTATGTTGATATGACAATCAAAATCTTGTCCGATTACGGGATTGCCGTTGAAGAAACGGAATACGGCTATTTTGTCAAAGGCTCACAAAAATACACAGTCAGAGATTATACGGTCGAATCCGACTGGTCGCAGGCGGCATTCTTTCTTGTCGCAGGCGCAATCGGCGGCGATATTACGCTGAAAGGGCTTGATTTGACATCAACCCAAGGCGATAAAGAAATAATAAATGTTTTAAAGCGCTTCGGTGCCGATATCACAACCGATGGGAACACGATAAGGTGCAAAAAATCAAGCCTTAACGGTATTACTGTTGATGTAACCGATATTCCCGACACGGTGCCGGCTATTGTCGTTGCCGCTGCATATGCAAAGGGAACAACCGTTATTTGCGGCGGTGAGCGCCTCAGACTCAAGGAGTCAGACAGAATAACAAGCGTTGTTTCAAACCTTAAAAAAATGGGCGTTGACGCTTGTGAGAGGCAGGACGGTATGGTTATCGTCGGCGGCGAGCCGCATGGTGCAATGCTTGACGGATATAATGACCACAGAATTGCGATGGCATTTTCCGTTGCCGCCTTGTGCGCAAACGGCGAAACGCAAATCAGCGACGCGCAAAGCGTAAACAAAACTTATCCCGATTTTTATAATGATTATAATTCCTTAGGAGGAAAAGCGGATGTCATCTGTGATATGCGATAATATAAAGGTGTCTGTTTTCGGCGAGAGCCACGGCGAGGCAATAGGTTGTGTTATAGACGGCTTGCCGGCAGGCGTTAAGCTTGACATGGATAAAATCTATCTCGATATGTCAAGGCGTGCTCCGGGTAAGGACAAATATGCAACACCTCGACTTGAAAAGGATATTCCGCATATTTTGTCGGGTGTACTCAATGACATCACAACCGGCGCACCTCTTGCAATGGTGATACAGAACACAAACACGAAAAGCGGCGACTATGCAAATTTGATGACTGTTCCGCGACCGAGCCACAGCGACTATCCGGCTTATGTTAAATACAACGGATTTAACGATGTCAGAGGCGGCGGCCATTTCAGCGGCAGGCTCACTGCGCCGATAGTTTTTGCAGGTGCGGTTGCAAAGCAAATTCTTGAGCAAAAGGGCGTTAAAATAGGCGCTCATATAAGGCAAATCGGCTCTGTTTTAGATGATAAATTCGATTATAACGATGTTGACGAAAGTTTGCTTGACGAGCTTACAAAAAAATCATTTTCGGTTATCAACGGCGATGTCGAGCCGAAAATGCGCGATGAAATAGAGCGTTTCAGAATGAGTCAAGACAGCGTCGGCGGTGTTATTGAATGTGCCGCAATCGGCTTGCCTGTCGGCGTCGGCGGTAATATGTTTGACACTGTTGAAAGCAAACTTGCGTCGATACTTTTCGGTGTTCCCGCAGTTAAGGGCGTTGAGTTCGGCTTGGGATTCGGCTTTGCCGACAAAAATGCGTCAAGTGTTAATGACGGATACGAGATTAAGGACGGCAGGGTTGCCCTTCTTTCTAACAACAACGGCGGCGTTCTCGGCGGAATGACGACTTCGGCTCCGATTATAGTTTCCGCGGTAATTAAGCCGACTCCTTCAATTTCGCAGGAGCAAAGGAGCGTTAATCTCCAAACAATGACAAACGAAACGCTCGTTATCAAGGGCAGACACGACCCTTGCATAGTTCCGCGCGCAGTGCCGGTTATTGAGGCGGCTGTCGCTTTGGGACTTTTAGATTTGATGATATAGAGGAAAAACTTTTTAATGGATCTTTTAGAAATAAGAAAAGAAATTGACGATATAGACGAAAAGCTTATTCCGCTTTTGCTTGACAGAATGGAATGCTCAAAAAAAGTTGCCGAGTATAAGGTTGCAAGGGGAATCCCGGTTCTCAACGAGGAGCGCGAACAGCAGATTTTAAACGATGTCGGTGCAAAATGCGGCGATAAGGGAGAAACGATTAAAACCGTGTTTTCGGCTATTATGGATGCCTCGAGAGCACTCCAGCACAAGATTATCGGCGGAGGTCAGCAACTGCGTGATTCCGTTATGGGCGCAATCAAAAACGAGGGATTGCTTGCCCACGGCGAGCCGATAGCGTGTCAGGGTGTTGACGGCGCATACAGCGGAAAGGCGGCAAGAGCACTTTTCGATGACTCACCGATTCATTTTTACAAGCAATTTGAGGATGTTTTTGAAGCTGTTAATCAAAACAAGGCAAAATTCGGCGTTATTCCCGTTGAAAATTCAACGGCAGGCTCAGTGCACGAATCATATGACCTTATAATGAAATATCGTTTTTATGTTGTGGGAGCGTATGATTTGAAAGTTTGTCACTGCCTTGCCGCAAAGGAAAGTACGGCTTATGAGGAGATTGAGGATGTTTATTCGCATCCCCAGGCTCTCAGTCAGTGCAACATATTCCTCAAAAATTTCGATTTCACGGGAATCAACTTTACTAATACTGCCGCGGCGGCAAAATTTGTTGCGTCAAGCGACAAAAACAATATTGCCGTTATATGCAGTGAGGACGCTGCAAAAAAATACGGGCTCAAAATTCTTAAAAAGAATATTCAAAACATTTCTAACAACTCTACAAGATTCATAGTAATTTCAAAGGAGCTTTTTATCGGCAAAGACGCCGACAAAATTTCGCTTATTTTTTCTGCTCCGCACAAAACAGGCTCGCTTTACCGTGTGCTCGGCAGATTTTCAATGACAGGCTTAAACCTCACCAAACTTGAATCGCGCCCCGTTGCAAACGGCAAATTTGACTACAATTTTTATGCCGATGTGCTTGGCTCGGTTAAGGATGAGGCTACGCTTGATTTGCTTTGTGCCCTTTATGACGAACTGCCGGAATTTACATTTCTCGGTAACTATAAGGAGATAGAGGAGTAACACCTTACGGAGTGTTTTAGCATATGAAAAAAACAAAACGATATCAAACAAACCTGATTTCGAGCATAATTGTGCTTGTAACGCTTGTTTTGCTTGTTTTGCTCGGAATAATGCTTATTAATCACACAAAACTTGAAACAAGGTTTGACGCGATTGTTTCAATGCTTGAAAGGATTGACAAGGCCGTTGCAAACCTCGACACGGAAAGGGAAATTCTTGTTTGCATTGCCGCGTTGTATATCGCAAAATGCCAGCTCCCGATTCCGTTGAGCTTTCTTTGCGTTATATCGGGTATGGTATTTCCGATAAAAGAGGCTTTGCTGATAAATATTGCCGGAATCATGTTCTTTTTCTGCATCAAATATTTTGAGGGAATGTGGATAGGCGGTGGCTGGGCAGGCATGATTTTAAACATTAAGCAAATGCGCTTTATACGCGATTGGATTCAGTTTAAAGGCAACGGAAATCCTTATGTTTTGCCGGTTTCACGCCTTGTTCCGATTGTTCCGCTCGGCATGGTTTCAAAATACTACGGCTCGCTTAGGTATGACTTTGTGTATTATTGCCTTTTGAGCCTGCTCGGCTTTTTTCCGAGACTTTATATTTACACCAGAATCGGTGCGGAAATCAAAAACCCGTTTTCGCCGCGATTTATAATTATGGTTATGATTTTGGTAGGATTTGTGGGCATCACAAGCCTGTGCTTTAATATTTTTTATGGCATCAAATCAAATCAAATGAATAAAACACTGCTGATTTTCAGCGAAAAGGAAAAATATAAAATTGTACTTTAGGAGAGTAATTTATGAATGTTAAAGAATTAATAAGTGCAATGCAAAATGGCGCTTATGACAGCAATCTCAAGGCTGTTTATCTGACCGACGGTGCGGTTGACCTTCAAAAACCGCGTTATGTTGAGGCACTCAATTCCTTCGGCGAGCTTTTCGGCTTTGACAGAGAGGTTTCGATTATGTCCGCACCGGGAAGAACGGAGGTTTGCGGTAATCATACCGACCATAACAACGGCAAAGTTTTGGCGGCGTCAATCAATCTTGACGCAATCGCTGTTGTAAGCAAAAATGACGACAATATCATTCGTGTAAAATCAAAGGGACACAGAATGAATGTTGTTGATTTAAACGATTTGACACCGAACGAAAAGAATTTCGGCTCATCAACAACGCTTGTTCAGGGCGTTGCGGCAGGAATCAAAGACCTCGGCTTTGAAGTTAAGGGATTTGACGCATATACCACCTCCGATGTTATGGGCGGCTCGGGATTGTCCTCATCTGCGGCATTTGAGGTGCTTTTGGGCACTGTTTTGTCGTATCTTTATAATGACGGAAAAATCAACCCGGTTGATATTGCCAAGGTTGCACAATACAGCGAAAATGTATTTTTTGGCAAGCCGTGCGGACTTCTTGACCAAATGGCTTCGTCTGTCGGCTCGTTTGTTACAATTGATTTTAAATCGACATCACAGCCGATTATCAAAAAAGTTGATTTTGATTTTTCAAAATCCGGACATTCGCTTTGTATACTCGACACCGGCGGAAATCACTCTGATTTGACGGATGATTATGCCGCTGTCAGAGAGGAAATGGAGTCTGTTGCAAAGGCGATGGGCAAGTCTGTTTTGCGCGAAATCGAATATGATGATTTCTTTGCCGCTTTGCCGCAAATTGTCGGACGGGTAAATGACAGAGCGATTTTGAGAGCAATCCATTTCTATAACGAAAATAAGCGTGTCGAAAAGGCTGTTGAATGCCTTGAAAGCAACGATTTTGAGGGCTTTAAGCGGGTTATTATCGACTCAGGACACTCATCATTTATGCTTAATCAAAATGTATATACTCCGAAAAATCCAACCGAACAAAAGCTTTCTCTTGCGCTTGCCGTGAGTGAGGAAATATTGAGCGGTAAGGGTGCTTGGAGAGTTCACGGCGGCGGATTTGCAGGCACAATTCAGGCGTTTGTTCCAAACGAGTTGCTTGATACTTATAAGAAAGAGACAGAAAGTATTTTCGGCGATGGAAGTTGCCATGTTCTTGTTATCAGACCTTTTGGCGGAGCAAAGGTTATTTGATTTGGTGAATAGGCGTTAAAGGGTGAATTTTGGCTTTTTTGCTTAATTAAAATTGAGGAAAATTATCAATGAAATATGTTTTTGTAGTTAATCCCATGGCGGGAAATGACAATCAAAGAAGAATTTTTTCGAGAATAAAATCCGCATTTCGTCAGGTTGATGACGAGATGATTATTGAAGAAACGCACGGACCGGGTGACGCAAAATATATTGCAAGCCGTTATGCTGAAAAATACGGCAAAAATTGTGTAATAGTTTCCTGCGGCGGTGACGGCACCGTTCACGAAATTGCAAACGGTCTTGCAGGTAAGCAATCGCCGATGATGATTATTCCGCTCGGAACCGGTAACGATTTTGCAAAAAAAATCTACGGCACAAAAAAAATTAATGTTGAAAATGTTATCAAGGCTTTCGGGTTTTATAACGGCAAGCCGAGATACGATGTCAAGCCTATTGATTTGATTGATTACAACGGCGAAAAATGCATAAATGTTATGTCTTTCGGTCTTGACACAAAGGTTGAAACCATCGGCAGAAAAATTGCCGGACGGATTCCGCTTTTGGGTCACAAGGCATACGATATCGCCGTTGTTCCGGTGCTTTTACAACCGCTTCATTACAATATCAGCTTTGATATAACCTGTGTCAACAAGGACACCGGCGAGGAGTACAGAATGACCGAAAAAGACAAGGATTATGTGCTTTTCGCAATATGCAACGCAAGTTATTACGGCGGCGGATTTTGCCCTGCGCCGAATTCTGTCCTTGATGACGGATTGCTTAATTTTGTGCTTGTTGACGGTTTGTCGCTTCCGCGTGCTCTTCCGCTCATACCGAAATATTCAAACGGTACAGCAAGCGAACAAACCTGCGGCGAGATTTATCATACAGGCTACATAAAATCGGGCAAAATTTGGATGGAGAACGGTTTGCCTCTCCCGGGCAATTGCGACGGTGAAAACTTTGACTACAATGAACTTTATTTCAAGGTTGAGCCGAAATCACTCAATCTTTGCTACATAAATTACTGATAAACGCAAATATAAAAACGGCAGTGAAGTTTGATTGCTTCACTGCCGTTTTGTTGCTTTGCTGTCTACTGTTTTATTTGTCAAATACGGGATACATTCGTCTGTAAAGGGCGTTTATTTTTTTGAAATATTCGCTGTCGATGCTGTCGATTGTGTCCCTCGTTGTTCTGAATCGCCAATTCTTTTCCGGCACTCCGGGAATGTTCATTCTCGCGTCTGAGCCGAATCCGCACATATCCTGAAGTGCGATGATTGCTATATTTGACGCACTTTGCCATACTGCCTCGATTATACTGCGGCACGATGCCGAACAGTATCCGCCCTCGCCCCAATTGTCGCCTTTGAAATGGCAATAATCAAGCGCAAATGCGCGTTCCGACTCGTCAGCCTCCCAAAGCCATCCCAAAATCGTATTATTGTCATGTGTGCCGACATAATTTATCGAGTTTGGTGCAGCGTTATGCGGCAAATGCGAACTGTCGGAATTCGGGTCAAATCCGAATTGGATTACCTTCATTCCGGGAAATTTTGTGTCTTCAAGCAGCTTTACAACATCGTCGCCGAAAACGCCGAGGTCCTCTGCGATAATCGGAGCGTTACTGCCGAGTGCGTCAAAAATTTTGTTGAACAAATCCATTTTAGGACCGTCAACCCATTTGCCGACCTTTGCGGTTTTGCTGTCTGCGGGAATTTCCCAATACGATGCAAATGCTCTGAAATGGTCAATTCTTACGGTGTCATATGTTTTCAGCGCATGCGAAAGCCTTGAAATCCACCAGGAATAACCGTCCTTTTTCATAGCCGCCCAATCGTATATCGGGTTGCCCCAAAGCTGGCCGTCGGCACTGAAATAATCGGGCGGAACACCCGCAACTTTTTCAACTTTGAGCGTTTTTTCGTCGATTAAAAACATCGGGAGATTTGACCAAACATCAACGCTGTCCATCGCAACATAAATCGGCATATCGCCTATAATCGCGATGCCTTTTTTGTTTGCATATGCCTTTAATTCGTTCCATTGCTTATAAAAAACAAATTGCACAAACTTCCAGAAGGCGGCTTTCTCCTCGTATGAATAAATATCCTTTACACATTCAAAATAGTGAGCGTGTTTGTCGCTCCATTCCCACCACGGCTTGCCGTTTTCAAGCTCCTTTACAGTCATAAAAACGGAATAGTCGGTAAGCCATTCGTTTTCGATTTCAAACGCTTTTATTTCTTTTGCAATATCGTCGCCGATATTCAAAAAAGCCTTTTTCAAAAGTTTGAGCCTTTTTTCTGCGGCAAATTCATAATTCGCCGTGTACGGTGTGCCGTCATAAATATTTTCGCGCACATCGTCGTCGCCGACAAGCCCCATATCTCTCAATCCCTCGGGGTTGATGAAAAGAAAATTGCCTGCAAATGCCGACGGTGAGCAGTACGGCGAATTTGCGTTATCGGTCGGGTTGAACGGCAACACCTGCCAATATGTAAAGCCCATATCGGCTATTTTGTCAACAAAGTGCCTTGCGTTTTCGTCAAAAACGCCGACACCGTATTGCGACGGCATTGACGAAATGTGAAGAAGAACCCCGGCACCTCTTTTTTTGAGCATCAAATCATTCCTTGTTATTTGTTGTGAATAGGGGAAAATTCGGGATTTTTGCCCGAATTATTCACACCTGCTTAATAATAGCACTTAAAATATAAAAAATCAATCTTTGTGTTGTCAATATATATAAAAATATACTCAAATAATTATAATATTTAATATTTTATATATTGAATAAAGAAATATATTTTGTTATAATATTTCAGTGTGAATTATTGCGATATTCGGTTACTTTCGGCAATAATTTTCGCCGGAGGTTATTAAATGGCAGTTAACATTAAAAAAATCGGCAGTGAGGAGCTTGAAAAGCAAAAAAAATATTGCCAAAAGGTTTCGTCATTGCTTGAAAAGAGATATAAAAATCAGGACAAGCCGCTTGCCTGTGTCGTAACATACGGCTGTCAGCAAAATGTTGCCGACAGCGAGCATATCAAGGGCATGCTTGAGGAGATGGGCTACGGCTTTACCGAGGACAGAACTCAGGCAAAACTTGTGATTTTCAACACCTGTGCAGTCAGGGAGCACGCAGAGGACAGAGTTTTCGGAAATGTCGGCGCGCTAAAAAAATACAAGCTTCAAAATCCCGATGTTGTGATTGCCCTTTGCGGCTGTATGATGCAACAAAAACATATCGCGGAGAAAATAAAAAAATCGTTTCCGTTTGTCGATCTTGTTTTCGGTACACATGTTGTTTACAAGGTGCCGGAGCTTATCTATGACGCACTTACAATGCGTAAGCGTGTTTTCGAGTTGCCGGATGTTGACGGCGTAATTGCCGAAGGTATTCCCGTTAAACGCGATAATGACCGCAAGGCGTGGATTCCGATTATGTACGGATGCAACAACTTTTGCTCGTACTGTGTCGTACCTTATGTTCGCGGCAGAGAGCGAAGCAGAGAGGCGGCCGATGTCATAAAAGAATTTAAACAGCTTGTTGACGAGGGCTATAAGGAAATTACACTGCTCGGTCAAAATGTAAATTCATACGGCAAAGACCTTGAGCCAAAGGTAACATTCTCACAACTCCTTAGAATGCTGAATGATTTGGACGGCGACTTTAGAATTCGCTTTATGACGAGCCACCCGAAAGACTGCACCAAAGAACTTATCGAAACGATGGCGGAGTGCGATAAGGTCGCAACGCATTTACATCTTCCGTTTCAAAGCGGCAACAACAGAGTGCTCAGGGCGATGAACCGCGGATATACGAGAGAAAAATATCTCGAACTTATTAACTACGCGAAACAGCTTATGGGTGATGAGCTTTCAATAACAAGCGACATTATTGTCGGTTTTCCCGGCGAAACATATGAGGAGTTTTTAGACACTGTTTCGCTTGTTAAGGAAATAAAAGCTACAAGCTTATTCACATTTATTTACTCACCGAGGGTGGGAACACCTGCCGCAAAGATGGACGACCCGGTAAGCTATGACGAAAAGTCAAAATGGCTTAGGGAACTTCTCGCCGTGCAGGAACAAATTTCTGCCGAACAAATGGCGTTGCACAAGGGCAAAACCTTTAAGTGCTTTGTTTTCGGCAAGGGCAAAACAGGCGATAATTATCTTGCCGCAAGGACAGACGGCAATTTGATTATAGAATTTGAAGGCGGCGAAAGGCTCATCGGCACCTTCCAAAACATTAAAGTTACAGAGCCGCTCACCTATGTTATGAAAGGTGAGATAGAAAGGAAATAACAGTATGTCATTAGAAACCGCACTCAGAGAACTCGGAAAAGAGATTCAGGCAGATGAACGCTTTGCAGCTCTTAAAGCAGCGGCTGCCGCTAACGATGCTGACGAAACACTTCAAAATCAGATGCACGAAATGCAGCTCCTCTCACTCCAATATCAGCAGGAGGCTGAAAAGGGCGAGGAGGCTTCTCAAGATAAAATCAAAGAGCTTCAAAATAAATATCAGGACCTTTACAACACCGTTATGGACGGCGAGAATATGAAAAATTATTCTCTTGCCGCTGCCGAGATGGAGCAAATGGCTCAATATATCAGCCAGATGATCGGCTTGTTCTTCGACGGTCAGGATCCCGAAACATGCCAAGTTCCGCCGGCAGATGCAAACTGCACACACGATTGCAGCACTTGCGGCGGTTGCCACTGATTTTAAAAAATCTTCGGCAGGCAATAACAGCGTTGCCTGCCGACGGCTCATTAATTTGAAAGGAGGGCGAATATGGCTAAAAAAGGCGAGCTTTCACCTATGATGCAACAGTATTTTAAGGTGAAAAAGGAATATCCGGGCGTTATATTGTTTTTCAGACTCGGCGATTTTTATGAAATGTTTTTTGACGATGCAAAGGTTGCCTCAAAGGAACTTGACCTCGTGTTGACCGGCAGAGATTGCGGTCAGGAGGAGAGAGCACCTATGTGCGGCGTTCCGTTTCACAGCGCAGACAGCTATATTGCAAAACTTGTGTCGCGAGGCTACAAGGTTGCAATCTGCGAGCAAATGGAGGACCCTGCGGCAGCTAAGGGCATAGTTAAAAGAGATGTTATAAGAGTTATCACACCCGGCACCGTTATCGAAAGCAATATTCTTGAGGACGGCACAAACAACTATCTTTGCTCAATCTGCAAGGGTGCAAACGAAACGGGTATTTGCTTTGCCGATGTTTCGACGGGTGAGTTTCATATCACTGTTGTCGGCAGAGAGGATGAGCAGGAAAAAATAATCAACCAGCTTTCTACATATTCGCCAAAAGAAATTATCACAAACTCCGCCGCATCCGGACTCGATAAGGTCGAAAAATTTGCAGATAACAGATTTTCGGTTTCATTTGAAAAAGTTGACGATTCAAAATTCGATTTTGATTACGCAACAAACCTTATCCTCGAAACGATGAAAAGGGACGAAATATCGTCGCTTAATTTGGGACACAGCAAAGCAGCTGTTTGCGCACTCGGTGCGGTTATCGACTATCTTCGCGAAACCCAAAAGCGAGATGATATTGAGGCACCGAGCGAGATTGAATATTATGACGGCTCGGATTTTATGGCACTTGATGTCAGCGCAAGGCGAAATCTTGAACTTACACGCTCGATGATGACGGGTGACAAAAAACATTCGCTCCTCTGGGTTATCGACAAAACGAAGACGGCACCGGGCAAGCGTATGCTCCGTTCATGGCTTGAAAGACCGCTTATAAATGTTTCAAAAATCACAAAAAGGCAAAATGCGGTAGGTGAGCTTTTTGACAGCACAATGCTCCGCGACGAAATACGCGGCGCACTTTCGGGAATAAACGATATGGAGCGACTTATGAGCCGAATCGCTTATTCAACCGCAAACGCAAAGGAACTTCGTTCGCTGTCGGCAACAATCGGCGCTTTGCCGGTCATAAAAAACAGCCTTTCGACAGTGTCGACGGCAATGCTCAAATCTATTTATGAAAACATTGATTTGCTCGACGATGTAAAAACGCTTATCGAGAGCGCAATTGTTGACGAGCCACCGTTCAGCGTTCGCGAGGGTGGACTCATTAAATCGGGCTACAACGCCGAGATTGACGAACTTAAAGACATTGTTCAGGGCGGCGCAAATCTCCTTGCCGAAATTGAGGCGAGAGAAAAAGAAAAAACGGGAATTCCTAAATTAAGGGTTTCATATAACAAGGTTTTCGGCTACTTTATCGAGGTTACAAACGCCTATAAGGATATGGTACCGTCGGAATATATCAGAAAACAAACACTTACAAACTGCGAGCGCTTTATAACACAGGAGCTTAAGGACCTTGAGGGTAAGATGCTCGGAGCGAAGGACAGACTTATTGCTCTCGAATACGACGTGTTCACCGCGGTGCGCAGTCAAATCGCAGGCGAGGTTGAGCGTATTCAGCGCACAGCAAAAGCACTTGCAACACTCGACAGCCTCGCGTCACTTGCTCAGGTTGCGTTTGAAAACAATTATTGCTGTCCGCAAATCACAACAGACGGCGTGATTGATATTAAGGACGGCAGGCATCCGGTTGTCGAAACTTTGCTTGACGACGCCGTATTTGTTCCGAATGACACATTGCTTGACAAGGACAAAAACAGGTGCGCAATTATTACCGGCCCGAATATGGCAGGTAAGTCAACATACATGCGACAAACGGCGCTTATCACACTGCTTGCGCAAATCGGCTCGTTTGTTCCGGCTAAAAGCGCGCAAATTTCGGTTTGCGATGCGATTTTCACAAGAGTCGGCGCATCGGATGACCTTGCAACGGGTCAGTCAACCTTTATGGTCGAGATGAACGAGGTTTCGACAATCCTCAAAAACGCCACCGAAAATTCGCTTATCATTCTTGATGAAATCGGCAGAGGCACATCGACCTTTGACGGCATGAGCATTGCGCGTGCGGTTCTCGAATTTGTCGTTAAGAAAAAGACACTCGGAGCAAAAACTCTTTTTGCAACACACTATCACGAGCTGACTGCAATGGAGGGTGTGCTCGACGGTGTAAACAACTACTCGATAGCTGTTAAAAAGCGCGGCGACGATATTACATTTTTGCGCAGAATCGTTCACGGCGGCGCAGACCAAAGTTTCGGTATCGAGGTTGCAAAACTTGCAGGTATTCCGAACAGCGTAATCAAGCGAGCAAAAGTAATTTTGAAAGAGCTTGAATCAAATAAAATCGAAATTGAATTTAAAGCCGACGATGCCGTTGTCGAAGAGGACGAAAACGATATTCAGTACAATTTCCAAACAAATTCGACAAACGATATTATTGAGCTTATAAAAACAGTGGATATAAACACATTGACCCCGATTGAGGCAATGCAAACGCTTTACGATTTAAAGAAAAAGGCAGAAGAAATTTCGTAGAAAGAGGGTGTAGACCTTGCCTGAAATTAACATATTACCAAAGGAAGTATATCAGCTTATCGCGGCAGGCGAGGTTGTTGAACGCCCCTCCTCAGTCGTTAAGGAAATGATTGAAAACTCCGTTGACGCCGGTGCAACACACATCACGGTTGAAATCAAACATGGCGGTTCAACATACATTCGCATAACGGATGACGGCTGCGGCATTGCGAGAGACCAGGTGAAAAAAGTTTTCATCTCCCACGCGACAAGCAAAATCAAAATGCAGGAAGATTTGAATGCAATCGGCACGCTCGGCTTTCGCGGCGAGGCTATGGCATCAATTTCTGCCGTTTCAAAGGTTGAACTTTTGACAAGAGCCGACGGCGAGCCGAACGGCACACGGTACGAAATTGCCGGTGGTGAGGAAAAGGACCTTTCGGACGCAGGATGCCCAAAGGGAACAACGATTGTCGTTCGCGATATTTTCTATAACACTCCTGCACGAATGAAATTCCTGAAAAAAGATGTCACCGAGGGCAACGCGGTTGCGGCTATAGTCGATTCAATGGCAATCAGCCATCCCGAAATTTCGTTTCGCTTTATCCGCGACAGCAAGCAAGTGCTTATCACCTCGGGTAACGGTGATTTAAAAAGCACCGCATATTCCGTTTTCGGCAGAGATTTTTCATCGGCGCTTATACCGGTTGATTATTCTGTCAACAATATGCGTGTGACCGGTCTTGTAACAAAGCCGTTTGCATCGAGAAAAAGCAGAGCAATGCAATACTTTTTCATCAACTCACGCCTTGTTAAAAGCAAAACCGCTATGGCAGCGCTTGAGCAGGCTTATAAAAATTCAATTATGGTCGGCAGATTTCCCGGCTGTATCCTCAATATTGAGTGCGACACCTCGTTTGTCGATGTCAATGTTCACCCGGCAAAAATCGAGGTGCGATTCGCAAACGAACGCCCTGTTTTTGAATTGATTTATTACGGAGTAAAGTCCGCAATACAGGCAGGCGACTCACCGAAAGTTGCCGAGTTTAAGCCCTCAAGGCAGACTCAGCCAACGGCATCGGGTAAGCTTGACTTCTTTATGAAGGAAGAGGACAAGCCGAAACAAATGACATTTAAACAGCAATCAAATCCCAATTTGTTTTGGAATGTTGCCGCATCTACGCCAAATAAATACAACGAAAATGTTAAATTCGACAGCGGCAATACCGAGGTTGAACATTCAAATAATAAAGCAGAAACAAAAATCGAAATAACAAGCACCGATAAGCCAACGCCTTCACAGCAGGCGGCAGACGGCAAAATCAGCGGCAAATTTCACGGAAGCTTTGGCGGTATTTCTTTTGAAAATGCGGAAAACGCAAGCTTGCCGACAGTTCAAAGCGGCGAAACAAATCCGCCGCAGGATAACGGCTCGGCTGACGATAAAGCAGATACACAGCCCGTCAGCGGCGAGAACGAGTCGAACATTGCTAAGAAAAGCGCACCGACAGCACTCGAAATTCCCGATTTTAAGATTGTCGGCGAGGCGTTTAAAACATATATCATAGTCGAAATTGACAACGCACTTTATTTTATCGACAAGCACGCCGCTCATGAGCGTATGAATTACGAAAAACTTAAAAGCGGTACGGTTATCAATTCTCAAATTTTGATTTCGCCTGTTGTTGTAAATCTTGCAAAGGATGAATACGGCGCAGTGTGCGAAAATCTTGATTTATACAAAAAATGCGGCTTTGAAATTGAGGATTTCGGTAACAGCTCGGTTATTGTGCGCGAGTGCCCGTCAATTCTCGACGGCGAGGATATTAATGACCTTGTGTGCGAAACAGCCGCAAAGCTTCTTGACGGCAAAACGGATATAACACCCGAGCAGATGGATTGGATTTTTCATTCGACATCGTGCCGTGCCGCAGTTAAAGCAGGCGATTACACATCACCGTATGAAAGAGAGCTATTTGTCAAAAAGCTTTTATCAATGCCGAATATCAGGTATTGTCCGCATGGCAGACCGGTTATGATTAAAATGTCAAAATACGATATTGAAAAACAGTTCGGCAGGGCGTAATATATGAAAAAAACAAAAATTATTTGCGTTGTCGGCGCAACGGCATCGGGCAAAACGGCGCTCGGCGTTGAGCTTGCAAAGGCTGTCGGCGGTGAGATAATATCAGCCGATTCAATGCAGGTTTACAAGGATATGCCGATTGCCACAGCTGCCGCAACCGAAGACGAGAAGCAAGGTGTCCCACACTATCTTTTGGAATTTCTCGACAGCGGCGATAGCTTTTCCGTAGCCGAATTTGTCAAACTTGCAAAGGAAAAAATCACAGACATTGCCTCGCGCGGCAAAGTTCCGATTATTGTCGGCGGCACGGGATTGTTTGTTGACAGCCTTGTGCAAAACATCGAGTTTGCCGACATAAGCGCCGACGAGAGTTTGCGTGCCGAGCTGAACGGCAAATCCACGGATGAGCTTTATGCGATGCTTGAAAAAGAGGACCCGACAGCTGCCGCAAATATTCACAAGAACAACAGAAAGCGTGTTATTCGCGCGCTTGAACTTGCAATCGGCGGCACAACAAAAACCGAGCAAAACGATAAGTCGCGGCTTGCCGATAATCCCTATGATGCACTTTATATCGGGATTGGTTATAAAAACCGCCGGACATTGTATGACAGAATTAACCGCAGAGTTGACATTATGATTGAAAACGGTTTGGTTGACGAGGCGAAAAAAATGCTTTCGCTCACCGCTACAACGGCAAAGCAGGCTATCGGTCACAAGGAACTTTCGCCTTATCTTTCGGGCGAAATATCGCTTGATGATGCAACCGAAAATATAAAGCGCGCAACGCGCAGATATGCAAAGCGCCAGCTTACATGGTTTAGGCGTAACGAAAAAATCAATTGGCTTTATGCCGACGAAATGACGGGCGACGCGCTTATCAAAACGGCAACAGCCGTCACAAAAGAGTTTTTGAACAAATAAACTAAACGGCAAAGGAGGTTTAGCTTGATATGACTAAAGCAAAAAGAGAAAATATTGCGATTATTCTTGTTATTATTCTTGTTTTGGGATATGTTTTTTACAAATGCTATTCCGTCACTCATATTGAGCTTGAAACCGAAACCGCTGCTTTAACAACAGTTTATGAAACGGTTGACGCAAAGGCGCTTGTTATAAGACAGGAACACACCTTGTCAAAGGACAAGGTCGGTGTAACCGTTCCGTGTCTTGCCGACGGTGACAAAATCAATGTCGGCGGCAATGTCGCGATGCGCTTTTCAAATGCCGATGACGCCGCAAAATATTCGCAATATTCAAAACTCAAAGCGCAGATTGAGTATTACGAAAATCTTGAGTCGCAAACGGTCGGTCAGGCGTCAAGTGTTGAATCAATAAATGATGAAATAGATTTGGATGTTGACGAATATATCCGCGCGTTAAACTCGGGCAGTGCTTCCGATATTTCGCAAACCTCATCGGCAGTTAACGATTGTCTGCTCCGCCGTCAAATGATTATCGGCGAAAAGGTTGACCTTGCGTCAATTGTCGGCGGTTTGCGCAATCAACTCGACTCATACAGTGCCGCTCCGAATAATTATGTAACAACAAAGGAATCGGGCGTTTTTTCAAGCTATACAGATGGTTACGAAAATGTCTTTGATTATTCAAAAATAGAAACAATCACGACAAAGGATATTAATTCCGCACTTGACAAAATTCAATCCGAGCAAATTCAAACGGACAATCTCGGCAAACTTATTACGGCGTACGATTGGTATTTTGCAGTTTCGGTTCCTAAGGACCAAGCAAAAAATCTTAAAGAAGGCAGTAAATACGATGTTGTTCTTAAGGACAGCGAGGATGAGGTAATTTCCGTCACCGTTAAATACAACAATCCGACGGATTCAAACGACGATACGGTTGCCGTTGTGCTTGAATGTGACGAAATGACGGCACAGCTCGCGGCGCTCAGAGCGGAAAATATCGAGATTAGGTTTAAATCGTACGAGGGCATCAAGGCTCCGTCCTCCGCACTTCATATAAAGGATGGCAAAAAGGGCGTTTATGTTTTGATTTCAAGCCAGGTCAAGTTCAGACAGGCGGATATTCTTTATTCAAACGATGACTATGTGCTTTTGTCATATGACGCAAGCGCGTCAAACGGCATTCGCATATACGATAAAATAATTACACAAGGAAAGGATCTTGAGGATGGAAAGGTTTATACTTGATGAAGAACGCGTTAAAAAAACAATTGATAATTATAAGCGAATAAAAAATGATGTTGCCGAAACGGCGATTAAATCCGGCAGAAGTGAAAACGATGTTCGCCTTATGTGCGTTACAAAAACGGTTGAGGCTGAATACATAAACCCCGTCCTTGATTTGGGCGCAGACCTTATCGGCGAAAACAGAGTTCAGGAATACCTTTCAAAAAGGGACAGTCTTCATCTTGACGGCGTTGAAAAGCATCTTATCGGTCACCTTCAGACAAACAAGGTCAAGCAAATCGTCGGTCAGGTTGATATGATAGAATCGGTTGACTCCGTTCACCTTGCAAAGGAAATCAGCAAGCAGTCGGCAAAAATCGGCGTTACAACCAATGTCTT
This sequence comes from Oscillospiraceae bacterium, assembly GCA_003526845.1. Taxonomy (GTDB): domain Bacteria; phylum Bacillota; class Clostridia; order Oscillospirales; family Acutalibacteraceae; genus Eubacterium_R. Next base: position 288,528 of record DPVM01000008.1, read on the forward strand.
GGTTGAGGTCAATGTCGGCAAGGAGGAGTCAAAGAGCGGCATTTATATTGAGGGACTTAACGACCTTTTGTGTGAAATCGCACAGATGCCGAATATCAAGATTAAGGGCTTGATGACCATTCCGCCCATTTGCGATGAAAACGAGGTAAGAAAATATTTTTACGAAATGCACAAATCCTTTGTTGACATCAGAGATAAAAAACTTGATAATATAGATATGGAAATTCTTTCAATGGGCATGAGCGGCGATTATGAAGCTGCCGTGCTCGAGGGATCTAATATAGTAAGAGTAGGCTCCGCAATTTTCGGAGCAAGAAAATATTTTTAATTTCGGAGGACGAATATGAGCTTTTTGGACAAGGTTAAAGAAATTATCAGTGATAATGACGAGGACGATTTCGACGATTACTATGATGACGGCGAGGCATTTGAAAAGCCGACACCGAGGCGCGAGCATTCGTTGACAACCTCTTTTGACAGAGAGGAGAGGGTTGAAAAACCGTCGCGCAGACAAAAGAGCGACAAGGTTGTAAACATTCACACAACGGCACAGCTTCAGGTTGTTCTCGTTAAGCCTGAAAGATATGAGGAGGCTGCCGCAATCGCCGACAACCTTAATGAAAAAAGAACCGTTGTTCTCAATCTTGAAAGCACAAACAGAGATATTGCAAGGCGTTTGCTCGACTTTCTTTCGGGTGTTGCATATGCAAACAACGGTCAAATAAAAAGAGTTGCAAATTCAACATATATCATCACACCTTATAATGTAGATGTTATGGGCGATTTGATTGATGAGCTTGAAAATAACGGAATGTTTATGTAACTTTTTACTGAGGAGAATAAAATATGATAAGTGCAAACGAAATAAGAAACAGACAGATTAAGGTTTCACAGGTCGGATACGATAAGGAGGAAGTAAACATTCTCCTTGACGAGGCTGCCGACACTGTTGACGGTTATGTTGCCGAAAACAAGGAACTTTATCACAAACTTGAAGTTCTTGCCAACAAAATTGAGGAATACCGTGCTGAAGAGGACTCTATCAAATCAGCTCTAATCACAGCTCAAAAAATGGCAGACCAAATTAAAAAAGAATCAGCTCAAGCCGCAGAGGATAAGAAAAAAGCGGTTGACAAAAAAGCGAGAGAAACGATTGACGATGCTAACAAGCGCGCTGAAAACACAATGGACCGTGCAAAAAAAGCTCTCGACTCCGCAAAATCAGAGGCCCAAAGGATTCTTAAACAAGCAAATGAAAAGGCTCAAAGTATTATTGCAGAGAAAACGGCACAGGGCAATGACATTATAGAGAATGCTGAAAAAAAGGCAAATGATGCGATTAACTCCGCAAAAATTGTCGCTCAAAACATTCTTGACCAATCAAGAGAGATTTCAAACGACCTTGTTCAAAAATCAAAGGAGGAGAAGGAGGCTTACGACCTTCTTGTTCAGTCACTTAAGAGCGATGCGGAAAAATTCATCGGCAGTATTAAGTCTCTTTACAGCGAGCAACTTGAGGTGCTCAATGCCGCAAATCTCGAAACTTCCGATGATGATATTGAAAAAAAGGTCGATGATATAAACGATATTCACGACGAGGTAAAAAATCTTGTTTCCGAAATCGGAGAGATGGAAAGCGCGATTCCCGAAAAAATTCATATTGAAAAAGAGGAAGAACCGCCCGTATCACACGAAAATGTTGTGATTACGACAGATGATGACGAGAACGAGCAAATCGACGAATCTCAACAAGAGGACGAACCGAGCGATGAGCCTCAAAACGAAACCGACGATGAAGAAAACGAAATTTCATCCGAAAGTGACGAGGATGAGGACGATGCCGTAATCGACGATATTATTTCGGACATTAACGCCGAGAAGAATGCAAAAGAAAATGACGATGTCGATTTTTCGCTTGTTGACGAAAGCGAGGATATGCCCGATCCGATGGCGGCTGTCGAGGCGTTCAACAGCGATACTGTTACACCGATTGATGACAGCGACGCACCGACAATTCCCGAAATCACAGATGACGATGAGGATGAAAAATCGCTTTTTGATGATGAGACACAGCTCCCGTTTGAAAACTATTTCAATGTAAATCGTGAGGATGTTCACGGAGACAGAACGCAAACCATTTCACTCACCGCTCCCGATGAAGATGAGGACGATGCGCCTAAATTCAAAGGCTTTTTCAAAAAGAAGAAATAATACATAAAACAATAATCTAAGGAGAACAGATTAATGGATTATAATAAAACATTAAATTTACCGAAAACAGAATTTCCTATGAGAGCATCGCTCCCTCAAAGAGAGCCGGAGTTCCTCAAAGGATGGGAAAAACGCAAGCTTTATAATCAGCTTATGGAGCATAACGAGGGCAAGCCGCTTTTCGTATTGCATGACGGACCTCCGTATGCAAACGGCTCAATTCATATCGGCCATGCACTCAATAAAACATTAAAGGATTTTATTGTTCGTTATAAGAACATGACAGGATTCAAGTCGCCTTATGTTCCCGGTTGGGATACTCACGGCTTGCCGACAGAGCTTGCCGCAAGAAAAAAAGCAGGCATCACAGCAGAGTCAAATATCTCAGATTTGGAACTTCGCAAAATCTGCCGCGACACAGCGCTCGGTTTTGTTGATATCCAAAGAGAGGGCTTTAAAAGGCTCGGCGTTATGGCAGAGTGGGATCATCCTTATATCACACTCCAAAAGGAATTTGAGCAGGAGCAAATCAAAGTTTTTGCACAAATGGCTTCAAAGGGTTATATCTATAAAGGATTAAAGCCTGTATACTGGTGCCCCGATTGTAAAACAGCTCTCGCAGAGGCAGAAATCGAGTATGCCGAGGATCCTTGCCATTCAATTTATGTTAAATTCAAGGTTACCGATGATATGGGTAAACTTACGGCACTCGGTGCAGAACTTGACAAAACATATTTTGTAATTTGGACAACAACAACTTGGACCCTCCCCGCAAATGTCGCAATTTGCGTAGGTCCTAACTATGAATATTCTGTATTAAAGGCAAACGGCGAGTATTATGTAATGGCTACCGACCTTGCTCCCGAGGCAATGGCAGACGCAGGCATTACCGATTACGAAACTGTCGGCATCATCAAGGGCAGTGAGCTTGAATATATGAAGACCGCTCATCCGTTTATCGACAGAACATCGCTTGTTATTGTCGGCGACCATGTTACTCTCGAAAGCGGTACCGGTTGTGTTCATACTGCTCCCGGCCACGGTGTTGACGACTTTGTTGTTTGCAGAAAATACCCCGAAATTCCGATTGTTGTGCCTGTTGACGAAAACGGCGTTCTCACCGAGGAGGCAGGTCAGTTCGCAGGTCTTACAACCGATGAGGCAAACAAGCCGATTGCAGAGCATCTTGAAAAGCTCGGCGCACTTTTTGCACTCAAAAAGATTAAGCACCAATATCCGCACTGTTGGAGATGCCACAAGCCGATTATCTTCAGAGCAACAAGCCAGTGGTTCTGCTCTGTTGACGATTTCAAGGATGCGGCAGTTAAAGCAGCAGAGGATGTTAAATGGTATCCCGAGTGGGGCAAGGACAGACTTCAATCAATGGTTGTTGAGCGTGCCGACTGGTGTATTTCCCGTCAGAGAAAATGGGGCGTTCCGATTCCTGTTGTATATTGTAAGGAGTGCGGCAAGGAAATCATTGATGACGGCATAATGCAAAAAGTATCCGATATTTTCGGTGAGGAAGGCTCAGACGCTTGGTTTGCACACGATGCCGAATACTTCCTTCCTGAGGGATTTGAGTGTCCTCACTGCCACAAGGCAAACGGATTTGAAAAAGAAACCGATATTATGGATGTTTGGTTTGACTCAGGTTCATCACATGCCGCTGTTCTTAAAAACAGAAATTATCTCAAGTGGCCGGCAGATGTTTATCTTGAGGGCGCAGATCAATACAGAGGATGGTTCCAATCATCACTTCTTACCTCGGTTGCAGCAGGCAACAGAGCGCCGTATGAGCAGATTATCACTCACGGCTGGACTGTTGACGGCGAGGGAAGAAAAATGTCGAAATCTCTCGGCAACGGTATCGCTCCGCAGGAGATTATTGATAAATACGGCGCAGACATTCTTCGTCTTTGGGTTGCAAGCGCAGATTATCACGCAGATATTCGTATCAGCCCCGAAATTCTTAAACAAATTTCGGATAACTACAGAAAAATCAGAAACACCGCAAGATATTGTCTCGGCAATCTTTATGATTTTGACCCCGATAAGGATATGGTTGCAAATGATGAACTTGAGGAACTTGATAAGTACGCTCTTATGAAACTTGACGAAGTTATTAAGACCGCACGTGCAGGGTATGACGAGTATGAGTATCACACAACCGCTCATGCACTTCACAATTTCTGCGTTGTTGATATGTCTAACTTCTATTTTGATGTATTGAAGAACAGACTTTATACAACCGCTCCCGACTCAAAGTCAAGAAGAGCCGCTCAAACAGTTCTTTACAAGGTGCTTGACGCGCTCACACTCGTGCTTACTCCTATTCTTGCATTCACATGCGATGAAATTTGGAACACAATGAAGCACGACAAGTCAAAGAATACAGAGTCACCGCTCTTCAATGATATTCCGAACGCCGATTATATCGGAGCAGATGAGGAATTTATCGCAAAGTGGGACAGAATTCACGAAATCAGAACCGATGTTCAAAAAGCGCTTGAGCTTGCAAGAGGTCAAAAGGTAATCGGTAAGCCTCTTGAGGCAAAGGTTACACTTCATGCGGACGGCGAGCTTGCATCGTTCCTTGAAAGCGTAAAGGCTCAACTTCCTGAAATCTTCATCACCTCCGCAGTAGAAATCGCAAGCGGTGAGGGTGAGGTTAAAGGCGATGTTCAAGGCCTTTCAATCAGCGTTTCAAAGGCAGATGGCGAAAAGTGCGAGCGTTGCTGGAAATTCTCAACAACAGTCGGCACAAATTCCGCTCATCCTACTCTTTGCAAGGAATGTGCAGAGGTTATGGCTCAATTAGAATTATAACTTATAATATAAAATTTAAAGGGACAGTAATGTTGCTGTCCCTTTAATTGAAATCGGGTATAATATGCATAGAAAAAAACATATTTCATGCGGCATAATGATTATTTTGATTGTTGCATTTGACCAAATAACTAAATATTTTGCTGAAAAAAATTTGGCAGACGGCAAAATCGTTTCGATTTTACCCGGTTTTGTTCAGTTTCGCTATGCTCAAAACACAGGTATGGCGTTTTCAATGCTCAGCGGCGCAAGGTGGATTTTTGTTGTTATAACAATTATCGTCTGCGGAGGCGTAATGTGGTTTCTTTTCACAAACCGCGCAAAAATCCTTTGGGTTTATTGGAGCCTCGGCGTTGTGCTTGCAGGCGGTGTCGGCAACCTTATCGACAGAGCGCGCTTTGGCTATGTTGTCGATTTTATCGAGCCGACATTTGTCAATTTCGCCGTGTTTAACATAGCCGACTGTGCCGTAACTTGCGGCGCGGCGGTACTCGTTGTTTATCTCTTAATCGATGCCTTTAAAAAGGATAAGCGTGACGGCGATGAGTGAAACATATAATTTAACTGTTGACGAAAGCAATGCTGCAAAGCGCCTTGATAAAATAGTAGTCGATTTGGCAGACGGCATTACGCGTTCCGCAGCTCAAAGACTCATTGACGGAGGCAATGTTACCGTCAACGGAGAAACGAAAAACAAAAATTATATAAGCAGGCTCGGTGACGAAATCGTTGTAACCGTACCCGATGCCGTGCCGCTTGAGGCAAAGGCAGAGAATATTCCGCTTGACATTGTGTATGAGGATGACGATTTGCTCGTTGTCAACAAACCGAAGGGAATGGTTGTTCACCCTGCGAATGGAAATTGGGAGGGTACACTTGTCAATGCGCTTTTGTATCACTGCCGCGACAGCCTTTCCGGTATAAATGGAGTGATTCGCCCGGGCATTGTCCACAGAATAGACAAGGATACCTCGGGACTTTTGATAGTTGCGAAAAACGACTTTTCGCATTTGAAACTTGCCGAGCAGATTAAGGAACACTCCTTTTCAAGAGCTTATGAGGCGGTCGCCTACGGCAATATTAAAGAGGACAGCCTGACCGTTAACAAGCCCATCGGCAGAAATCCGAAAGACAGAAAGAAAATGGCTGTCACAGACAAAAATTCCAAGCCGGCGGTAACACACATAAGCGTGATTCACCGCTACGGCGATTTTACACACATTCGGTGTGAACTTGAAACAGGGCGCACACATCAAATCAGAGTTCATACGGCAAGCATCGGTCATCCGATAGCGGGAGATTCGGTTTACGGACCGAAAAAGGTTATAACCGAGCTTAACGGTCAGTGTTTGCACGCAAAGCATATCGGATTTGTGCATCCGCGAAGCGGCGAGTGGCTTGAGTTTGAGGCAGACTTGCCCGAATATTTTACAAAATTTTTATCTAAACTGAATAATAAACAAACTCTGTAATGATAAAAATGATGACAAATCGAGTTTTGCGGTTTACAAATTTTGCCTTTGGAGGAGAACAATGGAAAAAACTTTTGAAAACTGGCTTGTTGTGTCGGACATCGACGGAACACTTAACAATAAAATAAGAAAGCTCCCAAAAAGAAATTACAACGCTATTAAAGAGTTCACCGACCGTGGCGGAAATTTCACCCTTGCGTCGGGCAGGCTTCAGTCAAGCCTTGAGAGAAATTACAACAGAATAACGCCGAATCAGCCGGCAATTGTTTTAAACGGTGCGGGAATATATGATTTTAACAAGCGTGAGATGCTTTGGCGCAGTACAATAGGACCAAAGGGCAGAGCGTTTGTAAAGCTGATTTCCGAGGAGTTTGACGAGATATTCAAAAGAGTTGATATAGGCATTTATTTTGACGATTATGTTTATGTTGTGAAAAGCGGCTTGCTTTCAAAAGGTACAATGTATTTTGACAAGGCAAATCACGAATATGTCAAATCCATTGACGATGTGCCGCAGGAGGGTTGGATGAAAGTCATTTTTTGGTCTAATCCTTTTACAATTGATAAATTGAGAAGCGCTATTTCAAAAATGGAAAATCCCGACGCTAATTTTATGTCGTCATCAATTTTGACACTTGAAATGCTCCAAAAGGATACTCACAAGGGTGTCGGTATTATGAAACTTGCCGATATGCTCGGTATTGAAAAAAGCCATGTTGCCGCAATCGGTGACTATTACAACGATTGGGATATGCTTAAAACAGTCGGTTTGCCTGCCTGTGCAGGTCAGGCGCCGTCATCTATACATAAAATTTGTAAGTTTGAGGCCTGCCACTGCAATAAGGGTTGTGTTGCAGATTTGCTCGAGTATATAATGAGCGGCAGAGCCGATGAAGATATAGCAAAGGGGATTATATAAATGCTTACATTAGGTGCTCATCTTTCCGCGTCAAAGGGCTTTTGCGATATGTATAATGTTGCGCTTTCAATCGGCGCTAATACATTTCAGTTTTTTACACGCAATCCGCGCGGCGGCAAAGCAAAGCCGATTGATGAAAACGATATAAACAAATTCATTTCACTGCGTGACGCAAACAAAGATTTCGGCACAATTCTTGCTCACGCACCGTACACGCTCAATTGTTGCAGTGCAAAGCCCGAGGTTAGGCAGTTTGCGCTTGATACATTCAAGGATGATATTGTGCGTATGGAATATATTCCGAATCAGCTTTATAATTTTCACCCCGGCTCGCATGTCGGTCAGGGAGAGGAAAAAGGAATTGAGCTTATATGCGAAACGCTCAATCAAGTCCTTTATCCCGAAATGACTACAACCGTTTTACTTGAAACCATGGCAGGCAAAGGCTCGGAGATGGGCAAAACTTTTGAGGAATTGCGTGCAATAATCGACGGTGTTGACTGTCCCGAGAAACTCGGCGTTTGCCTTGACACATGCCATGTCAGCGACGGCGGATATGATATTGAAACAAATCTTGACGGCGTACTTGACGAGTTTGACCGTGTAATTGGTTTGGATAGGCTCAAGGCACTCCACCTCAACGATTCAAAAAATCCGCTTGGTGCGCATAAGGACAGACACGAAAAAATCGGCGAGGGATATATAGGCACAAAAACATTTGAAAACATCGTTAATCATCCGATTTTGAAAAAACTGCCTATGTTCCTTGAAACGCCGAACGAGCTTGACGGTTATGCAAAGGAAATAGCACTTTTAAGGTCGCTTGAAAAATAAGGAGATGTCATTATGAATGTCAGACGCGCTCAAATCAATGATATTGAGCAGATAGAAAAATTGCTTTATCAAGTGCAAAAAGTCCATTCCGACAAGCGACCCGATTTGTTTATTCCCGGTAAAAAGAAATACACCGCCGAAGAATTGATTCAAATTATACCGAACGATAAAAGACCGATTTTTGTAGCCGATGAAAACGGCGTTGTTTTAGGCTATGCGTTTTGTATTTTTCAACATAACGGGAGCAACTCAATGCAGACATTCGACACGCTTTATATCGACGATTTGTGTGTTGACGAAAACGCGAGAGGCAAAAAGATTGGCTCTGCGATTTATAACTATGTTGTTGATTTTGCCAAAAAGTCTGGCTGTTATAATCTTACACTTAATGTTTGGGCGTGCAATGAGAATGCACAGAAATTCTATAAAAAATGCGGGCTCAAAGTTCAAAAATACGGTATGGAAACAATTTTATAATCGGATTTTACGCCCTTGGATTATCACTGATCGAGGGCTTTCCCTTTATTTTGAGACTGTCTTTACCGGTTCTTTACTTTTTCTTTCTTTTCTTTTTGAATGTTTGTGGTTTAATAATGTCAAGGAGGCAATGATATGTATAATGTTCTTGTATGCGACGATGACAAGGCGATTCTTGAATCAATAAGAATATATCTCGACAACGAGGGATACAATGTTATCACCGCGAGCGATGGCGCCCAGGCGCTTGAAAAAATTGAAGACAACGATATTCACTGCGTTGTGCTTGATATTATGATGCCGCGCCTTGACGGTTTAAAGGCTACTCTGAAAATCAGAGAAAAATATAATTTTCCGATTATTTTGCTTTCGGCAAAGAGCGAAGACACTGACAAGATAACAGGCCTCGGCTTCGGTGCAGATGATTATGTTACAAAGCCGTTCAATCCGCTTGAGCTTGTCGCAAGGGTAAAATCCCAAATCAGGCGCTATGTCAATTTCGGCAGCCTCAGTATCACAAAATCACAGCTTGTCAACGGCGGTCTTGTGCTCGACACCGACGCAAAAGCGCTGTTTGTTGACGGCGAGCCTGTCAAGGTTACACCCATTGAATATAAGATAATGGAATTTCTTATGAAGAATATGGGCAGGGTGCTCTCCTCGTCGCAGATTTACGAAGCGGTGTGGAACGAGCCGTCGTTCACAAGCGAAAAAACAGTAACCGTACATATCAGAAACATAAGAGAAAAAATTGAAATCAACCCTAAAGAACCAAAATATATAAAGGTGGTGTACGGCCTTGGATACAAATGCGAAAAAATATAAATATTCACTTTTCAACAAAACCGTTTGCGTTGTGATTTGCGTTGTCAGTGCGCTGATTGCATGCTTTTTGTCAGGCTCGATTGCGCTGACTGTTGCGAATAACAACAAAAACACTTCGGTTTACGATAATTATATCGAAACAAAAACCGCGCGTGAGCATATCGTCGCAGGTTTGCAAAATGCTGTGTATAACGCTGTGAATTTCAACAGCGACTCGCATAAAAACGAGCTTATTGCGCAAAAAACTGTCGCTTGCAATTCGGTTTACAACGAAATTATGAGCCAATACCGTGACTATGTTTCTTCGGATGAGGATGCCGCCTTGTTTTCAACCTCCGGTGTAACATACGCAGGTCAAGGTGCCGGAACGAGCGGCTTTTCCTACGATTTTAATCAAGGCGACGATATAGACAAATTGTATGATTCAATTGCCGCCGCGTATGATAAATATGTTGACTCGGACACGAGTTCTTATGAAGAATCGCTCTGTTCCAACGCTCAAAGTTTGGCACAAGCGCAGGGTATTGTGTATATAATCGCAAATCCGTCAACAAAATTTTCGGATACATATGACGATGCGACAGTTGAAAAAATCAAATCAAACAAAAAGTATATTATCATCAAAAACGGCGTTGCAAATGTTAAAGGCTTGTCGGACGAAACTAAAAAATACATTATGCAAGCCGATTATTTCAAAAACAAAAACTATGTTCTTTACGCCTCAATTGATGAGGACGGCGCAAACTATCTCACAACCTATCGCGATTTTTATTATTTTGCAAAGGGAATAAACGATAATATTTATTTGCTCGGTTTGATTGATGTGTTGATGGTCGTTTTGTCGATAGCTGCGGCGTTTTATTACTACCAAATCACCGGCAGAAAAAGGGAAAACGGCGCTGTTAAACTTTGGTTTATTGACTGGATTCCGTTTGAAATTCAAATTGCTCTCACCGGCGGAATAATCGCAGGCGCAATATATCTGATGTTCCTTGTTGAATACGGATTTGTTCTTATCGCACTCGCCTTTATGGCGGCATGTCTGGCGATTTGGATAGCGCTTTTCCTGTTCACAACATCGTTTGCACGCTATGTTCACAGCGACAAAAAATTCTACAAGCATCTTCTTTTCTTTTGGATTTTCTACGGAATTTATGTTGCGGCAAAGCAGATTGTTGCGCTTTTTAAAAAAATGGCAAGGCTGTTCGATTTCAAGCCGAAGGCGTTTAAGAAAAATATAGTTTTGGCGATTACGCTTTACACGGTGATTAATATTGTCATTGCATCTGCAATCATTATTCTTGGCAGTGCCACAGATTCGCCGCGGTTTGCGCTTTTGCTTGGCGCAGGTGATGCAGTGATTAATTTTGCGTTCATTGTTGCCGTTGCCGCAAATGCCGTTAAATATTTCAAATCGCTCGACAGAATCATTGATTTGAGCGCACAGCATACGGATATTGACCTCGAGGTTGAAAGCCTGCCGCAATCGCTCGCAATATTAGCGGAAAGCATGAAATACACCAACAGCGAACTTGAAAATGCTATTGCAAAGGCGGTTAAGGACGAGCGCCTGCGCGCGGAGCTTATCACAAACGTTTCGCACGATTTAAAAACTCCGCTCACCTCAATCATTACATATGTTGACCTCCTCCAAAAGTGCGATATTAATGACGAAAGGGCAAAGGAGTATATCGCAGTTCTCGACGAAAAGGGCGCAAAGCTGAAACGCTTGATTGATGACTTGATTGAAGCGTCAAAGGTCACAAGCGGCAATGTAACCGTTCACCTTGCACCGATGAATTTGTCCGAGCTTTGCCTGCAATCAACTGTTGATGTTCAGCAGGATTTTGAAAATGCAAATCTTTCACTTGTTGTCAAGCAGGGCGACAAGCCTGTTAATGTCATTGCAGACGGTGCAAAAACATTCCGCGTGATTGAAAACCTGCTTTCGAACGCACGCAAATACAGTGCAAAAAGTTCGCGTGTTTATGTCAGCGTTTATCAAGAGGGCGCAAACGGCGTGTTTGAGATTAAAAACATTTCAGCAAAGCCGCTTGACATTACGCCTGAGGAACTGACCGAGCGTTTTGTCCGAGGCGATAAATCGCGAAATCAAGATGGCAACGGTCTCGGCCTTTCAATCGCAAAAGAGCTTTGCAAGGTGCAAAACGGCAAACTTGATATTTCAATCGACGGCGACCTTTTTAAAGCCAAGGTGATTTTCAACACCGCCGATATTTGAAGCAAATAACAAAACGGGCAGACAACCGAATTGTCTGCCCGTTTTGTTGTGTTAAAGCTAATCGCTTTCTGCTGAGTTACAGGAAAAATAAAACTTATATAAGAAAATAAAGGAGCATGTTGCGTGAATAATCAAATTTTCTTTACAGTTATAACCGAAAATGTTATTATTAACAAAAGTAATGTTAATAAATATTTGAAAAACGATTTGCAATTACTTGTAAATAATAAATAGACGGATTGAATAAAAAAGGAGATAAAAAATGAAAATTAAATTATTAAATCCAAATGAATACAGCGAGGAAATAAAAGCGTTTAAAACCGCAAAATACATTGAGGACAAGGTAAATCTTGCGGACAGTTTTTTTGATGATTACGAAAGCTACACGCCTGAGGAAATTGCTGAATGTGTGGAATATCTCGGCGGCGATAAGTATTATTACGAAATCGACGATGATGAGGCGAAAAGAGTGCTTTCAAAGCCGTATGAGCAAATGAATCGTCTCGAAGTCGAAATTTGGTTTTTGCTGACCGAACAACAGCGCCCGGAAGGTGATGACGGCACTTATATTGCAGAAAAAACAGACGAACTTTTGAAAAATCAAAAGTTTTTAAAATACAGAAAAGACAAAATCAATGTGCATGATTTTTATTATTTTTATCCGGCTGATGAAAGCGGCGACTATTGGAAAGAAAACACGCCAAAAGAGTTGATTGACGATTTCAAAGAGCAAACACTAAGTGTACTGAGAATTTGCATTGACAAATATTTTCCGATAATTGTTGATACATTTGATTAAAAATTAAAACAAAAAAACAAGCAAAATTTTACAATAAGTGAGTGCGGAGAGCAAGGGATTTTTTCGGCATACTGCCGTATGCCTTCGCGTCGCGATGCTCCTTGACCGCGTCGGCGAAAACAGTCCGCAGGACTGTTTTCTTCCGAAGACGAGCCTGCTCCCTCCTTGTTCGAATCCCTTGCAAATAAAAAAATAAAAAGCCATACCTTGCGGTACAGCTTTTTCATTTTTGGCGGAGAGCAAGGGATTTTTTCGGCATACTGCCGTATGCCTTCGCGTCGCGATGCTCCTTGACCGCGTCGGCGAAAACAGTCCACAGGACTGTTTTCTTCCGCAGGCAAAGCCTGCTCCCTCCTTGTTCGAATCCTTTGCAAATAAAAAAAGAAAAAGCCATACCTTGCGGTACAGCTTTTTCATTTTTGGCGGAGAGCAAGGGATT
>DPVM01000005.1:0-148912 GCA_003526845.1 Oscillospiraceae bacterium
GGGGATAATTGGAATATGGAGAATCTAATAGTATTAACACCAGCTTGGTCGAGTATGAAAGAACCACAAAAAGGGTCCCGACAATGAAACCACTCGATAAGTAAACAGTTTACATCAAAAATGGGCAATTCCAATCGGGATTGCCCATTTTTAAAACAAACAGAAATACAAATCGAAATTTGAGGTGGAAATATGGCATCAAGCAAGGAATACTTAGAGTTTATTTTAGGGCAGCTATCTGAGTTAGAAGAAATTACTTATCGAGCTATGATGGGAGAATTTATTATTTATTATCGTGGCAAGATTGTAGGTGGTATCTATGATGATAGATTACTTGTTAAACCGGTAAAATCGGCAATTAGTTATATGCCGACAGCTCCGTATGAATTACCCTATGAGGGAGCAAAAGAGATGTTGTTGGTAGATGAGGTTGATAATAAGGAATTTTTGACAGGCTTGTTTCATGCAATGTATGATGAATTGCCAGCCCTAAAACCGAAAAAAAGAAATAAACAATTCCCAGTTTGCCAACTTGCCCTTTGAGAGAGGAGAAATCTTTTCTCAAAGGGCTTTTTTGATTTTATGGATATTCGCAAACTACAAGCCATGACCCTTTGGTATTTGACTTTTGATTTTCGAGATGAAAATTTAAAGAATGTGAAGAAATGTGTATTGACATTCCAATTTCAAGCCCTGCCGACAATGCGAAAAATGTCTGCTTGTCGCAGTGCAACGATTTTGCCGGAAACAAACATATTTTGACTAAAATATATAATTTATACAATAATATACCCGCAGAAAGCGCTTTTTCGGTAAAAGTGAAAGCTTGCGGGTATTGACTATTAATAAAAAAGTTAGTATAATTAAGCGATAAGGTTCTGTCACCGCGTTTCGGCGTTGGGACGGAGAATTTTGTTTTTTACATTTTCAAAAACAGGGAGATGTTTTTAATGAGATCAGATTTGATTAAAGAGGGCCCGTCAAGAGCCCCTCACCGTTCGCTTTTGAGAGCGCTCGGCATTGACGAGCTTGAAATGAAAAGACCGTTTGTAGCGGTTGTAAACTCAAAAAGCGATTATATTCCTGGTCATATGCACCTTGACAAAATTGCCGAGCAGGTCAAAGCCGGCATCCGCAACGCAGGCGGTGTTCCGTTTGAATTTAATACAATCGGCGTTTGCGACGGTATTGCTATGAACCATAAGGGTATGAAATATTCACTTTGCTCGCGTGAGCTTATCGCAGACAGCATCGAGGTTATGCTTACCGCTCACCCGCTTGATGCAATCGTGTTTATTCCAAACTGTGATAAAATCGTTCCGGGTATGCTTCTTGCCGCATGCCGTTTGAATTTGCCTTGCATTTTCATCAACGGCGGTCCGATGCTCCCGGGCAAAAGCACTGCTACAACAAACCCAATCGGATTGTCCGAACAGTTTGAATATGTCGGCGCAAACGCTGTCGGCAAAATGAGCGATGAAGATCTTGAAAATACAGCCTTTACCGCTTGCCCGACTTGCGGCTCATGCTCGGGTATGTATACAGCAAACTCGATGAACTGTCTTACAGAGTCAATCGGTATGTCGCTCCCGGGCTCCGGCACAATCCCGGCTGTTTATTCGGCACGCCTCAGACTTGCAAAAATGGCAGGCGAAAGGGTAATGGATCTTCTTAAGGACGATATTAAACCATCGGATATTATTACTGAAAAATCAATTGAAAACGCAATGAGATGCGATATGGCAATCGGTTGCTCAACAAACACAATTTTGCACCTCACTGCCATTGCTCATGCCGCAGGCCACGATATTAATCTTGACGACCTTAACGAAATGGGCAACAAAACACCTCAAATTTGTAAACTCAACCCTGCATCATCTGTATTTATTACCGACCTTAACAATGTCGGCGGTATGCAGGCTGTAATAAAAGAGCTTTCAACAGCAGGTCTTATTCATACAGACTGTCTCACAGTAAGCGGCACGGTTGCCGACAGAATTGCAAAGGCTCCAGATGCAGACGGCGAGGTTATCAGAAAACTTGACAATCCGTTCTCAAAGGACGGCGGCATCGCTGTTCTCAAGGGCAACCTTGCCGAAGAGGGCGCAGTTGTTAAGAAGGGCGCAGTTGCTCCCGAAATGATGCAACACAAGGGCCCTGCAAAATGCTATAATTCAGAGGAAGAGGCAATTGCGGCAATCAACGGCGGAAAAGTCGTTGCCGGCGATGTTGTTGTCATCAGATACGAAGGTCCTAAGGGCGGACCGGGCATGAGAGAAATGCTTTCACCCACATCTGCTATTATCGGTATGGGCCTCGGCTCTTCCGTTGCACTTCTTACAGACGGCCGTTTTTCCGGCGCAACAAGAGGTGCGTCAATCGGTCATGTAAGCCCCGAGGCGGCAGTCGGAGGAACTATTGCGCTTGTTGAGGACGGCGATGAAATCGAAATCGACATTCCTGCAAGAGTGCTTAAAGTTAATGTTTCCGACGAGGTTTTGGCTGAAAGAAAAACAAAATGGGTTGCTCCGAAGCAAGAGCTTTCGGGCTATCTTAAGAGATATGCTCAGCATGTTACAAGCGGCAGCCGCGGCGCCGTTTATGAGGATGACTGATTTTACGGTGTAAATTATGAGTGAAGATAACAAAAGCACTTCACAATTTAATAATTCAAAAAGAAAATCGCATAAAAAGCACTACACTGTACTCCCGTATTTTTCAACACCGATTGTTTATGTGCTCGTTTCGCTGATAGCGATTGTGCCGATATGCTTTGTTTTGATGAATGTTGCTGTTACTGCGGTTCATTCCGCTCAAAAAACGCTGACACCCGATTTTTGTGATATAACAGCAAGCAGCGAATATAAGCCGTCAACCAAATCAAGCGGCACGGCTGAAATTCCAAAGTTTTCCGCATCAAAGAAAATCGGCAAAATCGTTTGCGACAGTGCAGGACTTAATGCCGGCGTTTACTACGGTTTAAACAGAGTTTCTCTGCGATATGGGGCGGCGCTTAACGCAAAAACCGCGCTCCCCGGTCAAAGCAAGACAGTTCAGGTTTTTGGCTATTCGTCAACTGCGTTTAAGGCGCTTAAAAATGTTAAAAAAGGCGACACGCTTTCGTTTGAAACGGAGTGGGGGACATACACTTATTCCGTTACCGACACTTCCGCTTTAGAAACTGCCCCGAGTGCTTCCGACAACGAGCTTGTTTTGGCAAGCGATTTGGGCGGTGCGTTTTCTTTTCAAAACGGCAAAATGCTGTATGTTACGGCTCGGCTTGTTTCCGGCCCTTCCGCAAAGGAGGTGCCGTGATGAGCAGAAAATCACATTCGTCCGAAACAAAATCGGTTGTTATCGGCAGGCATTTTCTTTCGTTTGTGCTGTTTTTGGTTATAGCTGCGCTCAGCTTGACTGTTTTTGTCAGAGCCGATTGTGTTGACGGCAAAAAATATGCGTCGATTTTCACAAACGAAAAATATGTTCAGTCGCTTTATGGCGATGTCAAGCAGTATGCGTATGATATGTGTGCGCAAAACGGCATCCCGACCGACAGCGTTGACGAGGTAATCACATATGATGCCGTTTACAATACGGTAAATGCTTATGCCGTAGGAAATTTTGATAATTCTCAGGACTACACAAAAACTACTTATGAAGACAGAATTTCCGAACTTAATACACAATTAGCCCAAAAAACAGAGGATATGATAGGGCAGTATAAAATCAATACTGCCGACAATGCAAATAAAGCATGTAAAAAGTTTTCAAACAATATTTGCGATTATTTAAAAAAGCAGGTCGTGTTTGAATATACTAATCAGTTGCAAACCGTTTCAAACATCGGCAAAATCGCTTTATCTGTTATTGCCGCCGTGCTTGCGGTTGTCGGCGCAGTGCTTTTTGCCATCATTTACACAATGGGCAGCAAAAAATATCGCGGGCTTCGTGCAATATCATTTTCGTTTATTGCCTCCGGAATTTTGCAGCTCATTCTGATTTTGGGTGTAGAAATAATTAAAACAATGAAACAGCTTGTTATATATCCGAAATATCTTTGTGAGGCTGTTTTGGATTATGTCAATCTGTGTGAGCTTCATGTGTTTGTAAGCACATGTGCATCATTCGGCGTTGCAATTGTATTGATTGCATTGGCTTGGAAACTAAAGCGTGATCATAAATAGAGGGAACTATTATGCAGAATAACAATCAAAATGTTTTAACAAACGATCAAAAAGATGAAGGACTCAAGGTTTGGGATGGTCCGGAGATTGATGAAGAGCATGACGACCGCGAAGTTGCGGTTAAAGTTGAGCATGTAACAATGCGTTTCACTCTCAGCAGAGAAAAGGTCGACAATCTTAAGGAATTTGCAATCAAATTTCTTAAACATCAACTTGTTTACAACAAATTTGTTGCGCTCAACGACATCAGCTTTGAGGTTAAAAAAGGCGACCGCCTTGCCATTCTCGGATTAAACGGTGCAGGTAAAAGTACACTCCTTAAAACTATCGTAGGTGTTTATAAGCCGACAGAGGGTCAAATCTACAAAACGGGCGTTATCGCTCCTCTTTTGGAACTCGGTGCAGGTTTTGATAACGACTATACCGGCAGAGAGAATATTTATCTTTACGGTGCCGTTCTCGGCTATTCGCGTGAATATCTCGACGGCAAGATTGATGAAATTATCGATTTCTCCGAGCTCGGTCACTTTATCGAAGTTCCGATTAAAAACTATTCCTCGGGTATGAAAGCAAGACTCGGCTTTTCAATCGCAACTGCGGTCGACCCCGATGTTTTAATCCTTGATGAGGTTTTGTCAGTCGGCGACGCAAAATTCAGGGTTAAGAGCCTTGCAAAAGTTCAGTCGATGTTTGATAAGGGCATCACCGTTCTTTTCGTTTCGCATAACATTCAACAGGTTAAAGCAATTTGTAACAAAGCGATTTTGCTTGAGCACGGCAATATGATTGCCTACGGCGATGTTGACGAGGTAAGTGCAATTTACGAAGAAAAAACAACAAAGCCGAAGAATAATGAGGACAAGCACCATGTTGTTGTTCCTCTTACAAAAAAAGAGCTTGAGCGTGATAAAAAAGAGGCTGAAGCAATCAAAAAAGAGCTTGAGAAAGAGAAAGAACGCAACGAAGCACTTGAAAAGGCTGCAAAAGAGCAGGCTGAAAAAGCACAGCGCGAAAATTCAAACTTCTTTAAATAAACCAAAAATCAAACCGGCAGAGGTATTTGCACCTCTGCCGGTTTTTATACAATAAAAATAACGGCGTGCCGCTTCGGTACGCCGTTTGCTGTTTAAAATTGCGGAATATGCAATTATTCCTCTTCGTATTCGTCCTCGTTTTCCCAGTTGTGATAAATGTTTTGAACATCGTCGTTTTCTTCAAACATTTCAATCATTCTTGCCATTTTTTTCATATCCTCGGGGTCATCAAGACGAGTGTATGTTGACGGGATATAAGCCGAGTCGGACGAAATGATATTGTAACCCTTTTCCGAAAGTTCGTCGCGGATAGCGCCGACATCGTTTGGCTCTGTTCTGATTTCAAAAATCTCCTCATCATCGGTGAGAAAATCGGACGCACCTGCCTCAAGAGCATCTTCCATAAGCTGATCCTCATCGACATCCTCTTTTTCGATAACGATTACGCCTTGCTTTTCAAACATAAATGTAACCGAGCCGGGGTTGCCCATGTTTCCGCCTGCTTTGTCGAAATAGTGGCGAACTTCGCCGGCAGTTCTGTTTCTGTTGTCTGTCAAAGCCTCAACAACTACAGCAACACCCGAAGGACCGTAGCCCTCATAAATGATTTCTTCATAGTTTGCACCGTCGCCGTCACCGGCTGCCTTTTTGAGCATACGCTCAATGTTGTCGTTCGGCACATTGTTTTGTTTTGCTTTTGCGATAACATCACGGAGTTTTGCATTGTTGTTGGGGTCCGGACCGCCGTTTTTAACAGCTACTGCAAGCTCACGGCCGATTTTAGTAAAAACTTTTGCCCTTGCGGCATCGTTTGCACCCTTTTTTCTTTTGATGGTGCTCCATTTATTATGTCCACTCATAGTAATTAGCCTTTCTGTTGTTTTTTAACTAACAGTTATTTTATCACAGATAAAGCGTGCTTTCAAGTGCTAATTTTGTGGTTGTATAAATGATTATAATATGGTATTATATTAAAGATAATATTTATCTTAAGGAGGATAAAAAATGTATTCAGATTATTTTGATTCAATAGGCATTGTTGCTCAAACCGATAAAGAGGTTGCCGACGCAATGTCACTCGAGCTTAAAAGACAGAGAGATAATATCGAGCTTATAGCATCCGAAAACCTTGTTTCTCCGCAGGTTATGGCTGCAATGGGCTCCGTTTTGACTAATAAATACGCCGAGGGTCTCCCGGGAAAGCGCTATTACGGCGGCTGCCAGTATGTTGACATTGTTGAGAATATCGCAATCAAGCGCGCGTGTGAACTTTTCGGTTGTGAATATGCAAATGTTCAGCCTCACTCGGGCGCACAGGCTAACACTGCCGTTTATCTTGCACTTCTCAAACCGGGCGATACCGTAATGGGTATGAGCCTTGACAACGGTGGTCACCTCACTCACGGCTCACCGGCTAACATTTCGGGCAAGTATTTCAACTTCGTTCCTTACGGCGTTGACGAGAGCGGATATATCGACCTTGCCGCATTTGCAAAGCAGGTTAATAAGGTTAAACCGAAACTTATTGTTGCCGGCGCATCTGCATATCCGAGAGAGATTGATTTTAAAACAATGGCTGACATTGCACATGCAAACGGCGCAATGTTTATGGTAGATATGGCTCATATTGCAGGACTTGTTGCCGCAGGCTTGCATCAGTCACCTGTTCCTTATGCCGATGTTGTCACAACAACAACACACAAAACACTTCGCGGACCTCGCGGCGGTCTTATCCTCTGCAACAATCCGTATCTTATTAAAAAACTTAATTCCGCAGTGTTCCCGGGTACACAAGGCGGACCGCTTATGCATGTAATCGCAGGCAAGGCTGTTTGCTTCGGCGAGGCTCTTAAACCCGAGTTTAAGGAATATCAGCAAAGAGTTATCGACAATGCGCAGGCTCTTGCAAACGGCCTTACTTCGAGGGGTCTCAACCTCGTTTCGGGCGGAACCGATAACCACCTTTGTCTTCTCGATTTGAGAGGCACAGGCGTTACAGGTAAGGAACTTGAGGCAAGACTTGACGATGTGCATATCACACTCAACAAAAACACTGTTCCTAACGAGCCGCTTTCACCGTTCGTTACAAGCGGTGTTCGCATCGGCACACCTGCCGCAACCACAAGAGGACTTAACACAGACGATTTCGACAAAATCGCAGAGTTTATTTATCTTGCTGTCACAGATTTTGAAAACAAAAAGGATTATATCACAAAGGGCGTAGCCGAAATTTGTGCAAAATATCCGCTTTACGAATAATTTTTGATTAAATACTACGGGAGGTGAGGGCAAATGGTTAAGATTTTCGGTGCGATTTTCAGATTTGTTACAAATTTTGTCTATTCGTTTTTTAAACTGAAAAAAACAAAAAATCAGGTCGCCTTCATCTCGCGCCAAAGCGAAACACCGTCGATTGATTTTAAATATCTTATAAACGAGCTTAAAACTCAATATCCGCAGTACGATATTGTTGTGCTTTGCAAAATGATACCGTCGGGCTTGGGCGGAAAGATAAAATATATCGGCGAAATGTTTCGCCAAATGAACGCGCTTGCGCAGTCAAAGGTTGTCGTGCTTGACGGCTATTGCATTTTGGCATCGGTGCTTAAGCATAAAAAAGATTTGAAAATCATTCAAATTTGGCACGCACTCGGCGCATTTAAACGCTTCGGCAGGTCAATTCTTGATAAGGAGGGCGGTAAATCCTCCGCTCTTGCCGACGCAATGCGTATGCACAAAAACTACGATTTAATCGCTGTCAGCGGTGAAAAGTGCGTTCCTGCATTTTCGGAAGCTTTCGGTCAGCCTGCTGATAAATTCATTCCTATCGGTATCCCGAGAATGGATTGTCTCACCGATGACGAAATGAACAAAAGCATTAAAAGCAGAGTGCTTGCGGCTTATCCGTCGCTCGGTAACGGCAAGCGCAATATTCTCTATGTCCCGACATTTCGCGACAATGAGGAAGATATTCAAAATCTTCGCGCTCACACTGAGGAACTTGCATCGAGAGTGAATTATGACGATTTCAACCTTATTGTAAAACACCATGTTGTCGATACAAATAAGGAGGAAATTTATACCTCTTCTCACCTCAATGAGCAAAGCGGCGAGCTGTTTACGGGTATGGATTTTATGTCCGTTGCAGACGCTGTTATCACAGACTACAGTTCGGTGATTTATGAGGCACTGCTCAAAAATATTCCCGTCTATATTTTTGATTTTGACGGCGACAAATATATTGACGAGCGAGGATTTTATATCGATTTCAAAAACGATATTCCCGCGATTTTCGGCGAAACGGCGTTTGATATTTGCAAAAGCATAGAAAACGGCGACACTGCCGACGCGGAAAAAATCAACACATTCAAAAACGATTATGTCAACAAAAGGTTTGACTCGATAACCTCCGTCTACGGCGAAATTATCGACAGCCTTATCAAGGGCACATATGACGGAAAATACAACTACAAGGGCTGATTATGGGCGCATTAAAATCATTTGCTTATCCGATTTTACAGCGTGCGAGATATGCTAAATTAATCTCCGCTTATGAAAAAGCAAAATCTCTGCCTATGCAGGAAAATAAAATATTTATGCTTTCAACATCAAAGGGCAGACTCGGCGGAAATCTTGCCGCCATTAAGAATTATATCGAAAAAAATTCTATTCCCTTTGAGATTGAGGCTGTTACCGACCTCGGCTCGCTTTCGACAGAACAACTCGGCTCGCGCCTTGCGCAAAGCAGGTTCATTTTGGTCGACGATTACGAGCCGTGCGTTTATCCGCTCAAACTTCGCAATAATCAACAACTTATACAGGTTTGGCACGCAATGGGCGCATTCAAGCGATTCGGCTACGGCAGAGAAACGGCTGAAAAAAATTCGCTCACGCATAAAAATTATACGAGAGCGATAGTTTCATCTCCCGAAATTGTCGATATTTACGCGCAGGCGTTCGGCATTTCAAGCGATAAGGTGATTCCGGTCGGTACTCCGAGAACGGATGTGTTTTTCGACAGTGATTATGTTTCGTCCGCGAAGGAACGCCTTTACAAAAAACAGCCGCTTTTAAAGGGCAAAAAAGTTTGCCTCTTCGCGCCGACCTTCAGGGGTCAGAATGTTAATGACGCCGAATATCCTGAGGAGTTTATCAATATCGAAAAATTTGCAAACAGTTTGGGCGACGATTGGGCTGTTATTTTAAAAATGCACCCGTTTGTCAAAAAACGGCTCGACATTCCGCAGTCCGTTCAAAATCGTGTGTTCGATTTCAGCGACGAAAGGGAGATAAACGATATTTTGTTTATCACCGATGTGCTTGTCACCGATTATTCGTCGGTTATATTTGAAAATGCCATAGTCGGCAACGCCGCCGTTTTGTATGCTCCCGATTTGGCGGATTATGACAACGGACGGGGATTTTATTTTGATTATAAAAATTATTCCTGTGGCAAAATTGTCAGGGAGCAGGGCGATCTTGCGGCTGCCGTGCTTGGTGCAAATACAACAAATGATTATTACAAGGCGTTTAAATTGCGATTCGTTTCAATGTGCGACGGAAATTCGACAAAGCGCTTTGTTGAAAAAATATTAGAAAAAGAGTGATTACAATGAGTTATGAATTATCAAAAAAATTCTCGAGCCTTAAACCCTCGGCTGTAAGAGAAATTTTAAAGGTTACAAACGAGCCGGGCATGATTGCTTTTGCAGGCGGTTCACCTGCCGTTGAAGCATTCCCATGCGAAGAGGTTAAAAAACTCTCTGCCGAAATTCTTGAGGAAAATCCGGTTTCGACGCTTGTTTACGGCGTATCCGAGGGCTACGAACCTCTTCGTCAAACTGTCGCAAAGTGGCTTAAGGAGAGAGAAAATGTCGGCACAGCCGATGATTCCGTTATCATCACCGCAGGCGGCACCCAAGTTATGGATATTGCAACAAGAATCCTCGCTTCCGAGGGCGACACTGTTATTTGCGAAGAACCTTCGTTTATTGGCTCGCTCAACTGTTTCCGTTCTCACGGCTGTAAGCTTGCAGGCGTTCCGATTGACGATGACGGAATGAATATTGAGGCTCTCGAAAGAGTTATTAAGGAAAATCCAAACGCTAAATTTATTTACACAATCCCCAATTTTCAAAACCCGGGCGGCACGACGCTCAGCCTCGAAAAAAGAAAAGCGATGTATAAATTAGCGCTTGAAAACAATCTTGCAATCGTTGAGGACAACCCTTACGGAAATCTCCGCGTTGCAGGCGAGGATGTTCCGGCTATCAAGAGCTTTGATACAGAGGGCATAGTTATTTATGCCGGTTCATTTTCAAAAATTCTTGCACCCGGCATCCGTGTTGCTTATGCCGTTGTTCCCAAAAAGTGCGCAGGCGCATTCACAATCGGCAAACAGGTTTCCGATGTTCATACCGGCGTCCTCAATCAAATGATTGTTTCGCGTTGGTTTGATGAATACGATGTAAATGCTCATATCGAAAATATCAGAAAAATTTATAAGCATAAGCTCGACCTTATGTGCGACAGCCTCGATAAATATTGCAACGGCTTTATCACATACGTTCGTCCGCAGGGCGGCTTGTTCATTTGGGCAAAACTTCCCGATGATGTTGATATGCTCGATTATGTCAACAAACTCGTTGAACGCAAGGTTGCCGTTGTTCCCGGCAGTGCGTTTATGACCGACGATACAAAACCCTGTCATTATATTCGCCTCAATTTTTCAACTCCGAGCGATGAGAATATAGTTCAGGGTGTTAAAATTATGGGCGAGGTTGCAAAACTTTATAAATAGTTTTATTATGGCTGCCGTTTGATTTTTTCAGCGGCAGCCTGTTTCAATGCTGTATTTTGATTGACACCCTTTTGTAAATTGACTTTGTATGTTATATTTGGTATAATTTCTATTATTATGTATCAATAGGTGATTTAATGTTAAAACTAATACCTGCGCCTAAACACGCAGTTGAAATGGGTGGATTTTATCGCCTGCCGGACGATGTCAAAATCAAAACCGATTTTGATTTGCCGCTTATCTCAGAAAAAGCGCAAATTGTTGAAACCGATGCCGATATTGTCATCATCAGCGATGCCGATATTGAAAAAGAGGGCTACACTCTTTCCGTTACGGAAAGTTCGGTCACTGTCAAAGCGTCAACAAAAACAGGCGCTTATTATGCGCTTGTTTCAATGTGGAAACTCGGCGAATTGCAACTCGGCAAGCGCGAGATTCCGTGTTGCGAGATTGAGGACGGACCTAAAGTTTCTTGGCGCGGTCTTGAAATTGACGAATCAAGGCATTTTTTCGGTATGGACGAAATCAAGCGAATGCTTGACATGATGTTCCTTGAAAAGCTCAATGTTTTTCATTGGCATTTGACAGACGATCAGGGCTGGAGAATTGAAATCAAAAAATATCCGAAGCTTGTTGAAATCGGCTCAACGCGACCTAACTCCCAAATCGGCGGTTGGAGAAGCGTTAAAATGGACAATGTCCCTGTCAGCGGATATTACACGCAGGAGCAAATCAAAGAGGTTATCGCTTACGCAAAAGAGCGCGGAATTATGATTGTTCCCGAAATCGACTTCCCGGCGCACTGTGCCGCTGCGATTGCTGCATACAAGGAGATTGCCTGCGTTGTTAAAGATACGGAGGTGCCGTGCTATTTCGGCGGCAGAATTCCGCAAGGAAAGTTTAATTTCCGCTGGAACAGAACGATTTGTTGTGGCAAAGAAAGCACATTTGAGTTTATTTTTAATGTTCTTGACGAGGTTTGCGACCTTTTTGATTCGCCGTATATACATATGGGCGGAGATGAGGCTCCTCAGATTGAGTGGAAAAAATGCCCCAAGTGCCAAAAGACAATGGCAGATAATTCGCTTAAAAATGAATGGGAACTTCAGGGTTGGTTTGAAAACAGAATTTGCGACTACCTCAAAACGAAAAATAAAAAGCTTATCGCTTGGAACGATGTTCTTAAGGCGGACAACCTTAATAAAAATGATAAAAATGTTGTTGTTCAGTATTGGACCCCTAAGCGCGACAACAGATGTGTTGATTATGTCAACTCGGGCGGAGAGGCAATTTTGAGCAACCATCAAGCTTTTTATTTTGATATGACTTATGCGCAGGTTCCTCTCACAAATACATATAACTACACACCGGAAAAATACGGTATGAACAGTGAAAATATGAGCAATGTTCTCGGCTACGAGGGCGAAATTTGGACTGAGTGGATTGCCGACAACGCAAAACTCGAGCTTTATGCGTTTCCGAGAATGCAGGCACTCGGCGAGGTGTCATGGTCATCCAAAGAAAAAATCAATTTTGACGATTTTAAAGCAAGACTCGACGCATATAAGCCTATTCTTAAAAGTCTCGGCATAGATTATGCTGTTGACAGTGTTTCTCTCCCTCAAAGTAAAAGAGAATGTGCAAAAATCAAGCGCAAGTTCTTTAAGGGCGACCCTTATCTCGAACTTAAGCTTAACGAAATTTATAAATCTAAAGGAGAAAATTAAAAAATGAAGTTTAAAGATTTTCCCGAAGCGGTTATTAATGAAAATGTTGATTATACCGTCAGAGAGATAACTAATGTTATCAAACGCTACGGTCCGCGTGAGTCGGGCAACAAAAATTGTTTTGCAACTCAAAAGCATATCAAAAAGGAAATGGACACATTCTGCGACGAAACGGGATTTGAAACATATAAAGTTGCTCCCAAGGCATTTTTGCAGTGGACAAAATTTGTCGCAGCAGCAATTTTTCTTTCCGTTGTTGTTTGTCTTGTGCTTGTTTATACAAATGTATTCAGCGGTGTAGGCGGCAATGATTTCTTTGTTCCGCAATGCATCGTCGGCGGTGTTGTCGCTGTCGGTCTTTTCATTACGGTTATGGAATTTTTGCTTTACAAGCAGTTTGTGGATGTGTTTTATAAAAAGACAGAGGGTCACAACTTCTATGCAAAGCGCGCTCCCAAGGGCGAGGTTAAAAGAAGAATCATAATTTCGGGTCACTGCGATGCGGCTTATGAGTGGCGTCACATTTATTATACTAAAAAGCTCCATATGCCTCATCTTATGGGCATCCTTATGGGATGGACTATCGGCGGTGCCGTTATTTCCGTCATTGTTGCCGTTATTACAATTATTGCAAACTTTGTGAATATGGGTGCTTTTGGCGATTTTATGCTTAATTACAGCTATTATTTTCACTGCCTTATGGCGCTCGGAATGGTTCCGCTTTTCCTGTTTGTCGATTTCAAAACGCTGTCACCCGGCGCAAACGACAACCTCACCGGCACATATGCCGCTGTCTGTGCAATGCGTATGCTTGATATGGCAGGCGTTGAACTCGAAAATACAGAGCTTGTCGCTATGATTACCGACGGCGAGGAAGCCGGACTTCGCGGATGTAAGCAGTGGGCAGAGGACCATTATGATGAATATGTCAACGGCGGCGTTGAAACAGCCGTTCTTTGTGTTGATACACTTACCGATTTGGACTTCCTCAATGTTTACAATCGAGATATGACAGGCACGGTTAAGCACAGTCAAAAATTCAGTCAGCTTGTTATGGATTCCGCAAAGGATGCGGGTCATGATGATTTGGAATTTGCAAATGTTTTCTTTGGCGCATCCGATGCGGCTGCATTCTCACAAAAGGGTATTACCGCTACATGCCTTGCCGCTATGGACCCGACACCTGCAGATTATTATCACAACAGACGCGACAATTATGATCGCCTTGTTCCCGAAGCTATCAAAATGGGTTATGAGGTTGTTCTTTCAACTATTCTTAATTTTGACGAAAACGGACTTGAAAAATAATTTGATATAAATAAAAAGGACTTGTTCAACGCTTTTTGTGAACAAGTCCTTTATTGTTTCATTATCAGTCTGTGTAAACCGGCGATGTGATTGCAAGCGGCTTTGCAACTCCGTTTACGGTGCCCCAAAGTTCCGCCCTGTACCAATGATTTCGCTTTAAATCAATTCGCACATGGCGTTCTGTCAGCGCACTTTCCATTACGCATTGACCGCCGTTTGTTATCACCTTGATTGTCTTATATTCAATTTCTTCGTCGCCTTTGTTTTTCTCACGCGAGTGAAGGTCGATGAAAAAGCTGAAAATGCCCATACCCTTGCGCATAGTTTCGCCGAGGTTGTATGTTTTGCCCTTTTGGTGAACTCTGAAAAAGAATTTCGCGCCGGTCGAAACAACCGTTTTGCCCATTCTTATTGCGCGTATTGCATTTTTTTGGTTAATATCGCCGTCTATATCAAGATATGTGCAACCGTAGTGTCCGCCGTTTTCGTTTCTGTGCCAATCCCTGCCGTATGTTGCGGCAATATGGTACCCCTCGTCAAGCAGATTTGTCCACAATTTCAGCGCATTATCATTTTCGTAGTTGTCGAATGAAAAACTTCTGTGCCAAATTTCCATATAGTCAACATTGCGCCAATTTTTTATGTTAAATTCCCATCTGCCTCCGGTGCACATCGGCGAGCCTAATTGGTACGGGTGTGCAATTCCGACTATTGAGCCTTTTTCCTTAACTTCTTCTATCTTTTTGTCAATGTTGTCCGGCACTGCGTCGCGCCAGTCAACAAATCCGTTTACGCCGAGCACAAGCATATGACCGAAATATGTTGTCCACTCAATTCCTTTTATCGACGGAATAATGCTGTCGTTAAGTTCATCACAACCGCTGGTCGTGTTGTGGTCTGTCAGCGCAATAAGCGCCAAATGGTCGTTTACTGCCGAGTCCTCAAGTTGCCTTACGGTGAAATCGCCGTCGCTGTGAACGGTGTGGCAGTGCAGTTCACATGGGAGATAACTCATTGTTTCTCCTCCTTTGCATCAATTTCTATTTCATAATCAATGTCGCATCCCGCATAGTGAATGTTTAAAACAACATCCCATTCACCCGGTGTGATTTCGCGGTTGAAAATGCCGGGTGTGCTGTTTTGCGGCGCGATTGTTATAATTTGTTCGTTCGGCTGGCGATGGCATGCTCCGCGATAATTGCCGCATTCGTCAAACGAAAGCGTAACAAGGTTTTTGACAGGGAAGAATGCCTCGCTGTTGAGCGATTCAACCTTGTATTTTTTCATCGCGTTTGTCACCGCAAGCGTTGCAAGAGATTTGTCCTCCACGATTTTCGGAGAATAAGAATATTTTACTGTCAGCGATTTTACTCCCGCACCGACG
The DNA here is from genome assembly GCA_003526845.1 of Oscillospiraceae bacterium. Taxonomy (GTDB): domain Bacteria; phylum Bacillota; class Clostridia; order Oscillospirales; family Acutalibacteraceae; genus Eubacterium_R. The sequence continues at coordinate 15,438 of DPVM01000005.1, forward strand.
GTGAATGTGTGCTTTATGTTGGTTTTGTCATCCTCGGGTGTGATTTTGCCATTTGTCGAAAAAACAATCATTACCTAATCCTTCTTAAATATATAATATACAATTATATCATCAACATTGCATTAATTCTATTGATTAAGTTAAACAAAAATGGTATAATTTTTTTGGTGATTATAATGGAATTGAATTTAAAAAGCTGGATGTCGCTTATAGACGGCGGCAAAAATCTCTTTTCGCTTGATATTCCGGGCACTCACGATTGCGTAACGCAGTATATCCGCCTTGCGCATTTTTTCAGGTGTCAGGATTCAGATATATATTCTCAACTTTGCCTCGGCGTGCGTGCTCTCGATATTCGCGTGCAGTCACTCGGCGACCGACTCGGAATGGTGCACGGTTTGTTTAAGGCGTATAATACCTCCGTATTTGATAAGCAAATGGATATGGAGGATGTTTTGAATCAATGTTACAAATTTCTCGATGAAAATAAGAGCGAAGCAATCATTTTTCAGTTTAAAAACGATTCCAACAAGGAAAATATAAAATGTTTTAACAATCTTTTTTATACATACATTTCAAAAAATAAGGACAAATGGTTTCTTGAAAACCGCATTCCGACATTGGACGAGGCAAGGGGCAAAATCGTGCTTATCCGCCGCTGTAAAATGGATTTGGATAATCTTGACTTTTCGGATGAAAACACCGGCTTGGATTTTTCGCGTTGGGTTGAGCAAATAACTGCCGTTCCCGAGCCGCTCACTCTTGAAACTAAATCAATAGACAATGCCGTTTTTGTTATTCAGGACAGATTTAAGTACAAACCCATTCCGCGATGGAACGATTGCGTCAAGCCGTTTCTCGACGAAAGAGCACCGTTTGACGGTAAATATGTTATTTGCTATTTGTCAACGGCGGGCGGATTAAAAGGACCGAAGAAAAACGCCGATTATATCAACGCGCGCTTTTTGCCGTATCAATTTGATAAGTCAAAATATTACGGTACGGTTTATGTCGATTTTCCCACAAGCGAGCTTACAACAAAAATTATTCTTAACAATTTTATTGACTTGAATGTATAATCAATAGATGTTATAATCTTATAAATTTATATGCGAGGTGATAGCATGAAAAAATCAGTCAGCATTTTACTCTCTGTTCTTTTTCTTGCTGTCACCTTGCTTTCTTTTACTCCGCTTGCGTTTGCACAATCACAGACAACCGATGTTAAAAAAACACAGCTCGGCTCAACGGACACATATTATCAATACAGTGCGTCGCAAAAACTGCTCACAATCTCGGGCAACGGCGCAACCGCTTCGTTTTCCGACAACGGCACAGGTCAGCCGTGGTACGATTGGCGCGGCGACAGCATCGACAAGGTGGTTGTCGAAAACGGAATAACCGAAATAGGGGATTATCTTTTGTATCAGGTGCGCGCTGCGAAAATTGATTTGCCCGACACGCTGACAAAAATCGGAAATTATGCGTTTTACGGCACTCTCGGTGTGACAGAGTGGAATATTCCGTTCGGTGTTACATCAATAGGTTCAAATGCCTTTGCCGGTTGCAATACAATGACCTCAATCACACTGCCCGACACGCTCAAAACAATAAATTACAACGCGTTTGCAAACTGTTATGCATTGACTGATATTACATTGCCGTACAGTATTACAACGCTCGGCTCAAACACCTTTAAAAATTGCACCGCGCTTGAAAATGTAAAGTTTCAAAGCCTCACTGCGACAATCAAAATCGGCAACAGCTGTTTTTTAGGCTGTGCAAATCTCAAAAATGTTGTGTTCCCTATGAATGCGACAATGGGCGTCAAGTCGTTCGGCTATAAAACAACCTCAACCAAATATACCGATGTTTCAATGACAGTGTTCGATTCCTCGTCGCCGTATGTTTATGCGCAAAGTCAAAGCATTCCGTTTATACTTTACAGCGATATAGAGGTTGAGTGCGCAGTCGGCTATGAGAATACCTATACCGACGATAATATAAACGATTCATATACATACATTTTCACATCCGACAGCGACGGCAAATACAATTTCTACACTCGCGGTGATTGCGATGTCACGGCGGTTTTGACCGATAAAAACGGCGTTCAGCTTGCAACAAGCGATGATATTTCAAATTCCGACAGAAACATTTGCATTTCATACGATTTAAAGGCGAACGAAAGCTATAAGCTCGTTGTTTCGTCATACAAGGCGCTCGGCACATATACTTTGTGGATTTATCCGGACGCAATAGCCGATTTCTCAATTAACGGAACGGCTACCGCACCGGCTGTGCAAAAAATGCAAACCGTTGACGATAATTTGCTTAAAAATTTTGTGCTTACAATTAATTTTGAAAACGGATTGAGCGATAAAGTCTATTATTCGCCCGATTTTTTCAACGCAACATATTTAAAACAGCATCCCACCAAATTGACCTGCGGTGTTAATGACGCACAGCTTGAAATCGGCAGGGTGACGGCAAAATACAAGCTCACCGTCACACATACATATTCGTCGAAATATGTCAATTACACCGAGGATACAGACGGCTATAATCTTTATTCCTGCGTTCTTTGCGATGATTCGTACAAGGCAGATTTCGTTGCAACCCCTGCAATAAAAATCACCGGCAGAGCTGTTATGGCAGAGGATAAGCAGGGCAATCATCCGCACAATGTGCCATACAAATATACAAAAATAATCGTTGACGATGTTAAAAGCGTCAATGACAGATATTATACCGTTGCCGATGACGGAACTTGGTGTATAAACACTTTTAATGCAGTCAATATCACCTTTGTCAATGAAAACGGCGCCGATGTCAAATTCTCCTACCGTGTTGACGGACTTGAGCCGTACACTGTTGTCGATTACGGCGATGTCGCATTTTGCGGCTACGATTTTGACAAAAACGGCTACTGCAACGGAAAAGATTTTGCCTATTTCCTTCACGAAAAGCAAAAGGACTGCGGCGAGGATTATATTCAGTTTTTCCCGAACTTCCTCGGCGGCAAAAATTTTAAAAATTAGCATTATAAAAATTAGCATTATTTAGCATTATTTAGTTGAAATAGTAAAATAAAAAATGTATAATATATTATCTTATTTTACAATATACGGAGGACATATTATGAAAAAAGTTGCAATCATTATGGGCTCTGACAGCGATTTGCCTGTTGTTGCCCCTGCAATCAAGCAACTAAAGGAGCTTGGTATCAAAACAGAGGTCAGAGTTATGTCGGCTCACAGAACACCTAAGGCTGCGCAGGAATTCAGCGAAAATGCCATTGAAAACGGCTTTGGAGTTATCATCGCCGCAGCAGGCATGGCGGCTCATCTCGGCGGAGTTCTTGCCGCATCAACAACACTGCCGGTTATCGGCATCCCTTGCTCGGCAAAGGTGCTTGACGGTATGGATGCAATGCTTGCAACCGTTATGATGCCTCCGGGAATCCCGGTTGCCACAGTCGGCGTCAACGCTGCCAAGAACGCGGCACTTCTTGCCGCAGAAATTATTGCGGTAGGAAATGATGACCTTATGCAAAAGCTTATCGCAATGCGTAAAGATATGGCAGACGCCGTTGTCGAAAAGGACAAGGCACTTCAGGAAAAAATTAAAGAATTATAATATAAACCCACATAAACAGACAAGGAGAAAAATATGGAAAACAGTTACAGCGAAAGTTATGCGGCAGCAGGCGTTGATGTTACAGCAGGTTACGAATCTGTCGAGCTTATTAAATCGCATGTCAAAAGAACAACCATTCCGGGCGTAATTGGCTCAATCGGCGGCTTCGGCGGAATGTTTGAGCTTGCATCGGGCGAATATAAAAATCCCGTTCTTGTTTCCGGCACAGACGGCGTCGGCACAAAAATCAAACTTGCGTTCCTTATGGACAAGCACGATACGGTCGGTATTGACTGCGTTGCAATGTGCGTAAACGATGTTGCGTGCTCGGGTGCAAAGCCGCTGTTTTTCCTTGATTATATCGCTTGCGGCAAAAACTATCCAGAAAAAATCGAGCAAATCGTAAAGGGTGTCGCAGAGGGTTGTGTTCAGGCAGGCTGTGCACTTGTCGGCGGCGAAACCGCAGAGCATCCCGGCCTTATGCCAAAGGAAGAATATGACCTTGCAGGCTTTACCGTTGGTATCGGCGAAAAGGACAAACTCGTTTCGGGCGAGCATCTCAAATCAGGCGACGCGCTCATCGGCGTTGCTTCATCGGGCGTTCATTCAAACGGATTTTCGCTTGTAAGAAAAGTTTTCAATATCAATGAAGAAAGAATCAATGTTCAGGTTGCCGAGCTTGGTAAAACACTCGGCGAGGAACTTCTCACACCTACAAGAATTTATGTTAAACCGCTCCTCACATTGATGGACAGCGTTCGCGTTAACGCTATCAGCCACATCACCGGCGGCGGCTTTTATGAGAATGTGCCGAGAATGCTCAATGACGATACATTGGCTGTTATCGAAAAGGATAAATGTTTCAAAAAGCCTATTTTTGACCTTATCCAAAAAGAGGGCAACATTTCGGAGCACGATATGTATAATACCTTCAATATGGGCACAGGTCTTGTAATCGCTGTTGATTCCGACAAGGCTGACGAGGCTGTTCGTATCCTCAATTCCTGCGGCGAGCAGGCTGCAGTAATCGGCGAAATCAAAAAAGGCGAAAAAGGAGTAACCCTTTTATGATGAACATTGCGGTTTTTGTTTCCGGCGGCGGAACAAATCTTCAGGCACTTATCGACGCTCAAAACAGGGGCGAGATTAAAAACGGCAAAATCACATTTGTTCTTGCATCAAACGATGGCGCTTATGCTCTCGAAAGAGCAAAAAAGGCGGGCATACCCACTGCGGTTGTCAGCAGAAAATCATATTCATCAAAAGAGGAGTATGACAAGGCAATTCTTGCGCAACTTGACGGCAAAAATATAGACCTTATCGTTCTTGCCGGCTTTCTTTCGATTCTCGGCAAGGAACTGGTCGAAAAATACGCAAACAAAATCATCAATATTCACCCAAGTCTGATTCCGCTTTTCTGCGGCGACGGCTTTTACGGCAAAAAGGTGCACACGGCTGTTTTGGCAAGCGGAATGAAGGTCACCGGCGCAACCGCTCATTTTGTAAACGAAATTACGGACGGCGGCGCAATCATTCTCCAAAAAGCTGTACCGATAGAGCAGGGCGACAACGAGGATATTTTGCAATACCGCGTTATGCGTCAGGCGGAGTGGGAAATTCTCCCCAAGGCTGTTTCGCTTTTCTGCGAGGGCAGAATTAAAATAAACGGCAATAAAACAGAAATTATATAACTCAATAAGAGGTGAAAATATGCAGATTAAATCACTTGCAACAGAGCTTAACACAAACACATATCCCGGCAGAGGCATTGTTTTGGGCAAATCAAAGGACGGCAAAAAGGCTGTTATCGCTTATTTTATTATGGGCAGAGGCGCAAATTCACGCAACAGAATTTTCGAGGAAAACGACCGCGGCGGAATTCGCACAAAGGCATTTGATGAGTCAAAAATGGAAGACCCGAGTCTTATTATTTACAATCCCGTTTTGAAAATCGACGGCAAAACAATCGTTACAAACGGCGACCAAACCGACACGATTTATGACCATATGAAAGAGGGCTTTTGCTATCACCATGCGCTTGTCACAAGAGAGTTTGAGCCTGACGCTCCAAACTACACTCCGAGAATTTCGGGCGTTGTTAAGCCAAACGGCGATTATAATCTTTCAATCCTAAAATCAAATCTCGGTATGCCGGAGTGTGTAAGATATTTCTTTGAATATCCGGCTCATCCGGGTATGGGTCATTTCATCCATACATACGAGCATGACGGCGACCCTATTCCGTCATTTGAGGGCGAGCCTACTCCTGTTGAAATCGACGGCTCGGATATTGACGCTTTTACCTCGACGGTATGGGATAATCTTAATGAGGACAACAAGGTTTCTCTTTTTACACGCTTTATCAATCTTGAAAACGGCGAAGAGGAAACAAGAATAGTTAATAAGAATAAGTAATTTGTTATAGGGTGACTTTTTGTCACCCTTAACGTGTTTTTTGAAGTCAGGCTCTGCGGTGGTTTAAGCAGGGCATATGCTGTGATTTTTGCAGCGGAAAGGTTATTTTTATGAGAGTTTTAGTTGTTGGCGGCGGCGGAAGAGAGCACGCCCTTATCAGAAAAATAAAAGAATCGAAAAAGGTTGATTATATAGCTTGCTGTCCGGGTAACGGCGGCATTTCTTATGACGCGGAGTGTTTTGATGTCGGCGCAACTGATATAGACGGCGTTGTTGCACTTGCAAAAAAAATCAGCGCGGATTTTGTTGTTGTCGCACCCGATGATCCGCTTGTTATGGGTATGGTTGACGCACTCAACAAGGAGGGCTTTGCAACATTCGGACCGAATGCAAACGCCGCAATTATCGAAGGCTCAAAGGTCTTTTCAAAAAATCTTATGCTCAAATACAATATTCCCACTGCGGAATATAAAGTTTTCTCTGACCCTGCCGATGTTATTGCATATATTAAGGATAAGAACGAATTTCCGACAGTCATCAAGGCTGACGGCCTCGCACTCGGCAAGGGTGTAATCATTCCCGAAACACTCGAGCAGGCAGAGTCGGGCGTTAAGGAAATTATGGAGGACAAAATTTTCGGTGAAAGCGGCAACAATGTTGTTGTCGAGGAATTTTTGACAGGTCCCGAGGTTTCCGTTCTTGCATTTACCGACGGCAAATGTGTAAAGCCGATGGTGTCATCAATGGACCACAAGCGTGCGCTTGACGGCGACAAGGGTCTTAACACGGGCGGTATGGGCACCGTTTCACCGAATCCTTATTATACTGACGAAATTGCCGCAGAATGTATGGAAAAAATCTTTCTACCGACAATAAACGCCATGAACAGTGAGGGAAGAAAGTTCAAGGGTTGTCTTTATTTCGGCTTGATGCTCACCCCGAAGGGACCGAAAGTTATCGAATACAACTGCCGCTTCGGCGACCCTGAAACGCAGGTTGTGCTCCCTCGCCTTAAAACCGATATTATTGACATTTTTGAGGCTATCAATAACGGCACATTGTCGGAGCTTGATATTGAATGGAGCGACGAGGCGTGCGCATGCGTAATTATGGCGTCGGGCGGTTATCCGAAATCATATCCGAAGGGAATTGAAATCTGCGGCCTTTCAAACGGTCAGCTTGACGGTGTAACGGTTTATCACGCAGGCACAAAACTTGACGGTGACAAACTTGTTACGGCAGGCGGCAGAGTTCTCGGCGTAACAGCTCTTGGCTCCGATTTGCCGACAGCGCTTGACAAAGCATATGCCGCTGTTGAAAAAATCAAATTCAACGGCGCACATTATCGCCGCGATATAGGGCAAAAAGCACTGAATGCACTTAAGTAAGAGCGTAATAAGGTTAAAAAATTGTGAATTTTTAACAATTAATACAAAAAGTTGTTGACAATTATACAAATTGGAATTATACTTTCATATGAACATAATTATTTTGTATCATTTTATTAAATTGTTCAATTTTCAGACAAGAGGTTTTATGATATGGCAACAGTAAAGAAGAATAATAAAAAGAAATTTGTTGTGCCTATTTGCCTTGTGCTTGTTGTTGCAATCATTTTGGTTGCAATCAGTGCAAAAAACTATGCCGCATACGGTCAGTTCAGACTTAAAACGGATGGCGAAGAGGTTACGCTCAGCACAATTTCAACACAAAACATTATTGAATCCGTTAATGCAACCGGCGATGTTACCGCAGGTGTTACAAAGGAATACAAAGTTCCTGCCGTTGCAACGGTAAAAGAGGTTTTCGTCAAAGTCGGCGATCAGGTTAAAAAGGGCGACAAACTCGCAACATTTAACACCGACAACCTCAATTCTCAAATTCAGTCACTCAATACAAATTATAACGAGTCAAAGGCTGCTTACGAATCGGCAGCTGCATCACAGGCTTCTGCAAAGAAAAAACTTTCGGCTGTAAATTCTAAAATTTCAAAGCTTGAAAAGCAGGTCGCAAAGCTTGAAAAACAGCAGGCGAAAGAGTCGAAAACAACCACAAGGAAAAAGACTACTACAAAGAGGCATACAACAACCACAACAAAGCCGACCACTACAAAAAGGCCGACTACAACCACCACGACTACAACAACGGCGACCACAACAACCACAGCCGCAACACCCGGCTCAATGGCTGAATCACTTGCCGAGATTGCAAAATCGCTTTCACAACTTACAAATGATATTGAAACGATGACAAAACTCCTCGAGGTTATTTCAAAAACCATCAGCGACGCACTTGCATCGGGTGACTACAGCCCCGATTCTATCGCGCAAAAATGCGGTGATGCAGTTGCCAAAGCAATCAAGGAGGGTATTATCGACGAAACAAAGCTCATCATTGACAGCGGCATAGCCGTAGATATGGTTGAGGCAGCCGTTGCGTCAATCGACTGGGCAAGCGTTGCCAAGGAAATCACAAGCACTACCGCTGTTCAACTTACAGCGTCACAAATTCAGCTTGCTGCACTTTATGCTGAAAGAGAAATTTTTACAGCATCTGCCGACAGCACAATCGTTAATGCTCAAAAGAAATTGATGAACACATCAAAGAATGCTCTTGACACCCTCAAGGAAGCCCAAAAGGATCTTGAGGACGGTTGGACAGCATCTGTTGACGGCACGATTACAGAGTGTGATCTTGTTGAGGGCGGTCAGACAACTGCTCTTAAAACAGGCATTAAGCTTGAAAATATGGACCAAATGGTTGCCACAATTTCACTCGGTGAATACGATGTTCACAAGGTTAAGGTAGGAATGAAGGCAACAATCAAAACAGCATACGGCAGCTATACCGGCGAGGTTGCAACGATTGCACCTACCGCAACAGGCGGCTCTGAAGGCTCTGTTCTTGACAGCGTAGGCTCGATGGCAGGCATCAGCGGTCTTTCATCACTCACATCATCGGGTGCAGGCGTTGAATGCACAGTTACTATTGACAATCCGGATGAAAACATCATAATCGGATTTGACGCCGATGTTAAAATCGTTACAGGTACATATACAAATGTTCCGGCAGTTCCGATTGAGTCAATCGTTCTTGCAAAAGACGGCACATATGTTTACCTCTATGATGAAGAAAAAGGCACTGTTACAAAAACCGCAATCACAACCGGTGCAATTTCCGACTCCGCTTATGAAATTAAGAGCGGAATTAATGTCGGCGACAAAATTGTTGCAACACCGAGTTCAGATTATAAGGAAGACACATTCAAGGTAATTGTTCCTAAAAACAATACAAAATCAACAAGTAAAAAATAAGAGGTAAACGCAGTGAATATAACTGAAAGTTTGAAAATTGCCATCAAGTGTATAAAAGCAAATTGGATGCGTTCTCTGCTTACCATGCTTGGCATCATAATCGGCATCACCTCCGTTATTATGATTGTCGGCGCCGGCACAGGTGTAAGAGATTACATCGTCGGTCTTATTGAGGATATGGGCTCAAATGCAGTTCTTGTTTCGGTTGACACAACCCAAGCGGGCGAAAACGACCTTATTACTCTTGATGATGTTGAAAATATCAAGACAAAGGTTCAGGGCGTTGAGCGTTGTTCTCCTATGATGATGGGCTTTGGTAAAGGCACCATTGACAAAACGGCAAGCGAAGTAACCGTTATGATGATAGGCGTTAACAGCGATGTTCAGTTTGCCTTGACTGATGGATGCGAATACGGCAGATTTTTCACCGATGAGGAATATCAGTCAAATTCTCCTATTGCGGTTATGGGTATCGAATCAGCCAAAAATGTTTTTGGCTATGAAGATGCGACCAACGAAGAAATTACCGTTTCGTCAAGCGGCAAATCAATGAAAATCAAGGTTTGCGGCATTGCAAATGTTGATGCAATCGCAAATACGGTCGGTGGCGGATCAAGCGGAATGAGTGAAATGTTCTCAAAGGCATCGGATAAGGCAATCATTGCCTTGTTTATGCCGTGCACAACGCTCACTCAAATCACCGGCGCAAACACAACACTTGACAATATTTTCGTTATTGCACAGGAAGGCGCAGATTATGACGCTGTCGGCAACGCAACCGTTAACTATCTTAAAGCCGCTCACGGCAATTATGAATCGGGTATGTATAGCTCACAGAATATGGCGACATATATCGAGATTGTAGATGTTATTATGAATGTCCTCACAATCTTTATTGCCGGTGTAGGCGCCATTTCACTTATTGTCGGCGGTATCGGTGTAATGAATATTATGCTCGTTTCGGTAACTGAACGAACGCGTGAAATAGGTATCAGAAAATCACTGGGCGCGAAAACGCGAGTGATAACGATGCAATTCTTGACCGAATCAATTATATTGTGCCTTATCGGCGGTATAGTCGGGGTTATCCTCGGCATAGCCGGGGCATACGGAGCTTGCTCCATTATTGATATTAAACCAAATATTAGCATTTGGATTGTTCTTCTTGCGCTCCTGTTTTCCAGCGGCGTCGGATTGTTCTTCGGAATTTATCCTGCAAGAAAGGCTGCTCAACTCAGCCCTATCGACGCACTCAGAAGCGAATAAAATTTATGATTATACCAAATACCCTGCAAGCCTAAATACTTGCAGGGTATTTTTTTACCACTGTTGCAAAAATGTTTAAAGTATGTTATTATATGTGCAGTAATGAGAGGTGCTTTTATGAGTGAAATCACTAATGATATAATAAATTCTTTTGATTATCGCGGCAAGGTCGTTTCGTGTGTCGAATTCGGCTCGGGACATATTAACAGAACGTATTTGCTTTCAACTGCCGATGACGAGCAGGAGTATAAATATATTCTTCAGCAGCTTAACGGCGAGGTGTTTAAGAATATTGACCGACTTATGGAAAATGTTTTTGCCGTGACTTCGTATCTTCGCGATGTTATCAAAGTTTCTGGCGGCGACCCGAACAGGGAAACGCTCCATTTTATCCGCACAAAATCGGGCGACAAATATTATACCGACGCAAACGGCTCGTTTTATCGTATGTATATTTTTGTCGACAACAGCATATGCTATAACACGGTTGAAAACTCTCAGCTTTTCAAATCAAGCGGCATTGCATTCGGCAGATTTCAAAAAAGACTTGCCGGTTTTGATGCAAGCACCCTTTATGAAACAATACCTAATTTTCATAATACACAATGGCGCTACATAAATGAGTTTTTGAAAGCGGTCGACGAGGATAAAGCAGGCAGGGTTTCAACATGCACTGATGAAATCAAATTTGTTAAAGACAGAAAAGACGATACGGGCGTTTTAACTTCACTGATTGATGAGGGCAAGTTGCCGCTGCGCGTCACTCACAATGACACGAAACTCAACAATGTTATGTTTGACAAAACAACAAATGAGTGCATTTGCGTCATTGATTTGGATACCGTTATGCCCGGTCTTGCGCTTTATGATTTCGGCGACTCAATCCGCTTTGGCGCAAATACTGCCGCAGAGGATGAGGCGGATCTCTCCAAGGTCAGCCTTAATTTGGAATATTTCAGAGCATATGCGGAGGGCTTTTTGTCCGAGGCAGGCTCATCACTCAATCAATGCGAGCTTGACAAACTTGCATTTTCCGCAAAGATGATGACTTTTGAGTGCGGAATGAGATTTTTGACAGATTATCTCAACGGCGATGTGTATTTCAAAACAGCTTATCCCGAGCATAATCTTGTCAGGGCAAAAAATCAGTTCAAACTTGTTGCCGATATAGAGGACAAGATGGACGAAATGAATAATATTATTAAGGACATTTGTAATCAATAAATTTTTAACATATTAAACAAAGGGGATTGTTGTGAAGTTGAATTATGAAAAACCGTTTATGAATGTTGAAATGTTTGTTGCCTGCGGGATTGTTACCACCTCCGACAATGACAATACAACCACCACCGAGGTGACTACTACACAGACACCCGGACTTATTGACGATGATGTTTATGATGTAAAATAGTCTTTGAATTAATATGCTGAAAAGCTGTCGCGGCTCTAATCGGGCTGTGACAGCTTTTTATTTGTCTTGTATTATATTGATATTGTATTTCTGTTAATCCAACGCGTCTGATACTGCGTTGCCTGCCTCATTCACTGCGCCGCCGGCACCGCTTGCAGCCTCTCTCGCTCCGTTGCCTAAATCGTCTCCGACCTTGTCCGCCTTGCTTTCGGCTTCACTCATACCGTTTGAAACATCGTTTGAAAGGTCGTTTGTAGTTTCATTGGTCGTTGTGGTTTGTGTTGTTGTTTTTGTTGTTGATTCTTTAGTTGTGGTTGTGTCATTGTTTGATTTGCCGCAGGCGGTGAAAACTGCCGCTGCAATGACAATTGACGCTATAACAGTCAAAATTCTTTTCATAGCAAGTTCATAGCCTTTCCGACTACAATTGTTAATTTTTTCTGCACCCTATTGTAGCCGGATAGGGCGAGAGTTTTAGTGAACAATATGTTCACTTATGCCTATTGTTTACGAAATTTTCATTTTTATACATTATTTTACCAAGGTTCCGTTCTCTGAGTTTAAAAGAAGCATTATATCTTCCTCGTCGCCCGTGTCACAGTTAATATAAATCAAAGCGTCCTCGCCCGTGTCCCTGCCGGTACAGCGGTATTCGTAGCAGTTAACTTCAATTCCGCTTTCTTTCGGAATTACGCATTGCTTAACCGAATTGATTTTCATATATGATGATACGCCTTTGCGGCAATCCTTTTCCGATTTTTTCGCCTCTTTAGGCTTTCTGTCGGTGTGATTTGTCAAATATGTTGCAGCGTCGATTGACAAAATTTTGCCGTCATCAAGCGAAACGGAGCATTTGATTAAATCGGGGTAATAATAAACATTGTTCTTGCAATATACATATGATATTGTGCAAATGTTTTCGCTGATTATATAATAACATTCTTTCATATCGGCATATCCGATATATTTTAAAAACTCAGTTCCGATATTGATTGCGTTTTCAACAGAAATTGATGAGGTCGGCACCGTGCCCGAATAAAGAATACTCTTGATATATCCGCCCTGCTTTGTCACAATCACGGTGTATCTGCCGCTTTTGTATGTGTAGCAGGGGATTTTTGAATCGTCCGCGCCTGAAAAGTTGATTTTGTTTTTACTGACGCCGATTACCTTTGCCGCAATCTCGGCGCATTGTTCCTTTGTTTTTAATTTCGCTTTTTGCACAAGAGCCGATTTCTTGTTCAGCATTTGGTCTGAAAACGGACCGTCATATAAGAGCGTGGGAAAATCCTCAAATGTTGTCGCACTCCTTGAAAAGCCGTTTGATAACGATGTTACGCTCAAATTCTCCGTGTTTGCAACCTCGCCGCTCGATATTTTGCCGCCTTTCGCAACAATGTTTACCATTTCGCTTGTTGCGTTTGAAAATTTTTCGGCATATTCAAGCAAAACCTTGATGTTCTTGTGCTCCTCGTCGCTGATTTTTTCACCTTTCTCGATTTTCGCCCCGATGTATTGTGCATAATCGCTTGCCTGACTCAAAAATTTGTATGTGTTACCAAGTTCCATTTGTCCGACGGGCAAACGACTGAGCGCATTTTTTGCCGTTGCGCATTGAGCGTATAAATCTCTGTTTAAATCATAGATTTCGCCCGACGAGCCGGAATACAGCGTTTTGTTCAAATCGGTGTTCACATTGTTTAAGCACTCGCTCAATTCGGTCAGAGACTGTTGATAGTTGACTTCGAGCTGTGACTTGTATTTGTTCATATTTGCTGTGTTTACAAGCACCGAGGTTATTAACACAACAAGTGCAAAAACAGTAAATGATATTATTCTGATATAGCTTCTTTTTTGCATAGGTATCTGCCTTTCAGTATTTGATTGACAAATTTAGTATTCACACAAAAATTTGCCTTATTCACTTATTTTTTCAAATATTGTTACAAATTGTTTGCAAGTGCAAATGTACTATGATATAATATTGCTGATTATGAAAATGGGGTAGTGTTATTATGAACGCTGTTGAAAAAAAGAGAATAGTTGTCAAGGTCGGCACATCAACCTTGACCCACAAAACAGGAAAAACAAATATTGCACGCATGGCAAAGCTTGCCTCCGTGCTTGCCGATTTGCATAATATGGGCAACGAGGTTGTCCTTGTTTCAAGCGGTGCAATCGGCATCGGTTATACAAAGCTCGGCTTGAAAAAACGCCCCGAAACGATAAAGGGCTTGCAGGCGGCTGCCGCAATCGGTCAAAGCGAGCTTATGTTTTTGTATGACAAATTTTTCGGCGAATACGGCGTTGTTGTGTCACAGCTTTTGTTTACCTCGGACGCTTTAAGGCGCAGTGACGGTAAAAAACACCTTATTGATACTTTCAATCAGCTTTTTGAATACGGCTCAATCCCTATTGTAAACGAGAATGACAGCGTTTCGGTTGAGGAACTTTCAAGCGGCGATAATGACAGTATGTCTGCCAATGTGGCAACGCTCATCAATGCCGACATTTTGATTTTGCTCACCGATACGGATGGACTTTATGATTCAAACCCCAACGAAAATCCCGACGCTCAGCTTATTCACACAGTTGAAAAAATAACACCCGAAATTGAGTCTGTTGCAGGCGGCGCAGGCAAAAACGGCACCGGCGGATTTATCACAAAAGTGAACGCCGCAAAACACGCCGTTTCAAACGGAATCCCCGTTGTTGTCACAAACGGCAAAAAGCCGACTGATATATATAAAATTTTGAACGGCGAGCAAATCGGCACAAGATTTGTCGCAGAATAATTATTTGATTTAAATTTGATTTTATGATATTTCAATCAACATTTTTCAGAAAGGCTATGGTATTATTATGACAGTATCGGAGCTTGGCAAAAGAGCAAAGTCAACGCAATCGTTTTTATCAATGGCAACCACCGACGATAAAAACAAGGCGCTGCGCGCAATCGCCATTTCGCTTATAGAAAATCAGGACAAAATCATTGCCGCAAATAAAACAGACCTTGAAAACGGCAAAGTAAGCGGACTTTCGAGCGGTATGCTTGACCGCCTTATGCTTAATTCCGAGCGAATCGACGGCATTGCACAGGGTGTTTTGCAGGTTGCAAAACTTGAGGACGAGTGTGGCAAAACGATTTATGAATATAAAAAGGATAACGGACTTTGTATCAAAAAAATCACCGTGCCGATTGGCGTAATCGGTATTATTTTTGAGGCCCGTCCGAATGTTACCGCCGATGCCGCGGCGCTTTGTCTTAAAAGCGGCAACGCCGTTATTTTGAGAGGCGGAAAAGAGGCTATAAATTCAAACAAAGCGATTTGCGAAGCAATGCGCAATGCAGTCAAAAGCGAGGGCTTTCCCGAGAATATTATTCAGCTTGTCGAGGACACTTCGCGTCAGTCGGCAACCGATATGATGAAAATGACCGACTGTCTCGACTGTCTTATCCCGCGCGGCGGCAAGGGACTCATTAAATCCGTTGTCGAAAATTCAACCGTTCCGGTTATCGAAACCGGTTCGGGCAACTGTCACATTTTCGTTGATGAAACAGCCGATATTGATATGGCGGCAAATATCATTTTTAACGCAAAAACACAGCGCATCAGTGTGTGCAATGCTTGCGAAAGTCTTGTTATTCACAGCAAAATTATCGACAAGGCGCTCCCTGCAATTAAGGCAAGGCTTGACGAAAAGAATGTTGAAATCCGCGGCGACGAACGCGCAATGGCAGCTTGCCCGGGCATTAAGCCGGCTACCGACGAGGATTTTTATACCGAATATCTGGATTATATAATCAGCGTTAAAACTGTTGATTCGCTCGACGAGGCGATTGCTCATATCAACGAGCATTCAACGGGTCACAGCGAGTCGATTATCACACAAAACAATCAAAATGCCGACAAATTTATGCAGTGCATTGATTCGTCGTCGGTTTATGTCAACGCCTCGACAAGATTTACCGACGGCTTTGAATTCGGCTTGGGTGCCGAAATCGGCATTTCAACACAAAAGCTCCACGCAAGGGGACCGGTAGGACTTGCAGGGCTTACTTCTACAAAATATCTTATTTACGGAGACGGACAAATCAGAGAATGAGCAAAAACAATTATTTTGAAAACGACAACATAGACGCAGAAAGATTAAAACGGCAAAAGGCGAGAAAGCGCAAAAAGACAGCAAAGTGTTTTTTGACAGTTTTGGGCCTTATCGTTGTTGCCGTTGCGGTGTTTTTGATTACGGTCAAAATCTGTGTACCCGATTTTGATTTTAAAACGCTTATCCCCGACAGCATCTCACAGATGATTAATGCTGACAGCAAAAAATCGACTACTCCCGACACAACGGCTCAGCCTTCGACCGCTCAGCCTGCGACCGCTCAACCTACGACGCAAAAACCCGAGAGTGAATTGCTTACATATCTTCCTGCCGAAGATTTTGCATTTAAAACCTCTGTTCAGGGCAACCATCTCGGCAATTTGCTCAACGGCGGCAAGATTGGCACAGATATGACATATGTTTATCATATTTCAAACGGCGACGGTATTTATCGCTTTGAGCCAAACGGCGAAACATACGCCAAAAGCTTTTCAACCGATGACAGCCTATCATCGCTTAATCTTCGAGGCGAGTATTTTTATTATGTCGATGACGACGACAATTGCCTTTATCAATTGCCAAAGGGCACATCAAAGGCCAAAAAGCTTGCCGAAAATGTAAAATTCGCATATGTTTATGACGCAACGATTTATTATATAACAACAAATAATTCGCTTTGCACAATGAGCGTTAAGGAGCAAACGCCGACTGTCCTTTATTCGTCAGACGATAACGAGATGAATTTTGTCGGCATTTCGCTTGACCGTGTGTTTGTCAGCGTTACAGGCTCCGACGGCACAGTCGAATACTACACCGTTCAAAACGCCGCAAACTCAACTGCCGTTAAGTTCAAAAGCGACAGCGCCGACGGCGAAATTAAATCGCTCCAGCTTGAAAACGGATATATGTATTATTATCAGCGCCGTGATGACGGCTCGTATGATTTAATCCGCCAAAAATTCGGCAGCGAAAAAACGGTGACCCTGCTCGAGGGCGCAACGACTACCGACTATGTAACCGTTGATTCAAACCGCGTGTATTATTCCGATTTCGACGGCTCAAAATACCGTATGAAGGAAATCAATATGAATAATAATAAAACGAAGGTTATGCTCACGGTAAATTCCGTCGGAGAGTCAAACACGCTCAAATTTTATCACGGCGGCGAGTATGATTTCATCATCGGCAAAAAGTCAGACGGCGGTGGCAGAGTGTATATTTCAAGCTCGAATTTAACATCGTCAACCGACACCATGCGTTTTAAAAACGGCAAATGGAGCTATTAAAATAAAAAGCACAAGAGGATTTTATTTTGGATAAATATAAAAAATTAGCCACAAATACCTTAATATTTGCAATAGGCACATTTTCATCAAAAATACTCAGCTTTTTGCTGATGCCTTATGTTACACGAATGCTCGGCACGGGCGACTACGGCTCTGCCGACCTTATTCAGCAAACGGCAAATGTGCTCATTCCCATCGTATTTTTGCAGATTAACAGCGCTTGCCTCCGCTTTGCGCTTGATAAAAACGAAGACAAGGGAAATGTTTTCACAATCGGCATAAGAGTTACATTGCTTGGCTTTGTTGTGTTCCTGCTTTTTGCACCGATTATTTCGATAATCAAGGTCAACGATTTCAATCTCGGAAACTATATAGTTTTGATATATGCTTTTGTGCTTGTTTCCGGATTTCGTCAGCTTTGCCAGCAGTTTGTAAGAGGTTGCGGCAAAGTTACGATTTTTGCCGTTGACGGCATTCTTGCAACTGCAACAACGCTTGTTTTCAATCTGCTTTTCCTCGGCCCGTTCCATTGGGGCGTTACCGGCTATGTCGTTGCAATAATCGCAAGCGATGCCTGCTCGGTGCTGTTCTTGTTCGTAACCTGCAAGTTGTGGCGCTATGTCAAAATCAAAGGCGTTACAAAAGGCGTTTGCAAGGAAATGCTTAAATATTCAATCCCCATGATGCCGAGTATTATCCTTTGGTGGGTAATTAATGTTTCCGACAGATATATGGTCACATATTTTATCGGCTCTGCGGCAAACGGCTTATATACCGCTGCGTCAAAAATTCCGAATTTCATTATTATGTTTTCGTCAATATTTATCGATGCCTGGCAGCTTTCAGCCGTTGACGAGTATGATAATGACGGCAAGGGCAGATTTTTCACAAATGTTTTCAGAGTTTATTCGGGCGGTGTTTTTGCCGCCGCATCGGGACTTATCGTGTTCTGCCAGCTTATAACAAAAATTCTTGTAAGCAGCAGTTATTACGATTCGTGGCAGTATGTCCCGATTTTGATTATTTCGACAACACTTTCTTGTTTTGTTAACTTTCTTGCATCTGTATATATGGCGTCCAAAAAAACGGTTATGGGCATGGTCACCGCTTTTGCCGGCGCAATAACAAATGTTGTTTTGAATTTGATTTTGATTCCGAGAATGGGCCCGTCGGGTGCGGCTGTCGCAACGGTAACGGCATTTATTGTTGTGTTTATCACAAGAGCGATAGACACAAAAAAATATGTCAATATCAATTTCAGCACACCTGCTATGGTAACCGAGGTCGTCATTTTGGCGGCGCAGGCGGCTGTTATGATATTTATGCAAAGCGGCATCGCAATGTATGCGATTGAGCTTGCACTGCTTGTTGTTATGCTTGTGTTTAACTACAAGCCGATTAAGGAACTTGTGGTGCTTTTGACGGATAAATTTTTGAAAAAAGGCAGGAAAAATAAGTCTTGATACTTATTTGGTGTTGCAAAACATACAATTTTAGTGTATAATACACAAAATGTTATAAATATAACACACAATATTGCAAATTATTTGGAGGATTTGTATGAAATCTACTATTTCTACTTCCCAAGCAAAAAAGATGATTACCGATAAACTTTCTCATTTTTTCGGTGTTTCTCCCGCAGATGCAACAGACGAGCAGTTTTATAAGGCTGTTGCAATGATTGTGCGCGATCGCTTGTCGGCTCAAAACAGCGAATTTCGCCACGTTGCAGACGGTCAGGATTCAAAGCAAATTTACTATTTGTGTATGGAATTTCTTATGGGCCGTTCACTCAGAAACAATCTTTACAATCTCGGCCTTGTTGAAACATTTGATGCGGCGCTTGATTCAATGGGCGTAAAACTCGAAAAACTTTATGAGCAGGAGCCTGACGCAGGTCTCGGCAACGGCGGTCTCGGCAGACTTGCCGCTTGTTATCTTGACGGCCTTGCAACAAACGGTTTTCAGTCAATGGGCTACTCAATCCGCTATGAGGCAGGCATTTTTAAGCAAAAACTTGTTGACGGTTGGCAGACAGAACTTCCCGATTTTTGGCTTCCGGGCGGCGATGTTTGGCTTGTTCCGCGTGAGGAGCGCGCATGCGAGGTTAAATTTGAAGGCAGAATTGAGGACAGTTGGGACGGCGACTATCACCATGTAAACCATGTTGACGCAAATGTTGTCACCGCTATTCCTTATGATATGTATGTTTCGGGCAAAGGCAAAGGCGTTTCAAGACTTCGCCTTTGGGCGTCCAAAAAGCCCGATTTCGATATGAAATTGTTCAATGAAGGCTCTTATGTCAAGGCAATGGAGCAGTCTGCTATGGCGGAGGCTATTTCAAAGGTTCTCTACCCGGCAGACAATTCTCCCGAGGGCAAGTCGTTAAGACTTCGCCAGCAGTATTTCCTTGTCAGCGCTTCGATTCAGGATATTATTCAGCGCCACCTTACGAAATACGGCACGCTTGATAATCTTCCCGACAAAATCGCAATTCATATCAACGATACTCACCCGACTATGGCTATCCCCGAGCTTATGCGTATTATGCTTGACGAATGCGGCTACGGCTGGGATGAGGCTTGGTCACTTGTTACAAGAACGGTTGCTTACACAAACCACACCGTTATGAAAGAGGCTCTTGAGTGCTGGAGCGAGGAACTTTATTCAAGACTTCTTCCCCGTATTTATCAAATCACCAAGGAGATTGACAATCGTTTCAGAGCGTATGTTTGGTCCGCAACACACGATGCCGATAAAGTTGAGAGAATGGCTATCGTTTCAAACGGTATTGTTCGTATGGCAAATCTTTGCGTTGCCGGCTCTCACAGTGTAAACGGCGTTTCGGCTCTTCATTCCGAAATTCTCAAGGACACCGTATTCAACGATTTTTACACTCTTACTCCCGATAAATTCTGCAATGTTACAAACGGTATTGCTTTCAGAAGATGGATTTGCCAAGCTGACCCAAAACTTACAGAGTATATTACCGAGCTTATCGGCGACAAGTTTATTACTCAGTCAAATGAGCTTGAAAAGCTCCGCAAATTCAAGGACGATAAAAAAGTTCTCAACAAGCTTATCGAAATTAAGCGCGAAAACAAGGTGCGCTTTGCCAAAATGGTTAAAAAGCGCAACGGCATTGATATTGACCCGGATTCTATTTTCGATGTTCAGGTTAAGCGTTTGCACGAGTATAAAAGACAGCAGCTTAATGTTTTAAACATTATTGCCGAATATCAAATGCTCAAAGCAAATCCCAATGCCGATTATTATCCGAAAACATATATCTTTGCGTCAAAGGCGGCTCCGGGCTACTTTATGGCAAAGAAAATTATCGAGCTTATCGACGCGTTGTCAAAGGTTATCAATAATGACCCCGATGTAAACGGCAAGCTCAAGGTTGTATTTGTTGAGGATTACAATGTTTCCGTTGCAGAGGTGCTTATGCCGGCTGCCGATATTTCGGAGCAAATTTCGCTTGCAGGCACAGAAGCATCGGGCACAGGCAATATGAAACTTATGCTCAACGGTGCAATCACACTCGGCACGCTCGACGGCGCAAATGTTGAAATTCACGATGCCGTTGGTGACGAAAATATCTTTATTTTCGGTATGAAAACTCCCGATGTTGAAAATCTTAAGCGCGCAGGATACAATCCGCAAAACTATCTCAATAACAACGAAACGCTCAGGAATGCCGTCGATTTCATTCGCAACGGCGTAAACGGCAAGAGATTTGACGAAATCGTTTCATCTCTCACCAATTCCGATCCGTATATGGCTCTTGCAGACTTTGCCGATTATCAAAAGGCACAAAAAGCAGTTTCAAAGGCGTATGCCGACAGAGAAAATTTTGCTAAAATGTCGCTTATGAATATCAGCGGCGCAGGCATTTTCTCGGCTGATCGTTCGATTATGGATTATGCCGATTATATTTGGAACACAAAGCCTGTTCAATTCCCGCAGGAGTCTCCGAAAGCATCTAAAAAATCAGCCCCTATGGCTCCGAAGACAGCAAAAAAAGCACCTGCTAAAAGAACTGCCAAAAAATCAAAATAATTAACCGATTTATACTGCCTCACATACCGAATAACAGTATGTGGGGCAATATTTCACTTTATTGTATGGAAATTTTCAATTCACGAAAAATTGAATATAAGGATAAAATCCGCGCAATAGCAACCGACGAAAAGGTTAAGTTGAGAATTATCGTTCCGCGCTCGATGAAGTGTTGCGGCGCAACGCTTTGCGTCGTCAAGGAAAACGAGTCGCCTGCGTACTACTCAATGTTTTGGGCAGGAATGTGCGGCGATGACAACGAGTATTGGGAACTTCACTTTTTTGCCACAACACCCGGCTTGTATTGGTATCATTTCGAACTTGATACGCCGTGGGGCAGGAGCTTTGTGCGAAATGTCGGCAGGGGAGTCGGCGATTTTGCACCTGATGCCTCGGATTTTCAGCAAACGGTGTATGATAAGAATTTCAAAACTCCGGATTGGCTCAAGGGCGGAATAATTTATCAAATTTTCCCCGACAGATTTTATTCAAGCGGCACCGAAAAGCACGATGTCCGCCCGTCACGCGTTATGCGCCGTTGGGGTGACGAACCGTTTTGGCGCGAGGAGCAGATGAACGGCATTTGGAACAACGATTATTTCGGCGGCGATTTAAAAGGCATTGAGGAAAAGTTGCTCTATCTTGCTAATCTCGGTGTGACATGTATTTATTTAAACCCGATTTTTGAGGCAAATTCAAACCATCGCTATGATACCGCCGATTATGAAAAAATCGACCCGCTCCTCGGCACAGAGGATGATTTAAAATCACTTTGCAAAACGGCGAGGGAGCAATACGGTATTTCGATTATACTTGACGGCGTTTTCAGTCATACCGGTTGTGACAGCAAATATTTCAATATCTATTCAAATTATGACGATGTCGGCGCATATAACAGCAAGGAAAGCCCTTACTATCCGTGGTACAAGTTTATCAATTGGCCCGACGAATATCATTCGTGGTGGGGCATAAAACTTTTGCCCGAAGTGATTGAGGAAACACCCGAGTATCGCGAGTATATATGCGGCAAAAACGGCATTTTGCGCAAGTGGCTCAAATGCGGCATTTCAGGCTGGAGGCTTGATGTTGCCGATGAGTTGCCCGATGTTTTTCTCGACGATTTGCGCCGTGCTGTTAAGGACGAAAACAGCGACGCAGTTATTATCGGCGAGGTTTGGGAGGATGCCACAACAAAACTTGCTTACGGCGAAAGACGGCGCTATCTCCTCGGCGAACAACTTGATTCCGTTATGAATTATCCGTTTGCCGACGCGGTCTTGAATTTTGTCAAATTCGCAAATGCGGACGCGTTTATCGATTCCGTAATGAGCATTATCGAAAAATATCCGCCGCAGGTTACGAATGTTTTGATGAATCATATCGGCACTCATGATACCGAGCGCGCGATTACACGCCTTGCAGGCGAAAACTGCGAGGGCTACGGCAGGCATTGGCAGCATGAGCACAATAAGCTTTCGGATTATGACTATTATCGCGGCGTTTCAATGATGAAAATTGCGTCGCTCATACAATACACCTTGCCCGGAGTTCCGTCACTTTATTACGGCGATGAAATCGGTATGCAGGGAATGAAAGACCCATTTAACCGCGCTTGTATGGATTGGTATGAGCCTAATACCGAACTTCACCGCTGGTATAAGCGCCTCGGCGAAATTCGTCGCGGATGTAAAGCGTTTGAAAGGGGCAGTTTTGTTCCGATTTATTGTTCATACAAAACAGTTGCTTATCTTCGCTCCGGTGATAATAACGAGGTGCTTGTGGCTGTTAATCTCGATGAAAACGCAGTCGATATTAATGTCGGCAGTCAGTGGGATAATGCGTATTACTTCTTCGAAAGCACTGTTCAAAACGGCAATTTGCATCTTGAGCCGTTCAGATATACATTGCTTACACGAAATTTCTAATCAAAATATATTTATCAAAAGCCTTTTTCAATCGAAAAAGGCTTTTTTTTGCGTAAATTTCTGAAAAATGATAAATAATTATTGACAAACGATAATTTTTAGTGTATAACAAAGGCAGAAACAGCCAAAGGAGATTTGATATGAAAAACGATAAATCCATTCGTGTTACACAAATTGCTGTCAGAATATGCTATTTTTTACTCGGTGCGGCGGCAATTTTGTTCCCGACTTTGATCGATTACAGCTTGCACGATTTTGAAGTACTGTCCGATATTAAAATGCAGGCGCTTCCGCCGTTTTATTGTGTTGTACCGGCAGGTTACACGGCTCTTGTCTGCCTCGACAAGCTGCTCACCAATTGCAGAAAATCAATTGTTTTTGATTATAAAAATGTCAAACTTTTGAACATTATCAGTTGGGCGTGCTTTTATGCCGGGGCAGTCGGCTTAGCGGCGTTTATTATCATATTGCTGACGGGTACCGTGTTTGAAACAATGCTTATTTTGGCGGCAGGTGAGTTTTTCATGTTCCTTGTTGTCAAGGTGGTCAAGTTCATTTTGCAGGGCGCCGTTGAAATAAAAGAAGAAAATGATTTAACGGTGTGAGGAGGATTTTATGGGCATAGTTATTAATCTGGATGTGATGCTTGCTCGGCGAAAAATCAGCTCGCAGGAGCTTGCCTCTGAAATCGGCATCACACCGGCAAATTTGTCAATTTTGAAAACGGGCAAGGCAAAAGCAATCAGATTTTCAACGCTTGAAGCAATTTGCGACAAGCTTGATTGCCAGCCGGGCGATATACTCGAATACAGAAAGGATTGATGTTATGAATAATTTTAATGATTACAAACAGCAAAATCCCTATCAACCGCCGACGCAAACGGCACAGCCTGTTCAGCCGCCGGCTCAACCGATTCAGCCTCCTTATCAGGCACAGCCAAACGGCTTTCAGCCGCAATATAATCAATATCAGCCTGAGCAGGGCACTGCTCCCGCTCACGGCGCATATTACGCTCCGCCGATTTATTATCCGCCTGTTCCTCCGAAACCGCAGAAAAAGACAAAACCGTTTAATAAAAAGGATTTTGTTTTCCTCGCTCTGTTTTTTGTTTGCACAATCGTCGGCATCAATTTTGCGCTTATCAAGGGCTTTCATCTCGGATTTACAATTTCGTATTTTGCACTTTTTGCCGTTGCAACAGCTTATTTAAAGAAGAAATTCACTGCCTTTTCGGTTATCTGCGGCGCGCTTTCGCTGGTCGGCGCGGTATCGCTTGCATTTTTCGACAGCACTCCGGTCAGCGGCGTTATGCTTATGTTGATTGCGTTTTTGTTCACCGTTTACTGCATAGGAATAAGCGGATGTTTTAAAAACGGCGTCAACAATTTCAAAATGCTATTGGACACATTGCTCGAAACCTGCGCACAGCCGTTTGCCGACCTCGGTCTTGTGGCACGCTCCGCAAAAAACGGCGCCGGTGCAAGCAAAAATGTGCTCGGCGCGCTTATCGGCGTTGTTGTTGCAATACCGGTATTGGTTGTTGTTATTCCGCTTTTGTGCAGCAGTGACGCGGCGTTTCAAAACCTTTTTAAAAATCTGCTTGAAAATATCGGTGCTTATATAGGTCAAATAATTTTTGCCATTGTCATTACACCGTTCTTGTTTTCGTACATGTTCGGCAAAAGAAACAGCTCGACACTTTCAACCCGTGTTGACGGCAAAAAAACAAGAATTTTTCCGATTTCGGCGTGCATATCGTTTTTGAGCGTTATTTCCGTTGTGTATATCGTATTTATCTTTTCACAGCTTGCATATTTCTTCAGCGCGTTCAAAGGTATTTTGCCCGACGGCTACGACCTCACCGCTTCGGAATATGCAAGAAAAGGTTTTTATGAAATGTTTGCCGTTTGCGTAATAAATATATTGCTTGTCGGATTGATTTTTGCCTTTGTTAAAAGAAAAAATATTGTGCTCAAAATTCTTTCTGCCTTTGTTTCACTGTTTTCGGTGCTTTTGATTGTTATTGCAATGCAAAAAATGCGTCTCAATGTCGCAACCTACGGCTTGTCGCGAAACAGACTTTTTGTTTGTGTATTTTTGATTATGGCACTTGTTGTAATTGCTTTTTTGATTGCACACATTTTTATGCCGAAACTAAAATATATGCAGGCGGTGATTATTGCGTGCTCTGTTATTTTTATCGCATTTTCATTTTGCGATGTTGATGCCTGTGTGGCTCGTTACAATATCAACGCTTATCAAAACGGTCAAATCGAAACACTCGATTTTGATACTCTCGATGATCTTTCCTCCTCGGCAATTCCGTATATTGCCAACCTTGCCGACAACGCAAAGGATAAGGAAACAGCCAAAAAAGCGTCAAATTGTATTGCGCAATGGTCTGTCAACAATTCAAACAGCGATTGGTTTAAGGTCAGCGGCGGCAAGCTTGTCCGCAACAAATCAATTGATTTTCGCGATTTCACGCTTTCAAGACAAAGGGCGGGCGATTCCGTTGTTAATATGAAAAATCAAAAGCTCACGGCAAATATCTATTCGTTTATCAATGATGAAAACTGCGATTATTGGAATTATAATTCCGAGGACGATTCATACGATGTCGACAGAGATGGCAACGGATTTTATGCGTATTACAAATACAACGCTCAAAGCGGTCTGTATGAAATAGATGATGATTATTACGACGATGAAACGGCACAGTTTGAGGACGATCTCGACAGTTCATTCGGTCAGTCTTGGCTTTGATTTTTGAATTAATTTTATAATTTCAACAAATATCCCTTGCTTTGCAGGGGATATTTTTAATTATTCAATATAAATATATAAATTAGGTGTTGAACAATTGTACTTTTGTGTGTTATAATATCAATCGTTAATGTGGATAATTGTATTTATACGAAATTCCGTGAAAGGATTAATTAATTATGGCATACAGAACTCATAATTGTAACGAACTCACTTTTGATAATTTAAACGAAAGGGTCCAGCTTGCCGGCTGGGTTGACACAATTCGCGACCATGGTGGCGTTGCCTTTATCGACCTTCGCGACGAATACGGCGTAACTCAGGTTGTTGTCAACGACGGCGACCTTATCAATCACCTTAAAAAGGAAAGCGTTATTTCCGTAACAGGCACCGTTGTTAAGCGCGACGAAGAAACAATCAACACCAAAATCGCAACGGGCGAGCTTGAAGTTAAGGTTGACGAGCTTACGGTTCTTAACCCCTGCACCGAGAATTTGCCTTTTGAAATCAGCGAGTCAAAGGAAACACGCGAGGATGTCAGACTCACTTATCGTTTCCTCGATTTGAGAAACAAAAAGGTGCATGACAATATCTTGTTCCGCAGTGAGGTAATTTCTTATCTTCGTCAAAAAATGACAGCGCTCGGTTTTACCGAAATTACAACTCCGATTTTGACATGTTCGTCACCGGAGGGCGCAAGAGACTATATTATTCCGTCAAGAAAGCACGAGGGCAAGTTTTATGCATTGCCGCAGGCTCCGCAACAGTTTAAGCAGTTGCTTATGACCTCGGGCTTTGACAAATATTTCCAAATCGCACCGTGTTTCAGAGATGAGGACGCAAGAGCAGACCGTTCACCCGGAGAGTTTTATCAGCTCGACTTTGAAATGGCGTTTGCAACACAAGAGGATGTTTTCGCAGTTGCCGAGGATGTGCTTTATGATACATTTGTTAAATTCGGCGGCGGCAAAAAGGTTTCTCCGGCTCCGTTTGTTAAAATTCCGTATGAAGAGTCTATGCTCAAATACGGCACGGACAAGCCTGACCTGCGCAATCCGCTTGAAATCGTTGATTTGACAGAGTTCTTCTCCGATGTAGAGTTTAAGGCATTCAAGGGCAGACCTGTCAGGGGCATCAATGTTCCCGGTTGCGCAAAGCAGTCAAAGGGCTGGTTTGAAAAAATGCTCAAATATGCGCTTGAAATCGGTATGAAAGGCCTCGGCTATATCGAGGTGCTCGAGGACGGCTCATACAAAGGTCCTATCGACAAATTCCTCCCCGATGAAAAGAAACAGGAGCTTCGCGATATTTTCAATTTCAAAACAGACGATACTTTGTTCTTTATCTGCGACACGCCAAAGGTTGTTAACGAGCTTGCCGGTCAAATCCGCACCGAGCTTGCAAACCGCCTTGATTTGATTGATAAAGACAGATTTGAATTTTGCTACATCACAGATTTTCCGATGTTTGAAAAGGACGATGACGGAAAACTTATTTTCACACACAACCCATTCTCAATGCCGCAGGGCGAAATGGATGCTCTTCTTAACGAGGATCCGCTCAAAATCAAGGCATATCAATATGATATTGTCTGCAACGGCGTTGAACTTTCATCGGGCGCAGTTCGTAACCACAGACCCGATGTTATGGTTAAAGCGTTTGAGATGGCAGGCTACAGCGAGGACACCGTTAAGGAAAAATTCGGCGCTCTTTACAACGCTTTCCACTACGGCGCACCGCCGCACGCAGGTATGGCACCCGGCGTTGACCGTATGATTATGCTCCTTAAGGATGAGGAAAATATTCGTGAGGTTATCGCATTCCCGATGAATTCAAATGCTCAGGATATGCTGCTCGGAGCACCGAACTATGTATCCGAATTACAGCTTCGCGAAACACACATTAAACTTCGCAGACCCGTAGAACATAAATAATTACCAAAGTAGGGAATAATGACAATATTCATTATTCCTGCTTTGTTGTTTAATAAGGAGATTAAAATAATGCAAATTACGCCGGATTTAATCAAATATTTGGAGTCGCTGGCTCGCATTACTCTTACAGAAGAAGAAGAGAGGAAAGTCGGCGGCGAGCTTCAGGATATTCTCACCTATATTGATATGCTCAACGAGCTTGACACCGACGGAGTAGAGGCAATGAGCCACTGCTTTCCTGTTACAAATGTTATGCGTGACGATGTTGTTGCTCCGTCAATGACACCCGATGAAATCACAGCAAACGCACCGGAGGCACAGGACGGTTGCTTCGTAGTGCCTAAAACAGTAGATTAAGGAGGGCTGAAAATGGAAATTTACGAAATGACAGCCCTTGAGGTTGCACAAAAAATCAAAAATAAGGAAATCACTGCCGTTGACGCTGTCGAAAGCGTTGCCAAAGCAGTTGAAAGCAAGGATAAAACATATAATTGCTATGCATCGTTTGATAAGGATGCGGCATTGCAGCAGGCTGAAATCGTGCAAAAGCGAATTGACTCGGGCGAGTCAACCTCTCCGCTTGCAGGCGTTCCCGTAGGTATTAAAGACAATATCTGTGAAAAGGGAAAGCTCACCTCCTGTTCGTCAAAAATTCTCTACAACTTCAAGCCGCCGTATGACGCTACGGTTATCAACAAATTAAAGGCGGCTGATATGGTGCCTCTCGGCAAGCTCAATATGGACGAGTTTGCAATGGGCTCAACAACAGAAACTTCATATTACGGCGAAACGAAAAATCCGTGGGATATTACAAGAGTTCCCGGTGGCTCATCGGGCGGCGCGGCAGCATCAGTAGCGGCAGACGAAAGCGTTGTTGCACTCGGCTCCGATACCGGCGGCTCAATCCGTCAGCCCTGCTCGTTCTGCGGTGTTACGGGTTTAAAGCCTACCTACGGCGCTGTTTCCCGTTACGGCTTGATTGCATATGCATCATCGCTTGACCAAATCGGCCCTATCGGCAAAAATGTTGCCGATGTCGCAAGCGTGTTTAATGTAATCAAGGGCAAGGATGTTAAGGACGGCACTTCAATGGAGAGCGAGATTTTCTCCGTTGACGAAATTAAAAAGGACAATATCAAGGGTATGAAAATCGGTATCCCGGTTGATTTCTTTGGCGAGGGCATCAACGGCGAGGTTGCCGAAAATGTTAAAAATGCGGCTCAAACGCTCAAATCTCTCGGCGCCGAGGTTGAAGAATTTTCAATGCCTATTGTAAAATATGCAATCCCGACATACTACATTATCGCCTGCGCCGAGGCTTGTTCAAATCTTTCAAGATTTGACGGCATCAAATACGGCTACAAGGCAGATGATTGCAACAATCTTCGCGATGTTTATTTCAAATCGAGAAGTGAGGGCTTCGGCATGGAAGTTAAAAAGCGTATTATGCTCGGCAACTTTGTGCTTTCCTCAGGTTATTTCGATGCTTATTATAAAAAGGCTCTTCAGGCAAAGGGCTTGATTTGCAAGGCGTTTAACGAGGCATTTGAAAAATACGATTTTCTCTTGGGTCCCGTTGCTCCGACAACCGCTCTCAAAATGGGCGAAGGCTTGTCAGACCCGCTTGCAATGTATCTCGGTGATATTTATACCGTAATGATTAACATTGCCGGATTGCCGTCACTTGCACTTCCGTGCGGATTTGACAGCAACAATATGCCTGTCGGTATGCAGCTTATCGGCAGACCGTTTAATGAAAAAACAATTCTCACGGCAGGTTATGCGTTCCAGGGCGCAACCGATTATCATTTAAAAAAGCCGTCATTGGTGTAAGGAGGTAGGTTAATATGGATTATATTACTGTATGCGGTCTTGAAGTTCATACCGAACTTGCCACCAAAACAAAAATCTTTTGCAACTGCACAACGGAGTTCGGCGGCGAGCCAAACACTCATGTTTGCGAAATTTGCTCGGGTATGCCGGGTACGCTCCCCGTTGTAAACAAAAAGGTTGTCGAGTTTGCGGTCAGAACAGGTCTTGCTCTCAACTGCGAAATCACACAATACAATAAATTCGACAGAAAAAACTATTTTTATCCCGACCTTCCGAAGGCTTACCAAATTTCACAGCTTTATCTCCCGATTTGCCGCAACGGCTGGGTTGAAATCAACGATTCAATCAACGGCGGTAAAAAGAAGGTCAGAATTCACGAAATTCATATGGAGGAGGACGCAGGCAAACTTGTTCACGATGAGTGGACCGATTCAACTCTTGTAAACTACAACCGTTGCGGCGTTCCGCTTCTTGAAATCGTTTCCGAGCCTGACATTGCGTCGGCTGACGAGGCGGTTGAATATGTCGAAAAGCTCCGCGCAATTCTCCAATTCTGCGGCGTTTCCGACTGCAAAATGCAGGAGGGCTCGCTCCGTGCCGATGTCAATGTTTCCGTTATGGAAAAAGGTGCAACGGAGTTCGGCACAAGAACAGAAATGAAAAACATCAACTCCTTTAAAGCAATTCACAATGCTGTTGAGGCTGAGGCTGAAAGACAAATCGAGCTTATCGAGGACGGCGAAAAAGTTGTCCAGGAAACACGCCGTTGGGATGATTCAAAGGGCACATCGTATGCAATGCGCTCTAAGGAGGACGCTCAGGATTATAAATATTTTCCCGAGCCTGATCTTCCGCCGATTGAACTCAGCGATGAGTATGTTCAAAATATTAAGGATACATTGCCTGAGCTTCCCGAGGCTAAAAAGGCACGCTATATCAGCGAGTACGGCTTAAGTGAGTATGATGCAAATATGATTTGCTCCGATAAAAACTACGCTAAGCTTTTCGATACAACGGTTGAAATTACAAAAAATCCGAAAGATTCGGCACACTGGATTATGGGCGATTTGATGAAGCTTATGAACGATTCTCAAACTCTCCCCGAAAATATGGCGTTCCGCGCCGAATCTCTCGGCGAAACAATCAACTTGTTAAACAACAACAAAATTTCGCGCGACAGTGCAAAAAAAGTGCTCAAGGCAGTGTTTGAAAACGATGTTATTCCTGCCGATTATGTTAAGGAAAACAATATGGAAATGGTTTCCGACACGGGCGCAATCAAGGCAATTGTTGAAGAAATCGTTGCAAACAACCCGAAAGCTGTTGCCGAATATAAAGAAGGCAAGGAAAAATCGTTTAACTTCCTTATAGGTCAGTCAATGCGCGCTCTTAAGGGCAAGGCTCCGGCAAGCGAAGTTACAAAACTCCTCAAAGATATTTTAAAATAAGGTGATTTGTTATGTATGTTGCCAACACCAATAGGTATGACAATACAATATATAACCGCTGCGGTCGGTCGGGGCTTGTTTTGCCCCGTATATCGCTCGGAATGTGGCAGAATTTCGGCAAAAACGCCGATTATGACACAATGAAAGATATTATTCTCACTGCGTTTGACCATGGCATAACATATTTTGATTTGGCTAACAATTACGGTCCCGACCCGGGTCAGGCAGAAATCAATTTCGGCAAAATTTTTAACGAAAATTTAAAGCCGTATCGCGATGAAATCATAATCGCCACAAAGGCAGGCTACGAAATGTGGCCCGGTCCGTACGGCGGCAGGGGAGGCAGCAGAAAATATCTTACCGCCTCTCTCGACCAATCGCTCAAAAGAATGGGCATTGATTATGTCGATATTTTTTATCATCACTGTCTCGACCCCGACACACCGCTTAAGGAAACGGCGCTTTGCATGTCGGATATTGTGCGCCAAGGCAAATCGCTTTATATCGGAATGAGCAATTATGACGGCAAAAAAATGCACCGAATGTATCATAAATGCGATGATTACAATGTGCCGTTTGTCGTTAATCAAAACAGATATAATATTCTTGACAGGCAGGTTGAATATAACAGCTTGAAAAAAGAGTGTTTCAGTAAGCACAAGGGACTTGTTGCGTTTTCTCCGCTTGCGCAGGGCAGATTGTCAGACAAGTTTAAAAACGGTATTCCCGAGTCGTCACGCCTTTACGGCAAGCCTGATTATTGCAAAAGCATTGGACTTGATGATGCGCAACTTCAATATATCTCGTCGCTTTGCGAAATCGCGGACGAAAGGGGCGAAACCCTTTCTCAAATGGCGATTCAGTGGCTGCTAAAAAAAGGCGTCACCTCCGTTCTTGTGGGTGTTCGCAACAAGGAGCAATTGCTCGAAAATCTTGCCGCTCTCGATAAGCCTGAACTTTCCGACGAAGAAATGCGCTTGATTGACAGCTGCGCCGTTTAAATTTTATATCAAACATTGTGCGAGAGGCATTGTGTGCCTCTCGCTTTTGTTATATTTGTATGAATATTTTTGAGTTTGTGTTGCAATTTTGGTTGCGTTATATTAAAATATTTACATATTAATAATATTATTAATTTTGAGGAGTGAAATTTATGTCTGATTCAAAAATCATTTTCTGCGGAAATTCAAAGGATTTCCTTGCAGAGGAACTTACAAAGGCAAGCAACGCCGAAAACGGTGGCACTGCGTTCAGAATTCCGTCGCTTGTAAATGCCGACGGCACACTCGTTGCCATTGCCGACAAGGCGGCAACAGGCTCGGACTGGGGCTATATTGAACTTGCTGTTCGCACAAGCGCGGACGGCGGCAAAACATGGACACCTATTAAAACAATAGCGGCACCGCCTGCAAGAGAAATCAATTCAAGCGTTGAGAACACAAAAACAGCATTTTTTATTGACCCGTGCGCAGTTGTTGCACCAAACGGTGATGTTGTTGTTCTTGCAACATTCTTCCCGGAATCAAAGGGTATTCACGATAAAAAAATACTTGAGCCTAAAAAGGTTGCTTATGCAGACTTCAATGGCAAAAACTGTCAGCTTATTTATGACAGAAACGGCAAATTCTATTATGTCCTTGATGATGGTACTGTTATTGATTCGGCAAAATCAAAGACAGATTACACCGTTAAGGGCATCGGCGAGCTTTATAAGGGCAGTGAATATGTTGGCAACATTTACCTCAACGGCGAAATGGGCAAGTCGGAGGACGAAAACGGCAAAACAACATTTGGTGCGCCGCTTAAAGCACCAAAGAGAAGCTATGTTTATATGCTCAAATCAAGCGATAAGGGCGCAACATGGAGCGAGCCTGTAAATATTACCGGTGCTGTTTATAATTTTGAGGACGGCGCATTCTTTGCAGTTGCTCCCGGCGCAGGTCTTGCTGTTGACAACAGAATTATTATGCCGATTTATACTCTCAAAGGCACAGTTTGCATTTATTCCGACGATAACGGCGCAACTTGGCAGAGAAATCCGCAGTTCCAATATACCGACAATGTTGACGAATGGTGCGCTGTCAAAGCCGCAGACAACAAGATTTACGCTTTCGGCAGAGCAAAAAAATATGCCGCAACACCTGTTACTGTTTCAGAGGATAACGGTCTCGGCTGGTACAGAACAAAGAATGCAAAATTTAAGGCTCCTAAATGTCAAAAGAGCGCAGTTGCAATTGGTGACAAAATTTATGTTGCTCACCCGTCGGGTAAAAAGAGAGAAAACGGCATAATTTCCGTCGGCACTCTTACATATAATAAAAAGGGCAAATTTAAAGGCATTGTTTGGACTAAGGACAAAGACTCAGTCAAGATTAACAACGGCTTTTTCGCTTATTCGTCAATGGCAAAGCTCAGCGACAATAAAATTGCTGTTCTTTACGAGGATCAGCCAAGCTCACACATTGTTTTTGATGTAATTAATCTTTAAATTATATTTTATTTACATTTTTTATTGATTTATTGAGTAAAATTATGTAAAATGAAATAGAAAATATATAAGGAGGAAATCAAATGCTCTGGACTTTAAAGAAAATTTGGTACAGAATTTACCAAAATGTATTTAAAGTGGCAATGTGCTTTATGGATTGGTCGGAGCCCGAGCTTCTCGAAGGTGCAGGCTCTGTGCTTAAACTCCCCGAGTTCATCAAGAACAAAGGCATCAACAAAGTGCTTGTAGTTACAGACGGCGGACTTATGGGCCTTCATTTGCTCGACCCTATGTTTGCAAAGCTTGACGAAGCAGGCGTTGAATATGTCGTTTATGACGGAGTTCAGCCAAACCCGACTATCCCGAACATTGAAGACTGCAAGGATATGTATATCCAAAACGGCTGTCAAGGCATCATTGCATTCGGCGGCGGTTCATCTATGGATTGTGCAAAAGCAGCCGGTGCAAGAGTTGTAAAGCCGAATCAGTCTGTTCGCGATATGCGCGGTCAGCT
The DNA here is from genome assembly GCA_003526845.1 of Oscillospiraceae bacterium. Lineage (GTDB taxonomy): Bacteria > Bacillota > Clostridia > Oscillospirales > Acutalibacteraceae > Eubacterium_R. The sequence continues at coordinate 49,847 of DPVM01000005.1, forward strand.
TAAAGTACATAAAAAATTGCCACCGTTTTTCGCAGTTCCGACAACTGCGGGCACAGGCTCAGAAACAACAGTTGCTGCTGTTGTAACCGATCCCGAAACTCATGAGAAAAACGCAATCAACGATACTTGTCTTCGTCCCAAGTATGCTGTGCTTGACCCGGAACTTACCGTAGGTCTGCCACCACACATCACTTCGACAACAGGTATGGATGCCATGACTCATGCTGTTGAGGCTTATATCGGCCACAGCAACACAAAGGACACACTCAGAGAGGCAGAGGTAGCAACCAAACTTATCCACGAAAACCTTGAAAAGGCTTACAACAACGGAAAAGACTTGGAAGCAAGAGGCAATATGCTTAAAGGCTCATACTATGCAGGCCGTGCATTCACTCATGCATATGTAGGCTATGTTCACGCTATTGCTCACAACCTCGGTGGTCTTTACGGCACGCCGCACGGTCTTGCAAACGCTGTCATTCTCCCATATGTTCTTGATTATTACGGAGATGCCGCATATCCGCAGCTTGCAAAGCTTGCCGATATTATCGGAATCACAACTCCGTCAATGTCAGTTGCCGAAAAGGGTAAGGCATTTATCGCCGAAATCCGCAGAATGAATAAGGCAATGAACATTCCTGAGAAGTTCGATATGATTAAGGAGGAGGATATGCCGATTTTGGTTAAGCGTGCATTGAAAGAGGGCAACCCGCTCTATCCTGTTCCTAAAATTATGGATGCCAAGGATTGCGAAACTGTAATTCGCACATTTATGGCATAATTCATCTGATTTATTAAGCGCCTCGCCGTTTTTTCAGCCGGGCGCTTTTTATTTTGCTTATTTATAGCATTTTTTGCGTCAATATGATATAATCGGTTTGGTGATTAATATGATTTTTAAGGTAAAAAATAATAACTACAAAAATTTTGATATTTATAAAGAAAATGTTATGCAGCCGCGCTCGTATTTTATCCCTTTTTCATCTCTCGAGCAGGCAGGCGAAAACGATTTCAGAACAGAGCGCTACAATTCCTCAATGGTTGATGTGCTCAGCGGCGAGTGGGATTTTAAATATTACGACGCCGTTTCAAAGGTGCCTGACGAAATTGATATTGATTCGTTTGAGTTTGACAAGGTTACCGTTCCGTCGGTTTGGCAACACACCGGTTACGAAAAGCCGTATTATGTCAACGCGCGCTATCAGTTCACACCAAATCCACCCGAAATTCCCGAGGATTGCCCTGTCGGAATTTATCATAAGGTCTTTTCGATTGATGATATTGACCTTAATTATACTCTCACATTTTTGGGCGTTGCAGGCTCGCTTGATGTTTTTGTAAACGGCAAATATGTCGGTTACAGCGAGGGCAGTCACAACACCTCCGAGTTTGAGATAAACGATTTTTTGACCGTGGGCGAAAATCATCTTATTGTCGTTGTTCACAAATTTTCAAACGGCACTTATCTTGAATGCCAGGATATGTTTAGGGATAACGGTATCTTCCGTGATGTTTATATAACTAAAACAACGGATAATTCAATCTATGATTTCAGAGCCGTTACAAAATACAACGGCGGCACAAGCTATTCACTTTCCGTTATTCCCGTGCTCAAAATTTCCGACGAGTGCGCGTTTGGCATTAATGTTATCCGTAACGGAGAGCTTGTTGCGTCCAAATCGGTTAATGTCAGTGAAAATAACATTGATAAAATTGAGTTCTCCGACCTCAAGGTAGAGGAGTGGAGCGCCGAAATTCCAAATACATACCATCTTGTCATCACTCTTTCGCAGGGAGGCAATCTGATTGAGGTTATCAACAGACCGATAGGTTTTAAGCATATCAAAATCAACGGCAATGTGTTCACCTTTAACAATAAGGGCATCAAACTTCAGGGCGTTAATCATCACGATACGGACGCCAAAAACGGCTATGTTATGTCGGTTGACGATATGGAGCGCGATGTTAAGATTTTTAAGGAATATAATGTAAACTGCGTGCGCACCTCGCACTATCCGCCCGACCCGATTTTTCTCGATTTGTGCGATGAATACGGCGTTTATGTTGTCGATGAGGCTGATATAGAAACTCACGGCTGTCAAACCGAAATTCATAAGCCCGGCGCATGCTCTCATAATATCGAGTGGCAACCGAGATATTGGGACAGGGTTTACCGTATGTTTGAGCGCGACAAAAACCACGCATCAATCACTATGTGGTCGCTCGGTAATGAGGCTTGGGGCTATCTTAACCAGGATTATTGCTATGAGCAGTTGCGAAAACTCACTGCAATTCCGATTCATTATGAAAATGTTGTTTTGACAAAGCGATTTGCGTATGATGTCATTTCGCAGATGTATCCGCATTTTAAAATGTATGAAAAAATTGCGCAGGGAAGCGGAATGCCGAAGAAATTTTATCAAAAGCCCTATTTTATGTGCGAATATGCGCACGCAATGGGGCTCGGCGCAGGCGAACTTGAAAGATATGTAATAGGCTTCCAAAATTCAGCAAATATGATGGGCGGCTGTATTTGGGAGTTTTGCGACCACGCAATTTATCACGAAAGCGGCAAGTATAAATATACTTACGGAGGTGACCACGGCGAGGAAAAGCATGACGGCAATTTCTGCGTTGACGGCTTGTTCTTCCCCGACAGAACGCCTCATTCAGGTGCGCTGCAGATGAAAAACTGCTATCGCCCGATAAGAGCAAAGATGCTTGACGGTAATAAAATCGAGTTTAAAAATCTCAACTATTTCAAAACCGAGGAACTTACCGCCTCATATGAGATTATCGACAGCAAAACAGGCGATGTGTTCACAAACGGTGAATTTGAGCTTAAAATCGAGCCGCGCCGCACTCAAACGGAGCAAATTACACTTTCCGACCACGAAAAAGCAAATGAGCTGTTTGTTGTCATAAAATATTTTGACGGCGATTTTGAGGTTTCAGGAGAGCAACTGTATTTGGACACCGATATTATCGGCGGCTGTGAAATGACGCTTTTCGGATCAGATACCGCTCCATCGGTTACCATCAGCGAGAAAAAACTGTTTATCAGACTTGATAACGGACAAATTATTTACAATACAAGAACGGGTGAGTTTGAAAGCTATTCGGTCGGCGGCAACGAGTTTATCAATACTGCTCCGTACGGCACTTCAACGGGATTCGGATTCAGCTTGTTCAGAGCACCGATTGACAATGATATGTATCTGCGCCTGAATTGGAACAGATTTAAGCTTGAAACCGAAACACTTTCGCTTGCAGGCAAAAAATCGCCTAAAGACTCTTACCGTATCGAAAACGGCGCAGTTGTTATAGAAAACGACTATATTGTTTCAACAATAAAATGCCGCCGTCTTGCAAAGATTCACACAAAATTCTCTGTTTTCGCAAACGGATTAGTCACTGTTGATGCAGAATGTGTTTCGGGCAAATTGATTATGTTTCTGCCGCGCTTCGGTCTCACATTTGAAATGCCGTCGCAGTACGATAATGTTGAATATTTCGGCTTAGGCGACAGACCGAACCTTGACGATTTCGATTGCCATGCATTGCTCGGAAGATATAAAACCAAAGTTGACGATATGAGAGAAAAATATATCAAACCGCAGGAATCCTCAATGCGCACCGGTGTTCGTTGGGCAGAGGTTACCGATGAAAACGGCAACGGCTTGCGATTTGAAAACAATTCGGCACCGTTCGTTTTCTCTGCTGACAAATTCACATCACAGCAGTGTGCAAAAGCGGCTCATCAGGAAGATTTGAAAATTTGTGACACAACATTTCTTCATTTTGACAGCTATCAGCTCGGCGCAGGTTCAAATGCTTGCGGACCGATGCCGTCCTTCAAAATGCACACACCAAAGAAAATGGACGCGCACATTATTATCAGCCCAATCGGCTCGACAGGTGATTAAATGAAAATCGGAACGGATATAGTCAAAATTTCAAGAATTGAAAAAAGTATAGAGTCCGAATCGTTTCTCTCGGGTGTTTATACCGATGAGGAGCGTGCATATTGCAAAAGCGCCCAAAGTTTTGCAGGCATTTTTGCCGCAAAAGAGGCTTATTTGAAAGCGCTCGGCGTCGGTATCGACAGGCGCCTCAACACAATAAAAATTTCACACGATGACAAGGGTAAGCCCTATATTGTGGGTGTTTCGGATTCTGATTTAAGCATATCGCACGATGGCGATTATGCAATTGCGACGGTGATTTTATGTTGATTTTAACACCAAATGAAATAAGAACGGTCGAAAATCGCTGTTTTGAGCGCTATTCGACCGAGGCAGAGTTAATGCTGCGCGCAGGCACTGCTTGTTTTAACGAAATCGTTAAAAAATACGATGTCGTCGGCAAAAGCTTTGCCGTGCTTTGCGGAAACGGCAAAAATGCCGGCGACGGCTTTGTTATCGCACGCCTTCTTTATTGTGCAGGCGCGGATGTCAAAATCGTAATTTGCGACAAAATGCCTCAAATCGCAGAGCCGATTATGTATTTTGAGCAGGCGAAAAAAAGCGGCGTACCGTTCGAGGTATTCGACAAAAGCAACCTTAACGTCGATTATATAGTTGATACAATGTTCGGCATCGGTTTTCACGGCGAGCCGCGCGCTCCGTTCGATTTCATTTTTGAATGTGTATCAAAGAGCAACGCAACGGTTATTTCTGTTGATACGCCGAGCGGCACAAATGCCGAAAACGGCGCTGTCTGCAAAAATTGCGTGCGTGCCGATTTTACAATCGCAATTTCAACGCTCAAATATTGTCATGTTCTGCCGCCTGCAAACGAGTATTGCGGCGACACAACGGTTGTTGACATCGGCATTCCGAGCGATTGCTATGACATCGGCTATGCCGAAACAATTTCGCTCGGCAAACCCGGTGACTGCGAAAAAATTACTTTGCCGCGCAGAAATAAAAATTCAAACAAGGGCATATTCGGTCATCAGCTCAATATTTGCGGCAGTTATAAAATGTTCGGAGCGGCTGTGATTTGCGCAAAGGCGGCAATAAAAAGCGGCGTCGGTCTTGTCAAAGCAGTGTTGCCGACAAGCGCATATCCGCTTGCTGCAGCTCATCTTGTTCAGCCGATTTTTTCACCGCTTGCCCAAACAGAGCACGGCACACTCTCCGCGGACTCAGTAAGTGACATTTTGCCTGATTTTGATTGGGCAGACAGCATTGCACTCGGTTGCGGATTGGGCGTTAATGAAGATACTGTCAAAATCACCGATTTTGTTTTAAAAAATGCAAAATGTCCCGTCATACTTGACGCCGATGGTATAAATTGCGTAAAATCGCGCATATCTATTTTTAAGGAGATTAAGGCGCCTGTTGTTCTCACGCCTCATCCGGCAGAGATGGCAAGGCTCGTATCCAAAACAGTTGCCGAGGTTCAGGCTGACAGAATCGGCGTTGCAAAAGCATTTGCGGCGCAAAACAATGTCATCGTTGTTCTCAAAGGCGCAAACACTGTGGTTACGGACGGAGAAAGGGTGTTTGTAAATCTTACCGGCAATCCCGCAATGGCTATGGGAGGAACCGGGGATATGCTCACCGGCATTATTGCATCGCTTACCGCACAGGGTGTCAGCCCATTTGAAGCGGCGGCGGCAGGCGTGTATATTCACGGCTTGTGCGGCGACAGAGCCGCGACAAAAATAAGCATGCGAGGAATTACTGTTGACGATATGACAGAACAGTTAGGCACTTTAATGTCCGAATTTGAATAATTGGACTGATTTTTTGAAAAGAATAATACCGCTCGCTTTTGCACTTGTCCTCCTTGCAGGCTGTGCGCAAAAGCATTATACCCCTGCTGTAAGCACTGATTTTAATATAAGTGCAGTGTATTCGGCGGGGGATTTTTCGTGCTCCTGCACGGTCAAAATGAAAAACAATGCCGTCACCGTCACTGCGCTTTCTGGCAAGGCAAAGGGCACCGCAATTACATATGACGGCAAAAATACCTCCTTTTCTCTCAACGGCACAATGCAAAAGGTTATTTCTGCCGCCGAAACGCCGCCCAAAAATCCGGCAAAACTGCTTTACACCGTTTTTTCGTCACTCAAAGATTGCGAAAATATTAAGGTTGTCGATAATAAATATAACTATGTCGGTCAGATGGAGGTCGGCTCTTTTTTGCTTGTTCAGCGTGTGGAAGACAACAAATATGAGTCGGTTTATATAGCCGATTCCGACATCAAATTTGAATTTGTATAATTTTTTCTTGCCTATACGGCGATATTGTGGTAAAATATTCTTCATATTTTAATAAATTTCGACAGAAAAGAGGAAAAATTATGCAGTTTGCAACAATGGCATTGTCGATTAACGACATTATTACCAAGGTCGATGACTGGGTATGGGGCTGGGTTTTGATTGTCCTTATCCTTGCGGCAGGAGTTTGGCTCACAGTCAGAACAGGTTTTGTTCAGGTTCGCCATATTGGCAAAGCACTTAGGTTTATGGTTAAAAACGAGGATGACGGCGACGGCGAGGTAACTTCATTCGGTGCGCTTTGCACGGCTCTTTCGGCTACAATCGGCACCGGCAATATCGTCGGCGTTGCAACGGCTATTTGCCTCGGCGGACGCGGAGCTTTGTTTTGGATGATTGTTGCCGCTTTCTTCGGCATGGCTACAAAATACAGCGAGGGATTTCTTGCTATTAAGTACCGTGAGAAAAAGGACGAGGGTCACTACCTCGGCGGTCCGTTCTATTATATTGAAAAAGGTATGGGCAAAAAATGGAAATGGCTTGCAAAACTTTTTGCTTTCTTCGGCGTGCTTGTAGGTCTTTTCGGAATCGGCACATTCACTCAAATCAACGGTATTACAAGTGCCGTTAATGCATTCTTTGACCCTGAGGCTTCTCATGTTGCATTTTCTATGGGCGAGCACAGTTTTACTTGGGCAACTGTTGTCAGCGGTATTGTTATCACTGTATTTGCAGCCCTCGTAATTATTGGCGGCATCAAGCGTATTGCAAAGGTGTCGCAGGTAATTGTTCCGTTTATGGCAATCACCTATGTTGTTGTAGTTCTCATAATTGTTTTTACAAATATCAAGTCAATTCCGAGCGCAATTGCGAGCATTTTCGAATTTGCATTCACCAAAGAGGCTATTACCGGTGCCGGCGTCGGAATTACGCTTAAGGTTGCAATGCAAAAGGGTATCGGCAGAGGTATTTTCTCAAACGAGGCAGGTCTCGGCTCTGCTCCTATTGCTGCTGCTGCCGCTAAAACAAAGGATGCCGTTCGTCAGGGTCTTGTTACGATGACAGGCACATTTATCGACACAATCGTTATTTGCACATTGACAGGTCTTTCAATCGTTGTTACCGATGCAGATACAATGTTTAAAGAAGGCGCTGTCGAGGGTGTTAATATTACAACAATCGCTTGGCAGAGAGGCTTGCCGTGGGGCGAAAATGTTTCGGCATTTATTTTGATGATGTGTCTTGCATTCTTTGCATTCACAACAATTCTCGGCTGGGACTATTACAGCGAGCGTTGCCTTGAATATCTTGCAGGCTCACACAAACCTGTTAAGGTGTATCGCTATATTTACATTTTGGCTGTTGCAATCGGTCCTTATATGACAGTTTCTGCCGTATGGAACATTGCCGATATTTGCAACGGACTTATGGCTTTTCCAAACCTCATTGCGTTGTTTGCGCTTTCGGGAGTTGTCGGAAAAGAAACAAAAGCATATTTTGCTAAAAAGAATCACGATTTAAAGGAACTTTCGAGAGAACATAAATAATAAAATTCGGGTGATATTATGAAACAAATATTGCCGTATTTCAACATTGGCTCGTCCTTTGGCGGAAATCAGGATTGGTTCAGGGATATTTCAATGCGAGGCGGCGGTTGTGCCGCAGTCACAGCGATTGAGGTTTGCATCTATCTTGATTTATACAAAGGCGCGAGCCTTTGTCCTTTTGATGCAAGAACGGTTGATAAAAATGATTTTCTTGCATTCGGCAAAATAATTAAGCCATATTTGCGCCCGCGCCTGAGCGGAATAGACACGCTTGATATTTATATCGACGGATTCGGCGATTATTTAAAATCAAAAAATGCCGCCGTGTCGATTTCGGGTGTCGAGGGAGATACACCGTATTTTGAGGCAGTTGCAGCTTTGAAAGAACAGATTGACTCCGGCTATCCTGTACCGTATCTTAATTTACACCATAAGGATAAGCGGTTTAAGGATTATGAGTGGCATTGGTTTATGATAAACGGTTATGAGGATTCTGCAAACGGTGTTTTTGTCCGTGCGTCAAATTACAGCGATTACGAATGGCTTGATTTTTCTGCTTTGTATAACACCGGTTGTGACAAAAAAGGCGGACTTATCATTATAAAAACTGAATAAAAAAATTCTAAGCTGCGATTTTTTCAAAATTCCGCGGCTTTTTTAACGAAAAATAGTGACAAATCAAATTCATTATTGTATAATATTTTTGCGTAAAATTTATGAAAAGGAGATTGTTATGAGACATCCCGAAATTGTTAAAAAGATGAGCCTTGAGCAAAAGGCGGCTTTCGTGTCAGGATATGACTACTGGCATCTTGAGTCGGACGAATCGCTCGGACTCCCTAAAATTATGATTACCGACGGCCCTCACGGCTTGCGTAAGGCAAAGGGCAAGGATTATGTTCCTGCCGAGGGTGAGGACGATAAAAAGGGCGGTATCGGACTCGGCAATTCTGTTCCGACAACATGCTTCCCACCCGCATGCACATCATCATGCTCATGGGACCCCGAACTTCTTGAAAAAGAGGGCGAGGCTATGGGTCAGGAGTGCCTTAAGGAGCAGGTTTCAACGATTCTCGGTCCCGGCACAAATATCAAGCGCGCACCTGTTTGCGGAAGAAACTTTGAGTATTTTTCAGAGGACCCGTATCTTGCAGGTAAATGCGCCGCATCAATCATCAACGGCGTTCAGTCAAAGGGTGTAGGCACATCGCTCAAGCACTTTGCCTGCAACTCGCAGGAAGCATTCCGTATGGTTCTTAACGAGGTTATCGACGAAAGAACAATGCGTGAAATCTATTTCCCTGCATTTGAAATTGCTGTTAAAGAAGCACAGCCTTGGACCGTTATGAACTCCTACAACAGAATCAACGGCGTTTATGCGTCGGAAAATCACTGGATGCAGGAAGAAGTGCTCAGAGGAGAGTGGGGCTTTGAAGGTCTTATCGTTACCGACTGGGGCGCATCAGTTGACAGAATCCCGGGACTCAAAAACGGCACCGACCTTGAAATGCCGTCTTCGGGTCCGCTCAACACCAAAAAAATCATTGCCGCAGTTGAGAGCGGCGAACTTGACGAGGCTGTTCTTGACGAAAGAGTTGACAATGTTGTTAATCTCATCATTAAATCAAAGCCGGCTCTCGAAAAGAAACATACATTCGATATTAACGAGCACCACTCAATTGCTCAAAAAATTGCAGAAGGCTCAATGCAACTCCTTAAAAATGAGGATTCTATTCTTCCTCTTAAAAAGGGTCAAAAGGTTGCAGTTATCGGCGAGATGGCTCAATCTCCGCGTTTCCAGGGCGCAGGCTCATCCGTTATCAATCCTACAAAGCTTTCAAATGCGCTTGACGAGCTTAAGGCTCTCGGCGTAGATGTTACATATGCGCAGGGCTATTATAAATCTGCTCCTACTAAGAAAGACAAAAACAGAAAGCCCGAATCAGAGCTTGTTAAGGAAGCAGTCGCAGCAGCAAAGGCAGCAGATGTTGCCGTTGTATTTGTCGGCTTGACAGAGGAATTTGAGGGCGAGGGCTATGACAGAGAGTCAATCAATATGCCCGAAAATCACAACAAACTCGTTGAAACAATCGCACAGGCAAATCCGAACACTGCTGTTGTTCTTGCAGGCGGCTCGGTTGTTCTTATGCCATGGCTCGATAAGGTTAAGGGTCTTCTTAACTCGGGCCTCGGCGGTCAAGCTTCCGGCGGCGCTGTTGCAAACATTCTTACCGGCAAGGTTAACCCATCGGGTAAAACATCCGAAACATATCCTGTTAAGTTTGAAGATAACCCGACATTCGGCAATTATCCGGGCGGTCCTGTTACTTCGGAGCACAAAGAATCTGTTTATATCGGTTACAGATATTATGACAAGGCAGATATGAATGTTGTCTTCCCGTTCGGCTACGGTCTTTCATACACAACATTTGAGTACAGCGATATTAAACTTTCGGCTGATAAAATTAAGGATACGGATACTGTTACAGTATCATTCAAAATCAAAAATACCGGCAATGTTGACGGTGCTGAGATTGCACAGGTTTATGTTGCGGATAAAGAGTCAACAATCTTCCGCCCCGAAAAAGAACTTCGTGCATTCAAGAAAGTATTTATCAAGGCAGGCGAGGAGGCAGAGGTTTCCCTCGAGCTTTCAAAGAGAGCGTTTGCGTTCTATAATGTCAACATCAACGATTGGTGTGTAGAAACAGGCGATTTTGATATTCTCGTCGGCGCATCATCAAGAGACATTAAACTCACTGCAACAGTTAATGTTGAATCAACCGTAGAGTGCGAAATTCCGGATTACAGAGAGACTGCTCCTAACTACTACAATGATGTTAAGAGCATCAGCCGCGACGATTTCGCTGCAGTTTACGGCACTCTTCCGAATCCTGAAATCGACAAGACAAAGAAAATCGACCTTTATTGCTGTCTTAACGATGCAAGACACACAAAGTGGGGCGGTAAACTTTGCCGCTTGATTGAAAAAGTTATGTCGGGTATGGGCAGCGACGCTAACGGCGACGGCAAGATGCTTGCAGCTATGGCTACTCAAATTCCTGTTCGTAACTTCATCGCAATGAGTATGGGTGCTTTCTCACCGGCACAGGCTGAGGGACTCCTTATGATGCTCAATGATGACGAGTCAAGCTTTGTCGGATTCAGCAAGATTTTCTGGAGACTCGGCGGCACAATTGCCAGACTTCCAAATCTTCTTAAATCTATCTAACACAAAACAAAATAAAAGCGTTGTGTCTTTTGATACAACGCTTTATATCTGCCCGTAGCATAACTGGATAATGCATTAGATTCCGATTCTAACGACTGCGGGTTCAATTCCTGTCGGGCAGACCAAAATAAAATCCCACGCGTTGCGCAGTGGGATTTTTGCTTTTTATATTTTAGCGTTTTTGTGAAAATTCTTGATTTGTATACACTACAATTTTTGACAAGTGGATAAAAGCACATTGACTAAAAATTAACAAAGTGCTAAAATCGCGTTGAACAGTAGAATTTGTTCAAATGTTAATATTTAGAGGGGATGACTGAAAATTTTATTCAACATTTACGGCGATATGGGCGTTTACCAGCTTTTGGCTTGGGTTGCCGTATTCGTCGGTCTTGTGCTTCTCAATGAGATTGCACGCCGCTCCAAAGCAGGCGGAGTTCTTTGCTTTATTGTAGTCCCTGCCGTATTAACCGTTTATTTCATTGCAATTGCAATCGGTGCGGCTAAAGGACAGGATTGGGCACTTAATAACCAAACCCATGTATATCAAAACAGTTGGTTTCATTATGCCAAGCTGTATGCCGCAACAATCGGCTGCATCGGCTTTATGTTCCTCAAATACAAGTGGGGCATCGGCAAAAAGGAATGGTTTAAAGTGTTCCCGTTCTTAATCGTAGCTATCAATATCCTTATCGCTGTTGCGTCTGATTTCGAGTCCGCAATCAAAGGCGGCATCGCAGGCGGATGGTGGTATTCATCCGAGAATGTTTGGATTTACGGCGGATGGTGGAACTGGGTCAATGGTATTGCCGGACTCATCAACATCTTCTGTATGACAGGATGGTGGGGCATCTATTCGTCAAAAGACGAAAAGGATATGCTTTGGCCCGATATGACTTGGTGCTATATCCTTGCTTATGACCTTTGGAACTTTGAATACACCTACAACAATCTTCCGTCACACAGCTGGTATTGCGGCCTCGCTCTTCTTCTTGCTCCGACTTTTGCAAACGCATTTTGGAACAAGGGTGGTTGGATTCAAAACCGTGCAAACACACTCGCAATTTGGTGTATGTTCGCTCAGGTTCTTCCGCTCTTCCAGGATAAGTGGGTACCTGTTCTCACATCGGTTTATCCGGACGATTATGTCATGAGCGCAACACAGCCTGCAAGCGCAGATCCGAGAATGCAGGGCGTCATCGCTGTTATCGCTCTTGCAGCAAATGTTATTGTATTTGCCGCAATTATCAAGCGTTCTGTTCAGCTTAAGAAAAATCCGTATAAGAATGAGATTTTCACTCATCAAAAGGACTACAAACTTGCTCTTGCAAGAGCAGCCGAGGCAAACAAAGTTGCTTAATAGGGCAGTACTTAATCTGTTACATTAATAAAAGCTCGTATCACATCATGATACGAGCTTTTTTGTATGCTTTTTGTGTAGTTGATTATTCTTTAATAAGCGCCTTATACATTTTGATATATTCGTTTGCACTCTTGCCCCACGACATATCGCATTCAAGCGCACGCTTTACAAGAATATCCCAATTTGACTTGTCACCGTATGCTTCAACGCCTCTGTAAATTGCGCCGAGCATATCGTATGCGTCATATGTTTTGAATGTAAAGCCGTTGCCCTCACCGTCGCCGCAGTCGGTGATTGAGTCTTTCAAGCCACCTGTTTCTCTGACAATCGGCACTGTGCCGTATCTCAACGATACCATTTGAGAAAGTCCGCACGGTTCGCTCTTGCTTGGCATCAAAAACATATCGGCGCCTGCGTAAATTTTTCTTGCAAGCTCGGGGATAAATCCGATTGTAACGCCTACCTTATCGGGATATTTGTTGTGCAGCTCTCTGAAAAAGCTTTCATACTGCCATTCACCCGAGCCGAGAACAACATATTGCACATCGCGTTCCCAAAGGCTCTTTTCAAGCACTGCCTCCATAAGGTCAAATCCCTTATGACCTGCAAGTCTTGATACAATTCCGATAAGCGGAACATCGTCTCTGACAGCCATTCCCATTTGCTCCTGCAATGCTTTTTTGTTGGCAGCTTTGGCTTCCTTGTAATTGTCGGAATTATAATTTGCGGCAATATTTTTGTCCGTTTCAGGATTGTAGTTGTCGGTGTCGATTCCGTTTAGTATTCCGCAGAGTTTCCAACTTCTTTGGTTAAGAATCGGGTCAAGACCGTAGCTGTACCACGGGTCGAGAATTTCCTTTGCATATGTCGGTGAAACGGTGGTTACCTTATTTGCACATTCAATACCTGCTTTCATGAAGTTAACAAGTCCGTCATAAAGAATAAGATTGTTATATTCCGGCGCAATGCCCAAAACATCGTTTAAAAGCTCATCACCGTATTTGCCTTGATATTGAATGTTGTGGATTGTGAAAACAGTTTTAATGTTTTCGTATCCGATTTGGTTTGCATAATAAATGCTGTAATAAAGCGGAGTCAGTGCGCTTTGCCAATCGTTGCAGTGGATAATATCCGGTTTCCAGTCAAGATGGGGGATAATTTCCAAAACAGCGCGTGCAAAAAATGCAAATCTTTCCGCGTCATCATAGTGACCGTAAATTCCGTCACGCTTGAAATAATATTGATTGTCAAGGAAATAATAAATAACTCCGTTGTATTTAGCTTCAAAAATACCGCAATATTGACGGCGCCACGAAACGGGCACCGAAATTGAAGTGAGAAATTTCATTTGGTCCTTGTATTCCTGCTTTATCGAATCATAAAGCGGCATTACAACACGGCAGCCGATAAGGCGCTTTCGCAGTGCAACGGGAAGTGAGCCGGCAACATCGCCGAGTCCGCCCGATGCCATAAATGGTAAAGCCTCGGATGCAACATATAAAACTTTCATTTGCATTACCTCCTATACTCTTGTTCCCTTTGAAAGGCTGACGGGGTAATTTGCTGCGCCCGAAAGCTCAATTTCCGATTTAACCGAAACATTTTTGTCGGCAATTATATAATTTATGTTTGAATTTCTGCCGATAACGGTATCCTGCATAAGAATAGAGTTTTTAACCACTGCTCCCTCTTCAATTTTAACACCCTTGAAAAGTATGCAGTTTTCGACAGTACCCTTGATTTCACAGCCGTCGGCAACAAGCGAATTGTTTACCTTTGCGTCTTTGCCGTAAAGGGTCGGCATATCATCGCGCTCCTTAGTATAAATTGGGCGCTCGGGGTTAAAGAGCTTGTTTTTGTTTGCCTTGTCAAGCAGGTTCATTGATATGTCAAAATAGCTTTGAACACCGTCAATTGTGCCGATAAACGAATCTGTTGCGTCAAAAGCATAAACCTTGCCGGTTTTAATGCAGTTCATAAGCACATTCTTTTGGAACGAAACCTCGTTTCTCGAATGAGCGTTTGTAACAAGCGTTTCAAGCAGATATTTTTTGATAAGGACAATGTTTGTCGAATAATTAACCTCGCCGTCAATATCCGGGTCAACAGCCGCCTCAACGATTCTGCCGTCATCTGCAATATCTTTGCATACAAGCACGGAGTTAATGTGTGCAGGTGCTTTGCCCTTGACTGTTACGATTGTGATGTCGGCACCCGAGTTCTCGTGTGCGTCAAAAAGCTTTTCGTAATCAAGGTTGATTACATTGTAGCAGTCCGACATTAAAACATATTCCTGATTCGATTGATGAAGAAAACCGATGTTGCCGTAAATTGCGTCAATTCGGTTGCCCCACATTGTAACGCTGTTTATCGAGTATGGCGGAAGCATATAAATTCCGCCGTTCTTTCTGCTCAAATCCCATGGCTTACCTGTGCCAACATGGTCCATAAGCGAGTTAAAGTTTGCGTTTGTAACAACGCCGATTTTTGTAATTTGGCTTTCAACCATATTTGAAAGAGGAAAGTCAATCAAACGATAACGCGAGCAAAAGGGAACAGAACCCATTGTTCTGAGTGCCGTGATAGAATCGAGCGCCTCCTCGTGAATGTTTGCAAAAATCATTCCAAGTACATTTTTACCGTTCATTGTTTTATACCTCCTCTCCTGATGCAATCATTTCTTTCGGTGCGATTTTTTTGCCCGAGGTGATTGTTGCGCCGGAGCCGATTACGGCAACGCCCCAATCCTCCGGATTTTCCAAATCTTCCGGTATAGCGCCTACCTGTGCGCCGCTTTCGATAACGGCATCTTCTGCTATGATTGAATAATACACCTTTGCGCCGGACTTGATTGTTGCACCCGGCATGATAACCGAGTATTTAACCTCGGCGTCTTTTTCAATTGTAACATTCGGCGAAACAACGGAGTAGTCAACCAAGCCGTCAATTTCGCATCCCTCGCTGACGGAGGAGTTTTCAACAATTGCGTCTTTTCCTATGTAGTGCGGCGGAGCCATCGGGTTCCTTGAATAAATTCTCCAACTCTTGTCCGAAAGGTCAAGGTCTACATTCGGATTGATAATGTCGAGGTTTGCCTCCCAAAGTGACTCGATTGTGCCGACATCTTTCCAATATCCCTTGAACGGAAACGCAAACATTCTTTGTCCGTCGCCGAGCATTTTCGGAATAATATTTTTGCCGAAGTCGTTTGAGGAATTCGGGTCTGCCTCGTCCTCGGTAAGATATTTTTTAAGTTTATCCCACGAGAATACATAAACGCCCATAGATGCCTTGTTGCTCTTTGGCTCGGCAGGTTTTTCCGCAAATTCGTAAATCTGGTCGTTTTCGTCGGTTGCAAGGATGCCGAAACGCGATGCCTCTTCCCACGGAACTTCAAGCACTGCGATTGTGCAGTCTGCATTGTTCTTTTTGTGGAAATCAACCATTTTTGCATAGTCCATTTTGTATATGTGGTCGCCCGAAAGGATTACCACATATTCGGGGTCGTATTTCTCGATAAAGTTAATGTTTTGATAGATTGCGTTTGCCGTGCCCTTGTACCATTCGGCGCCGCCGATTGCCTCGTACGGCGAAAGCACATGCACGCCGCCGTTGATTCTGTCAAGATCCCACGGTTGACCGTTGCCGAGATAATCGTTGAGAACGAGCGGCTGATACTGTGTTAAAACTCCGACGGTATAAATACCGCTGTTTACACAATTTGAAAGCGGAAAGTCGATGATGCGATAATTTCCGCCGTAGGGAACCGCCGGCTTTGCGATGCTTTTTGTCAGCACGCCTAAACGGCTGCCTTGACCGCCGGCGAGCAACATTGCTACTACATCGGTTTTGTGTGACATAAATGTTTTTCCTCCTGTTATTTGTTAAGACTTTTTAGGATTTTTTGCCCTTTCGTCTTTACCTTTTTCTTTTGTTTTTACCTTTTGCAAATACATTGCTGAAAGACCGTGCAGCTTCAAATCAATATACTGCTCAAAGCCGTGAAATTTGCCTTTCTTTGTCTTGTATGTGCCTGAAAGCTTTGGCTTGTCGCCTCCGTATTTCTTCAGTGCCGTGTCAAAAACAACTTTATATGTTCCGTTGTTCGGAACGCCGATTTTGTAACTGCCGAAATTGTTTGGAGTCCAGTTGAATATCATTACAAGGTCATCGCCCGCTTTATTCATTCGTCTGAATGCGATTACGCTGTTGCAGTTGTCCTCGCTGGAAATCCATTGAAAACCGTCCCAACTGTAATCAATTTCCCAAAGTTCGCTGTGCTCTTTATAGAATTTATTGAGCTCCCTTGAAAATTCAAGCAGCTTTTTGTGCTTGTCATAATCAAGCAAAAGCCAGTCAAGACCTTGTTTGTAGTTCCATTCGATAAACTGACCGAATTCACTGCCCATAAACAAAAGCTTTTTGCCGGGGTGCGCAAACATATAAGCAAGGAACAATCTCATTCCTTCAAACTTCATATTATAGTCGCCCGGCATTTTGTTGAGCAGGCTTGCCTTGCCGTGAACAACCTCGTCGTGGCTTATCGGCAAAATAAAGTTTTCGCTGAATGCATAGAAAAAGCTGAATGTTATGCAACTGTGGTTGCCTTTTCTGAATAACGGGTCCATGGATGTGTAGCGAAGCATATCGTTCATCCACCCCATATTCCACTTGAAGTTAAAACCGAGTCCGCCGATGTCCGTCGGCATTGTTATCATCGGCCATGCCGTCGATTCCTCGGCAATCATCATTACATTCGGGTGTTCTTTGAACATTGCACGGTTGAGTTGTTGCAAAAATGCAACTGCCTCAAGATTCTCTCTTCCGCCGTTAATGTTCGGCTTCCACTCGCCGTCTTTTCTGCCGTAGTCGAGATAAAGCATCGACGCAACGGCGTCAACTCTTATTCCGTCGAAATGGAATTTCTCAACCCAATACAGAGCCGACGAAATCAAAAACGAGCAAACCTCTTTTTTTGCATAGTCAAATACTCTTGTACCCCATTCCTCGTGCTCGCCTTTTGAAAGGTCCTCGTATTCATAGCATCGTGTGCCGTCAAACTCGTAAAGCCCGTGTGCGTCCTTGGGAAAGTGTGCCGGCACCCAGTCGAGTATCACGCCGATTCCTGCGCGGTGACACTTGTCTACAAAATACATCAAATCCTCCGGCACGCCGTATCGTGAGGTCGGCGCAAAATAGCCGGTTACCTGATAGCCCCACGAGCCGTCAAACGGATATTCCATTATCGGCAACAGTTCAATATGGGTGTATCCCATTTCCTTGACATACGGCACAAGCTCGTTTGCCATTTCTCTGTATGTCAAAAAATTGCCGTCCTCGTGTTGCTTCCACGAGCCGAAATGCAATTCGTAAATGTTGACAGGCTTTTCAAGCACACTGCCGGTGTTGTTTTCTTTTTGCCAGGTGGAGTCTTTCCACTTGTAATTTTCAAGCTCATACACCTTTGAGCCGGTGCCGGGTCTTGTTTCTTGGTGAACGGCGTACGGGTCCGCTTTCATCAGTGTTTCGCCGTCTTTTGTTTTGATTGCGTATTTGTAGCAGTCAAAAACCTCAACACCGTCGATTATTGCCTCCCAAATACCGGGCGATATTGCAAAGCATTTGTGCTTTGTTTCGTCCCAATCGTTGAAATCACCGACTACTGATACAGCCTCTGCGTTCGGCGCCCATACTCTGAATGCGTAAGTATTCTTTTTAATTTTATGAACTCCAAAGAATTCGTATGCCTTATAATTTGTTCCGTCGTGAAACAAGTATATCGGCAACTGATATTCTTCTTTTAATTGCTGCATTCTTTATCTCCTTATTGTTAATCAAAATCGCAATTTTTATCGCCGCTTTTATCGATGCTTTTTGTCGATCTTGTTGTGTTTTTGCATCTCTGATTCCGAAAAACGGATACAGTTAGCACATATTAAGTTAATAATACCACCTTCGGAGTCTAAATTCAAGTAGTTTTTGGCTATTTTGTTACAAGAAATTTTTAAAAAATACAAAAATCTGTGCATTTTGTTACAAATTGTATATTTCTAACGAAAATTGCCACAAAACGCAGAAATTTCTTTTATATTTCTTTCATATTTGTTTGTTTTTTTCTATTGCGGCAGTGCAACTTCTTATGTTATAATACATACTGATTAAATAGTTTGACAGATTATGTTAAATCAAGATTAAATTCAATCGGCAAACTGTTTATGTACGGTGTAAGTAATTATGAAGAGTATTATTGTTGCATATCCCGTTAAACAAACGGCGTTACAAATTAAAAATGTGCTCGAGTCCGAGGACTTGTATGTGTCGCACATTTGCGGTACGGGCGCAAGCGTTTTAAATATAGCCGCAGATATGCGCGGCGGCGTTATAGTGTGCGCTTCGATTTTGCGTGATATGGGTGCCGGCACAATTGCCGAGCGTCTGCCTGCCGGGTTTGACATTGTTGCTCTTTCAAAAAGCGGTCGCCAAAGCTATATGGGCAATTTCATCAGCCTGCCGCTTCCGCTCGACCGTGATGAATTCGTTTCCGTCGTTTCCGTTCTTGTTTCAAGCAAAAGCTCGTTTACAAACAGAAAAAAGGACGACGCCGATTACATATCAAACGCAAAGGCTGTGCTCATGGAGGTCAATTCAATGACGGAAATGCAGGCGCATAAGTATTTGCAAAAGGAAAGTATGCATACCGGCAAAAAAATTGTCGATATTGCGAAAGAAATTCTTGATAACATTTAGCCAAAGGGTGATAATATGAAATTTACAAAAATGCACGGCTGCGGCAACGACTATGTTTATGTTGATTTGATGCAGGAGAGCGTCGATGACAAATCACTCGCCGCGCTCAAGCTTTCCGACCGCCACTTCGGTATCGGCGGCGACGGCGTAATCTATATCCAAAAGGGCAAAAATGCCGATTTTGAAATGGTTATGTATAATGCCGACGGCTCGCGCGGCGCAATGTGCGGCAACGGAATACGATGTGTTGCAAAATATTGCTACGATAACGGGCTTACGGACAAAACCTCGTTTACAATCGAATCCATGGGCGCCGTTAAATATATAGATGTCAATGTCGAAAACGGCGAGGTTGTCAGCGCAAAAGTCGATATGGGCACTCCGTCGCTTGATAAAAACGATATTCCCGTCAATGTCGATTCGCCGAAGGCAATCCGTGAAAAAATCACCGTTGCCGACAGGAATTTTGAAATGACCTGTGTTTCTATGGGTAATCCGCATGCCGTTATGTTTATAGACGAGCATCCCTGCGATTTCAATCTTGAAAAATACGGCAAGTTGCTTGAACAAAACGCAACTCTTTTCCCCGACAGGGTCAATGCCGAGTTTGCCAAGATTATCGACAGAAAAAATATTGAAATGCGCGTTTGGGAGCGCGGAGCAGGGGAAACCCTTGCCTGCGGAACAGGTGCGTGCGCCACTGCCGTTGCGGCAATAGTCAACGGCTTTGCCGATAACGATGTCACAATTCATCTCATCGGCGGCGATTTGCAAATTTCATGGAGCGGAAACGAGAGTGACAGCGTGTTTATGACAGGCGGCGCGTCGACCGTTTTTACCGGCGATGTTGATTTGAGCAAAATCAAATAAATCAGTTAATTTTATGGAGGTTTAAATATATGAAGATTAATGACAATTTTCTTAAGCTTGAGGCAAGCTATCTTTTCTCAACGGTTGCCAAAAAGCAAAGAGAGTATCAGGCAGCTCATCCCGACAAGGATGTTATCCGTCTTTCAATCGGCGATGTAACAAAGCCGCTTGCTCCGGCTGTTATTGATGCTATGCACAAGGCAGTTGACGAAATGGCAAACGAGGCCACTTTCCGCGGTTATCCGCCGGAATACGGCTACGATTTTATTCTCAACGCTATCCAAAAGAATGACTATACCGACAGAGGCATTGACATTGCAACGGACGAGATTTTCCTTTCAGACGGTGCAAAATCCGACTGCGGCAATATCGGCGACATTTTCTCTGTTGACAATAAGGTTGCTATCTGCGACCCTGTTTATCCCGTTTATATCGACACAAATGTTATGTCGGGCAGAAGCGGCAACAAGGGCGAAAACGGCTTGTTTGAAAATATTATTTATATGCCGTGCACAGCAGAAAACAGTTTCACTCCGGACCTTCCGAGCGAGGTTGCTGATATTATTTATCTTTGCTTCCCGAACAATCCGACAGGTATGGTTGCAAGCAAGCAGCAGCTTAAAAAATGGGTTGATTATGCACTTGAGCATAATTCAGTAATTCTTTTCGACTCGGCATATGAGGCTTTTGTCGTTGAGGACGATATTCCGAAATCAATTTATGAAATTGAGGGCGCAAAGAAGTGCGCAATAGAGCTTCGTTCATTCTCAAAGACAGCAGGTTTTACAGGTATGCGTTGCGGCTACACCGTCGTTCCGAAAGAACTCAAATTTAACGGCGTTTCGCTCAATCCGCTTTGGGCTCGCCGTCAGGCAACAAAGTTCAACGGCGTTTCATACATCACCCAGAGAGCCGCAGAGGCTATCTACAGCGAAGAGGGCAAAAAGCAAATTCGCGAAACACTCGCTTATTATCAAAAGAACGCAAGAGTTATTTATGACGGTCTTATCGACGCAGGTTTTGAATGCTACGGCGGCGTAAATTCACCGTATGTATGGCTCAAAGTTCCAAACGGCTACACAAGCTGGGAATTCTTTGATGAGCTTCTTGAAAAGTGCCAGGTAGTAGGTACTCCCGGCTCGGGCTTCGGTCCTTCGGGCGAGGGATATTTCAGACTGACTGCATTCGGCAACGATGAAAAAACAGTTGAGGCTATCGAAAGAATCAAGGCAGTATATAAAAAATAATCGGAGCGATAAACAAACGCACCGTTGATTTGGAGGTTTAAATATGACTAAAACAGAACAGCTTTACGAGGGCAAAGCAAAAAAAGTATGGGCTACAGAGGATCCCGAAGTTGTAATCGTTGATTACAAAGATGATGCAACCGCTTTTAACGGCGAGAAAAAGGGCACAATTGTAGGCAAGGGCGTTGTAAACAATAAGATGTCAAACTATCTTATGCAACTTCTTGAAAAGCATGGCGTCCCCACTCATTTTATCGAGGAACTTTCAGACAGAGAAACAGCTGTTAAAAAGGTTAAAATCGTTCCTCTTGAGGTTATCATCCGCAACCGTGCGGCAGGCTCAATTTGCAAGAGATTAGGTCTTGAAGAGGGTATGAATTTTGTTGCTCCGTCAATCGAGTTTTCATACAAAGATGACGAGCTCGGCGATCCGCTCATCAATGCTTACCACGCAATTTCATGCGGTTTTGCAACACAAGATGATGTTGACACAATCAAAAAGTATGCTTTCAAGGTTAACGATGTTTTGAAGGAATATTTCGCTTCAATCGGAGTTGAACTTATCGACTTTAAACTCGAATTCGGTAAAACAAGCGACGGCAAAATTGTTCTTGCCGACGAAATCAGCCCCGACACCTGCCGTTTCTGGGATATTAAAACACACGAAAAACTTGATAAAGACCGTTTCCGCAGAGATATGGGCGGCGTAGAAGAGGCTTATGCCGAAATGATGAAGAGAGTAGGACTTAACTGATGGCTAACAATACCTATAATTCACCCTTCAATGCACGATATGCAAGCAAGGAAATGCAATATATTTATTCTCCGGATTTTAAGTTTAAAACATGGAGAAAACTTTGGATTGCACTTGCCGAAGCGGAGCATGAGCTTGGACTTGATATTACACAGGAGCAAATCGACGAGCTTAAGGCTCATGCCGATGATATTAATTACGAAGTTGCGCAGGAATATGAGAAAAAGTTCCGCCACGATGTAATGAGCCATGTTCACGCCTACGGCGACCAGTGTCCAAAGGCAAAGGGCATTATCCATCTCGGTGCAACCTCTTGCTATGTCGGCGACAATACCGATGTCATTACAATGCGTGAGGCACTTTTGCTCATCAAGAAAAAACTTGTCAACGCTATTGCATCTGTCGCTGATTTTGCAGACAAATACAAGGATATGCCTTGCCTCGGCTTTACTCACTTTCAGCCGGCACAGCCGACAACCGTCGGCAAAAGGGCAACACTTTGGCTTATGGACCTCGTTATGGATTATAACGAACTTGAGCATGTGCTCGATACACTTATGCTCCTTGGCTCAAAGGGCACAACCGGTACTCAGGCATCGTTCCTTGAATTGTTTGACGGCGACCATGAAAAGTGCAAGGAGCTTGACCGCAAAATCGCAGAAAAAATGGGCTTTAAGTCTTGTTTCCCTGTAAGCGGTCAAACATATGCAAGAAAGCTTGATACAATCGTTTGCAATTGCCTTGCTCTTATTGCGCAAAGCTGTTGCAAATTCTCAAACGATTTAAGACTTCTTCAAAATCTTAAAGAAGTTGAAGAGCCGTTTGAAAAAAATCAAATCGGCTCGTCGGCTATGGCATATAAGCGCAACCCGATGCGCAGTGAGCGTATCGCTTCGCTTTCAAGATATGTTATGATTGATGCGCTCAATCCCGCTTGGACAGCGTCGGCACAGTGGTTTGAAAGAACACTTGACGACTCCGCAAACAAGCGTGTTTCAATTGCAGAGGCATTTTTGGCAATCGACGGAATACTTGATTTGTATATCAATGTCACCTCGGGACTTGTTGTTTATCCAAAGGTTATCGAGGCAAGACTTATGAGTGAGCTTCCGTTTATGGCTACCGAAAATATCATGATGGATGCCGTTAAAAAAGGCGGCGACCGTCAGGAACTTCACGAAAAAATCCGTCAGCATTCCATGGCTGCCGGCGCAGTTGTTAAGGTTGAGGGCGGCAAAAACGACCTTGTGGACCGTATCGCCGCAGACCCTGCGTTTATGACCACTAAAGAGGAAATCCTTGCTATTCTCAAGCCGTCAAACTTTGTCGGCAGAGCACCCGAGCAAACAGCCGATTTCCTTGCAGAGGTTGTTAAACCTATACTCGATGAAAACAAAGACCTCCTCGGCTTAAATGTCGAAATCAATGTTTAATTTGCGTATAAAATAAAATATACAAAAACCAAGCGCGCCTGTCGATTGTTTCGGCAGGCGCGCTTTAATCTTGTTGATTCTATTTGCTTTTCTTTGCGGTTTTTATTACGGCATATATAATAAATCCGACCGTCCAAAATCGGCTGACTGAAAAACGGCATTGTCACAATCATCGGCAAAATCTACATTAGCGACAAAAGCCACATTGCAAATCCTACAACAAAGTTCTCAACGCATCGCGTCTTTTCAATTCCCACATAATATGCCGCGAGTATCAAAAATAGCGTGCACGAAACAAATGTGGCGTTTAATAACCTTTTTATCCAACATTGTTTTTCATAAAACCTCTTCTTTTTTGACTATTTTTCCTTTGTCAATTTCAATTATTTCGTCACATAATGTCGATAAATCATCGCGATTATGCGACGCTATGATTATAAGCGTGCCTTGCTTTTTCATATCCAAAAGCAACGCTCTTACACTTGCCACAGTTTCGTCGTCAAGTGCGTTGGTCGGTTCGTCAAGCAGTAAAAGTTTTGGCTTTTCCATTATCGCCTGCGCGATGTTCAGCTTTTGCTTCATTCCCAAAGAATATGCTTTTACACGCTTTTTGTCATTCGGGTCAAGACCGACAGCCTCAATCGCATTGCGTATATCGCTTTCGCTTGCAATGCCTTTGATTTTTGCGAGCATTTTCAAATTGTCAATGCCGCTGTATTCGGGCAACATTGTCATATTTTCAATGATTATCCCCACGCTTTCGGGAAATTCAATGTCACTGCCGATTATTTGACCGTCAGCCTCGGCGTATCCCTTTGTCGGCAAAATCAAACCGCAAATTGCGCGCAACAACATGGTTTTTCCACTGCCGTTTTTGCCGTGCAGACCATATATTTTGTCATCCGTAAATTCAAAACTCACCCCATCGAGAACGGTTTGCTTTTTTAATATTTTTGTGTATTCACAAAGCTTAATTTTCATATTTTGCTCCTTGTAATTATATCACATTTCTTTATTTGGCTAAATGCAAATAAAATAATCAATACGGTAATTGCCGCGACTGTCAGCAGGGGATATATAAAATTGTCGAATAATATGTCAAGGCGTGAAATGCTTGTGTAGTTTAAAATATCCGCTCTGTTGAGCCGTAAATATATATTATCTGCACCGCGGTATTGCGATAATTCAAAAAGTTTGTCGCCCGCCGCAAGCAGTGCAAAATATACAATGTTTGAAACGGCAAAAAACATTTTGCTTGAAAAAATTATTTCGGCAATCATTTGACTGAGCATAAATAAATTTATTATCAAAAACGAAAAAACGCAAAATAATAAATACTTGTCCGTGTCAATCGCGTTTTTGTTCAGTCTTTCTGTGATGTATATGGCGGTGCACCAAACAGCCGTTGCCGCCGTATCCCAAAGGGTGAGCCGCAATATTTCAATCAAAAGTGCCTTTTTTCTGCTTTTGAGCCGTGTTAATTTATAAATATTGTTTACGCCGAAAAGATTGTTTTCGCGCTCTCTTGCCGCAAGCGACAGTGATATGACAAACACAGCCAAAGCGAAATATTGAGCGACGCCGCAATCAAATTTACAGCCGACAAAAAACTCCCCGTCGCCGAGTGCCGACAAAATTCCGCTGATTATGCACATAAAAAATACAATTGATATTATAATTTTATTTTTCATTTAAAATGATGTCCTTTTTACCGAAAATCAGCCTGTTTATAATATACACAGCCGCAGATACGAGGCATACCGATATAATTGTCGATATGTATTGCGCCGCGTCAAATTCTCCTTGCGAAAACCAAAGCGATGCATACGCCGTTGTCAGTGACGGCATTATATTTATGTCAAAGGCGGTAAGCGAGTATAACGCAACAAAAATCAATATTTCCAAATACATATAGTATGTTTTAAAATTGCATATCAGCTTTAAAAATATTGCAAAAATCCCCACAAATCCAAAAAATGCCGACAGCGCAACGATAAATGTTGCCGAAAACAAAAGCAAATTTACTCTTTTCAAAATGTCTGCCTTTGCAAAAATCAAACTCAACACAATGTTTACACAGGTGTATTCAACAGAGAATACAATCGCCTCTGCCACAGCCGTGCTCATTTCTTTTTTTATGTATTTGTCCTTGCCGTTTCGCAAAATTACTGCCTCGTTGTTTCTTTTTAATATCGAATGCAGAGAGAAAATAAATATCGCCGCCGCGATTATTCCGATTATTTCGTACGGATTGCAAATATAATCTAATATGAATTGATTGTATTTTGCGCCGGTGTCTGCCTTGCCGTATGATTCGATGTTTTGTATATTCTCGATAAGCCATATTCCGCAAAGCAAAACTGTTCTTATAATATTTTCCTTTAACTTATATTTCATTTTTTATCACCGTTTTTATATACGCCGCCGCGGTAAAAGCAAAAACCGTCACACCGAAAAGCGAAAATGCGCCGATTGCCGATGAAAGCTCAACTCCCTCGCAAAACGGTTGCAATGCGTGATTGATTGTCAGTCCTCTTGACGAATAAAACATCATCCATATCGCAAAGCTCAAAACATATGCAACACGGTTGTCACCGAAAATCATCGCAATACTTTGACACATAATGCAAAGCATTCCGTAAATTACCAGCGCCGACAAAATGTAGCATAAATATGTCAAATACGGATGTGCAAGGCTGATATTTAACAGACCGCTCCTTTCACTCGCTTGCCAATTTTCCATATCAAAAAATGAAGTGTTGCCGTGCAGAAATATGCAATTGATTGCAAAATTTATCAAAAACGGTATTGCAAACATAGTGAATACGGAGAAAAAAGCACAACCCGTTTTGCCTAAAAAATATTTTCTGCGCTCTGTTTTTACAAAATAAACATTCGTCATTTTGCAACTTTTTTCAACAGCATATTTGTCTGCATAAAAAAGCATTAAATATACCGGCATTACCCAAAAAAATGCAATTCTTGTGATTACGGTTGTCTGTGCCGAAAATAACGATACCATTGCAGGGTGACTGTTGCCAAACATTCCGCTCTCGCCGGAGTTTAATATCGCATAAACGCTGTCGCCTATGCTGATTGCGCATATCAAAATATATGTAAGCAAAGATTTCGGCGATTTCAAAATCTTAAAAAATTCTTGTTTAATCATTTTTGTTTATCTCCCCTATGTGCTCCCTCTTTTATTGATTCACTTCGTGCTTATTTCCGCTTTTGTCAACGGCAATCATTTTTGTGTTTTCACTTCGTTTGTTTGCCTCAACGAGGAGGTTGAATTCAACCGCTTTGCCGTCAACAAGAATACTTCCCTTAACCGCGTCGAATTTTTCACCGTTTATAAGCACATATTCGCAATCATACGGCAAAAGCTCTGCCGAATAATTTTCGGTGTCTGTGCGGTCAAATGTCATATAAAGCAAATCGTTGTATGTTGTGTCGGAAAGCTTTTCTGTCGGATAAAAAAATTCGCCGCTTACCTTGTTGTCGGGTGATGTCATTGTCAGATAAACAAATCCGTTATCCTTTACCTCCATTTTTATAACGGCATTTAAACTGCCGAAC
Source organism: Oscillospiraceae bacterium (assembly GCA_003526845.1). Taxonomy (GTDB): domain Bacteria; phylum Bacillota; class Clostridia; order Oscillospirales; family Acutalibacteraceae; genus Eubacterium_R. Next base: position 76,849 of record DPVM01000005.1, read on the forward strand.
GGCTTGCTTTCCCATGTCGATTTTGCCGCTTCGGTTGTTTGCGACGCATTTTGTGCTTGGTTTGCCGTTTGTGATTGCGTTGTTTTGGCGGTTGTGTCGGCTTGCGACGCGTCGCTTTTTTTGTTTACTGCCTGTGTGATAAACACAATTGCAAAAACCGCGATTATACAGCAAATGACAGCCAAAACTATTTTATTTCGTTTGCTTTGCATTTTCTTTGTCCTTTCATTCTTTATTTATTGTTTATTTCTGATACGCGTAAAGAATGTGTGTTTCACCGCCGACGGTTATTGTTGCCTTTAATCTGTATGTGCAAAGGATGTTTATGTTCCTTTTTTTGGAAAAATACAGACTTGTGCCGGTTTTTGAACTGCTCCATGTTTCAACGGTTTTATATCCCGACGATTTTTTCTTTTGCATTTCCATGGTGACTTTAGCCAACTGTGATTTCGGACTTTTTACTCTAACGGTGCAGGTTGCCGTTATTCCGCTGACGGAAATTGAGCAAGTAGATGTTGCGGAGTTAGAATAGACAGCAATAGAATCTTGAGTGCCAAAGTCACTTTCTGTGTTTGCGTATGTCGGAATTGCGGAAAAAAGCGTTGAGCATATCATGATAATTGCGACAAAAAAACAAGCAATGCGAGTCGGTTTGATTTCTTTATGCATTATTTCACCTCCCTTCATATATTAAATCGAGAGATGAAACAGTTTTGTGACCTAAAAAAAGAGAGAAATTTTCATTTCTCTCTTTTTACCAAATTTTATATAGTTATTTTGTGCATTTTGCCACTTTGATTATATCGCTTTTAGTAAGCAAGCCGTATATATCATACACATATGTTCCGTCATTCCAAATAACACCGTAGAAATTCTCATCGGATTTATATACGATATATTTAACACCGTTATATTCAAATTCTTCGTAATCATTGTTTTCCGAATTGAAATACATTGTTGATGTTAATATGCTTTTATCAATTGAAAACCATTCATTGCTGTTTTTTCGATATGTAAAAGAGGCGTAATTTTCGCTTGTGTTTTCTTCGGCTTTCTTGTAGCCGTTAGGTATATATTTCAAAATAGGTGCCTTGTCGATTCCTTTTGATTTGCCCGGCACAGTGTAAACATATCCGTTTTGTTCTTTATTTACAAGATACTTTTTGAAATGCGGCGTTGCTATTGCAGTTGTTGCCGCCAATGCAAGCAAAACTGCGGCTATGATAATGTATTTCAGCGTTTTGCGCGTCAGCTTGATTCGCTTTTTGCCGTCGGCAATTTGTGCTATTTCTTTAATTCGCTTTTCGTGGGAATGGCTGAATTTGATGTTTTCGTCCGTTTTTTCGTCAAACGAATTGACCCATTGCTCGTTAGCCAATTCACACGCTTTTTCAAAATCAGTCATTTTCACCCTCGCTTTCCAAAGTCTTTTTGATTTGCAGTTTCGATTTTCGTATTCTTTGGCGCACCGCGTCATTGCTTATGCCCAAAATTGCCGCAATTTCACTGCTTTTGTAGCCGTAAACATATTTTAAATAAATTATGTTTTTGTTTTCATCGCTCAGCCTGTTTATAGCCGCGGCGATAAGTGTTGTATCGTAAATGTCAAATTCGCCCTCATCGACAGCCTCTGTCGAATATGCGCTTTCATCGTCAATACAAATTTCAAAAATTTTGTGTTCCTTATTATACCTGCTTATTGCAAAGCCGCGCGCAACGGTGGCTAAATAGTTTTTTGTTCTGCCCTCGTTTGAAAAATCAAGCGCGTCCATTCGCTTGGCTATGTATAAAAAGGTGTCCTGCACGGTGTCCTCAGCCGCTTCGTGACTGCTCAATTTTTCATATGCGATTGTGTAAATAAGCCTGCAATACTTGTTGTATAAATGCAAAAACTTTGTTTTGTTTTCGTCGGAATCAATCAGTGCTAAAAATGCTATCATATATAATATCCTTATTTTTTATCGTTTTGTGACCCTAAATCGTAAAAAAGTTTAAAATTTTTTACGGTTTGCATTTTTTGCAGGGACTGTATCCGTTATTTATCAAATTTTCTCTGTTGCCGGTGTATTTTTTCTTGTTTTTCTCCTTCATGCTTTGGACAGAGGAACAGGTCGTCTTGTGAAATTTTTTTGTGTTTGTGTTTACGATATATGTGCCGACGGTGCTTTGGTTGTCGAATGTGTCGCTTGACGATTGCGCCGAACTTTCGCCGGTTTTGTAATCAATTGATATGCCCGGCTGATTGTTGTAGCAAAACACATTGTAGCAAATGCCCTTGCCGCCGTCCTCAACACTGTATCCCTCCATCAGCACTCCGCGTGCAACAAGCTCATCGCCGACAAAAATCGGCGTAACGCGGTATAGAACATGGTTGTCGGTTTCCTTGACATACTCGCCGACCTCGTTTTCAAACGGAAGCATACCATCAATGTTTAAATATCTTGTGCCGGTTATTAAATTCTTTGCATTTGCGTTTTCACCGCTGAGTTGATAGCCTATCAGGTGACAGCGGTTGTATAAATATTTTCCGTCAACATTGCTGTATTTCACCGTGTGCCAGCCGGTTGGCTTTATGCTTCCGATTGCGCCGCGCTCCTCCGTCGGCATAAGGTCGGTGCCGACGCTTGCGATGCACATTGTGCACCTGCCGTATTTGTCAAGCTCACCATAGCTTTCGTATGATTTTGTCGTCAACTCACTTTTGGTGAAATACGGCACATTGCCGTTGATTTCAACATAAGGCTTGTCGTCAAATTTAGGCACGGTGCTGTAATCAAACGATTTTGTCGAATCGTTTGAAAGCGTTACTCCGCCGTCCGATTGCCTTTGCGCCTGCACAGTCGATTGTGTTATGTCCGCATTTGCTGTGCCGCTTTCGCCGCTCGGTGCGGTACAGCCGGCAAATAATATCATTATCGCCGCCAAAACGGCAAACAGACTTGTTGCATATTTTTTCATAATTTGATTCTCCCTTTTCATAAAACGACTCTGATTTATGATACCACAAACAATCTGTCAGTGCAATTTTATTTTTTTGTTGCTTATATCAAAAATCAGCGCCACACAGCCGATTATCATAACTACGCTCAAAAGGGAGTTGACCTGTGTGTATTTTTGCTCGACATTGCCCGAAATGTTGCTGAAAACTTCGCTGCTTTGCGGCACAAAATATAAATATGCCTTCATCAGCCAATACGAAATTGTCGCAGCGGCAACGCGACCGAACAAAAAGCGCGAATATTTTACCCTCATTTTGCGCAGTGAGCCTATAAGCTGAAAATGTATGCAAAATCCGCCGAAACTCAAAAATGCTGCGCATTCCGGCAGAGCCAACAGCTTTTCGCCGCCGCAAACGCCGTTTGTTATTTCCATCAGCGGTGCAAAAAAATCGTTGATTTTAAATGCTCTTGCAATTGCCGAAAACAAAATTATGTATGCGCTCATATTGATTATGCTTTTTGTCGCCGCCTCAACCGACTCAACAAGCGCGTCGGTAAAACAAAGGCTGTTTTTCATCACAGCCGAATTGTCGGGTGCTTTGCCGTTTACAAACGCCGACGCGGCGCATATTATAAGCGACGATATACAGCTTACGGCAAAAAATACAACGCCGATTTTTGTGTTGTTGTAGCGCATTGTGCCCACGGCGGTTATCAAAAACGCTATTCCGCCGCTGAAATTAAAGCTCATTATCCGCGCTGCTGTTGACGAATCAATCTGCCCCTGCCTGTATAAATGCTCTGTCAGTATTGCGCCGGATGGATAGCCGCCGATTGCACCGAAAATAACAGCCGCTGCACAGCATCCGGGCAGTTTCAGCACCTTTTCAAACAATTTGCCGAATATTTTTTTGAGCACATCCGCCGTTTTTGATTTTACACCTATGTTGACAAGTATCAAAATCGGCAGCAGGGAGGGGATGATTATATTTTCGCAAAGACCAAGCCCGTCTGCCGCGCCCGCCTTTGCCTCGCTCGACATAATCATCATATATACTGTTATAAAAACAAGAACTACGGTTTGAGGAATACTCTTTTTCACAATATCACCGCTATATTATATGATTTTTAGTTATGCAAAATTTACCCGCCGTATGATTGTTGACAAATCTTATTTTTGTTGTATAATAGAACATATGTTCGATAAACAAATTTTCAGTATGTTCTCGGAGGTGATTTTGTGGAAAGAACGGTTCTTCATATTGATTGCAACAAGTTTTATGCCTCGGTCGAGTGCCTCTATCGCCCCGAAATACGCAACAAGCCTGTTGCTGTCGGCGGCGATGTTGAGTCGCGCCACGGCATCATCCTTACAAAAAATGAGATTGCCTCAAAATATGGCTTGACAGTGGGCGAGCCGCTGTGGAAAGCGCGCAAAAAGTGCCCCGATTTGATTATCGTGCCGCCCAATTATCCGCTTTATTTGCGTTTTTCAAAACTTGCCCGTATGATTTATGCCGATTACAGCGAGTTTATCGAGCCGTTCGGCCTTGACGAAAATTGGATAGATGTCAGCGGAAGTGTGCAAAGCGGCGAGGAGATTGCAAACGAAATCCGCGAGCGTGTTAAATCCGAACTCGGCATCACCGTCAGCGTGGGGGTCAGCTTCAACAAAATTTTTGCAAAGCTCGGATCTGACTATAAAAAGCCCGATGCAGTAACGGTTATAAGCAAGGATAATTTTAAGGATATTGTTTGGCCTTTGCCCTGCGGCGATTTGTTGATGGTCGGCAGAGCAACGGTTGCAAAACTCAATTCCTACGGAATAAAAACAATCGGTGAGCTTGCAAACACCGACGAAAAATTTTTGAAAACTGTTCTCGGCAAAAACGGTCAAACACTTAGGGACTATGCAAATGGGCTTGATATATCACCGGTGCGCCGTGCCGACGAGGCAAGCGATGTCAAAAGCGTCGGCAATTCAACAACAACTCCGCGCGACCTTGTGGATAACGATGATGTCAAAATCGTTTTTCGCGTTTTGTGCGAAAGCGTTGCCACACGCCTGCGTGAGCAGGGGATTAAGGGCAAAACGGTCACGATTTCGGTGCGCGATGTCAATTTAAACTCGTTCACCCGTCAGCAAAAAATGAAGGCACACAGCGATATAAGTTCCGAAATACACACCTGTGCGATGACTCTGTTTTTAAACAATTATAATTGGCTTTACCCCATTCGTTCGCTCGGCGTTTCTGTCAGCGATTTTGATATCGATTTTTGCGAGCAATACGATTTTTCGCACAGCGTCGAAAATCGCGAAAAGCAGGAAAAAATCGAAACCGCCGTTGATTCACTGCGCCGCCGATTCGGCAATTATTGCATTCAACGCGGCTCACAACTCCAAAAACGCGATTTATCACACTTCAATCCGCATGACGAACATATTATTCACCCAATCGGTTTTTATTAAATCATTTTAGGAGATGTATTATAAATGATTATTTTCAATTCAACAGATTATAACAATCCCGACAAACATTATACAGATGTAAAGGTGCTGTTCGACAGGGAGGGGAATATCACTCCGCTTTCAATGACATATGACAACAGAGAGTTTGAGGTCGACAGAATAACGGATGTCCGCCCTGCCGCATCGCTTAAATCCGGCGGTGCAGGAATACGCTATACCTGCTATATCGACGGCAAAAAAACATATTTATTTCTTGAGGAAAACAAGTGGTTTTATGAATTATGCCGATAAATCGCCTTAATTATTGCAATATAATATAAGTTGTGATAGAATACATACCTATATTGTGATAACGGAGGACTCAAAATGTCTGAATACTCAAAAATGACCAAAGACCAATTATCGGCAGAATTAAACGCCGTTAAAGAAAAATACAACGAGTTCAAAGCTATGGGGCTTAAACTTGATATGTCAAGAGGTAAGCCGTCAAAGCAACAACTTGATTTATCAATGGATATGCTCAAACCAATCGACTATGTTGAAAACGGTGTCGATATGAGAAACTACGGTATCCTTGATGGTATTCCGAGCTGTAAGCAACTTTTTGCAGAGCTTATGGGCGTTGATGCCAAAAACATTATCATCGGTCCGAGTGCAAGTCTCACCCTTATGTATGATTATATCACACAGTGCGTTACAGAGGGCGTTCTCGGCAGTACACCGTGGTTTAAACTCGACGAGGCTAAGTTCCTTTGCCCCGTTCCCGGATATGACAGACACTTCACTATTCTTGAGCATTTCGGCATTAAAATGATTAATGTTCCGATGAATTCAGATGGTCCCGATGTTGATTTCATCAAAGAGCAAATTAAGGACGATTCTGTAAAAGGTATGTTCTGCGTTCCGAAATATTCAAATCCGCAGGGTATTACTTACAGCGACAGCGTTGTTGATGCAATCGCATCGCTCAAGCCTGCCGCAAAAGATTTCAGAATCATTTGGGATAACGCTTATTGCGTTCATGAACTCAGCGACCACGGCGACACACTCCTCAATATTTTTGATATTCTTCCGAAATACGGCAACGAGGATATGGTTATCGAAGTTTGCTCAACATCAAAGATGACCTTCCCCGGCTCCGGTGTTTCGGCTATTATCGGCAGTGACGCAAACATTGCTCAAATCAAAAAACGCCTTAACTGCCAAACAATCAGCTATGATAAAATGAATCAACTTCGCCATGTTAAGTTCTTTAAAAATGCCGACGGCATTAAGGAACATATGAAAAAGCATGCTGCAATTATGAAGCCAAAGTTTGATTTGGTTCTTGATTATTTCAATAAAGAATTGAGCGGCAAGGGTATCGCAGAATGGATTGAGCCGGCAGGCGGCTATTTCATCAGCCTTGATGTTATGCCGGGTTGCGCAAAGCGCGTAGGCGAGCTTTGCAAGGAGGCAGGTGTTGTCCTCACTCCCGTTGGTGCAACATATCCCTATGGCGACGATCCGAAAAACAGCAATATTCGTATTGCTCCGTCATTCCCTCCGCTTGACGAACTTGATTTGGCAACACAAATCCTTTGCACAAGCGTTAAGCTTGCATGCCTTGAAAAAATAATGGGTTGATAAAATGGAAATCGGCGCTTCAACTTCCTGCTTTTATCCGCTTGAAACGGAAAAGGCACTCGACAAAGTAATATCTCTCGACTTTAAAACGGCAGAGGTTTTTTTCAATTCTCCGTGCGAACTTGAGGAGCCTTTTGTAAAGCAAATGCGCAAAAATGCCGATGCGGGCGGAACAAAAATCGTGTCAATTCACCCGTTTTCGTCAAATCTCGAAAACAACTGTATTTTCGGCGAGTATCAGCGAAGATATGACGATTTTATCGGTATGTATCAAAAACATTTTCACGCCGCGGCTTTGCTCGGTGCAGACATTGCCGTTATCCACGGCGCGCTTGCCAAGCAAAAGCGACCGCTCCCCGAGGAACATTATTTTGAGCGTTTTGCCTCTCTTGTTGATGTGGGCAGGCGCGAGGGTGTCAGAGTCTGTCAGGAAAATGTTGTCAATTTCCGCTCACAGAATATCGATTTTTTAAAGCGGATGAAAAAATATCTCGGCGATGATTTTCATCTTGTGTTTGATATTAAACAGTCAATACGCTCGGGCTACAATCCGTTTGAGTTTTTTGACGAAATGAAGAATGATATTGTTCATCTTCATTTAAGCGATAATTCGCCGCAAAAGGACTGTATGCCGCTTGGCAGGGGAACATTCGATTTTAAACGGCTCATCAACGCACTTGATGGTGAAAACTACAGTGGCAGTGCGGTGATAGAGATTTATTCGCTCGGCTACGATGTCGAAAGCGAGCTTGCATTCAGCAAACGGTATTTTGAAAATTTATAAAAAAACGGCGAAAATAATTGGTTTGATTATTTTCGCCTTCTTGCTTTTAGGGGTGATATAATGGCTTTAAGGCTTGATAACAAGAAAAAGGGCATAATTTGCATTTTGATTTCGGCGTTCTTCTTCAGCGGAATGAGCTCGTTTATCAATTTGTCCGGCGATGTGCCGATTGTGCAAAAAGTGTTTTTCAGAAACCTTGTTGCGTTTTTTCTCGCGTCGGCAACGCTTATAAAAAATCACGAGCCGTTTAAGCCGAAAAAAGGCTGTCTGCCGTATCATATTTTGCGCTCAAGCGCAGGATTGCTCGGCGTTTTCGGCAATTTCTATGCCACAACGCATATGTCTCACACACCCGACGCGGCAATGCTCAATAAAATGTCGCCGTTTTTCACGCTGATTTTTTCAGCAATTTTCTTAAAAGAAAAAGTAAAACTCCGTCAGGCTGTCGCTATTTTTATCGCATTTTTGGGCGCGCTTTTTGTAATTAAGCCGTCATTTGCAAATGCCGAGCTTTTGCCCTCAATCGCAGGCTTTGTCGGCGGAATGTGCGCCGGCGGCGCATACACCTGTGTTCGCCATATGGGCAACAAGGGCGAAAACGGCAGATTTACCGTCTTCTTTTTCTCGGCATTTTCCGTTGTCGTCACAGCGCCTTACTTGTTCTTTAATTATTATCATATGTCTTGGTATCAGTTTTTCTGCCTTATTATGGTCGGCGTTTGCGCCGCAGGCGGTCAGTTCGGTATCACAGCCGCATACACATTTGCCCCGAGCAGAGAAATTTCGGTATATGATTATTCAAATATTATTTTCACCGCTATCGAGGGCTATTTGTTCCTCGGTCAGGGCTTTCCCGACACACTTTCGCTCATCGGCTATGCAATTATTTGCGCTATGGCAATTTGGATGTTTATTTATAACAATCGCTCCGCAAAGGCAAAGGGTCAATCGTAGCTTTGCAGCGTTTGCTCTTTACTATATATTGTGATATAAAGTGGATACTTGCAATTTTCTATATGTTGTGTTATAATAAGCTCATTCGTTGGTATTTCAATGTTTTAAAAAAGTGCAAATCAATATTTTGTGTTGTCACATTGTCATATATATTGACTTCACATTTTTGACAGCCACTAAGGAGGAATTTTTATGAAATGTCCGTTTTGCGGTTATACCGACAGCAAGGTTATTGATTCACGCCCGACAGACGAAAACGAGCGTATCCGCCGCAGGAGAGAATGTATCCAGTGCGGCAAGCGTTTCACTACGTATGAAATTATCGAGGATGTCCCGATTATCGTTATCAAAAAAGATAAATCGCGCGAGGTTTTCGACAGAAACAAAATATTAAAGGGTATGCTTCGTGCGTGCGAAAAAAGGCATGTCACAGTTGCCGACCTTGAAACAAAAATTTCCGAAATTGAAGCTGCGCTTCAGTCCTCGGTCGACAGAGAGGTCACCTCTGCAAAAATCGGCGAGCTTATTATGGAAAAGCTTAAAGAGATTGACGAGGTTGCTTATGTTCGCTTTGCCTCTGTTTATAAGGAGTTTGACAGTGCCGAGTCCTTCCGTGACGAGCTTGCAAAACTCAGCGACAAGGATAAACAATAAATCTCTGTTGTAAAATCTTTTTGTTATTTTTTCATAATCACTTATGTGTCTGTAACTTCTCGTTATTAAAACGCCCCATACGGTAGTTTTTATTTCTACCGTAGGGGGCGTTTTTTGTTGTCTTTTTACGGATTTGTTTTTAGGCAAACCTCTTTGTTAATAATGTTCAATTTTGTACTTTTATTCTAATTAGTTTTATGATATAGTGGTATTATAGGGGGTTATAATATGAAAAAAGCAAAGAAAATAGTTAAATCCTTATTTATAATAATAATTTCTGCGTTGCTACTCGGCTTTGTTATACATACCGTTTATGTTCAATGCCACAGGGCGGAGGTTGTTGAATATTTGGTTGATAAATATGATTTTGACAAAAAGGAGATAGTTTTGCTCGATTACGAGGGCGAAAAATTTCATGACGATACGGATTTAGGTATTCCTTTTGATTGGTATACTACACCTCCGACTTGGAAATTGAGATATAATAAAAGAACTTTTGGCGTTACAAAAACAGAATATGGATTTAGTGATGATTATCAATTAGAAGACATTTTTGAATGGTCAGTTGACTATTTGAAAACAGTTGACCCTAATGTTATCGGTATCGAAATTGATTGTGGAAAATTGCATAATATTGTAACAATAGAGAACATAAAGGAATTCTTAATAAATGACAACGATTCATTTGTGATTTATTATAAAGTTGACGACTTAAGTCCATATCACAGAATCTCAAAAAACGGAGAATCTGTACTTTCCTCGGAAGAATATAAAATATTAAGAGAAAAAATTCTTAGCAAATATTCGTCTATATGTGAAAACATTGAAAATAAGCATGTTATATTAGTAAATACTGAAGTTGAATTCACAAGGCAAAAATATGACAATTTTGCAAGTTATTATTACGATTCTAAAGTTGATAGAGCAATATTAAAAGAAAAGGGTAAGGCAATAGGATAAGTAGAAAATATAGTTTCTGTTTTTTAGCAATAAAAATTGTTGATTCCCCAGAATAGTTTTATCAGATTCAAAGGGATGCTATGTGAAATATATTTTTCAAAAAAGAAGTTATATAGGAAAGTGATCGTTTTATGATAAAAAGAAATTTATACTTGAAAATTTTTTCAATCTTTATGACATTAATTATTTTTAGCAGTAATTCTACAATAGTTGCAAATGCGAGCAATGATGATTTTTATGCTCAATACAGTGGTTCAACAACGGCGAGTTGGGGATATAACCCTAATTGTACTTTTACAATAAACAAAATAGTCGGAAATAAATTCAGAGGCAGTTTTTCTGCCCAAAATATAGGTAAGTATAGCTTTTCTGAAAATGTAAGTGGGTTTGTTACAAGAGGCAATGACTGTTTTACCTGCTATTTTAGAGTGTATTTTTATAACAATTTGTATTACTCCAACATAATAGCAACAGTGTACCCTTATGAAGGTAAATGTGAGTGCTTTTGTGAAGGAACTTGGCATCTTGTGGATTTTGAAATGACCGGAACTAAATTTAGTGTTGATATTGATTCAAGCAAAATTATCGATTCGTCAAACTATAATGAGAATGACATGATTTTATGTATGAGTTTATCAAATTATATTTATGGATATAAAGAGATTAAAACTAAGAAAGATGGTTCTCAAGAGGAGAAAGATGTTGTTGTATCTTATGATAAATCATTCAAAAATATAATTTCGACTAAAGACCCATCGCTTATTGATACAAATAATTTTTTAGAAAATAAAATTAAAGTTTATAATTTTAAGCATTTAGGAGTCAATGACCATAATGCTGACAATGTTGCTTTTGCAATAATGCTGCGTGAAAATGGTGACAATTCGGCTGATGTGTTTGTTGTAATTAGAGGCACATATAACAATGAATGGCAAGGAAATACAGAAATAACCGGTACAGAATATAATGAGGCTTGTAAGGAACATGAAAATTTTCAAAAAGCCAGCGACAGCATAAAATCGACAATCAAAAAATATGTTAAACAATATTGCTTGGATTACGATAATGTGAACTTAATAATAACGGGTCATAGCAGAGGTGCTGCTGTTGCAAATCTTTATGCAAAAGAGGCTACCGATTCAATTAATGGAGTTTATAATGATTCTATACCTTCATTTTCTTCAGTAACAGCATATACATTCGCAACACCAAATGTTGCAATATATGACGATTCTATGGAAAATTATAATAATATTTATAATTTTTGTTTTGAAGAAGATATTGTTCCAACCGTACCATTAACAAAGCCTGTAACCGGATGGGGATATTGGAAGTATGGAAAAACTTTTTTGGCAAGTCTAAAAGATATTAAAGCGGAATCAAATATATTAATTGATGACTTTTACATAGTAGATAATGTCCCAAAAATACATGATTGTTTGTGGAAATGGCCGTCTGTCGATGACTATTATAACAAAAAATTATATGCCGAAAATTCTACAAAAGATTATACTACATTGTATGATTTTGCACATAACGCAACAGGCTTGTGTGGCTCCTTTGATAAAAAAATATCCGGAGCATTCAATTTAATAAAAAACTATAAAAAATATGGAGATATCTATCCAATTGTAGGAACTGCATTACCTATTGTTACTTCAATAGGTAACGCTCATCATTATGATACATATTTTAGTGTTATATCTAAAACTGGAGATGATAAATTCAAATTAACTACATTTGATGAAGTCGCATCAAGTGTTTATAGTAATAATACAAATCAGAAAATTAACATTGAACAGATTCAAAATATAAATGTAAATAATGAACATGTCACAAAATTGATTGCATTTGCAAATCAAGATGACAATTTATCTATCCTTAACTGGGATTTAGATGACCCGTCAACATGGACAGGCATCACATGGAATGAAAACGGTAATGTTGAAAGTATAGATTTGTCATTTGAGAATTTATCGGGTTCTTTGGATTTGTCGAATTTCGATTCATTAAAAAAACTTGATGTAACCGGTAATAACTTGACATCCTTGAATTTGGACAACTGTTCATCACTTGAAGAAATTGATTGTTCATTCAATAAATTAACCACTTTGGATTTAAGCGATTGCACGAACCTTACCTCTGTAACTTGTTGCTACAATTATCTTGATACTCATGAGGGTGGCACTTTATATAACGCCCTTGAAGACTTAATGTTCAGCGATTGTTATGTAAATTATTATCCTCAGTCGGTACCCGATAATGCAACTTTTGACACAACCGAATTAAATGCACTTAAAACTTTTGCAAACACCAATAATAACAATAATGCTTTAAATTGGCTTGATGACAGTGGAAATATTGATACCGAGAAGTTGCAAAACAATGTTCTGTTTGAATATGATGGAAGCAAGTATCGTGTGGTTGCGATTGATATATCCGATTTGGATATATCGGGAGCACTGGATTTAACTTCTTTGTCGCTGTTGCAGGAGCTTTATTGTGAAAATACAAAAATCACAACGCTTAATATAAAGGGTTGCACTAAGCTTGAAAATTTAAAATGCGACGGTTGTGAATTAACTTCTATTACTTTGCCGAGTAATGCAAATGCAAAAACAAGTTCTTTGTACGATGTATCATGCGAATACAATTACCTTGACACAAGTATTTTCACACAAAATGTTATTAAGTATGTTGAATTTAAAGCCGGTGGAGAGATTCAATATAAAAATCAAAAGGGCGATTCAAGCGCACTGCAAGCGGCATTGTATTTTGCAAATAAGTTAGATGAAAAAGATTATTCGGAAGAAACTTTCACGCCGTTTAAAGAATTAATAGATGAATGTAACGCATATAATTATGATAATCTTTATCTAACGCAAGAAGACATTGACGAAATTACAACTAATATTCTTGTATCAATGTATGAACTGAAAGCATATTTCAAAGTGAATATATCTTCCACTAACGGCTCATTTACAGTTAATGATGAAAAATCAAGCAGTAGTTATAAACAATCATTGCTGTATGGCACAACTATTACACTTAATGCCGTTCCAAACGAAGGATATAATTTTGTAGGTTGGTATGATACAGTAAATAATATTTATATGTCTAAAAACCCGGAATACACATTTAAGGTTAGCACGAACACCGATTTAAAAGCTGTATTTATCGCTGAAGGTTCTGCAACATTAACATTTGTAAATTACAGTAATTGGGTAGCCGGAACATTTACAAAATCGACTGCCGAATGGGCAGAAGTCACTTCAATAAATGATTTGCTCCCCGAAGTTCCGTTTAGATTCGGGTACAGTAACGGCAGATGGGTTTACGATGAACAAGATGTGCTTACAAGGCTTCAAAACGGCGAAGATGTAACAATTACTGCCGAGTATGATGAAGATGATACATCTTTCCCCGAGCCAAGACAAGCAACTGACAAGCCCGTACTTGATTTGTATTATAAATACAACGAAGAAAATACTTTGGGTACATTTATGATGGCAGCCGGTTTCCCTGAAAACATAAAAATCGAATCTGTCGGTATTGCATTCTATTATAAAAAAGTCGATTTGTTTGACCCAAGGGATAATTTCACTTTATTACTCAATAACAAAATGATGATTGGCAGATTTAATACAGAACAATTAGAGGATATTTATATTATCAATATGCATAATATGACCTCAACTTATAATTGGGCTGCAAGAGGATTTGTGACCTACTATGATTCAAACGGAAATTTGGTAACCGAGTATTCGAACCAAATTAATATCATTGACAGGCAAAATACTGATGAAATAAAGTAGTATTTCATATATAATCAAGTTAGAGAATTAAATCTTTTTGTTATTTTTTCATAATCACTTGTGTGTTTGTAACTTCTTGTTATTAAAACGCCCCTTACGGTAGTTTTTAATTCTACCGTAGGGGGCGTTTTTTTGTTGTCCTTTTTTCGGATTTGTTTATATTTGCATTGTGAATTTTGCGTGTTTCGGTTATTTTTTAATTCGTTGCTTAACTGTTTTAAATTCGCCTTTTATCACCGCTTGCGCTGTGCTTGCAATGCCCTTGTCAAGGTCGGCGAAAATTTCTTTAAGTGTGTTTTGCGTCGCTTTGTCGATTTTGTCGTGTGCGCTCACAAGCCCTTTGACAGCGGCAATCGCATTGTCTTTTACATCAAGCAAGCCCACCTGACCAGTGCCGTCAAGGTCGGTGGTCAGCGCACGGTCGAGCGCCGCTTTTTGGCTTTCGTCAAGTCCGTCAACAATGTGATACATTATCAAATCGTTAAACTTTCCCATATCCGTCAAACCGCTTTCACGCTTGATTTTATCACCGCTTATCTGCCAAGTTGACAAATCGTGCTCAAGCGGACCTGTTATTCTTTTGCTTTTGATTACCTCATAATCGTCATCGTGGCAAAGCAACATACCAATAAAGGATGACTGCGGTACAAAATGTTTGTATTTCGGCAACATTTCCCTGTAGTTTTCCGTTTCGATAAACGAATAATCGCTAAATCCGGGACCGTCATTGTTATATAAGCATTTTATTCTGTCGCGAACTTCTTTTTTGCAAAAAAGTGCGCCGTATTGCGCAACATATCCGCCCTTTGAGTGACCGCAAACAATTATGTCACCGTCAAATTTTTGAGCCGCCTGCTCAAGATAATCCGTTGCAAGCTTTTGAGAGGGGATGTTGTCCTGAGTGAGAATGTCAAAATCTTCTTTCCAGCCGCGCAGGGAATCGTCAGTTCCTCTGAAAACCACAACAACAGTGCCGTCCGGCAGTAAAAATGTGCAAGCGTTGAACTGCACATCGGGCTTTTTCTCAAACACATTTGTGCACGCAACAAGTTTCATTTCCTTGTATCTTTTGTAGTTTGTCATCAGCATCATTTGCTCGCTTATGTTTTTGAGCAAAATTAAACCTACGGGCTTATGCTTGTTTCCGCGCAGGGCAAAAAGCCTGTCGCTTGCGTATGTGAATGGCGTCGGCATATCGTCAAAACTGTCAGACACAATTTTTTCATACGGCATATAAAAAACATTGCAAAGTACAATATTGTCAACCTCGTTAAACGGCTTGTCGCAAAACGAAATGTTGCCGTATTCTTTTATGTATGTATTTAAATTAGGCATAGTTACTCCTCTATTCTGTCAATTTGTTAATTTATTATAGATTATTTTTACATATTTTGTCAATAACGCACAATACTTTTGCTATTCAATGTATAAAATTTGCTTTGTTTCATTGACTTTATCATCGGTATATGTTATCTTTAAATGTGGACTTTACTTTAACGCTTTGCAGTGCTGTAATGCGTTGAAAAAATAGAAAGAGGAGGCATTTTGATGCCGGTTACAGAATTACTTGAAAGAAATGCAAAATTGTATCCCGATGAGGTGGCGCTCGTCGAGCTTAATCCCGAGGAAAAAGATAAACGCCGAATGACTTGGAAAGAATATGACTTGATTGAATCAAGCCGCTATGAGCCTTACAGACGCGAGATTACTTGGAGTGTGTTTGACGAAAAGGCAAACCGCTTTGCAAATATGCTTATCGGCAGAGGTATCAAAAAGGGAGACAAGGTTGCTATTTTGATGTATAACTGCCTTGAATGGCTTCCGATTTATTTCGGCATTTTAAAAACCGGCGCAATAGCCGTTCCGTTTAATTTTAGATATGACGCAGAGGAAATTCTCTATTGTGCCGAGCTTGCCGAAACCGATATGATTGTTTTTGGCAGGGAGTTTATAGGCAGAATAGAGGCAAACGCATACAAACTCAGTCAGGGCAGACTCCTTATTTATGTTGGCGACAACTGCCCCGATTTTGCGGAAAGCTATCGCGAGCTTGTCGCTGATTGCTCAAGCCATGCACCCGATGTCAAAATCACCGATGACGATTACGGTGCAATCTATTTTTCGTCGGGCACAACCGGCTTTCCGAAAGCTATTTTACATAAGCACCAAAGTTTGTCGCAGGCTGCCGAGATGGAGATGGTTCATCACAGCATCACACGCGACGATACATTCCTATGCATTCCGCCGCTTTATCACACAGGCGCAAAATTCCATTGGATGGGCAGTCTGTGCGCAGGCAGTAAGGCTGTGCTTTTGAAGGGCACAAAGCCGAAAACAATACTCGAAGCAATTTCAAGCGAACATTGCACAATTGTTTGGCTCCTTGTTCCATGGGCACAGGATATTCTTGATGCCATCGACAGCGGCGAGGTTAATCTTGATGATTACGAGCTTTCGCAGTGGCGATTGATGCATATCGGCGCTCAGCCTGTTCCGCCGTCGCTTATCAAGCGTTGGCTTGAGGTATTCCCGAATCACGATTACGATACAAACTACGGTCTTTCAGAGTCAACAGGTCCCGGCTGTGTTCATCTCGGCGTCGGCAATGTTCACAAGGTCGGCGCAATCGGAATCCCCGGCTATCGCTGGCAGTGCAAGATTGTTGATGAAAACGGCAACGAAGTTGAGCAGGGCAATGTCGGTGAGCTTTGCGTAAAGGGTCCCGGCGTTATGACATGCTATTATAACAATCCCGAGGCAACAGCTGAGGTTTTGCATGACGGTTGGCTTTACACAGGCGATATGGCAATGCAGGATAAGGACGGATTTTATTTTCTTGTTGACCGCAAAAAGGATGTTATCGTTTGCGGCGGCGAAAATATTTATCCCGTTCAGATTGAAGATTTTATGCGCAGATACGATAAAATCAAGGATGTTGCCGTTATCGGTCTGCCCGATAAAAGACTCGGCGAAATTACCGCCGCAGTTGTTGAAATTAAGGACAATATGACCTGCACCGAGGAGGAACTCAACGAATTTTGCTTCGGACTTCCGCGCTACAAGCGCCCTCGCAAAATTATATTCGATGAAATTCCGCGTAATGCAACAGGAAAAATCGAAAAACCCGTGCTTCGCAAACGCTATGGCGCAGACAAGCTTGTTGCGCAGGAAAACAACTCTTAATTTAATTGTTGCACAATATTTATGGAAAAGTTTTTTGATTATATCGACTCCTCCTTGCCCGATAATCCGCAGGATAAGAATATGTATAAATACAAGCGCGCTCTTCTTGATGAAATGGAGAGCCGCGCTTTTGAACTTGAAAAACGCGGTTTGACCGATGAAAATGTCGTTGCCGACCTTGTAATCGGTGAGCATCCGGATTTGAAGGAGGACTATAACCGTTATCTTTTGGATTTAAACGCAAAGGACAGATGCCGCCGTTTCATAATATCAAACATTGTCGGCTCAATTGGTTATATTCTTGCAATCGTTGTTTTGTATTTGCTTTTCAGCAAAAGCACGCATTTGTGGAGTATGACTTGGGCGTTTCTCGTTGACGGCATTTTGCTTTGGCTCGTTTATTTGCTTTCAATCGGCGTTCGTTCTTTTTCAAAAAAGAAAAGGGTGTTTCACATCGTTGCGCGAATTTGTTTGTTTGTGGCTGTTATGCTTTTGTCGGTTGCGCTTTTACTCTTATTTATTGCAGTCATCAAGCCTCCGCATTCGTGGCTTGCCGTAATCGGCGGAGTTGCCGCGGCATTTGTTGCCGACGGATTGTATGCCGTTTTTACAAAGCAAAGCCTTGCTGTGATTAATTGGCTTATTTATTTGCCGATTATTGCGGCTATGGTGTATATAATTCTTTGCACCTGCTCCGTTTTTCCATGGACTGCGGGATGGGTTATTATTCCGGCGGCACTCGTTGCCGATATGATAATTGCCGCCGAGGCGGTGCGCAGAAACGCAAAAATCAAAGAGGAGGTAATTGACTCATGGAACGAAAGCTGAATGCCGAGTTGTGGGACAAAATGCATTACCTTTTCAGGGATTATAACGACCGTATGGTCCACGCCGAACTGCGCTATGATTTTGAAATTGATGTTGATATTCTCAAAACCGTTGTGCTTTGCTTTTTTGAAAAATCGCCCGTGTTCCATTCGGCGTTTAAGGATAATCACATCAGCCCCTGCTGGATTGTAAAGGATTATAATATCGACGAGGTTGTTTTCTCCTACCGTGTGGAGGAAAATGAGCTTGACGAAAAAATCAATTCGTTTCTCACACGCTCAATCGCTACGGATTCAAATGTTCAAATGCAAATTGCCGTTTTTTATCACGGCAAAAAATCCGTTTTGTGCATTATAGAAAATCATATGTGTATGGACGGCGGCGACTTTAAGTATTTTCTAAAGGCACTTTGCAAAAATTATAACGCCTATGCCGAAAATAAAATCAGCCCGATTGATTTTAAAACAGGCTCAAGGTCATACACCCGCGTTTATGAGGATTTCACCGCGGCAGAGAAAAAACTTGCAAAAAATCTTTATAAAAACATCAATACACCCGATGAACACGGCTTTCCGTTCACTCCCGACAATATTAGGGACAAATCGTTTATCGCTCGCCGCAAATTGCCGCAGGATATGCTCGACAAAATCCGCGCGGCAGGCAAAAAATACGGTGCAACTGTCAACGATATGCTTCTTGCGTCGTATTTTTTCAGCCTTTACGAGCTTGCACGATATGACGAAAATGACAGCTGCTCGATTTCGTGTGCAATTGATTTGCGCCGCCATATAAAGGACGCAAGCCACAGCGGCGTAACAAACCATACGGCGTGGATGCAGTGCCGAGTTCCGAAACGCGGCAACGATATTTTTGAAACGCTCGCCTATGTCATCCAATCGTCAAATCAGTTTAAAAATGACAGATTTATGGGGCTTCACGGCTTGCCGTTGCTTTCACTCGGCTACAAAATTATGCCTTATGCCGCATCGGAGGAAATAATCAAAATAGGTTACGCAAATCCTCTTTTGGCCATGAGCAACATCGGCGTTATGGAGGTCGAAAAGTTGGCGCTTTGCGGACGCGAGCCTTACGATGTCTTTTCAACGGGAGCGGTTAAATATAAGCCATTTGCACTTCTCACCGTGACCACGGCGCGAAAAATCATCACTCTTTCAATGTGTGTTCGCGGCAATAAGCAGGATGAAAAAATCGTTAATTTTTTCTTTTCTCTAATGGAGAAAAATTTAAAAACGCTTTGCGGCGAATAAATAACAACAAATAATAACAAACATAAACAAAAGCACCCGATGCGGACTAAATCCGCATCGGGTGCTTTTGCTTTAAACGATATTTTATTTAAAATCGTATTTTTTCATTGTTTCGTTGTTTCTGTATTCGTGCTTTTCGTAGTAGCCGATTAAATTGCCGTCATCATCGCGCAGGGCAACCATATATACATCCTTGTTTTCTTTCGGATTAAACGAGGTGTAGATAATGTTGTTGTCCTTGCTTTTTCCGAACCACTCCACAACCTTTTCAATTTTTTCATTTGATTTCGGGTTGTGGCAGTTTAAAAGATTTTTGCCTACGAGATTACCGCCGTTGTGCTTTGCGTATCTTGCTTTTGCGGCAGGATTCATATAAATTATTTCGTGCTCAAGGTTGCACAAAACAACCGCTGCAGTGTCCTGTTCAAGTACACTTTTGAAATAAACATTTAAATTCATTAACGTTCTCCTGCAATCAGTATTTATACGGCTCGTGCGGTGTCGAATTAAATTTGTCAATCACCACTTGGTATCTGTCATAGGCGTTTTTGATGCTGTCATCCCACGAAATGTAAATGTCATCCTGCGCATTTTTACCGACTCTGTTCAAAAGGTCCTTGTTATCAATGATTTTGTCAATTGATGTTGCAACGCTGTGCGCCGTTTCAAGACATAAAAAACCCGTTTCGCAATCGGTTATGCCCTCTGCCGCGCAACTCCCCTCAACAAGAAGTGACGGCGTTGACGATGCCGCCGCCTCACGCACTACAAGACCGTTTGTGTCAAACATTGACGGAAATACAAGCAAATCCGCCGTGCTGTAATATATTTGAAGTTCGCTTCTGTCAAGCAACTGACCGGTGTATATTACTTTGTCATTCAAACCGAGTTTTGCCGTGTATTTCTTTATTGCGCCCTCGTCGGGACCCATTCCGAGCATAAGCAGTCTGAAATCTCTGCCGCGTTCTTTTAATATTTCGCAAGCTTCAAGAATGATTTGAATGTTTTTGTACCACATCATTCTGCCCACAAATATTAATACGGGGATTCCTTCCGGGATGCTGTGCTTTCTGCGAATCATTGCGCGCTCATCGTCGGTGATGCATACTTTCGGCAGGTCGCATCCGTTCGGCATTACGATATAGTCGCCTTGGTAGCCGACTTTCCGCAATGATTCCGCCGTGCCTTTGCTTGTTACCCAAACCTCGTCCGCACTCTTGATGTTGTTTAGCAAAAAGCCGTACGCCCTGTGCTTAACCGCAAGGCTCGGTATTCTTGCCTCAAAATCATATTCGTATTTTGTATGGTATGTCAATACCATCGGAATACGCTTTATTCTGTTTATTCTTCTGAAAAAATAGCTCGTTGCAATGGGGCAGTGAGAATGCAAAATGTCAAAATTTTTGTCAATCACATCAAGCGCAAGCTGCTTTTTGAACGGCCAACCGACAGGGTATCCCTCGCCGAATGTGAAAAGACTTGTGTATCTGTATATTTCGTACGGATACTTGTAGTCCTCCTGATTGGGATTTTTAGGCGTTACGATTACAGCCTCGCCGAGCTTTTCGTTTATAATATCGGCATAGCATTTGGCAACCGTACTGATTCCGTCTATCGTCGGCGGAAATGCCTCGGTTCCTATTGCAACCTTTAATTTCTTTTCCATTACAATCCTCCGTTAGAGAAGTTAATTCATTATATCATAACTCAATGAGTTTGTAAAATAAATAAATTCTTAATAATTTTTAAATCTTTCTTGATAATGCTTTTAGTTTATTATATAATAAAGACTGAATAATTTTGCATAGGAGAAAAACTATGGCTGAAAAGTATTCGGTTACTCTTGAAAAAATAATCAAGAATCACAATCTCGAGGTTGTCTATGTACCTAAGCCGACAGAGGAAATTCTTATTATTACAAGTGAGGTTAACCGACCCGGTATAGTCCTTACGGGATATACCGATTATTTTGACCCGTTGAGAATACAAATACTCGGTTGGACCGAGTTTGGCTTTCTTCTCAGCATGAGTGAGGAAAATCAGCAAAAAGCACTTGCCTATTGGCTCGAGCTTAAGCCTGCCGCCGCAGTGGTCACAAGAGGACTTGATATTCCCGAAAACTTCAAAAAGGCGTGTGAAAAATATCAGGTGCCGCTTTTGAGAACAAAGGAGGAAACTTCGCCGTTTCTTGCGGCGCTGATTGATTTTCTCAATCGCGAACTTGCTCCGCGCATCACGCGCCACGGCGTTCTTGTCGAGGTTTACGGCGAGGGTATATTGATTGTCGGCGAAAGCGGTGCCGGCAAATCCGAAACAGCTATTGAGCTTATTAAGCGCGGTCACCGTTTGATTGCGGATGACGCTGTTGAGCTTCGCAAGGTGTCCGAGCGCACAATCGAAGGCTCATCGCCGAGCAATATTCGCCATTTTATTGAACTTCGCGGTATCGGCATCATCAATGCACGCCGTATTTTCGGTATGGGTGCCGTTAAGCCTAAGGAAAAAATTGATATGGTTATCCAGCTCGAGGAGTGGGATCCCACAAAGGCTTATGACAGGCTCGGTCTTGATAATGAGTACACAAGAATACTTGATGTCAAAATTCCCGTTGTTATTGTTCCGGTTACTCCGGGCCGTAACCTTGCGGTTATCGTTGAAACCGCGGCTATGAATAATCGTCAAAAAAAGATGGGCTACAACGGGGCCAAAGAGCTTATGCATTCGCTCGGTATGGATGATATAGAGCCTACCGACAAAGAACTTGAAATATGGAAAAATTCGTGATTACCTGCGGATTTAAGAAAGAAAAAGGGGTATAGTTATGTTTACTATCGGTATCGATTTGGGCGGAACTAATATTGTTGCCGCTGTTGTTGACGAAAAATACAATATTATCGCAAAGGCAAAAACGCCGACTGCCGTTCCACGCAGTGCAGAACTTATTTTTGATGATATTGCAAAGGTCTGCAAAGAGGCTGTCGAAAAAGCCGGTCTTACAATGAACGATATTTCGTCTGTAGGTCTCGGCACACCCGGCACTGTTAATTCTGACGGTGTTATCGAGTTTGCAAACAACCTTAATTTTGACAATGTTCCTGCAAAGGATATGATTATCGAAAGACTCGGCGACAAGCCGGTTTATGTTGCAAACGACGCTAACTGTGCCGCTCTCGGCGAGGCTTATGCAGGTTGCGGCAACGGTGCCAAAAACTTTATTGCCGTTACACTCGGCACCGGTGTAGGCTCGGGCGTTATCATTGACGGTAAGATTGTAACGGGTGTTAACAATGCCGGCGGCGAATGCGGACATATGGTAATTGTTGTTGACGGCGAGGCTTGCACTTGCGGCAGACACGGTTGTTGGGAGGCTTATGCATCGGCAACAGCACTTATCAATCAAACAAAAAAGGCTATGGAGCAATATCCCGACTCCGTTATGCATCAACTTGCAAAGGAAGAGGGTAAGGTTTCGGGCAAAACAGCGTTTGACGCGATGCGCAGAGGCGATATTGCAGGTATTAAGGTTGTTGACCAATATATCAAATATGTCGCTTGCGGCATTATCAATCTCGTAAACGCACTTCAGCCGGAGATTATCTGTGTCGGCGGCGGTATCTGCAACGAGGGTGAAACATTGCTCCGTCCGCTCAGAAGATATATTGAGGCTGAGCGTTACAGCGTTTATTCAAAAATTCAAACAAAAATTCTCAAGGCGGAGCTTGGCAACGATGCAGGCATCATCGGTGCCGCAATTCTCGGCGTTGCAGATTAATTCGGTGATAAATTGAAAGATTTAGTCAAATTTTTAGAAATTTCAAACATAAAATATCTTGAAAACGAGCCTATGAGCAATCATACCACATTTAAAATCGGCGGCAACGCTGCGGTGGTAGTTCTGCCTAAAAGTGAGAACGAAATTGCTTCGGTTATAAAGGAATGCAACCGTCTCGGTATTAGGTATATGACAGTCGGCAACGGCTCGAATCTCCTCGTTTCCGATGACGGAATTGATGCCTGTGTTATTCTGCTCGGCAAGGATTTTTCGGATGTCACTTTGATTGGTGATAATACGATTTTTGCCCAAGCCGGTGCGTCGCTCACAAAAGTGTGCCGCACGGCGCTTGAAAACAGCTTGACAGGGCTTGAATTTGCATACGGCATTCCCGGCTCATGCGGCGGAGGCGCGTTTATGAACGCAGGTGCCTACGGCGGCGAGCTTAAGGATGTTCTCGTAAAATGCGACCATATCGACCAAAACGGCGAAAAGGGCACGCTTTGCGGCGATGGTTTAAAGCTGTCATACCGTCACTCGGCTTATTACGACAACGGTTGCACAATAACAGGCGTTTATTTTAAATTGAAAAAAGGCAATCCCGACGAAATCAAATCAAAAATGCAGGATTTGATGGGAAGAAGAAAGAGCAAGCAGCCGCTTGAATTTGCATCGGCAGGCTCAACCTTTAAACGTCCGGAGGGATATTTTGCAGGTGCGCTTATCGAGGAGTGCAATCTCAAGGGTACAACAATCGGCGGTGCACAGGTCAGCACAAAGCATGCAGGCTTTGTTATCAACACCGGCGGCGCGACATGCAACGATGTGCTTGCGCTTTGTAAACAGGTTTCTGACACTGTTTATAAAGAAAAAGGCGTTCGCCTTGAAATGGAAGTCAGAGTTACAAAATAATTCAATCGGCATGATGATTTTCGGAGAGTGTTTATGAAAGATGTAATTTTTTTAACAGGTGTATCGGGTGCGGGCAAATCAACCGCCATGAGTTTTATGGAGGATGTAGGCTATTATTGTATTGATAATATGCCTGCCGAGCTTATTTCAACATTTATGAATTTGATGGATAAGTCGGATAAATACAACAAAATCGCAATTGTTACCGATGTTCGCTCAAAGGGCGTTTTCAATGCGTTTTGCGATGTTGTTGATAAGCTTAAATACGATAACGACAATGTTAAAATCATCTATCTCGATATTAAAAATCATGTTGCACTTAAAAGATATAAGCTTACACGCAGAAAGCACCCTTTTGCCGACAAATTTTCAGGCAGTATCGAGGATGCGCTAAATTATGAAAAGGAGGTTCTGGCTCCTGTTCGCCTCAGGGCAGATTATGTCATCGACACCTCCGACTTAACTTCAAACCAGCTTCGCAATCGCCTTACACAAATCCTTTTGGGTGATGACAAAGATGTTATGAATATCAATATCGTTTCTTTCGGCTTTAAACACGGAATTCCGAATGATGCTGATTTTGTTCTTGATGTTCGTTGCCTTCCAAACCCGTATTGGGTTGAGTCAATGCGCGAAAAAACAGGCCTTGACCAAGAGGTTTATGACTATGTTTTCAGTTTTGGCGATGCGCAAAAATTGCTCGAAAAAACAATATCGCTGCTTGACTTTTTAAATCCTCTTTACATCAAGGAGGGTAAAAGCCAAATCGTTATCGCAATCGGCTGCACAGGCGGCAATCACCGCTCTGTCGCAATTGCCGAAGCTCTCAAAAAGCATTTTGTCAGACATTGGGACAATGTGTCGGTTAATCATCGCGATATTAACAGAAAATAATTATAGGCAGATAATACAAAATGTCATTTTCATCAAATGTAAAAAATGAACTCGTTAAAATAGAATACGAAAATATTTGCTGCAAAAAGAGCCTGCTTTACGGTATGGCTCTTTTTGCTAAATCGTTTTCGGCACGCAATATAACTTTCCAAACGGAAAATGAAAGTTCGGCACAACTTTTCAAAAATCTTTTGCTTGAACTGCGAAATATAGACTGTAAAATCGAAATTTCGCCGGCAGGCAAAACATACACAATCTCGCTTGACAGGAACGATTCGTCAAAACTTTTTTCCTATTTTTCGCACTCACCGCACGAAACAAGTCTAAAACTTAATGCGTCGAATTTTGCCTGTCCGCATTGTCAAAATGCATTTTTGGCAGGTGCATTTTTGAGTTGCGGCACAATTCTTACACCCGAAAAGGGCTATCATCTCGAATTTGTGGTGCCGTTTTTAAACCTTTCAAAAAGTTTTGTCACTCTTTTGCGCGAAATGGAACTTTCTCCGAAAACCGCAAACAGAAAAGGCTATAACATAATATATTTTAAGGGCAGTGAGGTTATCGAAGATTGCCTTTATATTATGGGTGCCGCATCGTCTATGTTTGATATGATGAATGTCAAAATAGTTAAGGAAATCCGCAATTCGGCAAACAGAAAAGCCAATTGTGAAACCGCAAATATTCAAAAAACCGTTGACGCGGCGTCACCGCAGATTGCGGCGATAATGAAAATTCAATCAACAATCGGTCTTGACTCGCTGTCGCCACAGCTTAAGGAAATGGCACTTATGCGACTTGACAATCCCGATTTGTCGCTTAAAGAACTTGCCGAAATGTTTGAGCCTCCGCTTTCAAAAAGCGGAGCAAATCATCGCCTCAAACGCCTTGTTGATATTGCAAACGACATTTGATTTTTACGGAGTAAAAAATGTTTACACACCTTCATCTTCACACTCAGTTCAGCCTGTTGGACGGCGCTTGCCGACTCGACAGGCTTGTTTGCCGTGCAAAAGAGCTCGGAATGACCTCACTTGCAATAACCGACCACGGAAATATGTACGGTGCGGTTAATTTTTATAAGGAGTGTAAAAGGCAGGGAATCAAGCCGATTATCGGCTGTGAGGTTTATGTTGCTCCGCGTACAAGATTTGATAAGGAAAAGGTACTCGACAAGGAATACAACCATCTCGTTTTGCTTGTAAAAAACGAAATCGGATATAAGAATTTAATCAAAATGGTGTCGCTGTCATATACGGAGGGATTTTATTTTAAGCCCCGTATTGACTGCGATTTGCTTGAAAAATACAGTGACGGGCTTGTTTGCCTCTCAGCATGCCTTGCCGGTGAAATTCCGCAGCTTTTGCTCAAAAGAGAATATGATGAGGCGAGGGAGCGTTCTCTCTGGTTTAATTCCGTTTTCGGCGACGGCAATTACTATCTCGAAATTCAAAATCACGGTATTCCGGAGCAAAAAACGGTTATCGATGGCATTGTTCGCCTGCATGATGAAACAGGCATTCCGATTGTTGCCACAAATGATGTCCACTATGTCAATAAAGAGGACGCCGAAATTCAGCAAGTGCTCATCTGCATCGCCACTAACCATACTATCGGAGAGGATACCGGGCTTGAATTTCACAGCGATAATTTTTATCTTAAATCCGCAGACGAAATGTCACAGCTTTTTCTGTCATATCCCGATGCAATTGAAAACACTCAAAAAATAGCCGATATGTGCAATTTCGATTTTGAGTTCGGCAATACAAAACTTCCTTATTTTGAAACGCCTGATAATATGGACCACTTTGAATATTTCAAATTAAAGTGCTTTGAGGGCTTGCACAAAAGATACGGCGAAAATGTTGGGCAGTCATATATCGACCGCCTCAATTACGAGCTTGAAACCGTTGAAAAAATGGGCTATACCGACTATTATCTCATCGTTTGGGATTTTGTTGCTTTTGCAAAATCAAAGGGTATCCCCGTGGGCCCCGGCAGAGGCTCGGGCGCAGGCTCGCTTGCCGCTTATTGTATAGGTATTACGGATTTGGACCCTATGAAATATGACCTTATTTTTGAAAGGTTTTTAAATCCCGAAAGGGTTTCAATGCCCGATTTTGATGTTGACTTTTGCTACGAGCGCAGGCAGGAGGTTATCGACTATGTAACACAAAAATACGGCAGTGACCATGTTGCCCAAATCGTTACATTCGGCACACTTCAAACGCGCGCCGCAATCCGCGATGTCGGCAGGGCAATGGGCATGTCATATTCATCGGTTGATGCTGTTGCCAAGCTTATTCCAAACAGCTTTCATATAACAATCGACCAAGCTGTTGAACGCAGTCGCGAACTTCGCAGGGCGATGGACGAAAACGCCGAGGTCAAAAAGCTGATTGATACCGCACGCAAGGTTGAGGGTATGCCGCGCAATACCTCCACCCATGCCGCAGGCGTTGTTATCACTCACGACCCGGTTTCGTCATATGTTCCGCTTGCGACAAATGACGGCCTTGTTGTCACTCAATATATTATGACCACGCTCGAGGAACTCGGACTTTTAAAAATGGACTTCCTCGGTCTGCGCACGCTCACAGTTATTGATGACGCGTCAAAAGCGGCAGGTATTGATATAAATAAAATCCCGATTGACGATGCGAATGTTTATAAAATTTTTGCACGCGGCAAAACAGAGGGCATTTTTCAGTTTGAATCGGCAGGAATGAAACAAATGCTTATGAATCTCAAGCCAAAAGCCCTTGAGGATTTGATTGCCGCAACCTCGCTTTACCGTCCCGGTCCGGCAAGCCAAATTGATACGTTTATCGAAAATTCACAAAATCCGCAAAATATTAAATATGACACGCCGATGCTCGAGCCGATTTTGAAAAACACATACGGATGTATGGTTTATCAGGAGCAGGTAATGCAGATTTTCCGTGAGCTTGCAGGCTATTCATTCGGCAGAGCCGATGTTGTGCGCCGTGCAATGAGCAAGAAAAAACACGATGTTATGGAGCAGGAGCGCGAGGCATTTATTCTCGGGTGTCAAAAAAACGAAATTACGCGCGATGTCGCAAACAAAATTTTTGACAAAATGACAGATTTTGCGTCATATGCATTTAATAAATCACACGCCGCTTGTTATGCTCTCGTTGCTTACAGGTGCGCGTATTTAAAATGTTATTTCCCCGGTGAGTATATGGCGGCACTTCTCACCTCCGTGCTTGATTCGTCAAACAAGGTCGCACGCTATATTGCAGAGTGCAAGCGCCTCGGTTTGCGTCTTGCTCCGCCTAATATCAATCGCTCGATGAAAGGTTTTACCGCCAACGTAAAAGTCATAAATTACGGCTTGCTCGGTATTAAAAATCTCGGCAACGATTTCATCGAGGATATTATTAAAGAGCGCAAAAACGGCGATTTTGCCGACATTTTCGACTTCTGCTCGCGTATGCAAAACGGCAAGTTTAACCGCCGCGCAGTTGAGTCGCTTATTCGTTGCGGCGCAATGGATTGCTTTGCTGCCAACAGAAAACAAATGCTTCAGGCACTGCCCGTTCTCGTCACAAATATTGAAGAAAAGCATCGCCGCACCATGTACGGTCAGGTCGGTTTGTTCGATATTAACGATGATTTCGGCGACACATTTGAACTCCCCGATTTAAAAGAATTTTCAAAGTCCGAGCTTTTGCAGATGGAAAAGGAAATGACAGGACTTTATCTTTCAGGTCACCCGATGGATAAATATGAGGATTATGTTGAAAAAACAGGCTGTGCAAGAACATATGATATTCTTGAGGCAGGCAAACCGTCATCAGCATATAGGGACGGCGCAAATGTCACCGTTTGCGGTATAATTAATCATATCACCGTCAAACAAACAAGGACCGATAAAGCAAATATGGCATTTGTAACGCTTGAGGATTTATACGGCACTGTCGAAATCGTGCTTTTCCCAAAGGTGTTTTTAAAATATTCGTCACTGATTACCCAAGGCAATGTTATCGCCGTGTCGGGTACACTGTCGATTGAGGATGAAAAAGACCCGAAAGTTCTTGTGAACGCTGTTTTCAAGCCGAATTCAAAGGCATACGGCGCGACGCCGCAAGCTACGGCACCGCAGAGCAATGCTAAGCCTGCGCAGGCAACAAAAAAGCACCGCAGAGGACTGTTTTTGAAATTCACCGACGAAAACGACCCCCGTATTCACAAGGCTCAGGTTGTCACATCTATTTTTGATGGCAATCTGCCGCTGTATTTCTATTATTGCGATACAAAAAAATATCTGTGCCGCCCTGCCGGCGAGTTTGTGGATGTCAATGACACCATGATTGCAGAACTTAAACGAATACTCGGCGACGATAATGTGGCTGTTATACTTTAAGCCGTACTCATCGGCACTTTGCACTTTAAATACAATTGTTTGTGATTGTTTTTGCTCGCTTTTGTTTATAAATACAAAATTGATGACAATACTTGACAATTTTATCACAACAATATATTATATATGATAGTGTTTGATTATCCTGCAGAACTTTGCACGGTCTTATCCTGTCTTGTGCGGTTTTGCTTAATTATAGGAGGAAATGTAATGAAAACAATAGCGGTTTTGACCAGCGGCGGCGACGCTCCGGGTATGAATGCGGCAGTTCGTGCAGTAGTGAGAACTGCATGCGAAAACGGCATTAAGGTTTACGGCGTTATCCGTGGTTACAACGGACTTATCAACGGTGATTTGATTGAAATGGATCTTCGCTCCGTTTCAGACATTATTACACGCGGTGGCACAATCCTTTATTCCGCACGCTCAAAGGAATTCGCAACTGAGGAAGGCATGCAAAAGGCTATTGCCACATGCAAAAAGTTCGGCATTGAGGGCGTTGTTGTCATCGGTGGCGACGGCTCATTCCGCGGTGCTCGCGACCTTAGCGAAAGAGGTATTCCTTGCGTAGGTCTTCCGGGTACTATCGACAATGATATTGCTTGCTGTGATTGCACAATCGGCTATGATACTTGCCTTAACACAATTATGAGTATGGTTGACCGTATCCGTGACACAACGGAGTCACACGACCGTTGCTCTGTTGTTGAGGTTATGGGCAGACGCGCCGGTTATCTTGCACTCAATTCCGGTATTGCATGCGGTGCAACCTCAATTCTCATTCCCGAGGTTGAGTTTGATATCGAAAAGAATATCATCGAGCGCATGAAGAAAACTCAACAAACAGGCAAACACCACTTTGTTATTATTGTTGCAGAGGGCGTAGATGTTGATGTAAAAGAACTTGCTGCTCAAATTGAGGCTGAAACAGGTGTTGAATCACGCTGGACAATTCTCGGTCACACTCAAAGAGGCGGTTCACCGACCGTTAAGGACAGAGTTATGGCAACCCGTATGGGTAATTATGCAGTTAAGCTTCTTATGCAAGACATTGGCAATAGAGTTGTTGCTTCTCATAAGGAGGATATTGTTGACTATGATATTTTTGAGGCTCTCAATATGAAAAAGTCAATTGATATGAATCTTTATAATATTGCTCATGAGGTTTCAATCTGATCTCGTTTTACGGCAAATTTTATTATCTATTACCGTGCAATGGCGCACCGATTATATCGGTGCGCCGTTTTTTGTTTGAATTGACATAATTTTACACAAAATTTTGTTGCATATGCTATATACATAGGCACAAATTTTGTGACATATATTAGTTGCCATAATATACAATATGTGGTATAATTTTTTTATGTTGTTATATATATTTGTATTATGTGTGCTTTTTATAGAGACACATTTTTTGCAAAGAAAATAAAGGAGGAATTATTTTGAAAGAAGCAAAGGCAATGGCGTTTGTTAACGCATACGGCGTTCTTGCAACGCTTGAAAATTTGTGCCAAATGGATGACGGTGCAAAGGCAATTTGCAAAGGCTTGAAAAAGCCGGTTTCGATCTGCTTTGATGTGGCTGACGGTCCGTGTGTGACCTATAATTTTTCTGCAGACGGATGCAAAATGACAGAGGGTGACTACGGTTGCACCTGCAAAATGAAATTCGCATCGCCTGAAAAATTTAACGCTCTCATTGATGACAGCAAACCGGGTATTCCGGTTAAAAACATTCCGCAGGTATTGTCATTCCTTATGGGCCCGTTTACAAAGCTCACAAATATTTTGACAAAATACCTTATGCCGAGCGAGGAGGATTTGAAAAACAGAGATTTCTTTGAAAAATCCACAATCCTCACAATGTACACAATCGGCGGTGCAATCTGTGCTCTCGCTAATAACGACAGCATCAGCAAAATCTCTGCATCATATATCGACGACGGCGATATCCAAATGGGCATTACAGACGCCTGCTATGTTACAATCCGCTCGAGAAACCATAAGCTTGAACTTATTAAAGAAAAGCCGGACACTCCGAAAGCAATTATGGAGTTTAAAACAATCGACCTTGCAAACGGCTTGTTCAACGGCACAGTTTCAACAATTGCCGAACTTTGCGAGGGCAACATTTATATGTGCGGCATGATTAATATGATTGATAATATCAACAGAATACTCGACAGAGTTTCTGCATATTTAGGTTAAGGAGGATAGTGTAATGAGTAAATATCCTGAATATACACACGAAAAATCACAGGAATGGTTTAACAGAGCACTTGCAGCAATTCCCTCAGGTGTTTACGGCCACCTCGGTCCGTCAGAGGGCTTGTTCCTTCCTATCACAAAATGGCCGTTGATGCTCGACCATGCAAAGGGTACATACTTTTGGGATGTAGACGGCAATAAATATCTTGATTTTATGTGCGCCTATGGTCCGAATGTTCTCGGCTATTGCGACGATGATGTTGATGCTGCCGCTATGGCACAGCTTAAAGTAGGCAACTGCACAACCTCGCCGTCATACAAAATGGTAGAGTGTGCAGAACTTTTGAAGGACACCGTTGCCATGGCAGATTGGGCGTTCTTCATGAAAAACGGCTCGGATGCCACAACATTCTCCGTTATGTGCGCTCGTGCTCATACAGGCAAAAAGAAAATGATGTTCTTCAAGGGATACTATCACGGCGATTTTCAGTGGGCACAAAAGGCCGATTATCCGGGTATTCTCCCCGAAGAGGTTGAAAACAATATTGTTGTTCCTTGGTTTGACCTTGATGCAATGCAGGAGGCATATGATGCCTGCGGCGGCGATGTTGCCGGACTTATTGCTCAACCGTATGACCACGGCAATTTCTACGATAACAAGTGCGCATCAAAGGAGCAGTGGCAAAAAGTTCGCAAATTCTGCGACGATCACGGTATGGTTCTCATTTTCGATGATGTAAGAACAGGTTTCCGTCTTGACCTTGCCGGTTCGGACCATTATTACGGCATTAAGGCTGACCTTTGTTGCTTCTGTAAAGCCCTTGCAAACGGATATAATATGTCTGCCGTTTGCGGTCAGGAACATATGAAGTCAACTGCGTCATCGGTTGTTTACACAGGCTCATATTGGATGAGCGCAGAGCCGTTTGCCGCTTGCCTTGCATGTATTCCTAAAATGAAAAAGCTCGATACACCAAAACTTTTCAGAGAAATGGGTACAAAGCTTACCGATGGCTTAAAAGCGGCAGGTAAGGAGCACGGATTTAATCTCGTTGTTTCCGGTGAGCCTGCGTTGTTCTATCTCAGAATAGCAAATGACGATAACCTTATGCTCCATCAGGAGTGGATTGCAGAGTGCGTAAGCCGCGGTCTTTTCCTCGCATCACACCACAATCACTTTATGAACGCTTCTGTTACTGATGATGATATTAAACTTGCTGTCGATATTGCGGAAGATGCATTCGGTGTTGTTGCGGCAAGACATCCCGAACTCAATTTAAAATAATGGTTTTTGGCGAACATTGTTTCGCTCGTATAAACGCATAAGAAAGGGGTAAAATTTATGCCAGCTAATTACAAGCCATTTGATAAGGAAGAATGGCTTCGCCTTGAAAAGAAAGCAGACCATTTGAGACGCTATTGTCTTCAAACTGCTGTTTGGGGCGGTTCAGGACATGTCGGCGGTTCTTTGTCGGCAATGGATTGTATGACTATTTTATACAATCGCTTTATGAAAATAGACCCTCAAAATCCGGATATGCCGGACAGAGACCGTTTCGTTCTCTCAAAGGGTCACTGCGCAGTGGGCTATGCACCTGTGCTTGTCGATCGCGGCTTTATGCCGGAGGAGGAACTTAAAATCTTTAACCTCACCGGTGCCAAAATCGGTATGCATATGGACTGCAATAAGGTCAGAGGTGTTGACTGCTCGACAGGCTCTCTTGGCCACGGTCTTTCACTTGCCGTAGGGTTTGCACTTGCAGGCAGAGTCAACGGTATCGACTATATGAACTACGTTCTTACCGGTGACGGCGAGCTTAACGAGGGCTCGAATTGGGAAGCTGCAATGAGCGCCGCTCAGTTTAAACTTTCAAATGTTGTTGTTTTTGTGGATAACAACAAATGTATGATTGACGGTCGCGTTGATGACGAAATGAAGGTTGAGCCGCTTGATGAAAAGTTTGCGGCATTCGGTTTCAATGTTACACGCATCGACGGCCATAATATGAAACAACTTAATGACGCTATCGAGGCGGCTATCAAAAATCACCAAGACGGCGGCGACAAGCCAACTGCAATTATTATGGATACATATAAGGGCGCAGGCGTTGACTTTATGCAGGATAACTACCTTTGGCATTACGGCTCGCTTGATGATGAAAAAATGGCTGCCGCAAACAAATCACTTGATAAATATTTGCAAGAGCGTATCGCTCGCATAGAACAGGAGGCGTAAGATATGGGTGGAATGTCATATACAATGACAGATACTACAAAGCTGTCAACGGCAGAATGCTACGGCATTGCGCTTTGTGAGCTCGGCGAACAGCACAAGGATGTTGTCGCTCTTACCGCCGACCTTGCTAAATCAACAAAAATCGGTATGTTCGGTGAGCACTTCCCGGACAGATTCTTTAATGTCGGAATTGCCGAGCAAAACCTTTTCGGCGTAGCGGCAGGTATGGCTAAAAACGGCCTTATTCCGTTTGCGTCAACATTCGCTATTTTCACTGCGGCTCGTTCGCTCGACCAAATTCACACCGATATTTGCTATCAAAATGTTCCCGTAAAAATTATTGCAACTCACGCAGGCACATCGTTCGGTCAGGCAGGTTCAACACACCATTCTCTTATTGATATGGCTTGTATGCGCGCTTTGCCGCATATGACCGTTATTTGCCCATGCGACGGTGCGGAAACATACCATGCAGTTAAAGCTGCTTATGATATTGAAGGCCCGGTTTACATTCGTATTAACCGCGGATTTGACCAGGTAATTTATAAGAGTGTTGATGATTGCAAGTTTGAATGGAATAAGGCAACCGTTATGAATGAGGGCACCGACCTCACAGTTATTGCATGCGGCTCATGCGTATTTGAGGCTATGCAGGCAGCCAGAATGGTAGAGGCAGACGCAGGACTCAAGGTGCGCGTAATCAATATGCACACAATCAAACCTATCGACGAGGAGGCTGTTCTCAACGCCGTTATGGATACTCGCCGTATTATCACCGTTGAGGACCACGAGGTTATGGGCGGTTTAGGCTCAGCTGTAGCCGAGGTTGTCGCAAAATCCGGCAAGGCTTGTGCATTCAAGATGCTTGGTCACCAAAATGCATTTTCAACAATCGGCTTGCAGGAAGATCTCCTTGCACTTGCCAAGATTGATGCAAACGGCATTGCCGAAACCATTCAGGAAATGATGCACGCTGACTTTGAAGCAGACGATGCTTGGGATGACGAATTCTAATCATCACGCATCTACTTGAAAGGAGTGTATTACTATGCCAAGCGATGAAACTCGCTACACTAACAAGGTTTTTATGGCAGGCGCTTTGCCGCTTATGAAAACAATAGCAAACGATGTTCCCGAACTTAAAAAGAAGTTTGAGGGCGTCGATGCAATATATCAGGTATCCGCAAAGGTAAATGTTGAGGATAAAGAGGCAGTCCATTTCATCATTGAAAACGGCGAATGGACAGTTAAATTGGGCGAATATCTCGGTCAAAAGAGAATTGATGCCGAGCTTGCTTTTTCCTCGATGGAAAAAATGAACGCTTTTATGAAGGGCGATATGACAAAACTTCCGAAAATGAAAATTAAATCGTTTTCAAAGTTTCTGAAGTTTATGCAGGTTCTTCTTAAAATGTCGTCGCTATTAAGCATTAAGGAGCCGCCGGAGAATGACGAGGCAACTTCTGTTCTTTTGTGCAAATGCTATTTCTATTTGCTCTCCTCCGGTATTTCACAGCTTAATAAGCTCGGTCATCCCGCTATTCACGATTGGGCACTCAAATCGCCCGACCGTTGCTATCAGTGGGAGGTTGTCGGCCACCCTGAGTGTACGGCTTACATCCGTATCAAGGCAGGCAAGTCGAGAGCCGGCAGAGGCGCATATAAAAGAGCAAAACCGTTTTTCAATATGAAATTCGATTGTCCGACTTCTGCGCTTAAAATCCTCCTCGGAACAGGTGATATGTTCCAAATGACTGCAAATCAGCAGCTTATTATGGAGGGCGGACCGGAGTTCGGCGTTCAAATCGGCGATTACATGATGATTGTCGGCGACCTTGCTTCTTGATATAATTTAATATTTTTCAAATTAACACCCATAATAATTATGGGTGTTTTTTTATGAAAAAATTTATCAAAATTTTTGACGGCGTCTTTTCTTTGCTTTGCGCTGTTATTTTTACTTTTGTATTTATTGGTGACAAAACACTGCCCGATAATATTATTTCCTATAACAGCGAGGTTAACGATTTCTCTTCGTTCTATTCGTTTGTCGATAACGAAAAAACACAATCTGTCGATTATCAGGGCGTTTCTGCGCAAAAAACAACCTTAAAACTGCTCGGCGCAATTCCCGTCAAGGATGTCGGCATTACAGATAAGCCGTCCGGCACCGTTTTTGTCAGCGGCGAGGCGTTCGGAATTAAGCTTTATACAGACGGAGTTATCGTTGTCGGCACAAAGGATGTCGAACTTGACGATAAAACAGTCAATCCGGCTAAGGAAGCAGGCATTTGCGTCGGTGATGTCATTATCAGTATAAACGGAATAAATGTCTATTCTTCAGATGATGTAATAGATGCGATTAATAACAACAACGGTCTTGATTATCGCATCAAAGTCAAGCGTGACGGCAGATATAAGAATTTCACACTTAAACCTGTTTATTCAAATAAAGAGGGATGCTATAAGGCAGGCATGTGGGTGCGCGACTCAACAGCCGGTATCGGCACGGTCACATTCTATAATAAGCAGTCCGGTATGTTTGCCGCACTCGGTCATCAAATCAATGATGTCGATACAAATGAAATAATACCGCTTTTGGAGGGTGAGGCTGTCGGCGCTACCGTAACCGGTGTGCAGTCCGGTAATAAAAATGCAGCAGGCTCACTTTGTTGCCGATTTGAAGATTATACCGTCGGAAGATTGATGGAAAACACTTCTTGCGGCATTTACGGCTCATATACTTCTGTCAGCGACAAAACAAAGGAATATACTGTTGCCGCCGCGCAGGAGGTCAAAAAAGGCTCGGCACAAATTATTTCAACAGTTGACGGAAATTCGCCGCAGACATACGATATTGAAATTGTAAAGGTGAATTATAAGGGTGGCGGCGAAAAGGATATAGTTTTTAAGGTTAAGGATGACAAGTTGATTGAAAAAACGGGCGGCATTGTTCAGGGGATGAGCGGCAGTCCGATAATTCAAAACAATAAGCTCGTCGGCGCAGTAACGCATGTTATTGTCGATAATCCAAAAAAAGGATACGGCATTTTTGCTCAAACTATGTATGAAAAGTCTAACAATGTAAAATAATTGCCGCATTTTTGAATATGTGAAAATAATTCACAAAACTTTGTGTAAAACTATTGCATTTTGAATTAAAATATGGTATTATGTGGATGCAACAAAAAATTGCGCACTTCATTTTAGAAGATAATGTCAAAATTTAATACGGAGGTGCTGTTTGATGACAGCGAAAATACTAATCGCAGACAAAAGCGATGAAATTGGGGTAGTATGTGAGAAAGAGTTGAAATCCTTGGGCTATGATGTGGTCTTGTGTGATAAAAACGGAGATACTGTCATAAAATATTTAGATTCACAGCATTTTGACGCAGTACTTATGGATGTATTTATGTCCTCTGCAGACGGAATGGAAGTTATTGAGCATATAAACGAGTCGCTCACACAAAGACCGTGCATCGTTCTTCTGTCGGCAGTCAATTCGTCGGATTTTGAAGAGAGAATGATTGAGGCGGGTGCTGACTATTATTTTATCAAGCCGATTAAGCCGGCAGTTGTTGCAAAGCGCATTCAAAACATTATCAGTTGGAAAGGCGAAAAGCACAAACTGCAAAACAAAAATTCATATGCACAGGATGATATTGAGGTTGTCATTTCCGATATTATGCGCCAAATTGGCGTTCCTGCTCACATTAAGGGTTATCAGTATTTGAGAACATCAATTATTCTTTGCATAAACGACAGCGAAATGCTCGGCTCGGTTACAAAAATACTTTATCCGACCGTCGCAAAGCAGTACAATACAACCGCAAGCCGTGTTGAAAGAGCAATTAGGCATGCAATAGAGGTTGCATGGGACAGGGGAGATGTAGATGTTCTTTCGTCATATTTCGGCTATACGATTCAGGCACAGCGAGGCAAGCCGACAAACAGCGAGTTTATTGCTATGATTGCCGACAAGCTCAAACTTTCGATGCGAACAAGCGCCTAAAATACAAAATATTATATATCAAACATATATAAAACATAAAAACAGATTAAAACGCAGTGAGATTTCAAAATTTCACTGTGTTTTTTTGTTGTGCATTTTTAACGAAATTTCGATAAGAAATTTGTTGCTTTATACGAATTTTCGTTTTGTTGAAAAAATTTATAATTTTTTTGTTTTTTTACAAAAAATCCCTTGACAAGTGACTATTAATATAATATAATAGCCGAGCGTGTGAAAAGTCTTTAATATAATATAATATATATACATTTTCACACAACAAGATATGCGTTGATGTCGGAGGTTGCGCTTAACCCAGCGGTAATTTCGACGGAGTATGTCCGATTTAAAACCGGGCGACATTAATCTGAACTGCTTTTTTCGTGCAGGTGACTTGCGAACGCTTGCCGATTAAGGATAATTCTGCCACCCGAATGATATTCTTCATTCGGTTTAATTAATGAAGGCCGATGAAACACACGGCTTCGTGGTAGAAAGTTCGGAAACTCGCACCACAAAATTTTCATGGAGGAAATTAAAATGGCAGCAAGTAAAGTTAAAATCAGAATTCGTCTCAAAGGCTACGATCATTCACTCGTTGATCAGGCTGCAGAGAAAATTGTTGAAACTGCAAAGAGAACCGGCGCTCAGGTAAGCGGTCCGATTCCGCTCCCGACAGAGGTAGAGAAGGTTACAATCCTTCGCGCTGTTCACAAGTATAAGGACAGCCGTGAGCAGTTTGAGCAGAGAACTCACAAAAGACTCATCGACATTCTCAGACCTTCAAACAAAACTGTTGAGGCTCTGACAAGTCTTGAGCTCCCGGCAGGCGTTGACATCGAAATCAAATTATAATCGTTGATCAACAACGGCTGAGGTCATGTTGGGTGTAAATCCCAACCAATAACCAAAGGAGGAAATACAAATGAAGAAAGGTCTTATCGGTAAGAAAATCGGCATGACACAGATCTTCGACGAAGCAGGAAATGCTGTTCCTGTAACAGTAGTTGAAGCTGGTCCATGCGTAGTTACCCAAATCAAGACAATCGAGAACGACGGCTACGAAGCAATCCAAGTTGGTTTCGGCGATGTTAAAGTTAACAGAGTCAACAAGCCTATGAAAGGTCACTTCGACAAAGCAAACGCCGCTCCGAAAAGAACACTCAAAGAATTCCGTCTCGACGACATCTCATCATACGAGGTTGCAGGAATCATCAAAGCTGATGTTTTTGCAGCAGGCGATGTAGTTGATGTTCAGGGAACAAGCAAGGGTCACGGAACTGCCGGCGCAATCAAGCGTTGGAACTTCTCAAGACTCAGAATGTCTCATGGTACAGGCCCTAACGCCCGCCATGCAGGTTCACTCGGTGCTTGTTCAAGCCCTTCAAGAGTATTCAAGGGCAAGAAGATGGCAGGTCACTACGGTCACGAAACAGTAACAGTTCAAAACCTTAAAGTCGTAAAGGTTGACGCTGAGAACAATCTCATCGCAATCAAGGGTGCAATCCCGGGCGCTAAGGGA
Source organism: Oscillospiraceae bacterium (assembly GCA_003526845.1). GTDB lineage: Bacteria > Bacillota > Clostridia > Oscillospirales > Acutalibacteraceae > Eubacterium_R. The sequence goes on from DPVM01000005.1 coordinate 116,269, forward strand.
AGCGTTGTTGTTATCAAAGACGCAGTTAAAGCTTAACGAAAGGAGAGATTGAAATGGCAACAGTTGCAGTTTACAGCCAAAAAGGCAGAAAAACTTCAGATTTAGAGATTGCGGATTCAGTATTCGGTATTGAGCCAAATGCAAACGCAATTCACCTTGCAGTTGTTAGTTATCTTGCTAACCAGCGTCAAGGCACACAGTCAACTCTCACTCGTTCGGAAGTGCGTGGCGGCGGTGCAAAGCCTTGGAGACAAAAGGGTACAGGTCGTGCTCGTCAGGGTTCAATCAGAAGCCCACAGTGGACACACGGCGGTATCGCTCTTGGTCCTAAGCCAAGAACATATAAAGTAAACCTTAACAAGAAAGTTAAAAGACTTGCTATGAAGTCTGCTCTTTCAACTAAGGTTGCAGAAAACGAAATGAAGGTTGTCAGCAAGGTTGAGCTTGAAGCAATCAAAACAAAAGAGATTGTTGAAATGCTCACAAAGCTTAAGGCAGCAAAGAAAGTTCTTATCGTAACTGCTGAAGCAGACGAGAAGATTTACAAATCAGCACGCAACATTGAGGGCGTTAAGGTTGCAAGTGTTAATACACTTTGTGTATATGACATCATCAACTGCGATTCATTCATCGTTCTCAAGGATGCTGTTAAGAAAATTGAGGAGGTATATGCATAATGAAAGCAGCGCAAGACATTATTCTCAAGCCTGTCATCACTGAGGAATCAATGATGGGTATTATGGCTAAAAAATATACCTTCAAGGTTGCAAAAGACGCTAACAAGGTTGAAATTGCAAAGGCTGTTGAGGCAGTTTTCCCGGGCACAAAGGTTGCAAAGGTAAACACAATCAATGTAAGAGGCCGCAAGCGTCGTCAGGGTTACAATGTAGGCTACACTCCTTCATGGAAAAAAGCAATTGTTACTCTTACAGAGGATTCAAAGGAAATTGAATTCTTCAATGATATGATGTAATCACTATATAATATATACATTATATAGAAAGCAACAACAATCGCGGATGACGAGGTATTAAGGGTGCCATCCCTTCGCAAAGTTATTCGCAATAAGGAGATTAATAATGGCAGTTAAGAATTATAAGCCGACTACACCTTCAAGAAGAAATATGTCGGTTATCGATTATTCTTCTTTATCAAAAGTTACTCCTGAGAAATCACTTCTTGAACCGCTTAACAAGAAGTCAGGTCGTAACTCATACGGAAGAATCACTGTTCGCCACAGAGGCGGCGGAAACAGAAGAAAGTACCGTGTAATCGACTTCAAGAGAAACAAGTTCGATGTACCGGCTACTGTTAAAACTATCGAATACGATCCAAACCGTTCAGCTCATATTGCTCTTATTCAATATGAAGACGGCGTTAAGAGCTACATCACTGCTCCGGAAGGCCTCAAAGTGGGCGACACCGTTGTAGCAGGCACAGGCGTTGACATTGTTGTCGGCAACGCTCTTCCTTTAGAGAATATGCCGGTTGGTACAATCGTACACAATGTTGAGCTTTATCCGGGCAACGGCGCACAGCTTGCAAGATCAGCAGGCAACAGCGCACAGCTTATGGCTCTTGAAGGACCTTATGCACTTCTCAGACTTCCTTCGGGCGAGTTGAGAAATGTTCCTAAGGAATGCATCGCAACAGTCGGTGTTGTAGGCAATGCAGAGCATGCAAATGTTAAAATCGGTAAAGCAGGTAGAAAGCGCAACATGGGTTGGAGACCTACAGTTCGTGGTTCTGTTATGAACCCGAATGACCACCCTCACGGTGGTGGTGAAGGTAAGTCACCTGTCGGCCGTCCCGGTCCTTGCACACCATGGGGCAAACCTGCTCTCGGTTATAAGACACGCAGCAAGAAGAAGGCATCTAATAAGATGATCGTTCGCCGTCGCAACGGTAAATAAACGGAAAGGAGAAGATTTTAAATGAGTAGAAGTACTAAAAAAGGCCCATTCGTCGAAGAAAGCCTCTTCAAGAAGGTAGAAGCACTTAACGCAAAGGGCGACAAGCAAGTTATCAAAACTTGGTCAAGAAGTTCAACAATCTTCCCTGAGTTCGTTGGTCATACATTTGCCGTACACGATGGAAGAAAGCATGTTCCTGTTTATGTAACAGAGGATATGGTTGGTCACAAGCTCGGTGAGTTTGCTCCGACCAGAACATTCAGAGGCCATGCCGGCACTAAGACCGGTAAGTAATTGAAAGGAGATTTATGATGGAAGCAAAAGCAAAAGCAACATATGTTCGTATTTCTCCGAGAAAGGTTCAGATTGTTCTTGATTTAATCAGAAATCAACCTGCCGACAAGGCTATGGCTATTCTCAAGTTTACTCATAAAGCTGCTTGCGAGCCTGTATCAAAGGTTCTCAAATCAGCAATTGCAAACGCAGAGAATAATTTTAATATGGACGTATCAAGATTGGTAGTAAGCGAAGCTCATGTAGCACCGGGTCCGGTTCTTAAGAGAATCCAACCGAGAGCTCAGGGCAGAGCATACAGAATCAACAAAAGAACATCACACATTACCCTTGTTCTCAAGGAAATGGAAGACTAAGCGAGGAGGAAAAGTTAAATGGGACAGAAATGTAATCCAACCGGTTTAAGAATCGGTGTTATCAAAAACTGGGACTCTCGCTGGTATGCTAAGAAAGGCGAATTCGCAGATACACTCGTTGAAGATTACAATCTTCGTAAGTATCTTCTTAAGACCCTTTACAGCGCAGGTGTTCCTAAAGTAGAAATCGAAAGAGACGCTAAGAGAGTAAGAATCAACATCCACTGTGCAAAGCCGGGCATGGTAATCGGTAAGCAGGGTGCTGAAATCGAAAAGCTCAAGGCAATTTGTGCAAAGAAGTTGGGCAAAGAGGCAAACGAAGTTTTCATCAACATCGTTGAAATCAAACAACCCGACCTCGATGCAATCCTTGTTGCACAGTCAATCGCTCAACAGCTTGAGCGTCGTGTAGCATTCAGAAGAGCAGTTAAAGGCGCTATCAGAAACACAATGAGACTTGGTGCTCGCGGTATCAAAGTTCAGGTTTCAGGTCGTATCGGCGGCGCAGAAATCGCTCGTTCGGAAACATACAAAGAGGGTACTATTCCTCTTCAAACAATCCGTGCCGACATCGATTACGGAACAGCAGAAGCTGCTACAACATACGGTAGAATCGGTGTTAAAGTTTGGATCTATCAAGGCGAAGTTCTCAGAGAATCTCGCAATAAGAGAAGAAGATCAAATCGCAAGGAAGGGGGAAATAAATAATGCTCTTACCTAAGCGTGTAAAACACAGAAAACAACACAGAGGTCGTATGACTGGTGTTGCTACAAGAGGTAATAAAGTATCATACGGTGAGTTCGGTCTTGCTACAACAGAGCCAGCATGGATCACAGCAGCTCAAATCGAGGCAGCCCGTATCGCTATGACTCGTTACACAAAGCGTGGCGGCCGTGTTTGGATTAAAATTTTCCCTGACAAGCCGATCACTGCAAGACCTGCCGATACTCGTATGGGTAAAGGTAAAGGTAATGTTGACTACTGGGTAGCAGTAGTTAAGCCGGGCAGAGTTATGTTTGAGCTCGGCGGCGTAAGCGAGGAGGTTGCTCGCGAGGCTATGCGTCTTGCAGCTAACAAACTTCCTGTAAAATGCAAATTCGTTAAAAAAGAAGAGGGAGGCGAGCAATAATGAAAGCATCAGAAATCAGAAGCTTATCTGCAGAGGAAAGATCAAAGAAACTTGCAGAGCTTAAGGAAGAACTTTTCAACCTTCATTTTCAGCAGGCTATCAATCAGCTCGACAACCCTATGAGAATTAAAGCTGTCAAGAAAGATATTGCTCGTATCAAAACTGTTGAGAGAGCTATCGAACTTGAACAAGCTAATTCCTAAGGAGGTAACTGATTATGGAAAGAAACCTCAGAAAAACCAGAATCGGTATTGTAACATCTGACAAAATGGATAAAACCGTTGTTGTTACAATTCAAGACAGAGTTAAGCACCCTCTTTACAGCAAGATTGTTGACCGCTCTGTAAAATACAAAGCACACGACGAGAATAACGAATGCGGAATCGGCGACAAGGTTCAAATCATGGAATGCCGCCCACTCAGCAAGGATAAAAATTGGCGTGTAGTTAAAATCATCGAAAAGGCTAAATAATCATTACGATTTGCGCTTTTGAGAATAAAAAAGTTTAGTGCTATTAATTTAGTCAAACAGAAAATAATAACTGCAACTTAGCAAAGTGTTATTTTGCAGTACGAAGGAGGAAAACGCTGTGATACAACAAGAAAGTCGTCTTAAAGTTGCAGACAACACAGGTGCTAAAGAATTGCTTTGCATTCGTGTTCTCGGCGGCTCAGGAAGAAAATATGCCAACATTGGCGATGTTATCGTTGCTTCAGTTAAGAAGGCAGCACCGGGTGGTATCGTTAAAAAGGGCGAAGTTGTTAAAGCAGTCATCGTTCGTACAACTAAAGGTGTACGTCGTGATGATGGTCAGTATATTCGTTTCGACGAAAATGCTGCCGTAATTATTAGGGATGATAAAACCCCTAAAGGCACCCGTATTTTTGGTCCCGTAGCAAGAGAGCTTCGTGAAAAAGATTACATGAAGATTCTTTCTCTCGCTCCGGAAGTACTTTAATGGAGGTGCGCAAGATGAGTAAAATGTTCGTTAAAACAGGCGATACCGTTCAGGTATTGTCAGGTAAATCAAAAGGCGTTCAGGGCGAAGTAATCGCTGTAAGTCCTAAAGAGAACAAGGTTATCGTTAAAAATGTTAACGTTGTTACAAAGCATGTTAAACCGTCAAAGATGGGTGAACAGGGCGGACTTGTAGAGGTTGAATCTGCACTCTACGCTTCAAAAGTTCAATTAGTTTGCCCAAAATGTAAGCAACCTACAAGAGTTGGTCACAAAAAGGGCGGCATCCGCGTTTGCAAGAATAAAGAATGCGGACACGAGTTTTAAGAAAGGGAGGACATAACAAATGGCAGCACGCTTAAAAGAAACATATAAGAGTGAAGTTGCTCCTGCATTGATGAAGAAATTCGAATACAAGTCTGTTATGCAAATCCCAAAGCTTGACAAGATTGTTATCAATGTCGGTGCCGGCGAAGCTCGTGAAAATTCAAAGGTAATTGACGCTATCGTTTCAGACCTTACTCAAATTTCAGGTCAAAAGCCTGTTGTATGTAAGGCAAAGAAATCAGTAGCTAACTTCAAACTCCGTGAGGGCATGCCAATCGGTGTTAAAGTTACTCTTCGCGGTGACAGAATGTATGAATTTCTTGACAGATTCTTCAATCTCGCACTTCCCAGAGTTCGTGACTTCAGAGGTATTAATCCAAACTCATTTGACGGCCGCGGCAACTATGCATTAGGCATCAAAGAGCAGTTGATTTTCCCTGAAATCGATTATGATAAGATTGATAAGGTACGCGGTATGGACATCATTATGGTTACAACCGCAAACACTGACGAAGAAGCAAGAGAGCTCCTCAAATTGATGGGCGCTCCGTTTGCAGAGTAAGGAGGGATTATCGTGGCTAAAACATCTATGAAAGTTAAGCAGCAAAGAACTGCTAAATACTCAACAAGAGCATATAACAGATGCAAAATCTGCGGTAGACCTCATGCTTATCTTCGTAAGTATGGCGTATGCCGTATCTGCTTCAGAGAGCTCGCTCACAAGGGCGAAATCCCCGGAGTTAAAAAGTCATCTTGGTAAGATACTGAGAATTGCTAATTTTATAAGGAGGAAATATCATGCATATTACAGACCCAATTGCTGATATGCTTACAAGAATTCGTAACGCCAATTCAGCAAAACACGAAACAGTAGATATTCCTGCATCAAATATGAAGAAGGCAATCGCTCAGATTCTTCTTGATGAAGGTTATATCGCATCATATAAAGTAATTGAAGATGATAAACAAGGTGTTATCCGTGTAACACTCAAGTACGGTGAAAACAAATCTCAGGTTATTACAGGCCTCAGAAGAGTTTCAAAGCCGGGCCTTAGAATTTACTCAAATGTTGAGGATATGCCTAAGGTTATGAAGGGACTCGGTATCGCTATCGTATCAACTTCAAAAGGTATAATGACAGACAGAGAAGCTCGCAAGCAAAATGTTGGCGGCGAAGTATTAGCATTTGTTTGGTAAGGAGGTGCAGTTAGGATGTCACGTATAGGTTTAAAGCCAATCGTAATTCCTGCCGGCGTTGAAGTATCAGTAAACGGCGAAAATACTGTAACCGTTAAGGGACCAAACGGTACTCTTACTCAGGATGTTTGCAAAGACATCACAGTTACTGTCGACGGCAGCGAAGTTAAAGTATCAAGACCATCAGACGATAAAGAGCACAGAGCACTTCACGGTCTTTACAGAGCTCTTATCGCAAACATGGTTAAAGGTGTAACAGAAGGTTTCAAAAAGAACCTCGAGGTTAACGGCGTAGGTTACAGAGTTCAGATGCAGGGCAACACCCTTGTAATGAACCTCGGTTTCTCACACCAGGTTAAGATGGATGCACCTGAAGGAATCAAAATTGAATGCCCAAGCGCAAATGCAATCGTTATCAGCGGTGCAGATAAGCAAAAGGTTGGTCAGTTCGCAGCTCAAGTTCGCGAAAAGAGACCGCCGGAGCCGTATAAGGGCAAGGGCATCAAATATGCTGAAGAGCATATTCGCCGTAAGGAAGGCAAAGCAGGTAAGAAATAAAGAAAGGAGTGAAATACAATGGTTTCAAGACAAGATTCTAACAAAGCAAGACAAAAGCGTCACACTCGTGTACGCGGTAAGATCAGCGGTACAGCTGATTGTCCAAGACTCAACGTATATCGCTCCCTCAGCAATATCTACGCTCAGCTTATTGATGATGTTGCAGGTGTAACACTTGCTCAGGCATCAACAGTTGAAAAAGATTTTGCTCAGTACGGCGGAAACGTTGAAGCAGCGAAAGCTGTAGGTAAAAAATTAGCAGAAAGAGCCACAGCAAAGGGCATCAAAGAATGTGTATTTGACCGTGGCGGTTACGTATATCACGGTCGTGTTGCAGCTGTTGCTGACGGCGCTCGTGAAGGCGGACTTGAGTTCTAAAGAAGGGAGTAATTTATTATGAATAATAAGATTGACGTATCTTCAATGGAACTTGAAGAAAGAGTAGTTACCATCAACCGTGTTTCAAAGACGGTTAAGGGCGGTAGAATTTTTAAGTTCTCTGCACTTGTTGTTGTAGGCGACGGTAACGGACTTGTAGGCTTCGGTATCGGTAAGTCAGGCGAAGTTCCTGATGCTATCCGTAAGGGTATCGAGGATGCAAAGAAAAATGTTATTAAGGTTTCACTCAGAGGCACAACAATTCCTCATGAGATTACAGGTAAATTCGGCGCAGGTGAAGTTCTTCTTATGCCGGCTCCGAAAGGTACCGGTGTTATTGCCGGCGGCCCTGTTCGTGCTGTTGTTGAAACAGTAGGTATCAAGGATATCCGTACAAAGGCAATTCGTTCTAACAATCCTTGCAATGTTGTAAGAGCAACAATCAACGGCTTAAGCCAGCTTCGCAGTGCCGAAGAGGTTGCAGCTGTTCGCGGCAAGACTGTTAAGGAAATAGTAGGTTAAGGAGGGGTTAGCATGGCAGATATTAAAATCAAACTCACAAAGAGTTTAATCGGTAGCAAAAAAGACCAAATCGCCACCGCCAACTCACTTGGTCTCCGTAAAATCGGCAATGTAACAGTACAGCCTGATAACGCACAGACACAGGGTAAAATCAAAAAGATTTCTCACCTTGTAACAATCGTAGAAGAATAAGGGGAGGTGCACTGATGAAATTACACGAACTTTCTCCTGCAGAGGGCTCTAAAAAAGCTGTTAAGAGAATTGGCAGAGGCGCAGGCTCAGGCCAGGGTAAAACAGCAGGCAAAGGCCATAAGGGTCAAAAGGCTCGTTCCGGCTATAGCAGACGCCCGGGTTTTGAAGGCGGTCAGATGCCGCTTCAAAGAAGAATTCCGAAGAGAGGATTTAACAACATCTTTGCTACTGAGTATGCAACCGTAAATGTTTCTGCTCTTAACGACAGATTTGATGACGGTGCAACCGTAGACGCAGAAAGCCTTGCAGCTTGCGGTCTTGTTAAGAAGACACTTGACGGCATCAAGGTTCTCGGCAAAGGCGAGATTACTAAAGCTTTGACTGTTAAGGTTAACGCAGTAAGTGAATCCGCAAAAGCAAAGATTGAAGCAGCTGGTGGCAAGGTGGAGGTGCTTTAAGTGATTAAAACTATCATTAACGCATTCAAACTTCCCGACATCAGAAAAAAACTTCTCTTTACTGCTTTTATCATCTTGATTTTCAGAATCGGCTCGGTTATTCCTGTTCCGTTTCTTAACATTACAGAAGAAATCAGCGTTGGTAAGGGCAACACAATTTTAACTTATTTGAGTTTGATGACCGGTAGCGCATTCACATACGGAACTATTTTCGCTATGTCAATTACACCGTACATCAACTCGTCAATCATTATGCAACTCCTTGCAGTTGCTATCCCCGCCCTTGAAAATCTCCAAAAAGAGGGCGAGGAGGGTAAGAAGAAAATCTCAACAATTACAAGAATCGTTACAATCGTTCTCGGTTTGCTTCAATCGTTGGCATATTTCTTCTTCCTTCGTGCAAACAACTACCTTGAAACATTCCCGAATGCTTCAACTTTCGATTTGGTATTCCAAGCAGTTGTTATTATTGCCGTTCTCACAGCAGGTACAGCAGTAATTATGTGGCTCGGTGAGCAGATTACAATTGACGGTATCGGCAACGGTATCTCAATCATCCTCTTCGCAGGTATCGTGTCTCGTTTCCCAACCATTATCAGACAGCTCTTTGGCTATCTCGATACAGAGAGAAAAGTATATTATGTACTTGTTCCGGTAGTTTGTGTATGCTTCTTGCTTATGATGGCATACATCGTTTTGCTCGACAATGCAGAAAGAAGACTTCCTATCCAATACGCAAAGCGTGTTAAGGGCAGAAAGATGTACGGCGGACAAAATACTCATATGCCGATTAAGGTTAATATGAGCGGCGTTCTCCCAATCATCTTCGCATCATCCATCCTTTCTCTCCCGGGTACTGTTCAAATGTTCCTTACAGAAAGCAAGTACAAGGGCACAGGCTGGGAAAAATTCTTTAATGCATTCCAAAGTGATTCATGGTGGTACGCAGGAATGTACTTCCTTCTTATCATCTTCTTTGCTTATTTCTACAGTACAATTCAGTACAACCCAATTGAAATGGCAAATAATCTTCGTAAAAACAATGGCGTTATACCCGGATACAGACCGGGCAGACCTACTTCGGATTACATCTTTAAGATTATCTCAAGATTGACTCTTATCGGTGCTCTTATGATTTCCGTAGTTGCTTTGTTCCCGATTATCTGGTCGCTTATTTGTGACGCTGCCATCCCTCCGTTGACGGAGAGCGGCAAAGACGGCGGAATGTCGATTACACTCGGCGGTACATCACTCATCATCTTGGTCGGTGTTGCACTTGAAACTGTTCGTCAACTTGAATCACAAATGATGATGCGCCATTATAAGGGATTCCTTGACTAATATAAGGAGATATTTATGAAACTTATTCTTTTAGGTGCCCCGGGCGCCGGCAAAGGCACTCAGGCAGAAAAAATTTGTGATAAGTATAATATCCCTGCAATTTCAACCGGAAACATTCTTCGTGCCGCTGTAAAAGACGGCACGGAGATGGGCTTGAAGGCTAAATCCTTTATGGATGCGGGTCAACTCGTTCCCGATGAGGTTGTAATCGGTATTATCAAGGACCGTCTTAAAGAAAAAGATTGTGAAAAAGGCTTCATTCTTGACGGTTTTCCGCGCACAATTCCGCAGGCTCAGGCTCTTGTGGATAACGGAATTGATATTGATGTCGTTCTCGACATTGAAGTTCCGGACGAAAAGATTACCGAAAGAATGTCAGGTCGTCGCGTATGTGCAAAATGCGCAAACTCATATCACTTGGTTTATAAACGACCAAAGGTTGAAGGCATTTGTGACGCTTGCGGCGGCGAATTAATTCAGCGTAAAGACGATGCACCCGAAACTGTAAAGGCTCGTCTTGTGGAATATCACGAGATGACAGAGCCGCTCAAAGGCTTCTACGAAAATCTTGGCAAGCTCAAGATTGTTGAAGGTCAAGAGGATGTTGAGGACACAACAAAGCTCGTTTTCGCTGCATTGGAGGATTAACATGATAGTGCTTAAAAGCAGCCGTGAATTAGAACTCATGAAAGAAGCATGCGTTATTTCGGCTCAGGCATTACAGGTGGCAGGTGAGGCTGTAAAACCCGGCATTACCACTTATGAAATTGACAAATTAGCTTACGATTTTATTAAAAAGCAAGGTGCTACACCAAATTTTCTCAACTACGGTGGATTTCCTGCTACCGCATGTATATCTATAAATGATGAAGTTATCCACGGCATTCCAAGCAAAAAGCGTGTTATCAAAGAGGGTGACATCGTAAGTATTGATTTGGGTGCTGCAAAAAACGGCTATAACGGCGACAATGCTGCAACATTTATCTGCGGAACTTGCTCTCCCGAGGTAAAGCGGCTGATAGACACTACTCGCGAGGCTCTTGCAAAGGGCATCGAGGCAGCAGTGCCCGGCAACAGAATCGGCGATATAGGCAACGCTGTGCAAACTTATTGCGAGGAAAGAGGATTTTCCGTAGTAAGAGACTTTGTCGGTCACGGCGTAGGAACAAAACTTCATGAAGAACCCAGTGTACCGAACTTCGGACACGCAGGACGCGGTATCCGACTATTACCCGGAATGACATTGGCAATTGAACCGATGATTAATCTGGGAACCTATAAGGTTAAACAACTTTCTGACGGATGGACTGTTAAAACTGCTGACGGCAAGGCTTCGGCTCATTTCGAGAACACCATCGCCATCACAAACAACGGTCCGGTAATTCTGACGAAAGCTTAAAAGCAAGCACGGCTTGCATTAATTGCAATTGCAGGCGATTACGCCGTAATGTGATTCCAGTTAATAAACATCAATCGTTATTATTAATTTAAGCGAGGTATTAGATGTCTAAGTCAGATATGATAGAAGTTGAAGGTACTGTGGTAGAGGCGTTGCCAAACACAACTTTTAAGGTAGCACTTCAAAATGACCACATTATTACAGCTCATATCAGCGGGAAGCTCAGAATGAACAACATTCGTATTCTCCCCGGTGATAAGGTAACAATGGAAATGTCACCATACGATCTGACAAAAGGTCGTATAATTTGGCGTTCTAAGTAAATTCAAGGAGGATATTCAAATGAAAGTTAGACCTTCTGTAAAGAAAATTTGCGATAAATGCAAAGTTATCAAAAGAAATGGAAAAGTAATGGTTATCTGTGAAAATCCAAAGCATAAACAGCGTCAGGGCTAATCCTGAACTAATAATCGGAGGTAAACTGTAAAATGGCACGTATTTCAGGTGTTGACTTACCTAATGACAAAAGAGTTGAAATCGGTCTTACTTATATTTACGGTATCGGCCGTACAACTGCTGACATGATTATCGAAGCAACAGGAATCAATCCGGATACCCGTTGCAGAGATTTAACAGAAGACGATGTCAAGAAACTCAGCGATTATATCACTCACAACATTGTTGTTGAAGGTGACCTTCGCAGAAACACAGCATTTGACATTAAGAGACTTAAAGAAATCGGTTGCTATCGCGGTATGCGTCATATCAAAGGCCTTCCGGTAAGAGGACAGACTTCAAAGAATAACGCAAGAACACGCAAAGGTCCTAAAAAGACAATAGCAAACAAGAAAAAGTAAAGTAGGAGGAAATCAGTATGGCTACAAAGAAGACTGCCACTCGCGGTAAAAGACGCGAGAAAAAGAATATTGAGCGCGGCGTTGCTCATATTCAGTCAACCTTCAACAATACAATAGTTACTATTACTGATACACAGGGAAACGCTGTTTCTTGGGCTTCAGCCGGAGAAATGGGCTTCCGTGGTTCAAAGAAATCTACTCCGTTTGCAGCACAAACCGCAGCAGAAACTGCTGCTAAAATTGCAACAGAGCACGGTATGAAAACAGTAGAAGTTTATGTTAAGGGACCGGGTGCAGGTCGTGAGGCTGCTATTAGAGCACTTCAGTCTGCCGGACTTGATGTAAGTCTTATTAAAGATGTTACTCCTATCCCACATAACGGATGTCGTCCGCCTAAGAGACGTCGTGTATAATTTAACGGAGGTGTAGTATATGGCAAAGAATATGGAACCCATCGCAAAGCGCTGCAAGGCTCTCGGTATTTCACCGGCAGTTATGGGTTATACAAATAAGGAAACATTCAGAAATTCCTACAATAAAAACCGCCGTAAAAAGAGCGAGTATGCTATGCAACTTAACGAAAAGCAAAAGGTTAAGTTCATCTACGGTATTCTTGAAAAGCAATTTCACACCTATTATGAGAAAGCAGCTAAAATGGAAGGTCAAACCGGTATTGTACTTCTTACAATGATCGAAACACGCCTTGACAATGTTGCTTTCAGAACAGGCTTTTGTAAGACTCGCCGTGAAGCAAGACAGGCTGTTACACACGGTCACTTCACAGTAAACGGCAAAAGAGTAAATATTCCGTCTTATCTTGTAAAGGTTGGAGATGTTATCGCTGTTGCTGAAAACAGCAAAGATAACGGCAGATTCAAACTTGTTAAAGAAGAGGGCGCTTATGCAAACTCACCAAAATGGCTTGAATCAAATGCATCAGAGCTTACTGCAAAGGTTGTAGCTATGCCTGAGCGTGATGACATCGATTATCCTGTTGAAGAGCATTTAATCGTTGAGTTCTACTCTAAGTAATAGCCATTAAACAACTATTAATTGGTAAAACAAAACAAAGTTTAGGAGGCTTTTAAATGATCGAAATTGATAAGCCTAATATCGAAATAGTAGATTTATCTACTCAGGGAAGCAGAAGCGTAGGCAAATTTGTTGTTGAGCCCCTTGAAAGAGGCTTCGGCACAACACTCGGCAATTCAATGAGAAGAGTTCTCCTCTCATCACTTCCGGGTTATGCAATCACTTCCGTTAAGATTGACGGTGTATTACACGAATTTTCAACCATTCCTCATGTTAAAGAGGATGTAACCGAAATCGTTTTAAATCTTAAAAATGTCATTCTTAAGATTCACGACGAAAATCCGAAAACTTTATATATCGAAGCATCAGGCGAAGGCGAAATCACTGCCGGCGACATTAAGCATGACGCCGATGTTGAAATCCTTAACCCTGAACTTCATATCGCTTACCTCGATGAGGGCGCAAGCGTAAATATGGAACTTACGGCAGATAACGGTAGAGGATATGTTCCTTGCGATAGAAACAAGCAGCTTATGGAGCTTCCTATCGGTACAATCGCTATCGACTCTATCTATACACCTGTCCTCAAGGTTAATTACACTGTTGAAAATACTCGTGTAGGACAACAAACCGACCTTGACAAGCTCATTCTCGATGTCGAGACAGACGGTACTATTCCGGCTGATGAGGCAGCTTCTCTTGCTGCTAAAATTCTTAACGAGCATCTCAACCTCTTCGTTGACCTTTCAGAAGAAATGGGCAACGCAGAAATTATGGTTGAAAAGGACGACGACGGCAAAGAAAAAGTTCTTGAAATGACTATTGAAGAACTCGACCTTTCTGTTCGTTCATTCAATTGCTTGAAGAGAGCAGGTATTAATACAGTTGAGGATTTGATCGGCAAATCCGAAGAAGATATGATGAAAGTTAGAAACCTTGGTCGTAAATCTCTCGATGAAGTAGTAAACAAGATTGCTTCACTCGGTTTTAAACTTTCCAAGGACGAAGACTAATAAGGAGGGAATTTCAATGCCAGGTAGCAGAAAACTGGGTCGCCCAACCGATCAAAGAAGGGCAATGCTCAGAGGATTAGTTACTCACCTTTTACAAAACGGCAAAATTGAAACAACCGTTACAAGAGCGAAGGAAGTTCAGCCAATGGTAGAGCGTATGATCACCAAGGCTAAAACTGATGACCTCGCATCAAAGAGATATGTTCTCGCTTTTGTTACTAAGGAAGATGTTGTTAAAAAACTTTTTGACGAGATTGCTCCTAAGTATTCAGATAAAAACGGTGGTTACACTCGTATTGTTAAAACAGGCCCTCGTCGCGGCGACGGCGCTGAAATGTGTATCATTGAGCTTTTATAATTAAATATCAAATGATGCAAGCTCCCCGATATATCGGGGAGCTTTTTTTGTTAACAAATTTGGCAAATAAACTGTGAATAGAGTCAATTCCATTCTTGTTATTGACAATATGTGCGTATTTTTTTATTATATTAGTGTTGATAAACAATCTAATTTATTTAAGGGGATGTGGTTTTATTGAAACATAAAAGGAACGCATTTGGCATTATATTCTTGATTGCCTTGTTATTGCTGGCTCTTTGCGGTTGTCATAACAGCGACGAAAATTATGATGCCGCTCAAATGGATTTTTCGCAAAACATACAGGACGAATGGAACTCAAGCAAGGATAAAAATCAGCCAGAATTTTTGAATCTGTTGGATGAAAAATCGTCATTTAATTGCATAAGTACAGATTATGTAAGCGATGGATATTATGTTGTAAATGTTCAAGTTACATCACCCGATATAAGCAACGATTTAAAAGAATATCAAAAGCAAATTACCGGCAAAAAAGTCGATACAAAACAAATGAATAAAAAATTGTGTGAGTTAATTAATAATGCTCAATCAAAAACCGCAAACCAAACTGTCGATATTATTGTTGATGATGATAACAATGTCAGAGTTCAATTTAATGATGATTTTGTAAATGCAATGTTCGGATATGCATATATCGAAGGTATGCAGGCATTTTTGAGTGAATAATCGGGAGAATATGTATGAAAGTTTTTAATAAAATATTAGCCGCTTTTTTGTGCCTTGCATTTATAATATCTGCAATTCCGGCTTATGCGAATGAGTCAAAATTCATTTCGTATGATGTGCAATCTATTGACGAATACGGTGATATTACGGAGTCAAACGAAGCGGCATATTATGACGGCGAAAATTTGTTTGTTTCAATCAATTTTATAACTGATTATACATTGTACTATTATGATTCAAGCTCAACCTCTTTTGTGAGAAGAGGTCAGGAAAAATCGGGCAGATACGGTAGGGTACAGCTCGATTTGAATAATAAAACCGCTGTTTTATATATGAATTTGAATACAAAAAAAGAGTATAATTTAGACAATGTATATAAGTTCGGAAGTCAAGAATTTTTACCGCTTGCACAAATGATGGCTTTGCTGAAAGCGAGCTTAACCATTAAAGACAATAAAATGAGAATTGTAAACAGCGGTTATACACTTGCGGATGCCGATTATGCAATGAGCAAAATGGCAACAAAGTTGTCACTTGCAAATTACGGTATAAATGATGTTATTGATGATATTTACGGCGGCAGTGAAACTGCATATATGGCATCATCTGTTTTAGGTTATTTCGGTGCAACTGTATATGGACTCAGATTATCAAAACTTGACTTTATTACAAAGTTAGGCGATTTTAAAGAATACGAAAGTTTTATTGAAAGCTGTGTAACGAATAACAGCAATTAGATAGATGCGTTAACTACAAATGCAGATATGGTTAATCGTTTTAATACTGCTTACAAGTTGAATAAGGATGTAAATGACCATTCAAAAACACTAAAAGATGTTACTTCTGTTATAAAGGATGTTTCGGAGCCGGTCAAAGATACATCTATGAGCAACGCGCTCCTATGGGTAGATGCAAGAGATTGGAATGCAGTATTTGATACTATTTCTTCAATAACCAATGTTGCCGATTATTATTTAAAATTCGGCTCAATGTGTGAAGATAATAAGAATATGATAAACCAAGTTGAGTCACGCTCATCCGTCGGAGATAACGGGGTGCCGTTACATTTGGCAATAGAAAGTGTTCAAAAGAAATACGGTCAAGATTTAGTCAAGAGTGTTACATCGGAAATCGGTCAAGAGCTTGCTGATAAAGTCGCAAATAAGGCAAAAAAGATTGTTCTTGAAAAAGTAATCCCTTCAACTGCGGCTATATCAATCGTTTCAAAGGTCTTTAAGGCGGCAGGATTTGATATTGCTTCCGATTCGGATTATTCAATTATGATTGATTTGAATGCTAAAAATATGCTTTTTAATGATTACAGCAGTCTTGAATCATCATTGAAATATCAAAATGCAAATCAAACCGAGAAATATCGCTTATCTGCAATATTTTATTTACAGGCTTGTGAGAAGACTTTTAAAAATGCTGAAAAATTAGCTAAAAAGCATGACCTCGGCGGGAATTTCTATAAATCTCAAATAGAGAAAGCTGATTCGGTGTTGAATTTATATTATCTCGCAGGGCAAAGCAAAAATTTTGATAATTTTGACGATATAGACAATATTATCAATAACAACAAAAGCGAAATTATAAACAGCGATATTATAAATAAAGCAACAACTATATCACAAGATGAATTAAACGATTTTACAGGTCAAAAGACAAATTGGGGTACACTGAATAATGTAAATATTGAAAAATACGAAGTATCTGACAATACAAAATATGAAACTGAAGCTCTTGGCTACGAAGGTGGTGGCTCAATTGCTGTTTTTGTTAATTTTGATAAAATAAATAATGTTGAGGGATTTGATATAGTCAATATATGGAGTAACGATAATTACGACAGTAAAAAAGTTTCTGTTAAAGATAAGTATTGTAGCAACAAGTGTATACTTTTTAATGCACAGGAATTTCCAAATAAAACAAAAATCAGAGCTTATAAAACGATTAACGGAAAAAATGTGTATGGCCCATACACGACAATAAATTTAAATTCCGCAAAAGAAAAGGGCAATTTGTATTATGATGAATATGAAAGTCTTTGTGGCAAGCAATTTTGATGCTGATTAAAGTGATTTATATTTTTATTACTATATGAATATTGCTGGAAAGAAAAACGAACGGACCGTTTGGTCCGTTCGTTTTTATACAAATCAATTATTAGCCTTTTTTGAGTTGTCTTTCAAGCCATGCACTGCCTAAGTCGAGTGCGTTGAAAAGACCTTTTTTCTCGCTCTTTTTGATGATTTTGTCTTTCGGTGAAAGCGAATCATCAGTTGAGAGAAGCTGAATTGTTACATCTTCTGCGAGTTTGATGTCCTTCAGTTTGCTTGAGTTTTTAATGTTTATGCAAACAACATATGCATCGTTAATATCACCATAGTAAATAGTGTTTCCGCTCCTAACAAGCGGCTTGCCCTTGTATTCGAGAATTGCGTTGCTTTTCTTTGGCTTGTTGTTTTGTTGAGTCGGCTTTTTGTTGCCGCCTTGCTTCTTGTCGTTTGCAGGCTTCTTTGTTTG
The DNA here is from genome assembly GCA_003526845.1 of Oscillospiraceae bacterium. Taxonomy (GTDB): domain Bacteria; phylum Bacillota; class Clostridia; order Oscillospirales; family Acutalibacteraceae; genus Eubacterium_R. Next base: position 133,765 of record DPVM01000005.1, read on the forward strand.
CTGTTCTTGTGCAGTTTTGTTTTCCTGTGGCAAAGAAAACCCTCCTTTGTTTTATATTTGTTTTAGCTGAGGTATGATTTTACCATCTCGGCAAGCAGCTCATCTCTGTCGATTCTGCGGATTAAGCTTCTCGCGTTGTTGTGAGTTGTAATATAAGTCGGGTCCTCAGACAAAATATATCCTACTATTTGGTTGATAGGGTTATAGCCTTTTTCCTGAAGGGCGTCGAAAACCTGTGTCAAAGTTTCCTTCATAATGTCATCGTTTTCGTTGCCAATCTTAAAGGTCATAGTTTTATCTGTCATAGTAAAATCACCACCGGTCGAAATTATTAGTCCTTATATTAAAATATATTAATCCAATATAAGTTTAATTACCTCTTCATTATAACATTTTTTGTTCAAATTACAATACTTTTTGTGCAAATTTGCGTTAAAAGCCCTAAAAAACTTGACTTTGCACCTTTATAGGGGTATAATTTACCCATAATGAAATAAGCGTTGATATGGTGTAAGTAGACAGGATTTGCGTTTTAAGAGAGTGTGCGGTGGGTGCAAGCACACAGCGCGGTTTTATCGAATTTCAGCCATGGAGCTCTTTGCGAGAAACTAAGCAAAGCGTCGTGTCGCGTTAAGACAGTCGAGCGGCAATTTTTATAATTGCAATTTGAGTGGTACCACGGATTATTCCGCCTCATATTTTGAGGCGGTTTTTATTTTTGCATTATTGCCGATTAATAATTCTATTTTGGAGGACTTATGGAAAACAAAATCAAAGAGCTGAAGGCTCAATTTGAAAATGAGCTTTCCGCAATCAAGGACCTTTCCGAGCTTGAAGATATCAGAGTTTCATATCTCGGTAAAAAAGGCTCGGTTACAGACCTTTTAAAGGGTATGCGCGAGCTGTCAAACGAGGATAAAAAGGCTTTCGGTCAAAAAATCAACGAGCTTAAGGGCACAGTTGCAGAAAGAATTTCTCAAAAAACAGCAGAGCTTAAGCAAAAAGAAATCGAAAAGGAAATCGCACTTATGCCGGAGTTTGACCTTTCAATGCCGGCAAATCTCTCCAGAGGCTCATATCATCCGATTACTCTTGTTCAGCGTCAGTGCGAGCAGATTTTTGAATCAATGGGCTTTACCGTTGAGGATTATGCAGAGGTAGTTACAGACTATGAGTGCTTTGAGGCGGTTAATGTTCCCAAAAACCACCCGGCGCGTGATATGCAGGATACTTATTATCTTGAAAACGGTCAGCTTCTCAAATCACAAACTTCTGCCGCTCAAAACGCTATTTTGAGAAAATACAAAAAGCCGCTTGAAGAGCAGGGAATCCCGATTAAAGCTATTTTCCCCGGCAGATGCTTCAGAAACGAGGCTACCGATGCTTGTCACGAAAATACTTTCTTCCAAATGGAGGGTATGATGGTTGACAAGGATATTTCTATTTCAAACCTCATTTACTTTATGAAAACGATGCTTTCTGAGGTGTTCCAAAAGGACATTAAGGTTAGACTTCGCCCGGGCTTTTTCCCATTCGTTGAGCCGGGATTTGAGCTTGATATAAGCTGTCTTATCTGCGGCGGCGAGGGTTGTCCGAGCTGTAAGCACAGCGGTTGGCTCGAGCTTTGCCCGTGCGGTATGATTCACCCCGAGGTCCTTAAAATGGGCGGAATCGACCCCGAAAAATACACAGGTTTTGCATTCGGCTTGGGTCTTACAAGACTTGTTATGATGAAATACGGCATTAAAGATATTCGTGATTTGAACGGCGGCAGCCTCAAGGCAATGAGTCAGTTCACCGATGACGAGTAAGAAAGGAGAGTGAAATAAATGTTTTTATCTATGAATTGGATTCAGGACTTCGTTGATTTGTCGGGTCTTGATTTAGTTAAATTAATCAATCAGTTTTCACTCTCTACCGCAGAGGTTGAAAACGAAATTTTCTTCAAGGGTGCAGACCTTTCGGGTGTTGTTGTCGCAGAAATCAAATCTGTTGAAAATCATCCCGATTCCAAAAAACTTCACCTCTTGAAGGTTGACATCGGCGCAGATGAGCTTGTTGATGTTGTTTGCGGCGCTCCAAATGTAAGGGTCGGCTTGAAAACAGCCTTTGCAAAAATCGGCGCAAAGATCGGCGAGATTGAAATCGCTCCGAGAAAACTCGCAGGCTATACCTCAAACGGTATGTGTTGCAGTGAAAAAGAAATCGGCATTTCGGACGATAACAGCGGCATTATGGAAATCACCGACGATCTTCCAAACGGCACCGATATTAAGGAGGCTTATGCCGTTGACGATATTATTTTTGAGGTAGATAATAAATCGCTTACAAACCGCCCCGATTTGTGGGGACATTACGGCATCGCAAGAGAGTTTGCCGCTCTTTCGGGCAGAGAGCTTAAGCCGCTTCCGACTGTTGACCTTGAGCAGTACAATTCACTTCCAAAGGTTGATATGAAGATTGAGGACCCGCTTTGTCAAAGATATTCATGTATGCAGGTTGAAAATATCACAAAAACCGTTTCTCCTGTCAATATGCGTATCCGCCTTTTCTATTGCGGAATGAGAGCAATCAACTTCCTTGCAGACCTAACAAACTACCTTATGCTTGAAATGGGTCAGCCCATGCACGCATTCGACAGCAGAAAGGTTGAAAAAATCAGAATCAAACGCTTTGACAAGCCGTTTACATTCCAAACGCTTGACGGCGTAGACAGAAATATCGACGAAAATACCCTTATGATTTGCAATGACAACACTCCCGTTGCAATCGCAGGTATTATGGGCGGACTCGACAGCGAAATTGTTGACGATACAACAACACTCACCCTTGAATCGGCAACATTTGACGCTGCTTCAATCCGTAAATCAACCGTTCGTCTTTCTCACAGAACAGACGCTTCAATGCGCTATGAAAAGTGCCTTGACCCGGAGATGACAACCGTTGCAATTGCAAGATTTATCAATCTTCTTCAAAGCATTGACCCCGAGTCAAAGGTTGTTTCGGCTCTTACAGACGAATATGCTTTTCATTACGACAAGGTAGAACTTAAATTCGACAAGGCGTTTGTAGATAAATACACAGGCATTGAAATCCCGAACGAAACAATTATCAATACACTCAATTCGCTCGGCTTTGCCGCAACCGTTGATAACGATAATTTTGATGTTTCTGTTCCGTCATGGCGTGCAACAAAGGATGTCACAATAAAAGCCGATATTATCGAAGAAATCACCCGTATTTACGGCTATGACAACTTTGATATTCACACAACAAGAAGTCCGCTCTATCCTGTTCGTCCGACAGTTGAAAAAACAGTTGAGGACAAGATTAAGGACCTCTTAGTTAAGAGATATTCACTTCACGAACTTCATTCGTATGTTTGGGCTTATTATGACGAGCTTAAGGCTCTCGGTATTGATGTTGAGGGCGAAATCAAACTTTCAAACGCAACAAATCCGAATATCGAAACTATCCGTAAATCAATCATTCCTACCCAGCTTTGCCAGGTTAAGCAAAATACATCGTTTGCACCGGATTTCGGTATTTTTGAAATCGGCAGAGTTGTTGAGGGCGTTGATGACAACAACCTTTGCGTTGAAAAGAAAAAGCTTGCAATTACGCTTTATTCAAGATCGCGCCCAATGCCGACGCTCTATTTTGATTTGAGAGATATTCTCGAAGTTATGGCAGACGATTTTAAGCATAAAAAGCTCACCTTCGCAAAGAAAGAGGCAGAACATTCTTATCAGCATCCGAGAAATCTCAACACCGTTTATTGCGACGGTGTAGAAATCGGCGAAATAGGTATTGCTCATCCTGTCGTTTCAAAGAAAATCGACAAGAAAGCGTCAATCGTATATGCCGAAATTGATGTTGAAGCATTTGCCGCAATCAAAAATGCGTCGATTCAGTATGAGGAGCCGTCAAAGTTCCCATCAATTGATATTGACCTTTCGTTTGTTTCGGATAAATTTGCGCCGATTGCAAAGGCTATAGAAAATGCAAAGTGCAAGCTTATCAAAAATGTTGAGGTTACCGATGTTTATGAGGACGAAAACTCAAAATCAATTACAACCCGCATAACATTTGCCGACCCTGAAAAAACTCTCACAAGAGAAGAAGTGCAGGGCGTTTCGGATTCCATCGTTGCCGAGCTTAAGGCAAACGGAATCGAACTCAAGGGCTGATAAAGTTTATAAAGAGCCGAAGTGTGTCGCTTCGGCCCTTTTTTTATGCTTGTATTTAATTATAATATATGATATTATTATACTGTATTTTTATGTGTATAACGAGTGTAGCCATGGATATTAAAAAGAACGACGATATAAAATTGAATATCGAATCCGTAACTTCCGAGGGCTCGGCGGTCGGCCATTACAACGGCATTGCCGTTTTTGTTCGCGGTGCCGTTCCCGGCGATATTATCGTTGCGCATATCATCAAAACATCAAAAAAATATGCAATCGGCATAATCAAGGATATTATAACCGCCTCACCGAGCAGGATTAAAAGCGATTGCCCGGTGTCGGACAAGTGCGGCGGATGCTCATTCCGCAATATGACATATGACGAGGAGCTAAAATACAAGCGTTCCCGCGTTGTCGATGCTATTGAGCGTATTGGTCATATTCAAACCGAAATTACCGATGTAACAGCCGCCGATACAGTTTATAATTACAGAAACAAGGCGCAGTATCCCGTTTCAATTTGCGACGGCGAGCTTTTTGCCGGCTTTTATGCCTACAAAAGCCATCGCATAATATCGTGCGACGATTGCAAATTGCAAAGCAAGAATTTTAAGCCTTGCCTTGACGCCTTTGCAAAATGGGTTGAGCACAGCGGTGTTACCTCGTATAACGAAAACAGCGGCAGGGGCATTTTGCGCCATATTTATTTGCGTGAGGCGTGCGCCACAGGTGAAATTATGGCTTGCGCCGTAATCAATGCCGACTCCTTGCCCGATTCGGATTATCTTGTCGAGCAGTTAAAAGCTGTTCGCGGCGTTAAGAGCATTTGCGTCAATGTCAACAAGAAAAATTCAAATGTGATTTTGGGCGAAAAAACAAAAACAGTTTGGGGCAGTGATACCATTACTGACGAACTGCTCGGCAAAAAATTTGTTATATCGCCGAATTCGTTTTATCAAGTCAACCGCGCCCAATGCGAAAAACTTTATTCCAAGGCGGCGGAGTACGCCTCGCTCAACGGCAGTGAAACGGTGCTTGATTTGTACTGCGGCGTCGGTACAATCGGCATCACAATGGCTGATAAGGCAAAGCAAATTATCGGAGTCGAAATAGTCCCACAGGCTATTGAAAATGCCAAAATTAACGCAAAAATCAATAATATCGAAAATGCCGAATTCCTTTGCGGTGACGCTTATTTTGCCGCAGACGAGCTGAAGCGCAGGCATATTAAGCCCAATGTTATCGTTCTCGACCCACCGCGAAAGGGCTGTCAAAAGGAACTTCTCGGCGTTATAAATTCAATGTCGCCCGAAAAGATAGTTTATGTTTCGTGCGACAGCGCAACGCTTGCCCGCGATTTGGCAATTCTTGACGAATACGGGTATAAAGCAAATCAAATCACACCTGTTGATATGTTTCCGCGCACCCCTCATGTAGAATGTGTGTGCTTATTGACAAAGAAAGGTTAAGTATCAAATTGAACGGAACGAAACCCAAAAAGGCAATCGGCAATGGCTGTACGCTGTATAAAAAATGCGGCGGCTGTCAGCTCCAAAACATGGATTATCAACGCCAGCTAAGGTTTAAGCAGGCAACCGTTGTCAAGCTGATTGGCAAATATTGCAGGGTAGATGATATAATAGGAATGAGCGAGCCGTATCATTACCGCCACAAGGTTCAGGCGGCGTTCGGCAAAATCAATTCAAATATTGTTTCGGGCGTTTATCAGTCCTCAACTCACAGAATAGTCAAGGTCGATAATTGTTTAATCGAAAATAAGCAGGCTGACAGAATAATCGTAACAATCCGTCACCTTTTGAAAGAGTTTAAACTCGGCGTGTTCAACGAAAAAACGCTTAAAGGTTTTTTGCGCCATGTCCTCGTCAGAGTCGGCTATTATACAAACGAAATTATGGTTGTTATGGTTACCGGCACAAAGGAATTTCCCAAAAAACGCGATTTTATCAAAAGACTCCTTGAAATTCATCCCGAAATCACAACCGTTGTCCAAAGTGTAAACAACAAGTTCACAACTCTCGTTCTCGGCAAGGAGTTTATCACTCTTTACGGCAGAGGTTATATATATGACAACCTTTGTGGTTGCACCTTTAAAATTTCGCCTGCATCGTTTTATCAAATAAATCCGCAGCAAACGGAAATTTTGTATAATACCGCCGTCGATTTTATGGGTCTCGGCGGCAACGAAACCGTGATTGACGCATATTGCGGCACGGGTACAATCGGCTTAATCGCCTCAAAAAACGCAAAAAGAGTAATCGGTGTCGAGCTTAATTCCGATGCCGTAAGGGATGCCAAAACAAACGCACGGCTTAACAAAGCCGATAATATAACATTTTTCAATGCCGACGCAGGTCGCTTTATGGTTGATATGGCTGCCGGCGGCGAAAAGGCGGATGTCGTGATTATGGACCCGCCGCGAGCAGGCTCTGACAGAAATTTTATTAAGTCTGTGCTTACGCTTTCGCCTAAAAAAGTGGTTTATGTTTCATGCAACCCCGAAACGCTCGCGAGAGATCTTCGGTTTTTCGTCTCGGGCGGATATAAGGTGCGCAAAGCGGTTCCTGTCGATATGTTCCCCCACACAAAGCATGTTGAGACGGTTGTGCAGTTGGTTAGAAAAAATCCAGATACATATATTGACATTACAGTTGATAAGGACGAGTTGGATTTAATATCGTCCGAAGCAAAGGCAACCTATGAGGAAATTAAAGATTACATATTTGAGAGATTTGGTTTAAAAGTTTCATCGCTCAACATAGCACAAGTAAAAACTAAGTGTGGAATTATTGAGCGAGGGAATTACAATAAGCCGAAATCCGAAAATACCAAACAGCCACAGTGTACGAAAAATAAAGAAGAAGCTATTATGAATGCTTTAAGGCATTTCAAGATGATATAATTTTGGAGGCGATTACGATGTATAATAAAATCCTGTCAGAAATATCCCAAGAATACTACCAACAAAATTATCCAAATGACGGACAGAGATTTGTTGCTTGGTATCTTCGCAACATACATAACCTTGATACATACGAAACAAAAGATTGCATTACCGACGGGGCAGGCGATAAGCAAATTGATGCCGTATATATAGATAATCAATCGTCAACTATTTACATAATTCAGGGCAAGTTTTATAGCGGCGATTCTGTAGATTCTGCACCTTTACGAGAAGTACTTTCTTCTTGAATTCAAGTAAAGGATTTAATTCATCTGCAGGATGGAGCAAATCAAAAACTGCAAGTTAAAATTAATGAAATGGCAAATGCTATTGAAGATGATTACGAAATTTGTTTTGAGCTTATTACTACATCAGGACTTACAGAGTCGGCAAAAGCAGACCTCTCTGCTTTTCAAAGAGAACTTGCTGAGAGTGAAGTGCTGCAAGCTAATCTCAATGTAATTGATAATGATACTCTAAAATTTAAATATGACGAAGCATTAAATAAAAACAGACCATATATTAATCACGAATTTGTGCTTGAAGACGGAAAATATATGGAACTTACTATCGGAGATACGAAAGCTGTTATAGTTGCTTTACCGCTTAAAGAGTGTATTAAAATTCCGGGAATTAAAGACGGAAGCTTGTTTCGTAAAAATGTTCGTCAATCATTAGGTACAAGCAATAAAGTGAATAAAGGCATTGCTCAAACCATAAAAAAGAATGCGAGTGACTTTTTCTTCTTACATAACGGTATAACGGCAATCTGTTCACAAATGACAATTCACGATAATATATTATCGGTGAAAGAGCTGAATGTAGTAAACGGTTGTCAGTCGCTTAACACAATGTTTAGCTGCAGTGAATCGGCGAAAAAAGCTGATGATGCTTATGTAATGTTTAGATTTTATGAAATTAGCGATTCGGATAGAGCGGATAATATCAGCACTTCGACTAACAGCCAAAGTGCTGTTAAAGCAAGGGATCTTCGTAGCAATGATAAATCAGTTCTTGCGTTGAAAAAAGCTTACGAACAATTCTATACTGACGGATACTTTGTTACTAAACGTGGCGAAAAAGAGGATTCGGTCAAGTATAATACTTCTCATATTGTTAATTTGACAGATTTAGGAAAACAACTTATTGCTTGGCATTCACAAAGACCTACAATCTCATATAGTGAAACAAAAATATTCGACAAGTATTTTGACCAACTGTTTCACAGAGATTACTCTCCAGAAAATGTTCAAGCTTTAAATGTGATGTTTAAAGAACTTTATAAAAAGTGGAATAAAGATAACCCAATGGGGTTAAATGAAACGCTTTTAGCAATGAAAGCTTATGCTCCATATCACCATCTTTATTCAATTTCTGTTATTTTATGTGAGATTAACAAGATGAACGATTCTGTTCCGTCGCCTTCTGTTGCTTTGAAAAAACTTGCCTCTGAAAATCTATTAGATACCGTTATAGATATGGCAGGCAATTGTTTAAATATGGCGATGGAAAACGCATCGGCAGAGGCAATGGATAACGGTAAGATGTTCGTTCCTCAAAACTGGATTAAATCAAAAGCTTCTTTAAAAGACATAAGAGGTGCAATCCGCAATTATTTAACAACACTCAAAATGATGCCGAATGGCAAACAAATTCTTGAAAGCTTAAATGATGGATTAAGTATGGATAAAGATAATTTTGAATCCCGTTGGACTGCGGATTAATCCGCATATTCGACAAAGTAAAGACCTCCTTGTAAAATGGTGTTACCAAATACAAGGAGGTTTTAATATGAAAATAATTTTTGAAAATAGCGGTGGTACTTATACGCAGGTCGGCGACTATTTGTTGCCTAATCTTTCGTTAACGGCAGAAGAAAAAGAAACGAATATCGGTGTATGGGTAATGAGGCACAAACGATATTTGAAACAAAACCATAAAGTTCGTTGCTACAATTTGCTGACAAGCGGTAAGCTCAATTCATATCTTGCCGACATCGAAGAACAGGCTCAAAATCTTTTTTCTCGGTTAGTAAAAGACATTGCCAAAAAAGAAAATGTTACGGAAAATTGAAATCGGATAACCAAATGTTATGGGTGCAAAAGATGAACAACATTCGCAATCGAGCAACGGAAATTGTGAACGAGCAAGTAATATATAACTAAAAACAAGGCACAACTTACGGAGAAAATTTCCGTAGGCTGTGCTTGATAGCTGCTTTTGTCTCCAAGCATCCGGTTGATTGCCTTGACGACAGCATTCTGAAGGATCAGTTCGTTGATAGTTCTGGTGTGGCATTCCAATCCGGTAGATTCCAGCCTGCTGATGCAGCGCCAGACGATAGATTTAACTCCACGATTGTTCCAGTGGAGGCTTCGGAACATTTCGCCGCATTCTCCGCAGATGACAATTTGTGAGAAGCAGTGGTTGCAGCTGTAACTTCGTTTCTTGTCGTTGGCACTGGTTTTCACTACTCGTCTGCGGACCAGTTCTTCTTGAACCTGTAAGTAAATGTCTTTCGGAATAATGGCTTCGTGGTTACCTTCTGCATAGTATTGCGGGACGAGACCGTTGTTCTTGACTCCGGCTTTGTTCAGAAAGTCTGTTGTGTAGGTTTTCTGGAGCAGGGCATCGCCGATGTATTTCTCGTTGCGCAGGATCTTGTTGATGATGCTAGTGTGCCACTTTTTCCCTCCTGCACTGGTAAGGATACCGTCACGTTCCAGCCCAGCGGCAATCTTATCCATGCTGAGTCCTTCTAAATATTCTCGATAAATGCGCTTTACGATTTCTGCCTGTTTTGGATCGATGATAAGGTTGCCGTCCGAATCTTTTGTGTAGCCAAGGAAGCGATTGTGGTTGATTTGTACCTTGCCTTGCTTGTAGCGATATTGTAAGCCCATCTTGACATTCTGACTTAAGGACTTCGATTCCTGTTGAGCCAGAGAAGCCATGATGGTGATAAGAACCTCGCCTTTGGCATCCTTTGTGTTGATTGACTCCTTTTCAAACAGAACAGGAATGTTCATATAATGACCATAATTTCAGAAAAAGTATGTATCAAATATAATAAAATATAACGAAATATAATGAAATATAATGAAATATTGAAATGAAAGTTGATAAGTGTTATAATATACTTGGTTTACTATGGAGACTACTTATTGTTGTAAGAGTGGATTACTTGGTGATTCCATGAAGAATGTTGACCCTTCTGTTGTTGGTGCAGTTGTAGTACTGGCAATGAATGTAATCAAAGGTTCTTTTGCTGTTGCTCTCGGTAAGAAGACAAGAACAGAACTTGCCAATGAAATTGTAAAAGATACATTCATTTCTGCTTGTGCATTGATAGGCGGAGGTGTGTCTCAGACTTTCATCGAAATTCCTGTCCTGGGATATTTAATAGGAAGTTTTGTAGGTTCTGTAGTAGGTTCGTTTACATACGACTATGGTTATAAGAAGACATTATCTTTCTGCGTTGATACGGGATTTACATTGCTTGGCCTTGTTGAGCAGGATTACACACCGCCGGATGATATCATAAAACAGATGGGGATTGAAACTTTCGACTATGAGACTTTTGAAGTTGAAGGATTCAACCCAGATACATTTGAAATGGAGACTTTTATTTTTGATACTTTTGAACCAGACAACCTGGAGATTACTTTCCTTAGAAGGGGCGTTATAGGAGTATCAAAGATTGGATATGTAGGATAGAAGACATGAGTATGTATTATTTTGAACCAGTAAATGTGAATCAGTGGAATATGTTTGAGAAAGTAAAAAACATAGGTCATGTTGAACCCTTTTTGGCTACATCATCTATGGATATCGGAGATACTATGCTGCTCCATGTTGGTTCACAAAATAAAAACTATGAGAGTGGTATTTATGCGGTGGGGACAATCGTGAAAGCACCTTACATTTTAGAAAACTCACCGCAAGACTATTGTAATAACAAACTGACAGTAGATGTCCGAATAGATAAGATTAATTATTCGTCCCCATACATAACTCATGAAGAATGCAAGGCTTTTATTAATCAATTTAGAACAGCACATAAAATCAGTGAGGAGCATTATGCTTTGATTGAAGAAAGGATCGATGTAAACACTGATGAATCTATTATCTCAGATATTGAAGCTGATGCAGATAAACTGCAGATACTCGGAAAAGAAAGAGAGACTTTCATAAAAGCACGAGTTAATCAAAGCGTATTTAGAGAACGCTTGTTGAACAAATATGATTGCTGCTGTTTATGCAAAGTTAGTGATCCTAAATTTTTGATTGCTAGTCATATTAAACCTTGGGCAGATAGTGCAAATGATGAAAAGCTTGATGCGGATAACGGATTTTTATTATGCCCTAACCATGACGCATTATTCGATTCCGGATATATTTCTTTTGATGAGAATGGTAGTATTATGATTTCAGAAGAGTTGGGACAGGTTGATGCTATTTTCATGAATGTAGATAAGAATATGAAAATCAGTTTATCAAGTAAAAATAAAAAGTATTTAGAATATCATAGAAACAATATTTTCAAGAAATAACAATACTACGAAAGTATTGACCGTTGTGATATACAAGGAGAGAAAAAGGGCAGATATGTTCCCGACAACAGGGAGAGTTGATATGTTTCCGTCAACTGATGACATTAACCTTATTAACTCGACCCATATTGAGTGCGTTGTGTTGATGACAAAAGACCGTAAGTAATATTGATTATGATACCAGCGGTTTGATGATATATTTTATGTGTATTAAAGAAGACAATAATCATATTGTTAAAGATATGCATCAAAAATCAAACTTTGAGTTTAATATTGAAAACATTTCAAATAATGTGCCGGCATATGCAGGTCATACAACTATTTTGTTCATCAAAATATGTACGACTTGCCGAGTTGTGCGCTTAAAATAAATAAAAAAATATGAGCCAGCTTCCCCTCATTTCAATGGAAGTAATTAAATAATGAGAGGTTAAAAGGATGACTAAAACAGATTATGATGTAATTATTATCGGAGCAGGACCGGGCGGTATTTTCTCCGCCTACGAAATGGCTACAAAAAATCCGAATATCAAAATCGGCGTTTTTGAGGCAGGCTTTGAGCTTTCAAAGCGCAAATGCCCGATTGACGGCGACAAAGTTAAGTCCTGCATCAAGTGCAAAACCTGCGCTATTATGAGCGGCTTCGGCGGTGCCGGTGCTTTTTCCGACGGTAAATATAATATCACAAACGATTTCGGCGGAACTCTTTATGAGTATATCGGCAAGAAAAAAGCAATGGAGCTTATGAAATATGTTGACGAAATCAATGTTTCTCACGGCGGTGAGGAGTGCAAGCTCTATTCAACATCAGGCTCTAAATTTAAAAAGCTTTGCATGCAAAATCAGCTTAATCTTTTAGAGGCGTCTGTTCGCCATCTCGGCACGGATATTAACTATGTTGTTTTGCAGAATATTTATGACGAGCTTAAGGACAAGGTTGATTGGCGTTTCAATACACATATCGACAATATCGAGTCGCTCGACGGATATTATCAGGCTGACTGCTCCAAAGGCTCGTTTACTTGTAAGGATTGTATAGTTTCTGTCGGCAGAAGCGGCAGCAAGTGGATGCAGGGCGTTTGTGAAAAACTCGGCATCGGCACACTTTCAAACAGAGTCGACATCGGCGTTCGTGTTGAACTTCCGGCAGTTATTTTCAGCCACCTCACCGACGAACTTTATGAAAGCAAAATCGTTTACAGAACAAAGAATTATGAGGATCAGGTGCGCACATTCTGTATGAATCCAAAGGGCAGTGTTGTTAATGAAAACACAAACGGCATTGTCACCGTTAACGGTCATAGCTACGAAGACCCTGCAAAGCAAACTGAAAACACAAACTTTGCTCTTCTCGTTTCAAAGCATTTTTCTGAGCCGTTTAAGGATTCAAACGGCTACGGCGAAAGCATCGCAAGGCTTTCAAATATGCTTGGCGGCGGCGTAATCGTTCAGCGTTTCGGTGACCTTGTTTCGGGCAGAAGAAGTAATCCGAAGCGTATTGAGGAGGGTCTTGTTGAGCCTACTCTTGCCGCAACACCCGGCGATTTGTCGCTCGTTCTTCCAAAGCGTATTCTTGACGGAATTATCGAGATGATTTATGCGCTTGATAAAATCGCACCCGGTACGGCAAATCCCGACACGCTTCTCTACGGCGTCGAGGTAAAATTCTATAATATGCAGGTCGACATTGACAACAACCTTGAAACAAATCACAAGGGATTGTTTGTCATCGGCGACGGCTCGGGTGTTACACACTCGCTTTCTCATGCGTCGGCAAGCGGCATTTATGTCGCAAGACAGATTTTGGATAAATTTAACTGAATTTAAGGATTGATTTTATGAAATTAAAAAAAGAAATAGTTCTCGGAAATATTGACGGTCAGGATTTTGCAATCGCAACCGGCTCGCTTTCCGATAAATTTCACGGCTTGATTAATAATAATAAAACCGCAAACTATATTTTTCAACTTCTTCAATCCGAGCAAACGGAGGACAGCATCGTAAAGGCCATGTGCGAAAAATACGATGCTCCCGAGGATGTTATCAGAGCCGATGTAAAAGAGATTTTGGAAAAAATGCAAAGCTACGGCTTTATTGAGAATTAATTCAGCAGGAACGGTTTTAATGAAAAATTTGACTAATGAATCGCGCTATCTCTTATATGTCATTCGCAGCGCCGTTAAACAGCAAAAAATAGACCCGCCGAGCGAAGCACTCGATTGGGACGAATTTTTTGCTCTCTCAAAGAAAAACGAGATTTTTTCGCTTGTCACAACTGCGTTGCCGACAGAATATCTGCCGCGCGATTTGGCACAAAAATTTGACAATTTCACAAAAAGCGAAATGGTGCGCATAATTGCGATGAACAACGAGCTTTCAACTGTTGAAAAGCTCCTTAACGAGCACGGCGTAAAATATATGCTGCTCAAAGGCTCGGTTATTCGCAACTTGTATCCAAAACAGCTTATGCGTCAGATGAGCGATGTCGATATTCTTTACGATGTCGCCAAACGCGGCGATGTCTTTGAAATTATGGACTCGCTCGACTATCCAAAGCCGTTTGAAAGCGGAAATTCCGACGATTTCCATAAAAAGCCGTATTACACATTCGAGTTTCACAACCGACTTTTTAAGGATTCATACGGATTTTGTCCCGATTTCGGTTTTGTTTGGGACAGGGCAACGGTATCCGACGATAAGCCCTGTTGCTTAAAAATGTCCAACAGTGATTTGTATTTGCACAACATTGCGCATATGTATAAGCATTATATGATAGGCGGCTTTGGCGTCAGATTTTTGATTGATACCTATTTGATTTTGAAAAAATGTTCTCTTGATTTCGATTTCATCAATCAAAAAATCGAAGAAATGAAACTCACCGATTTTGAAAGCACAATCAGGCATCTTTCGCTTGATTTGTTTGATTCCGAGCTTAACGAAAATCAAGAGGAGCTTATTTGCAAAATTTTGTCCGACGGCGTTTTCGGCAGTCTCGACAGCGACAATTCAACGCGAAATATCGAGGAAATTTATCACCGCTTTACTCAGGACAACGGCAGGGGAAATCTCTTTAAATATATTTTAAAGCGTATTTTTATTTCGCCGTCACGCCTTAAAGCAATTTATCCCGAACTTAATTCAAAAAAATATCTGTTTTTGTATTACTATATAAAACGATTTTTCGACAAGGGCATCCACGGCGCAAAAAAAATCGCCGACGAGGCAAAACAGATTAAGCAAATTAAAAATAAAGATATTGAGGAAAAATAATTTTGTCAGTTAATAAGGACCACATCAGAAACTTTTCTATAATTGCACATATCGACCACGGCAAATCAACGCTTGCCGACAGACTTTTGGAGCTTACAAGCTCTGTTGCAAAGCGTGATATGCAGGCTCAAATCCTTGATGATATGGAGCTTGAGCGCGAGCGCGGCATCACC
>DPVM01000005.1:149060-271758 GCA_003526845.1 Oscillospiraceae bacterium
GCGCGGCATCACCATCAAGGCGCACGCCGTTAAGCTTGACTACAAGGCAAAAAACGGCGAAATGTATGAGTTCAATCTCATTGACACACCGGGTCATGTCGATTTTAACTACGAGGTTTCGCGTTCTCTCGCCGCTTGCGAGGGTGCAATCCTCATTGTTGACGCGTCGCAGGGCGTTGAGGCTCAAACGCTTGCAAACACATATCTTGCGCTTGATCACGACCTTGACATTCTCCCCGTTATTAATAAAATCGACCTTCCTGCTGCCGACCCGGACAGAGTAGCCGAGGAGGTTGAGGAGATTGTCGGTATTCCTTGTATGGACGCTCCGCGAATCAGTGCCAAAACCGGCGAAAATGTCGAAGAGGTTTTGGAGTATATCGTAAACGGCGTGTCCGCACCGCAGGGTGATGACAACAAGCCGTTGCAGGCGCTTATTTTCGACTCTGTTTATGATTCTTACCGCGGCGTTATCGTTTATGTCAGAATCAAAGAGGGCAAAATCAAAGCCGGCGATACAATGCGTATTATGTCAACCGGCGCTGAGTTCACTGTTGTTGAGGTCGGCTATATGCGCGCAACCTCAATGGAGCCTGCAAAGAAGTTGACAGCAGGCGAGGTTGGATACATTACCGCCTCAATTAAAACAGTAGGTGATGCTCATGTCGGCGATACCGTCACAACTGCCGAAAATCCGGCGACGGAGGCACTTCCCGGCTATCGCAAGGTAAACCCAATGGTTTATTGCGGACTTTATCCGGCAGACGGCGCAGACTATGAGGCACTCCGCGACGCACTCGAAAAACTCCAACTCAACGATGCCTCGCTTTCATATGAGCCTGAAACTTCGGGTGCACTCGGCTTTGGCTTCAGATGCGGCTTTTTGGGACTTTTGCACCTCGAAATTATTCAGGAAAGGCTCGACCGTGAGTATAATCTCGACCTTATCGCAACCGTTCCGAGCGTTGTTTATAAAATTCACCTTACCGACGGCACAATGGTTGAGATTGACAATCCTACAAACTATCCGGACCCGGCTTATATTGACTATTGCGAGGAGCCGTTCGCCGATGCTCATATTTATGTTCCGTCCGATTTTGTAGGCACCGTTATGGATATGTGCCAAGATAAACGCGGAATTTTCAAAAATATGAACTATATCACTCCCGACAGAGTCGATATTCATTATGAATTGCCGCTCAACGAAATCATTTATGATTTCTTCGACGCTCTCAAATCGCGCACACGCGGCTATGCCTCGTTTGATTACGAAATGAAAGATTACAGAAAGTCTGACCTTGTAAAGGTTGATGTAATGCTCAACGGCGATATTATTGACGCACTTTCGTTTATCATTCATAAGGACAAGGCTTATCAGCGTGCAAGACGAATTGCCGAACAACTTAAAAAATATATACCGCGCCATTTGTTTGAAATTCCGATTCAGGTTGCAATCGGAGGCAAGGTTATTGCGCGCGAAACAGTTAAGGCACTTCGCAAGGATGTCCTCGCAAAATGCTACGGCGGCGATGTCACCCGTAAGAAAAAACTTCTTGAAAAGCAAAAAGAGGGCAAAAAGCGTATGCGCCAGTTCGGCTCCGTTGAGGTGCCGCAGGAGGCATTCCTCGCTGTGCTTAAACTTTCAAGCGACGATGACGATTAAATTTTATAATAAAAGCATTAAAACTGTGGAAAGATTGAAATGTATCAATCTTTTCACGGTTTTTTTTGTTTGTAAAATGTCGGTTAAAATGCAGTAAATCAATATTAACCTCGTTTTTTCCGATGTTTTACCCGATTTTGCTTTTGATTTAATAATACACTGCTATTATTTAGCTGTACTCAAAAGGAGTACACACAGACTTTTTAATACGAAAGGAAAAGAAAAATGAAAAAGAAAGCAATAGTATCAGTAATTTCAGTTATCTGTGTAATCGCAGTCGCAGTGGGAATTTTCGCAGGCTGCTCATCGAAAAAGTCAGATTCAAACACAAGCAATTCCGCTCAAAAGGGAGCGATTACAGTCATTTCGCGTGAGGAAGGCTCCGGCACAAGAGATGCCTTCACCGAGCTTATGTGCATTACGGACGATAACGGCAACGACGCAACCACACAAAGCGCGGAAATCACAAACTCAACCTCTGTTATGATGTCAACCGTTCAGGGCAATAAAAACGCAATCGGCTATGTTTCACTCGGCTCACTTTCCGACAGCGTAAAGGCTCTTAAACTTGACGGCGCCGAGGCATCGGTCGAAACAATCAAAAACGGCACCTATAAGCTCCAAAGACCGTTTAACATCGCTTATATCGACGGCTCACTCTCAAAAGAGGCTCAGGATTTTATTAAGTTCATAACAAGCAAAGAGGGCGAGGCAATCATCACTAAAGAGGGCTATATCGGCATTGACGCAACAGAGTCATACACAGCCTCAAAAATGAGTGGTACGGTTACTCTTGCAGGCTCAACATCGGTTGCACCGGTTATGAATGTTCTTGCAGACGAGTATAAAAAACTCAATCCCGGTATGAAAATCGAAATTCAGGAAAGCGGCTCGTCGGCAGGTATCGAATCGGCAATGCAGGGCGCAGTAAATATCGCAATGTCATCAAGAGAACTTAAGAATAACGAAGCCGCAAAACTAAAATCACAAAAAATCGCTCTCGACGGTATCGCAGTTATCGTGAACAAGGAAAATAAACTTGATAATATTACAAGTGAGCAGGTTAAGGATATTTTCCTCGGCAACACAACAACTTGGGATGCAATCAAATAATGAAAAAATTTAAAGAAAATGCAATGCGCGCAGTGTTTCTGCTGTGCGCATGTATATCCGTTCTTGCGGTTATAATGATTTGTCGTTTCATATTTGTAAACGGTGTACCGGCGATTAAGGAAATTGGCTTTAAAAACTTTATATTCGGCACGGTGTGGAAACCGAAACAGGAACTTTTCGGCATATTCCCGATGATTGTCGCAAGCATTTATGTCACCGCAGGTGCAATTATTGTCGGTGTTCCAATCGGAGTTTTAACGGCGGTGTTTATGGCGTGCTACTGTCCGAAAAGGCTTTATCGCATCATCAAGCCGATGATTAATTTGCTCGCCTCTGTTCCGTCAATAGTTTACGGTTTCTTTTGCCTTGTTGTGATTGTTCCGCTTGTGCAAAGGCTCACAAACTATTATTCAAGCGGCAAGGGAATATTAACTGCGTCGATTTTGCTCGGCATTATGATTTTGCCTACTATTATCAATACTTCCGAGGCGGCGCTCCGTGCAGTGCCCTCAAGCTATTTTGAAGGCTCGCTTGCGCTCGGCGCAACAAAGGAACACTGCATTTTCAAAACTGTTATTCCTGCCGCAAAATCGGGTATAATGAGCGGCATTATTCTTGGCGTAGGCAGAGCAATCGGCGAAACGATGGCTGTTGTTATGATTGCGGGAAATCAGGCGGTTTTGCCCGATTCAATCACATCGGGCGTCAGAACGCTCACGGGTAATATCGTGCTTGAAATGGGCTATGCCGCAGGGCTTCACCGCGAGGCGCTTATTGCAACGGCGGTTGTGCTTTTTGTGTTTATCCTCATTATCAATGTTTGCTTTTCGCTTGTTTCAAGAAAAGGGGAGGATTGATAGCTTATGAATAAATTTAAAGAATATTTGCGCCGCCCGAAATCGCTTGTTGCCTATATCTTAATAATGTTGAGCGCCGCTCTCACCGTCGCCGTGATATTGTTTATCATCGGCTACATTCTTATAAAGGGTGTTCCGAATATCACGCCCGAGCTGTTTTCGCTCAAATACAATTCAAAAAATCTTTCAATGCTGCCGTCGATAATCAATACGCTTTATCTAACATTTTTGACTCTTCTCATTGCCGTTCCCGTCGGCGTGTTTTCGGCAATATATCTTGTTGAGTACGCCAAAAAAGGCTCAAAATTCGTCAAGCTGATTCGCGTTACAAACGAAACGCTTTCGGGCATTCCGTCAATAGTTTATGGCTTGTTCGGCTTTCTTGCGTTTGTTATTGCACGTTCATGGGGATACTCAATGATAGCCGGTGTCATAACGCTTGCCATAATGGTTTTGCCTGTTATCATCAGAACAACCGAAGAGTCGCTAATGGCTGTCGATAATTCATACAGAGAAGGCTCGTTCGGACTCGGCGCAGGCAAACTTCGCACTATATTCAAGATTGTTTTGCCGTCGGCAGTACCGGGCATACTTTCAGGCATAATTCTTGCAATAGGCAGAATTGTCGGCGAAACGGCGGCACTCATCTATACGGCAGGTACAGTACCCGACGCCGCAACAAAACTCACCTCGTCATCGCGTACGCTGTCGGTGCATCTTTATTGCCTCCTAAACGAGGGTCTGCATACCGACCAAGCATATGCAACCGCTGTGGTTTTGCTTGTCGTTGTGCTCATAATTAATGCGCTTTCAAGCGCGATAGCAAAGAAAATATCCAAATAAGGTAAATATATGGGAAATTTCGATATTAAAAATTTAGAATTATATTACGGCGATTTTAAGGCTGTTAAAGGTATCAGCCTCACAATCCCCGAAAACAAAATAACAGCCTTTATCGGTCCGTCGGGTTGCGGTAAATCAACCGTTTTGAAAACACTCAACCGTATGAATGATTTGGTCGAGGGCTGTAAAATAAACGGTCAAATTCTTTATGACGGCGTTGATATTTATAAGGATGTCGATACAAACGATTTGCGCAAAAAGGTCGGTATGGTTTTTCAAAAACCGAATCCTTTCCCGATGAGCATTTATGATAATGTTGCATTCGGTCCGCGAACACACGGTGTTCACAGGAAAAAGGAACTTGATGAAATCGTTGAAAAATCACTTAAACAGGCGGCTTTGTGGGATGAGGTTTCGGATAAGCTCAAAAAAAGCGCGCTTGCGCTCTCAGGCGGTCAACAGCAAAGACTTTGTATTGCGCGTGCCCTTGCCGTCAATCCCGAGGTAATACTTATGGATGAGCCGACCTCGGCTCTCGACCCGATTTCAACCTCAAAAATCGAGGACCTTGTGCTTGAACTTAAAAAGGAATATACAATAATTATAGTTACTCACTCAATGCAGCAGGCTGCAAGAATTTCAGACAAAACGGCGTTTTTTCTCCTCGGAGAGGTGATTGAGTTTGGTGATACCGAAAAAATCTTTACCTCACCGTCGGATAAGCGTACAGAGGATTATATAACAGGTAGGTTCGGATAATGCGAGAAAGATACAATCACAAGCTTGAAAAATTAAATTCACTTATGGCGGAAATGTGCAATTTCTGCCGCTTTGCAATTGAAAATTCGGTCAATGCTCTGTTTGCCGAAAATAATGACGAGAGCAAAAAATATCTGGCGCTTGTTCACAATATAGACCGGGATATTGATAATTCCGAGGGCGAGATAGAAAAGCTTTGCACAAACCTCATTATTTGCGAGCAGCCGGTTGCAAGCGATTTGCGAACAATCACGGTTGCTCTCAAGGCTGTTTCCGACCTTGAAAGAATCGGCGATCAGTGCTCCGATATTGCAGAACTTTCGGGATATATCAGCCGTTGCAGTATCAGTCACAAACTCCATTTAAAACAAATGAGCGAGTGCGTTATTCAAATGCTTGATATGGCTGTTTTATCTTTTGCAAAGTCCGATTTGGAAACGGCAAGGCTTGTCTATGCCAAGGATGACGAGGTAGATGCTCTTTTTGATAAGGTTAAAAAAGAGATTATTTCGATTATATCCAAGGACGATACCGATGCCGAGCTTTTGGTTGATTTGCTCATGGTTTCAAAATACTTTGAGCGCATCGGCGACCATGCCGAAAATATCGCCGAGTGGGTGGAGTATTCTATAACCGGCGATTTTGTCAATGCGATGTGACAAATTTGTGATTGATTTTGCATGCACTCAATGATATAATCACTGTGAATGGAGTGTATATCTATGAGCAAAAAGAAAAAATCTTCAAAAAAATCATCAAAAAAACATTTTTCGGTAATAGTTCCGGTTTTAATTGCCGTTGTCGTAGTTGTCGTTTTCGCCATCACCGGCAATATGAATAATAAAAACAACAACATTCAAACAACAGACTCAAATCAAGCTGCGGTGACACAACCGTCTACAAATAACGAGCCGCAGGAGAATAAGCCCGACGGCAAGGTTACTCTTGTTGCTGTCGGCGATAATCTTATTCACAACACAATGATTGCGGCAGGCAAGCAGTCCGGCGGCTCATATAATTATGATAGATTTTATGAAAACACAAAATCATATATCGAGTCTGCCGATATTGCCGTTATCAATCAGGAAACAATGCTCGGCGGTACTGTTTCTGCATACAGCGGCTATCCTATGTTCAATACACCGTGGGAGGTCGGCGAGGCGGCGATAAACGCCGGATTTGATGTTTTTACCTGCGCCACAAATCATTCTATGGATGTCGGCGAAAAGGGCATTGTCAGCGAATGTGAGTTTTTTAAAAAGCACCCTGAGGTTACGCATATCGGCACATATTCAAGTCAGGACGAATACGATACCGTGTCATATGTAACCAAAAACGGCATCACATTTGCCATGCTCAACTACACTTACGGCACAAACGGAATTTCTATCCCAAGCGGTAAATCGTATCTTATCAGCGTGCTGTCGGAGGATAAGGTCAAAAAAGATGTCGCCCAGGCAAAGAAAAATGCCGATGTCATAATTGTGTTGCCTCATTGGGGCACGGAAAACAGTCATCAAACCGATGCAACTCAAAAGAAATATGTTCAGCTTTTCTCCGATCTCGGCGTTGATATAGTTATCGGCACTCACCCTCATGTTTTACAGCCGGTCGAGTGGGTAACAAACGAAAACACGGGCAAAAAAATGCTTGTTTATTATTCAATCGGCAATTTCATCAGCCATCAAGTCAACCTTGATCAGCTTGTGGGCGGTATGGCTGAAATAACAGTGGAGCGCAATAACGCCGTAATCAGTATTACAAACGCAAAACTTGCACCCGTTGTTGATTATTTCCACAATACAGGCTCGGGCTACAACTTTACCGTTTACAAGCTCTGCGACTACACAAAACAAATTGCGTCAACGCATTCAAAATCACTTTCACCCGATAAGGCTAAAAGTATTGCCCAAAGTGCTGTCAGCGACGAATTCCTCGATTTGGAATAATATCGATGTTGAAATTGCACAAAAACGGGTGTGGAAAACTAAACGATGAATTTTATATTCACCAAAATTGAAATATATTGTTGACAACAGCCCTCTGTGCGGATATAATGGCATTGTAGTTAGAACAAAGGCGTTCCGATTTTATTCGGAGCGCCTTGTTTTTTTATCAATCAATAATTTAAGAGAGGAGTATTTGCTAATGAGTAAGTACACAAAGGAAGCTATCCTTAAGGAAGCAAAGGAAAACGGAGTTGAATTTATCCGTCTTCAGTTCACAGATCTTTTCGGTATTATGAAGAATGTT
Organism: Oscillospiraceae bacterium; assembly: GCA_003526845.1. Taxonomy (GTDB): domain Bacteria; phylum Bacillota; class Clostridia; order Oscillospirales; family Acutalibacteraceae; genus Eubacterium_R. The sequence continues at coordinate 156,549 of DPVM01000005.1, forward strand.
GCTATCACATATTCACAGCTTGAAAAGGCTCTTAACAACGATTGCATGTTCGACGGCTCATCAATCGACGGTTTTGTAAGAATTGATGAATCGGATATGTATCTTCATCCCGATTTTGATACATGGGCAATCTTCCCTTGGAGAAAGCATTTGAACGCACAGACTGCCCGTCTTATCTGTTCCGTTTATAAATCAGATAATGTTACACCGTTTGAGGGCGACCCGAGAAATGTTCTTCAAAAGGTTATCGACGAGGCAGCAGAAATGGGTTATGGCTTCAATGTAGGTCCCGAATGCGAATTCTTCCTCTTTAAACTTAATGAGGACGGCACCCCGACCCTTACAACAGGCGACGAGGCAGGCTATTTCGACCTTAACCCAATCGACCACGGCGAAAACTGCCGTCGCGATATTTGCCTTGCTCTTGAAGAAATGGGCTACACAATTGAGGCTTCTCACCATGAGGTTGCCGAGGGTCAGCACGAAATCGACTTCCAGTTCGGCGATGTTATGACGTCAGCTGACCGTGTAATGACATTTAAGCATGTCGTTAAAACATATGCAACAAAGCACGGACTTCACGCAACATTTATGCCGAAGCCGGTTGAGGGCATCAACGGCTCGGGCATGCACACAAATATGTCGCTTTATGATATTAAAACAGGCAAAAATGTATTTGACGATCCTAACGGTGAGCTTGGTCTTTCAGAAACAGCATACAACTTTATCGCAGGTATCATGGCTCATGTAAAAGGTCTTGCAGTAGTTTCAAACCCGACAGTTAACTCGTATAAAAGACTTGTTCCCGGTTATGAGGCTCCGTCATATCTTGTTTGGTCAACATCAAACAGATCTTGCCTCGTTCGTATCCCTGCATCACGCGGTAAGGGTACAAGAGTTGAACTTCGTTGTCCTGACCCGACCTGCAACCCGTATCTCGAAATGGCTCTTTGCCTTGCAGCAGGTCTTGACGGTATCAAAAAAGGCTTGAAGCCTGCTCCGTCATACGACAAGAATGTATTTAAGCTTTCTGACGAGGATCTTGCAAACGAAGGTATCGAATGTCTTCCCGGCTCACTTGAAGAAGCTATCAATGCTGCTGAGGCTGACCCGTTCATCAAAGAAACGCTTGGCGACCATGTATTCAACAACTACATCAGCGGTAAAAAGGCAGAGTGGGATTCCTACAAGACAGCAGTTTCACAGTGGGAAATCGACAGATATATGATTAATTACTAATCCTTTGGATTAGGCGATTTAACAAGCTATAGGGCTGCCCGCGGGCTTGCGGCTTTATGTCTGCGGCAGTTCGACAGGTTGCTTGCGGCTGCTTTTTGCAGCCGTATTGGTTAAGCGAAGTATATGCTTTGCTTTTCCTGCGGCACCGTCAATACACCCTCTCTTATGGCGAAAGCCATTAATATTATATCGGCGCTTTTGAGTAATCGAAACGCCGATTAATGAAAGCACAACGGCGTGCGAAAAGGTATTATTGCCCTTTCACACGTCGCTTTTATTTTTCTGTCTATAACAAACAATAGGGGAACAGGAGGAGATTATAATGACCCAAAATATTTTAAATGCGGTGACAGAAAATGTTTTCGGCGTTTGGTTTTTAATCGGCGCGGCGCTTGTATTCTTTATGCAATGCGGCTTTGCAATGGTTGAAACAGGCTTTACAAGAGCAAAAAATGCCGGAAATATTATAATGAAAAACCTTATGGACTTTTGTATCGGCGCGGTAGTGTTTGTTGTCCTCGGCTTCGGCTTGATGATGGGCGAGGAGGTGCTCGGCGGATTTTGCGGCTTGCCGACTCTCGGATTGCTCACCGATTATGCAGGCAACAGCGCAAATTGGTCAAGTTTTGTGTTTAACCTTGTGTTCTGTGCAACAGCAGCCACAATCGTTTCAGGAGCTATGGCAGAGCGTACAAAGTTTATTTCGTATTGTATTTATTCCGGTGTTATTTCAGCCGTTATTTATCCTATTGAAGCAGGTTGGGTTTGGAACTCAAACGGCTGGCTTGCAAATCTCGGCTTTCATGATTATGCCGGTTCAACAGTTATTCATATGGTCGGCGGTATTTCGGCTCTTATTGGTGCCGCATTCCTCGGTCCGAGAATCGGCAAATATGCTAAAGACAAAAAGACCGGCAAACTTAAAGCAAAAGCTATCCCCGGTCACTCCCTGACACTCGGCGCACTCGGTGTTTTCATTCTTTGGTTTGGCTGGTACGGTTTCAATGGCGCAGCTGCAAAGGATTCCGACACTCTTGCGTCAATATTCCTCACAACAACGCTTTCGCCGGCTGTTGCAACCTGCGTTGCCATGATTTTCACTTGGATTAAAGACGGTGCTCCCGATGTTTCAATGTCGCTCAATGCCTCACTTGCCGGACTTGTCGGCATAACCGCTCCGTGTGATTGCGTTGACGCTCTCGGCTCAATCATCATCGGTGCTGTTTCGGGTATTCTCGTTGTAGTTGTTGTCGAATTTCTCGATAAAAAAGTGCATGTCGATGATCCCGTCGGTGCCGTAGGCGTTCATATGGCAAACGGCATTTGGGGCACATTTGCGGTCGGCTTGTTTTCAACAGGTGCCGACGGCGTTGAAAAAGGTCTTTTCTACGGCGGCGGATTTCACCTTCTCGGTGTTCAGGCTCTCGGCTTTGTAACAATTGCCGCTTGGACAGCAGTTACAATCACAATCACATTTATCATCATTAAAAAAACGGTCGGCTTGCGTGTTTCAGCCGATGAAGAACTCAAAGGTCTTGATGCTACTGAGCACAACCTCCCGTCTGCTTATGCAGACTTTATGCCGGCGGTAAACTATGCAACTTCTGCATCGGTTGTTGCCGCTGCACCTGAGGCAAAAATCCCTGTTGAGCCTATGGCACCCGTTGAAAAGTCTGTCCCTGTTGAAACCTATACCACATCGACAGATGCTCCGCTCACAAAGGTTGTAATGATTTTCAACCCTGCAAAGTTTGAGGAAATCAAAGAATCTATGAACTCAATCGGCGTAACCGGTATGACAGTCACAAATGTTATGGGTTGCGGAGTTCAAAAAGGACATATCAGAAAATACCGCGGCGTTGAGATTGAAGAAATGAATCTCAACCCGAAAATGAAACTCGAAATGGTTGTTTCGGCTGTTCCGGTTGAAACCGTTATTTCAGCTGCCCGCAAGGTGCTTTACACAGGCAATATCGGCGACGGTAAAATATTTGTTTACGATGTTGACGATGTTGTTAAAGTTCGTACCGGCGAAAGAGGATACGATGCATTGCAGGGCGAAGACGATATTTAATAATTAAAGCATATTTTAATTTACTCCTAACTGAAAAAGCTCCGAGATTTTGTTCTCGGAGCTTTTTCACATTATATTCGTTTCTATTTCTATTTTGTCACCGTCAAAAATCGCTTTTATTCCGTTTGAATCGGCGGTGCAGAGTGTTTTTGATTTTGCTATGCTTTTCAGCTTAAATTTAACATCGGGATACATTTTTCTCTCCCAATTGCAAACTATCGCGTAGTCGGGCGAAAGCGTTTTTGCAAGTTTGAAACTTGTTGAGCCGAAATATCCGTGGTGACCCACTTTGAGCAAATCAACCTTGCCGATTTCTTTCGCGATTTTTCGCTCGCCGCCGTTTTTATAGTTCATATCGCCTGCCAAAACAGCCTTTTTGCCGTCCTTTTCAACAAGTGTGACAACGCTGTTCACATTCTCGCCGAATTTGAAAATCGGCTTTTTGTATTCGCCGTTCAAAAATCTTATGTTAAATTCGCCGAGCTTTTCGCGCAGGTTGTCAAAGCTTTCAACAATTTTAACGCTCTTTGCATCAAGGGCATTTTTCATCTGTTCGTAAACCTCTTTGTTGTCCCAATATTTTCTCTCGTAAAAGAAAATATTTTCCTCGTGATACGGCTTTAAATACGCTTTTTTGACTATAACTTGCGGATTATTGATAACCGTGTCAAATCCGCCGATATGGTCCGAATGACAGTGAGTTGCAAGCACAAAATCAAGCACAACAACGCCGTATTCGTTTTTGCAATTGTCAAGCAGATATTTTAAAACCGCTTTTTCATATCCGCGCAGATTCAAATTCGGCTTCTCGGCAGGGTAATCGTTGTCTTCCGCGGCGTCAATCATTGCAAAGTGTCCGTCGCTTTCAAGAATGATGCAGTCCGAGTTGCCCGTGTTTAAAAAATGTATTGCACTGCTCATATTTCAAACCAATTCCTTCTTCATATATTCCATAATGTGCTCATCGTTTGAGCAAATCACTTTGTCAGCAAGCAATTTGATTTTTTCACATGCGTTAGATACAGCATATTTGCGCTTTGCGGCTTTAAACGCCGTCAAATCGTTTTCACTGTCGCCCAAAACAATTATGTTTTCAAGCTCGATTTTTGAAATTTTACTCAAGTTCAAAAGCCCAGTGCCTTTGTTGACGCCTTTTTTCATAATCTCAAGGTTGTTGTCCATCGAAGTTGTGATTTCAATATCGCCGTATTTTTCCAAAAGCTCGGCTTTGCATTTCTCACGCTCGGCTTGATTTCTGAAAAACACATCAAACATTTCTATTTTATAGTTGTCATCCGTCAAAAGCGATGCTAAATTTTTAATAGGTCTGCGACTTTTGTGCATTTCGGGTATAAATCCACTGTCAATTTTGTAATACTCAAATTTTTCATCGCCGAATTTTTCCGCATCAACAAACGGAAAGCCGTTTGAATACAGTTCAACGAATGTTTCATATTTGTTTAAAACATCAAAAATTTCTTTTGATTGTGATTTTGGCAGGGGAGTGTAGTCGACAATTCCCTTGATTTTTTCGTTGATTCCTGCGCCGTTTGAATATACAAAATATTTTATGTATCCGCAATTTCTCAACTGCGGCGGAATTTCATAAAATGTTCTGCCTGTTAAAATCGCTGTTTCAACGCCACTCTCACTCAACGCCTTTATCGCGTTTAAATTTGCACCGCTCACATTCGTGTCGCTTGCAAGCAGCGTGCCGTCAAGATCTGTCGCAATCATCATCGATGTGCGTTTTACTTTCTTTTTTATTTGAATCACAAACCTTTCTGCCGGATATGTCCATATCGTCGGGATGTTAATTATAATAAATTTCGATATTATTTCAACTATAGGACTTGTTAAGTTTTTTGCCTTGATGTATGAACCGAAAATTCCGCCTATCCACGAACTTACGATTATGTTGAATACCGCAAGCAAAATATACATTACCGAGCTGTAAACAGGGTTAATGTCGGAGTGAAAGGTGATTTTTCTGTTCATCAAATATGCCGCAACATATCCGAGTGTTGTCGATATTAAATATGCAAACAAATATCCTTTGTATTTGATGCCCAAAAATGCCAAAACACTGTTTCCCTGAAGCGGTGTTGTGTTATATTTTGCAAATACAATGTATAAAAATATTAAATAACTTATTATATCAAGTGCCGATGTCACTATTACCGTAATGTTGAATTTTATGAATTTCCATAATTCAGGATGCTTGCTGCAAAATTGCGTCATTAACTGCCTCCGTCTGCTCGTTTTGCGTTTTTTTCTTTCTGTGGATAACAAATCTGTTCATAGGATATGTCCAAAGTGTCGGTACCGTCATTACAACAAGCTTTGTTACCATTTCGATAAATACGCTGTCCCAACCGTTATTTTTAATCCATGTGCCCAAGAATGCGCCAAACCAAGTGTTGAATGCGATTGTGCACGCAACCATTATCGCATAGATAATTGTCGAAAGCACAGGGTTTGCGTCTGCTTTGAAGGTGAGCTTTCTGTTCATTACGTAGGCTGCGGCATATCCGATTATAGCCGATATTGCGTAAGAATACAAATATCCTTTGTATTCTATTCCCAAAAATGCCAAAACGGCGTTGTCGGTTACAGGCGTTTGGTTGAGCGATTTGAATATCACATATTGCAAAAATGCAAACACCGCCATCTCCAAAATCGATGTGCTTGCACCCGTGAATGAGAATTTGATGAATTTCCAAATTTCAGCGTGCTTTTCGGCGAATTTCAAAAACCTCTTTTTCATTTGTTCCATATTGATTACCTCGTTTTTTGTCAATTGTTTTGATGTTTCTTCAATTGCTTTCTGATTTTGTTGATTGTTTTTTTGATTCATCGAAAAAAATATAATTTCGCATCATTAAAAAACGGTTCAGCCAAAGCAAAATTTATGTTAAGTTTTTATGAAATCACTGTTTTTTGCATATTTTAAAATCGCCGAAAGCCGCATAAACAGTGAGTTGCTACTCACCGAAAGTGTTGTTATTTTTTATATAAAAATATTTGATTTAACGGTGCATTTTTTCATATTCTACAAAATTATATTTAATGTATTGAATAATACCAAGCATTGTTGTATGATTGCTTTATTATACTAAATTAAGGTTTTTTGTTAGTATTAAAAGCAGATGCATTTGGCATCTGCGGATGTAAGGAGTAGATAATATGCTTAAAGAAGGACAGATTAGAATTCCGTCCGGTTGTGCGATTGCCGCGATTATTGACAAAAAAGGCAACCCAATCAACGGCTCGGAAATCATTAAGTCCATCGCATTGATGCATGACCGTTCAAACGGACTCGGCGGCGGCTTTGCGGCTTACGGTATTTATCCGGAGCACGCCGATGACTATGCTTTTCATGTCTTTTACGACAGCAATGACGCACGCGCCCATTGTGAGGAGTATTTGTTCAAGCATTTCAATGTCGATGTGGCAGAGCGCATACCGACCAAAAAAATCGAGTCTATCGAAAACGGACCCGATATTTGGCGCTATTTCGGCAAGCCGAACAGGGTGCGTATGCAAAACGCAAGAATGGATGAGCTTGAATATGTTGTTCAGTGCGTCACAAAGGTAAACGACCAATTTGACGGCTCCTATATTTTCTCTTCAGGAAAAAATATGGGCTGTTTCAAGGCTGTCGGCTATCCCGAGGATGTCGGCGAGTTCTATATGCTCGACCAATACGATGCCTATTTGTGGACCGCTCACGGCAGATTCCCGACAAACACCCCCGGCTGGTGGGGCGGTGCGCATCCGTTCAACATTCTCGATTGGTCAATCGTTCACAACGGCGAAATTTCGTCTTATGATACAAACAGAAGATATATCGAGCAGTTCGGATATAAATGCACCATGCAAACCGATACCGAGGTTATTACATACCTTTTCGACCATCTTCTTCGCCATCACAATTTGCCTATGGATGTGGCGGCTGATGTTCTCACTGCTCCCGAATGGGATGAGATTGACAGAATGGACGATGAAAAAAGAGAATACTTCACAAATCTTCGCACTGTTTACAGCGGCGCGCTCGTAAACGGTCCTTTCTCTGTTATTTTAGGCTCAAACAAAGGATTGCTCGCGATTAATGACAGACTTAAACTCCGTTCACTTACCGCTGCCACAAAGGGCGACAGAGCATATTTTGCTTCGGAGGAGTCGGCAATCAGAATTATCTGCCCCGACCCCGAAAAGGTTTGGTCGGTCAGCGGCGCCGAGCCTGTTTATGTTCCCCTTGAAATAGATGAAAAGGAGGACAAATAATATGCCGATTAATTATATTCCGCGCAGATTCACCGTAATCCGCGATAAAGAACTTTGTATAAACTGCGGCTGTTGTGTTCGTCAGTGCTCAAACGAGTGCCACTATTTTGCCGAGGACGGAAAAACAGTCCTTACAAATTCGGCAAACTGTGTTGCATGCCACAGGTGCGTTGACCTTTGCCCGACAGGCGCATTGCGTATTGAAAAATATGTTTGCGATTACAGAGATAACGCAAACTGGACTCCGCAGTATCAGCAGGAAATCTGCCGCCAGGCAAACACCGGCTCAACGCTTTTGTCCGCAATGGGCAACCCAAAGCCGTTCCCGATTTATTGGGACAAAATTTTGCTTAATGCATCACAGGTTACAAATCCGTCAATCGACCCTTTGCGTGAGCCTATGGAAATCCGCACGATTTTGGGCAGAAAGCCCGAAAAGCTCACCGTAGAGAAAAAAGGAAAATCAACAACGATAATGCCGCCGCAGGTAGTTCTTGAAACACCTATTATGTTCTCGGCAATGTCATTCGGCTCAATCAGCCTCAATGCGCAAAAATCGCTCGCGTGGGCTGCAAAGGACCTTGGAACGCTGTTCAACACAGGCGAGGGCGGCTTGCATAAGGATTTGCACGATATGGGCAAATATGCCGTTGTTCAGGTTGCGTCCGGTCGTTTCGGCGTTCACAAGGATTATTTAAACAATTCACGCTTTATAGAAATCAAAATCGGTCAGGGTGCAAAGCCCGGCATCGGCGGTCACCTTCCCGGCGAAAAGGTTAATGTTGAGGTATCCAACGCCCGTATGATTCCCGAAGGCTCTGACGCTATTTCACCGGCACCGCACCACGATATTTATTCAATCGAGGATTTGCGCCAGCTTATTTGGAGCTTAAAGCAAGCTACCGATAACAAAAAACCGGTTTCGGTTAAAATTGCGGCTGTTCACAATGTTGCCGCTATCGCCTCAGGCTGTGCAAGAGCCGGTGCCGATATTGTTGTTATCGACGGTTTCAGAGGCGGCACCGGTGCCGCACCGACAAGAATACGCGACAATGTGGGTATTCCGATTGAGCTTGCGATTGCCGCCGCAGACCAAAGACTCCGCGACGAGGGCATTCGCTCAACCGTTTCGCTTGTTGCGGCAGGTTCGTTCCGATGCTCCGCCGATATTGTCAAGGCAATTGCGCTCGGCGCAGACGCTTGTTATATCGCATCGGCGGCTCTTATCGCAATGGGCTGCCATATGTGCCAAACCTGCAACACAGGCAAATGCAATTGGGGCATTGCAACACAACGCCCCGATTTGACAAGGCGACTCAATCCCGAAATCGCTCACGAAAGAGTTGAAAATCTCATCAACGCTTGGAATCACGAGATTAAAGAGATTATGGGCGGTATGGGTATCAACTCTGTCGATTCTCTTCGCGGCAACAGACTTATGCTGCGCGGTCTCGGTTTGAGCGAAAAAGAACTTGAAATACTCGGCATCAAGCATGCCGGAGAATAATAGGAGGTAGTTTCAATGAAAAAAGTATTCGCAAGAGAAGAGCTTTGCATAAACTGCCACCTTTGCGAGGTTTATTGCAAAACCGCTCATTCAAAATCAAAGGATGTTCTTACGGCTAATAAATTCGAGGAGCCGGCACCTGTGTCGCGCGTCACCGTTTACGGCGATAAAACAGCCTCGGTAGCCGTCAATTGCCGCCATTGCGACGACCCTGCATGCGTTAAGGCTTGTGTCACCGGCGCAATGACAAAGGATAAAAAAACAGGCGTTGTTTCCGTTAACGAGGATAAGTGCATAGGCTGTATGACATGTCTTGCCGTTTGCCCGATCGGTTGTATCAAAACAGGCAAGGTTGCTGTTAAGTGCGATTTGTGTCAGGGCGAGGATATGCCTGCGTGCGTTAAAAATTGCCCTAACAGAGCGCTTGTATATTTAGAGGTCGGAGGTAATGACAGATGAAAAAATATGTTATTATAGGTGCCTCCGCAGCAGGACTCGCTGCAGCCGAGCAAATCAGAAAAACAGATAAAACAGGCGATATTACCGTTTTGACAAAGGAATCATATCTTCCTTACAGCCGCCCTTCAATCAGCTATTATCTGAAGGGCAAGGTTAAGGAAAGCGATATGTATTTGCGCAAAAATGCATATTACAAGACAAATAATATCAAAATCGTTTTAAACGCCGAGGTTAAAAATATTAACCCCGATGCAAAAACTGTCAGAGCCGGAAGAAAAGAATATCCCTATGACAAGCTTTGCATTGCGACAGGCTCAAAGCCGTTTGTACCGGAGATGAAAAATGTTGCCGGCAAAACAAACGCTTACACCTTTCTTGATTTGGCGTCAACAAAAGCAGTTAAGGATGCCGCAAATTCACAGACAAGAGCTGTTGTCATCGGCGGCGGCTTAATCGGTATGAAAGCGGCAGAGGGATTGTCAAAAATATGCAAAAGCGTTGATGTCATTGAGTTTGCACCGCGCATTTTGCCGTCGATTCTCGATGCAAAATCGTCAAAAAATGTTAAAAAATATATTGAGAAAAAGGGCGGAATTACATTCCACCTTGAGGATACAATCGTCAGTGCAAAATCAAAGGGCAAGGAGATTACAGCCGTTATCCTTAAAAGCGGCAAAACCCTCAAATGCGATATGCTTGTTGTCGCAGTCGGTGTTCGCCCCGAAACCGCGCTTGCCGAAAAAGCAGGCCTTGATGTTAATCGCGGCATTATAACCGATACGCAGACAATGCAAACAAGCTCTCCCGATATTTATGCCGCAGGTGACTGCACCGTTTCGGTCGATATGCTCGACGGCAGTAAAAAGATTATTGCTCTTTGGCCGAACGCAGTTGCGCAGGGCAGGGTAGCCGGCTCACAGATGGCAGGCGGCGACCTCACTCTCGGCGGCACATATTCCGTAAACGCAATTGATTTTTACGGCTTGAGAATTTGCACCTGCGGTCTTATCAATGCGCAAGGAGAACAATACAGCGATATGATTAAGCAGCAGGGTGACGAATATAAACGCCTTGTTCTCGAGGGCAACAGGCTTGTCGGTTTTGTTTTGATTAATTCAAGCACCAATGCCGGTATTTATACAAGCCTTATTTCAAACAAAATTGATTTGTCAACAATCAAAAACGATATCTTGGATACACCGTCGCTGTTTATGTTTGACAAGGATATACGCACAACAAAACTTACCGGTTCAAAAGAGGGGGTTAGAGTATGATAGAAGCAGGACTCAGAAGATACGAGCAGGTCAATGACGAAATCAAAAAGGAACTCTCAAAGAAAAATAAGGTAACTGTTAAGAATGTAAACGGTCAGCGTTATATCGGCTGCGCTCTCGATGAGGGCAAAACCGTTGAAGTTTACGGTACTCCGGGAAATGATATGGCTTGCTATTTAAACGGCGGCAGGGTTGTTGTTTACGGCAGTTGTCAGGACGCAGTCGGCAATACAATGGGCGGCGGCGAAATCGTTGTCCACGGCCACAGCGGCGATGCTATGGGCTATGGTATGCGCGACGGTCAAATCTATATTAAGGATAATGTTGCCTGCCGCGGCGGTATTCATATGAAAGAATTCAGGCAGATGCGCCCCGTTCTCGTTATCGGCGAAAACGCCGGCTCGTTCCTCGGCGAATATATGGCAGGCGGAACAATTGTTTTGCTCGGTCTTAATCTCAAGCGCGGCGAAAAACTTTTCGGCACTCACTGCGCGTCCGGTATGCACGGCGGCAAAATTTTTGTCAGAGGCTTGTTCCCGAAGGAAAATCTTTCCGACAATATCAAGGTTACAAATCTTGACGATGATGATGTTAAAGAGCTTAAATCCTATGTCAGAAAATATTGCAAATATTTCGGCGTCGATTTTGATTATGTTATGAGCAAGCCGTTCAAAAAACTTGTTCCGGCAACATCGCGTCCATACGCAAATCTTTATACACCAAATTAATAAGAAAAAAGGCGCTTTTGCGCCTTTTTTGTTTGTTTTTATTGATATTTTAAACCACTGTGATATAATATTTTTATGATTTTTTATAGGAGATAGGATTTTATGTTTAATAATCTTCACGAAGAATGCGGCGTCTTTGGAATTTTTGAAAACAAAACCACTTATGTTGCCCGTTCAACATATCTTGCACTCTATGCGCTTCAGCACAGGGGTCAGGAGTCTTGCGGCATAGCCGTTAATGATGACGGTGTGTTCACTCACCATAAGGGCGACGGACTTGTTCCCGATGTTTTTCCAAAGGAAAAACTCGACAGGCTCGGACTCGGCAATATGGCAATCGGTCATGTCCGTTATTCCACAACCGGCGGCAAAAATGCAAACAATATTCAACCGCTTGTTATCCGTCATATTAAGGGCAATCTTGCAATTGCTCACAACGGCAATCTTGTCAATGCTGCCGATATACGCAAAACATTTGAGCTTAACGGCGGTATTTTCCACGGCACTTCCGATACGGAATCAATCGCTTACACAATCGTTTCAAACCGCCTTTACAGCAAAAGCACCGAGGAGGCGATTGAAAAATCAATGCACAGCCTTAAGGGCGCATATTCCTGCGTTGTTATGACAGCCACAAAGCTTATCGCGTTTCGCGACCCTAATGGCTTTCGTCCTCTTTGCATCGGCAAAACTGATGACGGCGCATGGTGCGTCAGCAGTGAATCCTGCGCGCTTGACACAATCGGCGCTCATTTTGTGCGTGATGTTCTCCCCGGTGAAATTGTCACAATTGATATGAACGGTGTTCATTCAAACAAATCAAATTGCAAGCTTAAAGGCAATCTCTGCGTTTTTGAATACATATATTTTGCGCGCCCCGATTCTGTTATTGACAAAGCGTCTGTTGAGCATGCAAGAATGCGTGCCGGTGCGTTTCTTGCGCAGGAAAGTCCGGTTGATGCGGATATAGTTGTCGGCGTTCCCGACAGCGGACTTGATGCGGCGCTCGGCTATGCGAATGAAAGCGGAATACCGTACGGCATTGGCTTTTTGAAAAATAAATATATCGGCAGAAGCTTTATTCAGCCCTCACAGAATCAGCGTGAGGATGCCGTTCGCATCAAACTTAATGTTATTAAAGAAAATATCAAGGGCAAAAGAGTTATTATGATTGATGACTCAATCGTCCGCGGCACAACCTGTGCGCGAATTGTAAAGCTTTTGCGCGAAGCAGGCGCAACCGAGGTGCATATGCGTGTTTCCTCACCTCCGTTCAAGCATCCTTGCTATTTCGGCACCGATGTTGACAGTCAGGAAAATCTCATTGCCTGCAAATTCAATTCTGTTGACGAAATCGCAAAGGAAATCGGCGTCGATTCTCTTGCTTATCTTTCGGTTGAGGCTACTCACAAAATCGCCGAGGGTGCAAATGTCGGCTTTTGCGACGGTTGCTTTACAGGCAATTATCCCATCGAAGTTCCTAAGGAACAGCCGAAGGACAAGTTTGAAGAAAAAATGAATAAATTTTCGCCGTATTATCAGGTCTTAGACTGATTTTATCGCATAACAAAACACCTCAAGCGGAATTCACCGTGCTTGAGGTGTTTTTTGATTATATTGATTTCGTTTTATATATGGTCCTTGTATCTTTCGGCGGTGATTATTCCGTCGTTAACATTGAGCTTGCAAATTCTTGCGTTTCTCGCGTCAAATGCGCTTGCGCCCAAGCCGTCGTCATAATCTCTTGCGTGGTATATTGCATACCATTGACCGTCCTCCTTAATCATTGAGTGGTGACCGGTGCCCTCTTCAAAATCGTTTGCCGCAATAACGGGTGAGTATGTCGACGCGTCGGGATATTTTTCAAACTTGATTTTTCTCAAATCTGTTTCGTCTGTCTTTGCTCTTGCATAGCCGATATAATATGTCGGTTGCTCAAAACAGTTGCCCGAATACATTACATATTGCCAATCGCCCTCTTTAAAATAGAAAGCGCCCTCTATTGTGTACCAATGCTGACCCTTTTTATATCTGTCGCGTCTGTAAATATCCTCGTCGAGAGTCGGCTCAACAACAAGCACCGGGTTGCCCTCGGCATGATATGGGTCTGTCAGCTTGTCAACATAAATACATGTGCCGATTTTTTCGCCCTCAAATCTGTTTGCCGAATAGAAAATGTAAAGTCCCGATTCGTTTTTAACAACATGCGAATCAATCGAAAACGGATGTAAAAGCTGTTTTGTGTTTGTAAACGGACCGAGCGGATTGTCAGCCTCAGACACATGCATTGCGCCGCGGTGACCTCCCTTGTCAGGCTCGTCATCGTATATTTCAATTGAGTTATACATATAAAATTTACCGTCAAGCTCAATAACGCTCGGCGCCCAAAAGCTGTCAAGTCCTTCAACCGTCATTACCTTGCCGTAAAACTCCCATCCGTCAAAAAGATTGTCCGATTGATAGGCGTAAATGCCGTCGTGTCCGGTTGTGTATATGTAGTATCTTCCGTTTGCCTTGAGTATAAAGGGGTCAGCCTGGCCGATGTAGTTTTCTTTGTCTATTTTTAAAAGATGCATATTGCTTACCTCAGTTGTTTTTTGATTCTTTTTCTGCTTCAAGTTCGGCACGCTCTTTATAGAACGGGTCGCCCTTGAGATATACATTTATATAATCTCTGATATGCTCGCTAAGCTCGCCGTCGTTGTATTTAATCGGAACAATTCTTTCGTCCTCGTCAATTACAATCGGGCCCTTTTCGGGATCGTGAAAAGCAGGCATCAGCGAATAAGCCGCCTTTGTCTTGACTATTGAAATCATTGTGTATTCTTTTGTTGCTTCAATAAAGCTGTCTTTGCCGGTGTATCTCTCAATTGTCGATTTTGGCTCTTTGTCATTGTGCTTTTTTGTGTAGCAGGCGTCGAGCACCTTGTTAATATAGTTTTCAAGTGCCTTGTCAGTGTATGGTGCTTTAAGCAGCATAACCGTGTCAATATCGGCAATGCCGTATTTGTCGCTTTCACCGCAAGGGATACCGATTAAGTTTTCGTCCTTGTCTACATAAACAGAAATAGTGTAAAATTCTTTATCCATTTTGTCACCAACTTTAAATTATTGTTTGATAATTATATACTAATTGATTGAAAATTTCAATAATTAGTGTTAATATTTAACTGTACGTTCGACTATGATTGTATTTTGGCGGATAATCTCCGCAGTATTGTATTAATAAAGGAATCAATTGTATGAAAAAAGCTCTTATCACAGGCGGTGCCACAGGAATAGGCAGGGCGTGTGCACTTTTGTTCAGCCAAAAAGGCTATGATGTTTATATCACATATAACAAATCCGTGCCAGATATTGATTGTGCCACCGTCGTCAAATGCGATTTAAAAAATCTTGACGATATTAAAAATCTTTTTGATACGGTCGGCTCTGTCGATGTTCTTGTCAATAACGCAGGAGTTTCGCTTATCAAAATGATAAACGATGTTACACCCGAGGATTATGAAACCACAACCTCAGTTAACGAGCGCGCCGTTTATTTTTGCTCAAAATATGCCGTGCTTTCTATGATAAAAAATCACAGCGGCGCAATCATAAATGTTTCGTCAATGTGGGGGCAGTGCGGCGCATCGTGCGAAACGCTGTATTCCATGACAAAATCAGCGGTCATCGGGCTTACAAAGGCACTGTCGCAGGAGCTTGCGCCGTCGGGTATAACCGTCAATTGCGTTGCTCCCGGAATTATCGACACCCGTATGAACGAGTGCTTTGATAAAAATGAACTTGCCGAGCAGGTTCCGCTCGGTCGCCTCGGCACTCCCGAGGAAATCGCATCGGCTGTCCTCTTTTTTGCCGAAAATCCGTATGTTACGGGTCAAATTCTCGGCGTAAACGGCGGAATAGTCTGAAACAAAGATGTTTGCATCTGACTTTGTTGTAACACAACAAACCTTCTTTTCATAGTATGAGTTAGAAAAGGGAAGGGAGGTTCGTTTATGGGTTGCAATAACTGTAATAACGGATGTGGCTCTTGGATTATTATCCTTATCATTATCCTTATTCTTTGCGGCGGCTGTGGAGGCTTCGGCGGCTGCGGCTGCAACGACTGCGGTTGCGGTTGCTAATTGAATAAAAACAAAAGGCGCTCGGGGCGTAAAAGCTCCGAGCGTCGTTGTTTTACTTAGTCTTCGGTTTGTTCGCCGTCAACTTGTTCGGCTTTGTCTGCATCTTCTGCAGACTCACTGTCGGATTTTGTGTCAGCCTTGATGTCGGCTTTTTCCTCGCCGATAACATTGCCGTTTGCCGAAAATACAAATTCATCGTTTGCAAAGTCGACCTCGCATTTGTCGCCGGCTTTAACTTTGCTTTCGAGTATAAGCTCGCTCAATGTGTCCTCAATCTTTGATTGAATTGCGCGTCTGAGCGGTCTTGCACCGTAAACCTTGTCAAATCCCTCGTCGGCAAGTGCCGAAACTGCGCTGTCGGTAAAGGAAATGTCAATGTCCATGTCCTTAACTCTCTTTGTAAGAGTCTTGAGCATTCTCCTTGCAATTTCCTCAATGTCTGTCTTTTCAAGCTGATTGAATACGATGATTCCGTCAAGCCTGTTGAGAAATTCGGGCTTAAATGTCTTTTTGAGGTCGGCAGTTACAAGCTCTTCAATCGTCTTGTGCTCGTCGCCCTTTTCGCCAAATCCAAGCGACCTTTGAGGATCGGTGATTTTGCTTGCGCCGACATTTGATGTCATAATGATAATAGCATTTTTGAACGAAACTTTTCTGCCCTGCGAGTCTGTCAAAACACCGTCTTCAAGAATTTGAAGAAGAATGTTGAAAACATCGGGATGAGCCTTTTCAATTTCATCAAAAAGAACTACGCTGTACGGCTTGCGGCGAATTTTTTCGGTCAATTGACCGCCCTCGTCAAAGCCTACATATCCCGGAGGCGAGCCGATAAGTTTAGATACCGTGTGCTTTTCCATGTATTCCGACATATCAAGCTTGATTATAGCGTTTTCGTCGCCGAACATAGCCTCCGCAAGCGTTTTGCAAAGCTCTGTTTTACCTACACCGGTAGGACCGAGAAAGATAAACGAGCCAATCGGTCTTTTCGGGTTTTTGAGTCCTACTCTGCCGCGGCGGATTGCTTTTGCGATTGCCGAAACAGCCTTGTCCTGACCGACAACTCTTTCGTGTAAAATCTTTTCAAGGTTAAGCAGTCTTTCGCTTTCCTCTTTTGTAAGCTGACTTACGGGAATTTTTGTCCAACTTGATACAACCTCGGCAATGTCCTCGGCTGTAACGGATTTTACTTCGTGAGAGGACGAGTTCTTCCACTTATCCTTTTCGCCGTCAAGCAAATCCTGAAGACTCTTTTGCTTGTCGCGGATTTTTGCGGCATTTTCATAGTCTTGCGCAGTGATAGCGGATTGCTTTTCCTGCTCAAGGCGTTTGATTTCCGTTTCCATGTCCTTAAGGTTCTGCGGCGCAGTTTGCGCGTTGAGCCTTACTGCCGACGCTGCCTCATCAACAAGGTCGATTGCCTTGTCGGGCAAATACCTGTCTGCGATATATCTCGACGAAAGTTTAACTGCGCTGTTAATTGCCTCGTCGGTGATTTTTACCTTGTGGTGTGCCTCGTATTTGTCGCGAAGACCTCTTAAAATCTCGATTGCCTCGTCCTCTGTTGGCTCACCTACGGTGACGGGCTGAAATCTTCTTTCAAGTGCGGCGTCTTTTTCAATATTCTTTCTGTATTCGTTGATTGTGGTTGCGCCGATAACCTGAATTTCGCCTCTTGCGAGTGCCGGCTTAAGAATGTTTGCGGCGTCAACTGCGCCCTCTGCGGCACCTGCGCCCATAATTGTGTGCACCTCGTCAATGAAAAGGATAATGTCCTTTGCGGCAATAACCTCGTCCATTGCTTTTTTGATTCTTTCCTCAAAGTCGCCGCGGTATTTTGTGCCTGCAACCATTGATGTCAAATCAAGTGCAACAATCTTTTTACCTTTCAAAAGTTCGGGCACCTCGTTTTGAACGATTTTAAGTGCCAAACCTTCTGCGATAGCGGTTTTGCCGACACCCGGCTCACCGATAAGGCAAGGGTTGTTTTTGCTCCTACGCGAAAGAATTTGGATAACTCTTTTGATTTCTTCATCCCTGCCGATAACCGGGTCGATTTTGCCCTGCTTTGCAAGCTCGGTCAAATCTTTGCCGAATTCGTCAAGGGTAGGGGTCTTTGTTTTGCCTTTTCTTGCGCCTCTTGTGCCTTGCTTTGCGTCGCTTTCGCCGCTGTTGAGCGATTCAATCAGATTTTCGAGAAGTTGGTTGACATCAACGCCAAGCTCGTTAATGAATCTAACTGCATACGAGTCGCTTTCCTTAACAAGCGATATTAACAAATGCTCCGTTCCCACGAACGAGTGCATCATACCTCTTGCAATTTGGAACGAAAGCTCGATGATTCTTTTTGACCTCGGCGTGAAGTCGTCGGGTGAAAGCCTTGTCGGGTTTCCGACTCCGATTTCTTCTTTGATAAGTCTGTCGACATCGTCAAGTGTTATTCCGTTTTCGTTAAGTGTTGCGGCACCCAAGCCGGTACCCTCTTTAAGCAGGCCGACCAAAATATGCTCACTGCCTACATAGTTGTGACCGTAGTTTTCTGCGGCCTTTATTGCGAGGTTAAGTACCTCATTTGCTTTTTGTGTGAAAGAATTAAATCTATACATAATAATCCCTCCTATTGGACGGATTTTTTATCCGTCTTAATCTATTTTCTCTCTTACAATTTCTGCCCTGAGCTTTTCGCACATTTGCTCTGTCAGCGGCGTTTTTGCGCTGTCGATGAGCGATGCGTTTTGCAGGGTGTAAAGCATTTCGCCTATTGTTTTGTATTCAATGTCGAAATATCCAAGCGATATTCCGAGTCGAACAAGCGATATGCTGTTTAAAAACTCGGGCGTGTCAAGCCGTCTTGCCGATTTAAGTATGCCCAGAGTTCTGTATAATTTATCTTCAAACTCAAAATTATCTTTGAGTTGATCTCTTGCGCCTCTCTCCTGCTTTACGATTTGGTCGCAAATTGCGTTTGCGTTGTCAATCGCGCCCTTTTCGGTTATGCCGAGAGAGATTTGGTTTGACAAAATGTATATGTCGCCGTTGCCGTTTTGATAAAGCGGCCGCAGTGACAAGCCAAGCTTTCCGACCATCGCCGAAAGTTTGTAAATCGCGTTGCTTTGTGCAAGCGCAGGCAGGTGCAGTGCAAACGATGCCTTAAGCCCGGTGCCCAAATTGATGGGCGACGCCGTCAAAAATCCCAATTTATTTGAAAATGCGATTTTAAGATTGTCGATAAATATATCGTCGATTTTGTCTGCCTTTTCGTATGCCGCGTCAAGGTCTTGACCCGGTGCGAACGAGTTGATTTTGATATGATCTTCCTCGCAAATCATTATCGACACATCTTCATCTTTTGACAGCATAAATGCGGATGTTTCGCGTTGCTTTGCAAAATCTGTGCTTATCAGTTGCTTTTCCGCATATGACACGGCTTTGATTTTGCTCACTGCCGACAGGTCGATTACATCAAATTCCTGCGCAACTTCGCTGCTTTTCAGCGTTGCGTAAATTTTTTTTGTTGCCGACCGCTTTATTTCCTTGCTCATTCTGTTCGGAAACGGCATATCCGCAAGGTTTCTTGCCAATCTCACTTTTGAATACAATACTACATCCGAATTTTTACCGTTGCCTTGGTACCATTTGCTCATTTATCAGCCCTCCTGTGTTAAATCCTTGATTTTGTCGCGTATAACAGCCGCGTCCTCAAAACGCTGCTCCTTAACGGCGAGCTTCAAATCCTCTTTGAGCTTTTCAATCTCGCTCTTCGGCTCAGATTTTTTCGGAGCACTGTCATCTTTTTTCGGCTCTGCCTCTTCACTGTATGTCACAAATTTGCCGATATGCTTTGTTCTGCCGTGCAGCTTTTCGATGCTCGGCTCGAGCTTATCTTCAAACTTTGTATAGCAGTCTGCGCAGCCTACTCTGCCCGAATTGATAATGTCGGTGAATGATGTTCCGCAGCTTGAGCATCTGTCGATTCCCGTAAGCGAATTGAGTGCCGAAACTCCCGCACCCAAAAGGTTTCCGAAGAAATTGTCCATGCTCAACGGCTCAAATGCAAATTCGTCCATTACACCAAGTTCTTTTGCACAGTCCTCACAAAGATACATTTCCTGTGTAACTCCGTTGATTGTTCTTTTAATATGTGTGTTTGCCTCTTTTTCGTGGCAATGTGTGCATTTCATAATTATTTCCTCCTATATTATTGTATAGTGTCGTCAATTAATGTATGCAAGGAGCATTTGCTTTAATTGCTTTGCCCTCACTTGGTTTGCCGCCTGTGGCGACAGTCCTTTAAAGTTGTTTTCGTTCATCACGGCGGCCATCATATTAGTTGCTTTGTCGTCAATCAGTTTTTGATAGTGGCAGTTGTAAAGGTTTGCCTTGGCGGTGCGTTCGTCAATTTCATCGCCGATACTGTTTACAAGTCCCATCAACGCTGTTTGCTTGCTGTCTGCACGGGTGATTAAAATATATCCGCCGCCGCCTCTGCGGCTTTCGATTCTGTATCCTGCCTCCGGTGTGAATCTTGATGTTATGACATAATTTATCTGACTCGGAACACAGCCGATTCTGTTTGCTAAATCGTTTCGTTGGATTTGCACGCTTGATGTCGAATCGTCAAACATATCAAGAATCATATCGGTTATTATATCGGACATTTTCATTTTTTAATCATCTTCTTTCAGTTGGGTAGGCATTAGGTCAACAGTCACTGTTAATTCAATTCTCTGACTTTGACTTTCTTTGTCCTTCAATTGTTGTTATAACACAAAGGTCAATAAAAGTCAATAACTTTTTTGAAATTTTTTTGACTTTTTTTGACTTTCCTAAAAAAACAAAAAAATACACACTCCAAGGGAGTGTGTAAAAGAATTTAAAGTGATTGGATTTTTTGTTTTATTCCAAAAAGTCTGCCAATATATCGTCAATCGAGTTTTCGTCAAAAAATAAAAAATCAATCTGAGCCGCATTACCGCAGTTATTTTAAATTTTGCTCTTGACAAATACCCCCACAGGGTATATTATTGTGGCATAAGGATGTGGAATTTATGGAAGATAAAAAAGGCTGTTGCTGTCACAAAACAAAACAGCGCAGTGACGAAGAGCATAAATTGCTTATAAATCGTCTTAACAGAATAGAGGGTCAAATCCGAGGCATAAAGGGTATGGTTGAAAACGATGCCTATTGCACCGATATTATCACACAGGTTGCAGCTGCAACAGCCGCACTTAATTCATTCAACAAGCAGCTTTTGTCGGAGCATATAAAAACCTGCGTTACCGATGATATTAAAGCCGGCAAAACCGAAACTGTCGATGATTTGCTTAATACTCTTCAAAAACTTATGAAATAAAGTATTTGAGGTGATTTTATGACACAGTATAATGTAACAGGTATGAGCTGTGCCGCCTGCTCCGCAAGGGTGGAAAAAGCGGTAAACGCTGTCGACGGCGTAACCTCGTGTGCAGTCAGCCTGCTTACAAATTCAATGGGCGTTGATGGCACTGCCGCTCCGTCCGATATTATCGCCGCCGTTGAGGCGGCAGGCTACGGCGCATCGCTTAAAGACGGCAAAAAAACCGGTGCCGTTGCAGATGATGAGCCTCTTAAGGACACCGAAACACCGAAAATTCGCAACCGACTGATTGCCTCAATTGTGTTTTTGCTCCCGCTCATGTATATATCAATGGGGCATATGATGTGGGGGTGGAAACTTCCGTCGTTTATGAACGGCAACCATGTTGCAATGGGTCTTGCAGAAATGCTTTTTGCCATTATTATAATGGTAATTAATCAAAAGTTTTTTATAAACGGCTTTAAGGGAATTATTCACAAATCGCCTAATATGGACACGCTTGTTGCCCTCGGATCGGGCGCCTCGTTTGCATACAGCACCTATGCGCTTTTTGCAATGACTGTTGCCCAAGCAGCAGGGGATATGCAAAAGGCAATGTCCTATATGGACGAATTTTATTTCGAATCAGCCGCGATGATTTTGACGCTTATTACGGTCGGCAAAATGCTCGAGGCTCATTCAAAGGGCAAAACAACAGATGCACTTAAGGGACTTATGTCGCTCACACCTAAAACGGCAAATGTCATCGTTGACGGCATTGAAAAAATACTCCCGGTCGAGCAGGTTAAAAAGGGCGATATATTTGTTGTTCGCCCCGGTGAAAGCATACCGGTTGATGCTGTTATTATCGACGGCTCAACCGCTGTTGACGAATCTGCACTCACCGGTGAAAGCATCCCGGTCGATAAGGTGCAGGGCGACACCGTTTCAGCCGCCACAATCAATCAGTCGGGCTTTATCAAATGCGAGGCTTCAAGAGTAGGGGAGGATACAACACTTTCGCAGATAATCAAAATGGTCAGCGATGCCGCCGCTACAAAGGCGCCGATTGCAAAAATCGCAGACAAGGTTTCCGGCGTGTTTGTCCCTGCCGTAATCTGTATAGCCGTTGTTACATTCATAGTATGGATTGCTGTCGGCAAATCATTCGGATTTTCGCTTGCAAGGGCGATTTCGGTGCTCGTAATCAGCTGTCCGTGTGCGCTCGGTTTGGCAACTCCGGTGGCCGTTATGGTCGGAAACGGCAAGGGCGCAAAAAACGGCATTTTGTTTAAAACCGCCGCATCGCTTGAAGAAACAGGCAGAATACAAATTGTCGCTCTCGACAAAACCGGCACAATCACTCAAGGCAAGCCGAAGGTTACCGATATAGTTCCGCTCGGTTGTACCGAGGAGGAACTTATGACGGTTGCCTGCTCGCTCGAGTCAAACAGTGAGCACCCGCTTGCAAAGGCAATCACGGAATACGGCGCAAAAAACAATGTTGCCGCAATGCCTGTCAGCGATTTTAAGGCTATCACAGGTAACGGACTCAGCGCAAATATGGGCGATGACGAGTTAATCGGCGGCGCTTTTAAGTTTATTTCGTCAAAGATCGATAATATGCCCTCCGATGTCGGGCAAAAAGCAAACGAGCTTGCATCGCAGGGAAAAACGCCGATGTTGTTTATGAAAAATAACAAATTACTCGGCATTATCGCAGTTGCCGATGTTATTAAGGAGGACAGCCCTGCCGCTGTCGCAGAACTTCAAAAAATGGGCATCAAGGTTGTTATGCTCACGGGCGACAATCACCTCACCGCCGAGGTTATCGGAAAGCAGGTCGGTGTTGATGCCGTTATTTCCGATGTTTTGCCCGACGGTAAGGAGGGTGTTATCCGCCGCCTTATGGAATACGGCAAGGTCGCAATGGTCGGCGACGGTATAAACGATGCTCCGGCGCTTACTCGTGCCGATATAGGCATTGCTATTGACGCAGGCACCGATATTGCAATCGACGCCGCAGATGTCGTTTTGATGAACAGCAGGCTTTCGGATGTTCCGACGGCTATTCGCCTCAGCCGTAAAACGCTCACCAACATTCACGAAAATCTGTTTTGGGCGTTTATATATAATGTAATAGGTATTCCGCTTGCCGCGGGCTGTTGGATTCCGTTCACCGGCTGGACGCTTAACCCGATGTTTGGTGCGGCGGCGATGAGCCTCTCAAGTTTTTGCGTTGTCACAAATGCATTGCGACTCAATCTTGTCAATATCCACAGCGCAAAGCATGACAGAAAAAATAAAAAAATTAATTTAGATTTAAAGGAGTTTTCAACCATGTCACAAGCTATCGTAAAAACAATCAATATCGAAGGTATGATGTGTCCTCACTGCGAGGCAACGGTTAAAAAGATTCTAGAATCGTTCCCCGAAATACAGGAGGCAAAGCCGAGCCACGAGAATAACAATGCAGTTATAACCTGCACGGCAGAGCCCGATATGCAAGCCGTTAAAAAGGCAATTGAGGACGCAGGATATACGGTAAAATAAATCTTTTTGTCAAATTTACAGTTATATTGCTTTTCTAAATGCCTTGATATTGCAGGCAAAATATGGTAAAATTGTATCATCAAATTATCGGAGGTATTTATTGTGGCAATGACATATGAATCAATCGTTGAAGCGGCAAGAAACAAGTTTTATGATATTGATGTTTCTTCCGTGCCGGGCACCCTCGCATTTCAAATTAATATCGAGGGCAAATCCGTTAATGGTATTTTCTATATAGAAATTAAGGACGGCAAGGTACATGTTGAGCCTTATGAGTATTACGACAGAAACGCAATTCTCATTATGAATGGCACAAATTTCATCAAACTCATAAACGGCAAACTTGACCCAATCGTAGCTTTCACAACAGGCAAACTTAAGGTTGAGGGCGACATTAACGCCGCACTTGAAATTATCAAGTTTTTGAAATAAGATACGGCATAATCTGTTCGTATTTAAGACTTGAAAAACAAAACGGAGTTCATTTGAACTCCGTTTTTTCTTATGTTATTTTACTTTCTTTTTAATATCGTTTAAAACCTTTTTTTCGATTCTCGATACATACGAACGGCTGATTTTCAGCCGTTCGGCAATCTCGCGCTGTGTCAGCGGCTTTTTGTTGTTTAATCCGTATCGCAAAATTATTATTTCGCGCTCGCGTTCATCTTTTATGTTTTCGATAATTTTTGCTACCTGTTCCCATTGTGTCTTCGTTTCCAAATCCTCGGCAAGATTTCTGTTGTCGCTTATAACCTCTTCGATTGTCAGCGGATTTCCGTCTTTGTCGGTGTCAATCGCATCACCGAGATAAATATCGTTTCCCTGTTTTTTCAAACTGCGAAAATACATAAGTATTTCGTTTTCAATACACCGCGATGCATATGTTGCAAGGCGCGTGCCCTTTGTATAATCAAACGAGTCGATAGCCTTTATTAATCCGATTGTGCCGATTGATATTAAATCGTCCGTGTCATTCGTTTTTGAATAGTATTTTTTCACAATGTGGCTCACAAGGCGCAAATTGCGCTCAATCAAAACAGCTCTTGCATTTTTGTCGCCTTGCGCCATTTTTTCAAGCTGGGCATATTCCTCCTTTGCGCTCAGCGGCTTTGGGAATGACGAGCCGTTTTGAATGTGCAAAATAAAATAGAGTATGTTTGCGCTTATTGCCGATATTATTGCACTTAACATTTTCATCACCTCTAAAATATATGTCCCTTGCGGCTTGTATAATGACACAATAAAGCAAAGACGACGGATAAATCGTTTATCTGCCGTTTTTATATTAATAGATGTTGTTACGGTTCGCTGATGATTTGCCTGCGATTTTGCTCAGCACTCAGCCTTGTTCTTTAAGGCGTTTGACAACAATTGCTTTTCGCAAAGTCAATTGTTGGGCATGCTTTGATTAAGGGCTGGTTTTTAATTTAGGGATATTGATTGAACATGGCTTTAGGTTAAGTACATATTTCACCGATAAGACGATAAATTCCACGCAAATTCAATAAAATACAAAAAATTAAGACTTTTTTAGGTTTGATTTATTGCTAAATTATGCGTCATTTTGTATAATTATATATGTTATATATGCTAATTTTAATTATTCGGTTTCGGATTCGGAGATGATAAAATGCCCGAGCAACAAAACAATGTTATTATGGGTCTTAATGAAAACGAGGTCGCCGCAAGAGAAAACGCCGGTCTTGTCAATAAAGCGGAGATTTCAACCGATAAATCTGTTAAGGAAATTATTCGCTCAAATACACTCACATATTTCAACCTTATATTTTTCATAATCGCCGTTCTTTTGTGTGTTGTCGGATCGTTCAGGAATCTCACTTTCCTTCCCGTAGTTATCGGCAACTCGCTTATCGGCATTTTTCAGGAGATTCGAGCAAAGAAAACGCTTGAAAAAATGAGTATTCTCAATTCTCCTCATGCTGTTGCTATTCGCTCCGGCAGGCAGGTCAAAATTTCCACAGAAGAGCTTGTAAAGGACGATGTTGTTGTTTTCTCGGCAGGTGACCAAATCTGTGCCGATGCAGTTGTAATCAGCGGGAATATAAAGGTCAACGAGGCTCTTTTGACCGGTGAGTCCGATGAAATCGAAAAGGTCGGCGGCTCATCGCTTATGTCGGGCAGCTTCGTAGTTTCGGGTCAGTGTTGTGCAAGGCTTGTCAATGTCGGCGAGGAGGCATATATTTATAAGCTCACCAAGGAGGCAAAAGAGATGGGCTCCGGTGAGCAGTCCGAAATGGTTAAATCAATCAACCAAATCGTTAAATGGATGGGTATTGCAATTATCCCAATCGGACTGATTCTCTTTTATCAAAGCTATTGGATTAATCACGAAACCTTTAAAACGGGCATTGTTTCAACCGTTGCCGCAATCACAGGTATGATACCCGAGGGGCTTTATATGCTCACAACAATTGCGCTTGCGCTCGGCACAATCAGGCTCGCTCAACAAAAAGTTCTTCTTCACGATATGAAAAGCATCGAGGCGCTTGCGCGTGTAGATGTCCTTTGTGTTGATAAAACGGGTACAATTACCGAGCCTAATATGACAGTTGACAATGTTTATTGTCTCAACAACGGCTTGATTACACCCGAGGAGCTTAAGGGCTTGTTTGTCGATTACGCTACAGCGGCAGTCGATAACAATGCAACTATGCTGGCAATCAAGGATTACGCCGCGGTTCTCAATACAAACGGTATGTATAATAAGCGCACTGCTGTCAGCGTTCAGCCGTTTTCGTCAACAGATAAGTTCAGCACAATCACATTCCGCGACGGCACATTCATTCTCGGCGCACCCGAGTTTGTTATGAAAGATAATTTTGAGTCCGTCGCAGGCGAAATTACTCCGTTTGCCGAAAAAGGCTATCGCGTTTTGCTCCTTGCCAAAAAGGCCGATTCAGGCATGACAGAGCCGCTCGGATTCGTTGTCCTTTCAAACCCGATTCGTAAAGGCGCAGTAAAAACATTTCAGTATTTTAATGAGCAAAATGTCGCCATTAAGGTTATCTCGGGCGACAGCCCAAAAACCGTTTCCGAGGTCGCAAAGCAAGCAGGCATTGCAAATTCTGATAAATATATCGATGCGTCACTCCTTGATACAGACGAAAAAATCAAGCAGGCGGCTGTTCAATACACCGTTTTCGGCAGAGTTACGCCAAAGCAAAAGCAAAAGCTTGTTCAGGCTCTCCAAGAGGCAGGTCACACCGTTGCCATGACAGGTGACGGCGTAAACGACATTCTCGCAATGAAAGACGCCGATTGCAGTGTTGCAATGGCTTCGGGCAGTGAAGCAGCTTCACAGGCGGCGCAGGTTGTTTTGATGGATTCCGACTTTTCAAAAATGCCCGATGTAGTTTTCGAGGGCAGAAGAGTTGTAAACAACATTCAGCGTTCGTCAAGCCTTTTCCTTGTTAAAAATATTTTTTCACTTTTGCTGTCCGTTTTCTCGGCTGTGTTTCTTATCACATATCCGCTCGAGCCGTCGCAGATTTCACTTATCGGTATGTTTACAATCGGTATTCCCGGATTTTTGCTTGCACTTGAACCTAACAAAAACCGTATTCAGGGCCATTTCCTCAAAAATGTATTGCTTAAGGCTCTGCCGGCAGGACTTGCGGATGTTCTCGCAGTCGGTGCGCTTGTTGTTTGCGGCAATGTCTTTTCTCTTCCCAAGGAGGATATAGCAACCGCCTCCACAATGCTTTTGTGCGTCATCGGATTTATGATTCTTATTAATATCAGTAAGCCGTTCACCCCGATTAAATACGGTATTTTGGCGCTCAATGTCACAGGTCTTGTCCTTTGCGGCATTTTCCTCAAAAGTCTTTTCGCACTCACAAGCATGAAATCCGAAATTTCAATTTTGCTTATGGTCGTTTTCTCGTTTGCAGGTGAGTCAATATACAGAAATTTAAGCAAACTTATCGAGCTGCTCAATTCCAAGCTTGACGAGTATAAGAAAAACCGTGCCGAAAAGAAGGCGCAAAAATCAAAAAATTAAAATTCAGACTGTCGATAAAGCGGCTAAACCGCGCCGATAAAAAAATACCGTGTACCTTTTAGGTACACGGTATTTTTGCTGTGTTGTGCATTATTTTTCTTTTTTAACAGCCGTGTTTTCCTGATTTTTGAAAACAACAAATTTGTCATACAAAAATTCACTAATCATATTGCAAGCCATCGTGCAACCGAGAACTATGTAGTTGATTCCGGCTAAGTTTGAATATGTTGAGGTGAAATGGTTGCCAATCAATGTTGAAATCGGTGTGAATACAAGATAAAATGCAAAAACCTTAAGCATTGCTATCGGTACATTTGCTGCCGATTTAAAAGTGAACTTTCTGTTGAATGTGAAATTCCACAGCACCGACAAAATAAGTGCAATCAAATACATCGGTCCGTATTCGTTTTTCATTATTTTTGCGAATGTTTCGTTGTTTGCCATCAAATTTTGAAAGAAATCAAGTTTGATTATAACTTCGTTCATTAATGTGAATGCAACAACCTGGATAATTCCTGCCGATGCCGAAAACAGCGCAAACTTTATAAATTGCCATACGCCGCCTTTGGATTTCTTTTTGCCGTT
Organism: Oscillospiraceae bacterium; assembly: GCA_003526845.1. Taxonomy (GTDB): domain Bacteria; phylum Bacillota; class Clostridia; order Oscillospirales; family Acutalibacteraceae; genus Eubacterium_R. The sequence continues at coordinate 184,736 of DPVM01000005.1, forward strand.
AGTATCACTCATTTATCAGCGCTCCTTTTTTCAATATGAATTTATTGTATCATACGGCTGAATACAATTCAATGATTTTATTTATATTGTGAAAGCCATCCCTTGTGCGCCTCAATTAAATCGTCGCAAAGCGATATTATGTCGTCAGCCGAAAGCTCAGCTTGCTCGTTTCGCCGCTTGTGTCATTGGGACACGGCAAAATTTTGCAATTTGACAACAAGACAGAAAGCTTTTCCGACGGCTTGGCGTTTATCCTCTGCGACAATGTTTGGGGCACAAACATTCCGCTCCGCTACGGCGACAACGCTTATTTTGCGTTTGAAATAAAATAACCGAATCTATTGACTCGGTAGGTAACAGATGGTATTATTCAAATATAATTTTGTGTATTCGGTGGAGGTAATTTGAATGCTAACTGATGATCAGCGCGAACGGTATGCGCGCCACTTGGCTTTGGACGAAGTAGGGGAGTCGGGGCAGGAAAAACTGCTTTCTTCAAAGGTGCTTGTTATCGGCACGGGCGGTTTAGGCTCTGCCGCGTCATATTATCTTTGTGCCGCAGGTGTCGGTACTCTCGGTATTGTTGATAATGATGTTGTTGATTTGACAAATCTTCAGCGACAAATTCTCCATTCAACGCCCGACCTCGGCAGGGAAAAGGTCGTTTCCGCAAAAGAAAAACTCAATCGCCTCAATCCGGATGTAAATGTGATTGCATACAAAATGTTTGTCGACGAGTCTAATATCGACGATTTGATTAAAGACTATGATTTTATAGTCGAGGCAACAGACAATTTTAATGCCAAGTTTCTTATTAATGATGCTTGCGTAAGAGGCAAAAAACCGTATTGCCACGGTGGAATACTCCGCTTTAGGGGTCAGCTTATGACATATGTTCCAGGTGCGTCGCCATGCTATCGCTGCATGTTTCGCGAAGCACCGCCGAAGGGTACTGTTCCAACCGGCAGACAAGCAGGCATTATCGGTGCCATGAGCGGCGTTATCGGCACTCTTCAAGCAACCGAGGCAATCAAATATCTTCTCGGCATCGGTGATTTACTCACCGGCAGGCTTTTGACTTACGATGCGCTGACAATGCGTTTTCACATCGTTAATTTGCCCGACAACAGAAAAAACTGTCCCGTTTGCAGTAAATACCTTTATGAATAAAATCAAAATGACAAAAAACAGCGATTAATGCATTTTCACATTAATCGCTGTTTTGCTTTTATATTAAATATTCGGACAATTATATCTCGTCTTGCCGAAACTTGATTTGCCGTATTCAATCGCTTTGTTCGGGCATCGGCATATGCACGCCATGCAGTGTGTGCAATTGTTACCCCATTTCGGTTTGCCGCTTTCAAGTTCAATGTTGTTCAGCGGACAAAGTGCAACGCAGGCGCCGCATCCGGTGCAGCTTTCCGTTGTATAAAATTTTTTCGCCTTTACCGTGAATTTGAAAAACACATCGTTTACAATCGAGCTTTTTGCTTTGTCCTCTATATTTGCTTTGTGCACTCTGAATTTTGAGCCGTCTTTGATTGTTTGAATTGCCGCGTTTATTACCGGCTGTGCTTTTTCAATGATTTGCCTTGCCTCGTTTTCATCGGGCGCGTCGAAAAGTGCAATATAGTTTTCGGGCATTACTATTTCTTTAACTCCCATATATTCAAAGCCAACATTTTCGCAAAGCTTTTTTAAATATTTTTCGGCGTTTCCGATTTCACCGCCGCAGTTCATCACAAAATATGCCTTTTTGCATCCGCTGAATTTTATCTTTTCTATCCAATCCGAAACAACTCTCGGTATTCTCCAGCCGTAAGTCGGCAGTGAAAATATCAATTCGTCTTTGCTGTTTATTTGAGAAAAATCATTTGTTTTGATTTTTTTGTTTATAGATACAATATCCATTTCAAGTGCTTTTGCAATTTTTTCGGCAATATATTTGCTGTTTCCCGTTCCGGTGAAGTATAATACCATTGTATCGCTCCTTTGCGTCATTCCTTGTGCCGATATTATCATATCGCCTTTCGATTTTCAAGCGACAATGTGTTTTGTTGTGCAATATCAACAAAATATACTGCATATTCTTTTGCGCTGATGACAAAAATAGACAATATATGTCCTTGAAACTGTTTCGATAGTATTGTATAATATAATCTATACTATTTATATTCGGTTAGGACAGATTTTATGGATTCACTGAAATTTAACTTTGTACGCAGAGCATTTATTGTTCCTGTGCTGTTGTCTGCGGTCGTTATTGCGATTATATGGTTTGCCGCCCCAAAAATAATTGAGTCGTCAAACGCTGTCTCCGTTGCCGCAGTATCCGATGTCAACATTTCAAAATACAGTCTTAATGAGTATAATAAATTTTCGCAGCTCAAATCCGGCGGATATGTTGCTACAGTTAACTGCAAAAATCCGGCTGTTTCTTGTCCTGTTCTTTATCTTGACGATATCGAAACCGGCACGGCTTATATGTCAAAGAATTCAACCGAGCCGTGGAATAACGGCACAGTTGCTTTTGTCGGTGACAATTTTGATTCGGAGTTTAAATCGCTCCATTCCGCAAAAGTCGGTGATGAGATTTATGTCAATTTCTACAAACACGGCACATATACATACAAAGTCACAAAAATCACGGCAAACAATAAACTCTCGGATTTAAAACTGTACGAAAAGCAAAAAAATAAGCTTATTCTCTGCTTGCCATATACCGATTTTGAAAGTTCGGACAACTCTTTGATTTATACATTTTTTATTGCAGAATCGGAGGTGGCATGATGAATAAAAACACTAAATACAAATTGTTTAAACTATTAAATGCCCTTCTTGCAATGCTCCTTGCGGCGTCGGTAGTATGTGTTGTTGTTGCCTCAACGATGACAGGTGTTCTTAAATCACAGGGATTTTTGGAGAAAAAACTCCAAACATATTCTGCCCAAACAGCGCAACAGCTCACCGACGAGTTTGTTAAATTGAGCGACAAAACCGGTTTTTCGCAGGATGCATATAAAAATGCGTTCACAGAAAATGATACACAGCTTATTTTTAAAACCGTTGCCGGCAATTTTCAACTTTTTTACAGCACTGAGTTTTCGGACGATTCCGATTTGTATAATTGCATTAAAACCCGCCTCACAAATTATTGTGAGGATAACGGGCTCAATTATACCGACCGCGAAATTTCAAACAATGCCGCGCTTTGCGTTGATACCGTCAACCAAATTATGGGCGGCTCGTCAACGAAGATTCGCGTTTTCGGCATAGTTAAAAGCAATATTATGATATATGCCGTTGTCGCTCCGATTATTCTTGCCATTGCTTGCATCGTCGCACTCGACTTGCTCAATTACGGCAGGCACAGAAAATATAATTATATCGGACTCGGCTTTTCAACAGCAGGTTTTGTTCTTGCCTCATCCGGTGTGTTTATTCGCCTGCAAAATTATTCCTCGCAGTATTCGTTTTGCGACAACAAAATTTACAGCGCCGCCGTTTCGGATTGCTTTTCGTTTTTTGTTAACATTTGCATTGCTTTAGGCGTTGCGTTTGCGGTTGTCGGCGTTGTTATATTGGCGGCAAATCTTGCATACTATACTAAAAAGGAGCGTCGAATCAAGGCGGTGCACGAAGAAAATTCGCAGTTGCGAAGCGAGTATATGGAGCAAATCAGCAATAAACCGAAGGATAATTCAAGTAACGGTTCCGACAAAGGGAAATTAACACTCAGTAATAAATAATTAACAAAAAACACGACAGAGTTTTAAACTCTGCCGTGTTTTTTATGTATCAAATTTACATGTGTATGTAAACAAAATTTCATCGTTCGGCTTAACCTTTTTCTCTCCGCAGGTTATGTTCGGGTACGTGCCGTTTACTTTGTAAAGCCAGCCGCTTTCTTTACCGCAGTCTTTTTCGTCAATATTGTTTATTCCCGCAATATAAACGCCGTACTCTGTGTTTTCCGCTGTTATTTTGATATGCTGTGCTGCACAGCTTCGCTTTAATATGTCATATGCCTTGTCGCCGCTTTTGTATGTACAACGGTATCTTCTTAACAAATATCCGTCCGACGGCACATATTTTTCATGCCCGGGTTTTAGATCACCAAGATGCTCTAATATGCTTTTACACTCTATCGTGATATAGCAAACTTTCTCGCTTTTCGGCGGAGCGTTTGCTTTTTTTGTTGTGTTTGCTTTCTTTGTGGCTTTTGCGGCAGTTGTTGATTGCTTGCCGAACTTTTTTGAAGTCTTTGCGGCGGAGCTTGTCGATTTGTTTTGTTTTTTTGTTGTGTCGGTTGTTGCCGTCGAGCCGTTTTGGCTTGTGCTTTGCGCCGTTGTTGATGTTGAGCCTTTCGCAGTGGTTGATGCCTTGTCTGCCGGGACGCTCTCGGCGACAATCGTGCCGCTTTTGTCAGATGTTGTTGTGGCGTTTGCAAATGTTGTCAGCTCAACATTTGCATTGTTTCCGACTGAGCATGCCGAAAACAAAAATATAATGCTTATTGTCGCCAAAAATATGGCTGTTATTTTATTTATTTTTTTCATTTTTATAACTCGCTTATATCCTTTTTCATTGCGTTGTATGATGTGTCAACCGCTTCGTCTGATATGTCGCATCCAAGCTCGTAAAGCGGTACAAGCTCAAAAATGTCTTCAATAACATCAAAAAGCTTTTCCATATCTTTTGCGCCGAGCCTGCGCACCGTTTGGCTGAAAATATTGTAAACTGCTTTTTTTGTGTCAGCCTTTTTGATAAAGTTTGTTTTGCTTCTTTCCAAAAAGCAAATCCCGCCGAGAGGAACAACTTCCGGCGTCGAATAATCGTATTTTCCGCTCCACGGAGTGCCGCAGGCGTAAATTTTGCCGTCGATTTTCCTTATACACGGCTTGTCGTCATTTAAAATATGCGCCCTGTCGCCGAATCGCTTGAGCCACAGTTGAGTGTGCGTTGATTTTCCCGTTCCGCTGTCTGCCGAAAAGGCGTATGCAACGCCGTCAACAACTATGCACGATGAGTGCAAAAGTATTCCGTCAAATTTCAACACGCTTGTGTAAAAATCCGAACCGGTGAGCATATATTTCCAATCGTCTTGGTTAAGCTCGGGATGCTCGCGCATAGCTTCCTCGACGCGCTTATCGTCAACATTAATGCGAATATCGGCGTGCTGTCCTTCGCTTTGGTCAGCGGCAAGGTAGGGGACAGCCTGCTTGTCTGTCCTTCCGCCGTGGGGCGCCATTTCAACCTTTAATCCCGCAATGTCATAAATCGGCATATAATACCTTCCTTAATATGATTTTGAGTTTAGTATAAAATAAATTTTAAATTAAGTCAATAAAACATTGATTTTTCGTTTCAATGTGTGTAAAATAAGAAACTGATTAAATATATTTACTATGAAAAAGTCTTAATTTATTATTGCGGTAAAGGATAAAGAAAATGACAAAGACTAAAATTATATGCACCGTAGGCCCTGCCACGGATGACGAAAAAATTCTTGAGCAAATGATGCTCTCCGGTATGAATGTTGCAAGATTCAACTTCAGCCATGGTAAGTATGAGGAGCATACAAAAAGATTTGAAGAAGTTGTAAAGCTCCGCGACAAACTTTCACTGCCGATTGCTACCCTCCTTGATACAAAAGGTCCGGAAATCAGACTCGGTGATTTTGAGGACCCTAAGGGTGTCGTTATTAACCAAGGCGACACTTTCACCCTCACAACAACACCATGTATGGGCACAAAAGAAAAATCGTTTGTAAACTATTACGGTCTGCCGCGCGATGTTAAACACGGCACAACAATCCTTATTAATGACGGCCTTATTTCAATGAAAGTTGATGAGGTCACTGCCACCGATATTGTATGCACTGTTGTTGACGGCGGCCTCGTTACAAATCACAAGGGCGTCAATGTACCCGGCATAAATCTTAATATGCCGTATCTTTCACAAAAGGATATGAATGACCTTTCTTACGGCAAGGAGATGGATTTTGATTTCATCGCCGCATCATTCTGCCGCTCTGCAACGGATATTACGATTATGCGTAACTATCTCGAGGCTATCGGATGGAAAGATGTTAAAATCATCGCAAAAATTGAAAATTCACAGGGTGTTGAAAATATCGACGAGATTATTCGCGTTGCCGACGGCATTATGGTTGCCCGCGGCGATATGGGCGTTGAAATTCCGTTTGAAAAAATCCCTGCCATTCAAAAAATGATTATCGAAAAGGTCTATAAGGCAGGTAAAATCGTTGTAACGGCAACTCAAATGCTTGAATCAATGATTGAAAATCCGCGCCCGACAAGAGCCGAGATTACAGATATTGCAAACGCTATTTATGACGGCACATCGGCAATTATGCTTTCGGGCGAGTCGGCAGTCGGCAAGCACCCCGTTGAGGCTGTTCAGGCAATGACAAGGATTGCCCAAACAACTGAGGCGGATATTGATTATAAAAAACGTTTTGACCATTTCTATCAAAAAACCGAAAATCGCGACATTACCGCCGCCATTTCGCACGCAACGGTTACAACCGCGCACGACCTTAACGCCGCCGCAATTGTTACTGTTACAAAAAGCGGCACAACCGCGCGTATGATTTCAAAATTCAGACCGTACACCCAAATCGTCGGCGCAACAACAAGCGACAAGGTTTATCGCCAGCTTGTTCTCTCTTGGGGCGTTTTCCCTGTTAAGTGCGACGAAAAGAAAAATACCGATGCCTTGTTTGACCACGCCGTTGAGGTTTCGAAAAAAGCAAATGTTCTTAAACGCGGCGACATTGCTGTTATCACAGCAGGCATTCCGCTCGGCATTTCAGGCACAACAAATATGCTCAAGGTTCAGGTAGTATGACGGTCAGATTTATTTCGTATGACAGCGTTGATTTTGATTTTGTCAAAAAAATCAGAAACGATGTTTTTGAAAAAGAGCAGGGCGCAATCGCCGAGCAGGAGTTTGACTTGTTCGACAGCGACCCAAAAACGCTTTTTGCGCTTGTTGAGGAAAACGGCGTTCCCGTTGCCACGGGCAGAATTGCTTTTATGCCAAAAGGTGTAAAAATCGGCAGAATTGCCGTTGTGCGTTCCGCAAGGGGGACAGGGTGCGGCGCGTTTCTCGTCAAATCGCTCTGCCAAATGTGCAAAAAGCAAAATATACATACTGTTTATGTTGATTCTCAGCTTCATGCGGTCGGTTTTTATGAAAAACTCGGCTTTCGTTCCACCGGCGAGCCTACGGTTATTGACCGCGGTATTGAGCATCTTCCTATGATTTGTGAGGGCTGATATATGAAATGCTTTAATTGCAACCGCGAAATAGGCGACAGTGAAAGATGCCCCTATTGCGGTGTGACGGTTGAAAAAATCGAGGATAATATTGATTTGAGTCGCTTTGCTCCGCAGGCAAGAAACGATGTTTATTGCTCTCCCAAGCCGCAGACTTCGCCGAAACGCAAAAAGAAAAAACCGATTTTTGCTGCGATTATCGTTGTAGTCATCATCGTGGCGGCTGTGTTCGGCACTTATGCTTATTCGCAGATTAAAAACGATATTAACGGCACCGAAAAGGGCGCCGCAACAAAATATACGCTCGTTATTTCAAAAGAGGATTATGAATACGAGGTCGGTCAAAAGCTTTACAATAACGGCATTGTAATCAACGATACTGTTTGGACCTCGTGGATGGATAAACACTATCCCGATTTTACTTATATCAACGGTGAGTATAATATGACCTCCGATATGAGCTATGAGGATATTGTTCAAAAACTCAAAAATCCCGATATTTCTCACAAATCGGTAAAGGTTTGCATTCCCGAGGGCAAAAATTGCATGGAAATTGCAAAAATCCTTGAGGAAAATTCAATTTGCAAGGCAGCGGATTTTCTTAATGTTTGCAAATCAACAAACGGCTTTGATTATGATTTTCTTTCAACCGTTCCCGACAACGATTTGATTGCGTATAAACTTGAGGGCTTCTTGTTCCCGGCAACATACGATTTTGCAATGAACAGCGACGCTCACGACATTGCGGCAAAAATGCTTGAAACGTTTGATTATCATATCACCGACGATATGAAGAATTTTTGCACCTCTCACAATATGACGATGTATCAGCTTATCACCCTTGCCTCCGTTGTTCAAAAAGAGGCGCTCGGCAAGGATTCGGCTAAAAATATTGCCTCTGTTTTTATGAACAGGCTTGATAAAGGCGCAAAACTTCAGTCGGATGTAACATATTACTATGCCGCTGCCCTACGCGATAAATACGGCTTTTCGCAGGATGTTTACGATTCATATTATACTTATCGTTGTGCAGGCTTGCCGGTCGGTCCGATTACAAACTCAGGCGACGATATTTTAGCCGCAACGGTAGATTATCCCAAAACAGAGTATTTGTACTTTTTCTCCGATTTAAAGGGCGATTTCCACTTTGCAAAAACATATGACGAATTTGTTGCGTTACAGCAAAAATATCCGTGGAAGGAATAATATAAAGGAACATTATTTATGTCACAGTTTGATAAGGATTATTTAAACCTCTGTCGCCGCATTTTGAGCGAAGGCACGGAGGTTGTCAACCGCACAGGCACAAATACAATCAAAGTGCCGTCGCATCATTTTCATTTTGATTTACAGCAGGAATTTCCTATTTTGACAACAAAGCAGGTGTTTATCCGCCAAGCCGTTCTCGAAATGCTTTGGATTTATCAGGCACAGTCAAACGATGTTCGTTGGCTTCAAGAACGAGATGTCAATATTTGGAACGAATGGGAAATTGATGAAAACGGCATTTGGACAGCCGACCAGCTTGTTCCCGACGGAAGCGGACAGCTTGTCAAAAAAACAATCCACAAGGATTTCGGCAAGGAATATGCTCACACAATAGGCACCGCTTACGGCTATATTGTTAAAAAATTCCAAATGACTCAAAATCTTATTGATAAGATAAAAAATCACCCCGAGGACAGGCGAATGGTGATGACCCTTTGGCAAAACGATTATCTCGATACTGCCGTTTTGCCGAGTTGTGTTTGGTCAAGCGAATGGGATGTTACCGACGGAAAACTTAATTGCTGGGTGCATCAGCGTTCGTGCGATGTTCCGCTCGGATTGCCGTTCAATGTCACTCAATATGCCGTTTTGCTCTCAATGCTTGCGCAGACGGCAGGGCTTCAGCCGGGCACGATTGATTGGAGCATAAAGGACGCTCATATCTATGTCAACCAAATTGACGGCATTAGGGAACAAATCAAGCGTCAGGACGAGCAGGGCGACTTGCCTGCACCAAAGTTATGGCTCAACCCCGAGGTTAAGGATTTCTTTGATTTTGACTCGTCAAGAGATTGCAAGGATGTTAAACTTATCGACTACAAGCATCTCGGCAAAATCAAATTCCCGATTTCTCAATAATAATTTAAGGATATATTTTACTTATGAATATTTCAATGATAGCCGCTGTCGGCAAAAATCTTGAGCTTGGCAAAGGCAACGATTTGATTTGGCATTTTAAAGATGATATGCAGTTTTTTAAAGAAACAACCACGGGCAACACCGTAATTATGGGCAGAAAAACATTTGAATCGCTCCCTCATGCATTGCCAAACAGACGAAATATCGTCATCACAACCGATAAAAGTTATGTTGCGCCGGGTGCGGAGGTTGCTCATTCCGTTGACGAGGCAAACGCGCTTTGCGGCAATGACAATGCTTTTATTATCGGCGGCGGAAATGTCTACAAGCAGTATTTGCCGCTTGCAAATAAGTTGTATTTAACCGAAATTGACGCCGAGTGCGACGATGCCGACACATATTTTCCGCAGTTTGACAAATCGCTTTATACAAGCGAGCAACTTACAGATTTTGATGTCAATGGTGTTTCATTTAAACATATTTTATATACAAAAAAATAATTTTCACTTTTGCTTGACATCAGCCAAGCTTTGTGTTAATATACTCTCACAACAAAGAAGGACGCGCGTTCTCCCCTTAAACCAAAGGCGAAAAGGGCAATATTTCTTATGATTTATTGAGTACGGGCGCGTTGCGTTCGTACTTTTTATTTTTAATTAATTTTCAAAGAGGTGTTTTTTATCAGCAAAGATGCTCCGCAACTCAACGGCGAAATCAGAGATAAGGAATTACGCGTAATCGCAGATGACGGCGAACAGCTCGGCATCATGAGTGCAAAGGAAGCGCAAAAGCTTGCAGATTCCAAGGGCAAGGACCTTGTTAAAATCGCTCCGCAGGCAAAGCCGCCCGTTGCCAAGATTATGGACTATTCAAAATATCGTTATGAGCAGGCAAAACGCGAAAAGGAAAATCGCAAAAAGCAAAAAACTGTTGAAACTAAGGAAATCAGACTTTCTCTTAATATCGACATCGGCGATTTCAACACTAAGGTTAACCAAGCTCGTAAGTTTTTGTCAAAGGGTGACAAGGTTAAGGTGTCAATCCGCCTTCGCGGCAGAGAAATGGCTCACCCCGAATTGGGCGAAACCAATATGCAACGCTTTGCAGACGAACTTGCAGAGGAAGCTGTTGTTGACAAAAAGCCGAAACTTGAGGGCAGACAGATTCTTATGTTTATGTCCCCAAAAGCAAAATAATTAAAATGTAAATCATTGCTCTGTTGCTTCGCGACGGAGATTTTGCGGTCCGTGGCTTGTCCCGCGCAAATTATTAAATAATCGGAGGAATTAATTATGCCAAAAATTAAGACACACAGCGGCGCTAAAAAGCGTTTCAAAACAACAAAGAGCGGCAAGGTTAAAAGAGCTCACGCTTACACATCACACATTCTTACAAAGAAATCAACAAAGCGTAAGAGAAATCTTCGTAAGCAGGTTGTTGCCGATGTTACAAACCAGAAGCAATGCAAGAGACTTGTTCCTTACAAATAATCTAAGTTTTTAAGTGGGGAGCGGCAGTGTTTCGCTCCGTTAAATCATTCAATAGTCGGAGGTAATTAAAATGGCAAGAATTAAAGGCGCTATGGCGACTCGCAAAAGAAGAAAAAAAGTATTAAAGGCAGCTAAGGGCTACTATGGCTCAAAGCACGCTCTCTTCAAAACAGCTAAACAGGCTGTAATGAAGAGCGGTCAGTATGCATATATCGGAAGAAAGCAGAAGAAGAGAGATTTCAGAAGAATTTGGATCACTCGTATTTCAGCTGCTTGCAAGCTCAACGGTATGAACTACTCAACATTTATGAACGGCCTTAAGAAAGCAGGTGTTGATCTCAACAGAAAGATGCTTTCGGAAATCGCTATTTCAGACCCTGAGGCATTTACAGCTCTCACAGAAACAGCAAAAGCTGCTTTATAATCAATATTGATTTAAAAAACACTGTATCATCACCGATACAGTGTTTTAATTTGCAAATTTTTCGTTAAAATTTGTATTTAACTATTGAAAAATTTTTTAATATAATGTATATTATTTAAAAATATAAATATGTGATTTATTTAAACGAAATTCATTTATTGGCACGCAACGGAGATGTGTATGGAAAAAATCACACTTGATACAATTACAAGTAAAAATAATCAAATTATTAAGGACACAAAAAGGCTTTTAACATCTTCAAAGCTCCGCAGACAACAAAATGCTTTTGTTTTGGAGGGTGCAAGGCTCTGCTTTGATGTCCTTAATTCTGTTTATAAGGTCAAAACTCTGCTTTTCACCGAAGCGATTTTTAATAAATATCCCGAAAAGGTAAAACAGCTTTCGGCATCATCTATCGCAAGCTATTTAATCGCCGACGATGTTGCCGCCAAACTCGGCGAAACCTCAACCTCGCAGGGAATATTTGCCGTGTGCGAAATTTCCGATTTGTCAAAGGGCATTTGCGGCGACAAAATCATAGCTCTCGATAATGTGCAGGACCCCTCAAATGTCGGCGCAATCATCCGCACCGCGGAGGCACTCGGAATTGATTGCATTATTGCATATAAGTGCTGCGATATTTTCAACTCAAAGGCTCTGCGTGCCTCTATGGGCTCGATTTTGCGAATGAATGTTGTCGATATCGATAATCTGGTCGATACATTGTCAAGCCTTAAGGAAAAATACAGCATTTATTCAACAGTCCCTGACAGCACCGCCGTCAATATAACAACACTCGATTTTTCAAAGCCGAGCATTTGCGTTATCGGCAACGAGGCAAACGGCGTTGAGGACAATATTAAAAATATTTCACATTCACTCGTAACAATCCCGATGCGCGGCAGGGCGGAAAGCCTGAATGCAAGCGTTGCCGCCTCGCTCACAATGTGGGAGATGCTTAGATGAGTACAGATAAACGATATTGGATATGGCTTCAACTGTCACTCGGTTGCGGCGCATATTTCAAGGATATTATCAAAGATTTCGGCTCGGTCGAAAATTTGTATAACGCAAATATTATGGAGTGGAAAATGAGCACCGCTCTCGTTGCACGGCAGGTTGAAGCTCTGCAGCGCCACACATTAAACGATGCCGAGGAAATTATATATAATTGCGACAAAAACGGATGGGAAATCGTCACATTCGATGACGAAAAATACCCAAACCGATTGAGAGATATACCTAACCCGCCGGCGGTTCTTTATGTTGACGGCACATTGCCCGATATTGAAAATTATGCCGCAATCGCAGTTGTCGGTACACGCAAGGCGTCAACATATGCCTCAAAGGCGGCTCGCTTTATGTCAAAGGGCGCGGCACTGTGCGGTGCTCTTATTATAAGCGGCGGCGCTCTCGGCGTTGACAGTTGTGCTCACCGCGGCGCACTCGAGGCAGGCGGCAAAACCGTTGCCGTGCTCGGAAACGGACTCGGCTCCGATTATTTACAGCAAAACAAGGAGCTTCGCGGATTGATAAAGAAAAACGGCGCACTTGTTACCGAATATCCGCCGTTTACGCCTGCGTCAAAGCATACTTTCCCGATGCGAAACCGCATAATCAGCGGCTTATCGCTCGGTGTAATGGTTGTTGAGGCAGGAGTCAAAAGCGGCTCGCTCATAACCGCAAAATATGCATATGAGCAGGGACGCGACATTTTCGCGATTCCTGCGTCGATTTTTGACTATAATTTCTATGGCACAAACAAGCTGATTGATGACGGCGCAATCGTCGCAACAAATCCCGGTGTTCTCGTTTCACAGTATGCCGAGCGGTTTGCAAGCCTTGATTTAAGCAAACTTAAAACTGTTCGCGAGCTTGTAAACGATATGACGGATAAAAGCGCAAATGCCGAACAAAGTCCTCAGATTGAGTTTGATAAAATCGCGCGCGACAGAGCGGAAAATGTCAGCCGCCAAAACAAAGCGCTTCAGCTTTCTGGCGATGAAAAAAGCGTTTATTCGTCATTGAGCGAGAATTTAGAAAATATAGATACAATAATAGAGAAAAGCGGCATTGATTCGCAAAAGGTTCTTGTCGCTCTCACAATGCTTGAAATGAAAGGGCTTATAGAAAGCGCTTCGGGCAAGCGATATAAACTAAAATAATGCTTTAAGGAGTATTGGATATATGTCAAAATTAGTAATTGTGGAGTCACCTGCAAAGGCTAAAAACATTAAGGGCTATCTCGGCAGCGGCTACGATGTCGTTGCTTCTATGGGCCATGTCCGCGATTTGCCTGCGGCAAGACTCAGTGTTGATATTGACCATGATTTTGCACCGAAATATGCAATAATCAAGGGTAAAGAGGAGTTTGTTAAATCTCTTCAAAAGAAAGCCGAAAAGGCAGACTATGTTTATCTCGCAACCGACCCCGATCGCGAGGGAGAGGCTATTTCGTGGCACCTTGCCACAATTCTCGGTCTTGATTTGAAAGACCATAACAGGGTCACATTCAACGAAATCACAAAAACGGGCGTTAAAAACGGTATGGCAGACCCGCGCGCCATTGATATTGACCTTGTAAATGCACAGCAGGCTCGCCGTATTTTGGACCGCCTCATCGGCTATAAACTTTCTCCGTTTGTCAGCCAAAAAATTCGCCGTGGTCTTTCCGCCGGCAGAGTTCAATCGGTCGCTCTTCGCCTTGTCGTTGACAGGGAAAACGAAATCAGAGCATTTAAGCCCGAGGAATATTGGTCAATCGACGCCAAGTTCACAAATCCCCCCGAGCGCAAAACATTTGCCGCAACGCTCGTTTCCGACCCCGACGGCAACAAACTTAAGCTCGGCGATAAAAATATAGCAAATAAAGAGCAGAGCGACGCAATACTTGCCGACCTTGAAAATGCTCAGTATGTCGTCAAATCGGTTAAAAAGGGCACAAGAAGAAAAAGCCCGACACCGCCGTTCATCACCTCAACACTTCAGCAGGAGGCTTCACGCCGCCTTTCCTTTCCTGCAAAGCGCACAATGAAAGCCGCACAGGAACTTTACGAGGGTGTCGATGTCGCAGGTATGGGCACAGTCGGTCTTATCACTTATATGAGAACAGACTCGCTCAGAATTTCCGATGAGGCGCGTGCGGCAGGTAACGATTACATTCGCTCAACCTACGGGGATAAATACCTTCCTGCAAAGCCGAGATTTTATAAATCAAAGGGCAATGTTCAGGACGGACACGAAGCTATCAGGCCGTCAATGCCCGGCGTAACACCCGAAAGCGTAAAAGGCTCGCTCACAACCGACCAATTCAAGATTTATAAACTCGTTTGGGAGCGTTTTATCGCATCTCTTATGGAATCCTGCGTACAGGAAACAATGAAAATTGAAATTGACGCAAACGGCTACACCTTCAACGCAACAGGCTATACCGTTAAGTTTGACGGCTTTACTGCTCTTTATGAAGAAAAAACCGACGATACCGCAAAGACTGCCGGTGAAACTCCTCTCCCGAAGGTTGCACAGGGCGATGTGCTCAAGCTCAAATCAATTTTGGGTAATCAACACTTTACACAACCGCCTGCAAGATACACCGAAGCGTCGCTCACAAAGGCGCTTGAAGAAAACGGCGTCGGCAGACCGTCAACATATGTTACAATCACTTCGACAATTCTTGCAAAGGAATATGTTGTCCGCGAGGGTAAGCAGTTCGTTCCGACGGAACTCGGCGAGGCTGTAACAAATCTTCTTAAAGACAAATTGCCG
Source organism: Oscillospiraceae bacterium (assembly GCA_003526845.1). Lineage (GTDB taxonomy): Bacteria > Bacillota > Clostridia > Oscillospirales > Acutalibacteraceae > Eubacterium_R. The sequence goes on from DPVM01000005.1 coordinate 199,849, forward strand.
AATATCGTTAATGTAAAATATACTTCCCGTATGGAGGACGATCTCGATAAAATCGACTCCGGTGATAAAAACTACATTGATATGATAAGGCTCTATTATGATGATTTTGAAGAGCCGCTTGAAAAAGCCAAAAAGGAAATGCAGGGCGTTAAAATCAAACTTAAGGAAGAAGAAACCGATGTTATTTGCGACAAGTGCGGCAGAAATATGGTTGTCAAGGTCGGCAGATTCGGCAAATTCCTTGCTTGCCCGGGTTATCCCGAGTGTAAGAATACAAAACCGCTTGTTTTCAAAACAAAAGCGAAATGCCCCGAATGCGGCGGTGATGTTATCGAAAAGAAAACAAAGCGCAGAACATCGTTCTACGGCTGCTCGAATTATCCCAACTGCCACTTTATGACATGGGATCTTCCGACAGACCAAGTTTGCCCGAAGTGCGGCAAATCATTGTTCAAAAAGAAAGGCAACATTCTCTACTGCCCCGACAAAGAGGGTTGCGGATACGAGGTTGCCGCTCCTAAATCAACAAAGTAATTTTTGTATATGAAAAAATTTACAGTCGCAGGCGCAGGGCTTGCAGGAACAGAGGCGGCGTGGCAAATCGCGCAGGCAGGCTATCCCGTTACTCTTGTCGAAATGAAGCCGCAAAAATTTTCGCCTGCTCACAAAAGTGAATATTTCGCAGAGCTTGTTTGCTCAAACTCACTCAAGGCGTCGCGCCTCGAAAGTGCGGCAGGGCTTCTGAAAGAGGAAATGGCTCGCCTCGGCTCACTCACTGTGCCGGTCGCGAGGGGATGTGCCGTTGCGGCAGGCGGTGCACTTGCCGTTGACAGAGATGTTTTTTCAAAAACAATCACCGAAAAAATCAATTCTCATCCAAATATCACCGTTGAGCATCGCGTGTTTGACAAAATTGCACCCGGCGATGATGAAATTTTGATAATCGCAACAGGTCCGTTGACAGACGGCGCCTTGTCCGATGAAATCAAACGACTTTGCGGCGATTGCCTTTCGTTTTACGATGCCGCCGCACCGATTGTCACCGCCGACAGCGTTGATATGTCAAAGGCGTTCGGCGCGTCAAGATACGACAGAGGCGGCGATGACGACTATATCAATTGCCCTTTTAACAAGGCAGAGTACGAATCGTTTATTAACGAGCTTGTCAATGCCGAAAGCGCAATTGTTCACGATTTCGATGTTTACGAGGGTTGTATGCCTATCGAAAAGCTTGCAAAAAGAGGGATTGACGCTCCGCGTTTCGGCCCTATGAAACCGGTCGGACTTGTCGACCCCAATACGGGTCACAGACCGTGGGCGTGCGTTCAGCTCCGCCGCGAGAATAATAAAGGCACAATGTTTAACCTCGTCGGTTTTCAGACAAATTTGAAATTCGGCGAGCAAAAAAGAGTCTTTTCAATGATTCCGGGGCTTGATAATGCCGATTTCGTTCGCTACGGCGTAATGCACAGAAATTCGTTTCTCGATTCGCCCCGACTGCTTAATAAAGACTTTTCGCTCCGTTCAAACGAAAATATTTATTTTGCAGGTCAAATCACCGGCGTTGAGGGATATATGGAGTCCGCATCGTCGGGACTGCTCGCAGGTTTGAATGCGGTCAGAAAAGTAAACGGCGAGCCGCCGCTCTTGCTCGGCGAAAATACAATGCTCGGTGCGCTGACCGATTATATCAGCGACCCGTCTGTTAAAAACTTTCAGCCGATGGGTGCAAATTTCGGAATTTTGCCACCGATTGAGCCTAAAATCCGCGATAAGAAAGAGAGATACGCCGCGCTGTCAAAGCGTGCGCTTGATGAATTGGAGAAGGTTATCAAATGAATATAATTGTTGACGCTATGGGCGGCGACAACGCACCTCTTGAAATTATCAAAGGCGCAATGCTTGCCGTTGATGAGTTTAATATCGACAAGCTGATTCTTGTCGGCGATGAGAAAAAGATCAATTCCTGCGTTAAGGAAAACAACATAACACTCAAAAACACTCAAATCAAGCACTGCACGGACGAAATCACAATGTGCGACGATGCAAAATCGGTGCTTAAGGAAAAACCTGATTCCTCGCTTGCAATTGGATTTAAACTGCTCAATGACGGCGAAGGCGATGCCTTTGTCAGCGCAGGAAATACGGGCGCAATCACGGTCGGCGCAACATTGCTCACAAAGCGAATTAAGGGTGTCAAACGCCCTGCAATTGCATCTGTTATGCCAAGTGCCAAAAAGCCGTTTGTGCTTATGGATTGCGGCGCAAATGCAGAGTGCCGTCCCGAATTCTTGTATCAGTTTGGCTTGCTCGGCTCGATATATATGCAAAATGTGCTCAAGGTTTCAAATCCGCGCGTTGCCCTTGCGAACAACGGCACCGAGGAAACAAAGGGCACGCCTGTTGTCAAGGAAGCATATGCCCTTATGAAAAGTGCGCCGTATAATTTTGTCGGCAATATTGAGGGCAGACAAATTCCGTTCGGTGATGCCGATGTTGTCGTTGCCGACGGCTTTACCGGCAACTTGATTTTAAAAATGTATGAGGGCGTCGCAAAAGTATTGATGAACTCAATCAAGGCGGCGTTTATGAAAAACACGCTTTCAAAAATATCTTATCTCGGCGTTAAGTCGGGCATAGACGATATGAAAAAGCAGTTTGATTATAAGGAATACGGCGGCGCAGTCGTTCTCGGAGTCAAAAAGCCCGTTATAAAGGCACACGGCTCTGCCGATGCGCGCACCTTTAAAAATGCAATCAAGCAGGCGGTTTGGTTTTTGCAAACCGACCTGATAGACAAAATAGAGAAAGAACTTAACGATTAATATGGAATTGTTACAACAAAAAATAGGATACACCTTTAAAAATATTTCATATCTTCACGAGGCATTAACTCATTCAAGCTATGCCAACGAGCAGCACAACCCAAAAATTGTCAGCAACGAGCGACTCGAGTTTTTGGGCGACGCCGTTTTGTCAATCATTTCGGCAGAATATCTTTTTAAAAAATTCCCCGAATATCCCGAGGGCAAGCTTTCAAAACTCCGCTCCTCTCTCGTCTGCACACAGTCGCTTTCAAGCTTTGCAAACGAGTTGAGCCTCGGCGAATATCTTTATTTGGGCAAAGGCGAGGCGGCTTCGGGCGGCGCACAGCGACCCACCATTCTTGAAAACGCCTTTGAGGCGCTCATTGCCGCCATTTATCTCGACGGCGGTATGCAGCCGACAAAAAAATTTGTTTTGTCTTTTCTCTCACGCGAGGTGAACAATCACCACACCAATTTTAAAGACTACAAAACAGCCCTTCAGGAGATTGTTCAAAAAAATCCCGACGAAACCTTTAATTATGTTTTGGTCGGCGAAAGCGGACCCGACCACGATAAACGCTTTGAGGTTGAGGTTCATATCAATTCAAATGCAATCGCAAAGGGCGTCGGCAGAAGCAAAAAGCAGGCGGAGCAGGAGGCGGCTAAAGAGGCTCTGATTATGATGGGGTGTATAGATGGCTAAAAAGGGTAATATAAGTATCTTTGTCCCTCACAACGGCTGTCCCCAGCAGTGCTCGTTTTGCAATCAAAAAACAATCACCGGCAAATCGGAGCAGCCAACACCGTCGGATGTGGAAAATGCAGTAAAAAAGGCGCTTGCAAAAAAAGGCTATAAATACGAAATCGCATTTTTCGGCGGCTCGTTCACCGCGATTGACAGGGACTATATGGTGTCGCTCTTAAAAGCAGCGTTTGCATTTTTGGATAACGAGCGTATATACGGAATAAGAATTTCAACACGCCCCGATTTTATTGATAACGAGGTGCTCGATATTTTGAAAAAATACGGCGTCACCTCTGTCGAGCTCGGCGCTCAGTCTATGGATGACGAGGTGCTCGCGGCAAATTTGCGCGGCCATACCTCGGCGCAGGTAGAGTCGGCGTCAAAGCTTATAAAATCATACGGCTTTGAGCTTGGACTTCAAATGATGACAGGGCTTTATAAGGATACGGACGAAAAGGCGGTTTCGTCTGCCGAAAAGATAATTGCCCTAAAGCCCGATACCGTTAGGATTTATCCCACCGTTGTGCTTAAGGGTACAATGCTCGCCGATTTGTACGAACAGAAAATATACAAGCCTCAAACCGTTGACGATGCGGCAAATCTCTGCACTCGGCTCATACCGATGTTTGAGAACGCAGGCATAAAAATAATTCGCATTGGGCTTCATTCGTCACCCGAGCTTAAAAAAAATATGATAGCGGGCGCGTTTCACGATTCGTTCGGCGAAATAGTCAAATCGCGATTCCTCTTAAATCAAATATTAAAAAACCCGCCTGCCTCTTACGAGATTTTTGTCAACCCCAAAACCGTTTCTCAGCTTAAGGGTCAGCAAAAGCGCAACATCTATTTTTTGATGGAGGCAGGGTATAACATAAAAGTTACCGTCAGCGACAAGGTCGCCGTCGGAGAAATAAAAACAGTTAAAAAATAATTATTTTAAGGTATTGCAATGTTATTAAGAACACTTGAAATGCAGGGATTCAAATCATTCCCCGATAAAACAGAATTAACATTCGGAAAGGGCATCACCGCCGTAGTAGGTCCGAACGGCTCTGGCAAAAGTAATATTTCCGACGCCGTTCGCTGGGTACTCGGCGAAACCTCGACAAAATCGTTGCGCGGCTCAAAAATGGAGGATGTCATTTTCGGCGGCACCTCGACAAGAAAGCCGCTCGGTTTTGCGCAGGTTGTCTTAACGCTCGACAATTCCGACAATTCGCTTAAGGATAAGGACGAAATCGTTACGGTTTCACGCCGCTATTACCGTTCGGGTGAAAGCGAGTATAAAATCGACGGCGAGATTGTCCGCCGCAAGGATATTCACGAGTTGTTTATGGATACAGGCTTGGGCGCAGACGGATATTCAATGGTCGGTCAGGGTAAAATCGACTCGATAATTTCCGCAAAAAATGAGGACAGACGAGAGCTTTTTGAGGAGGCGGCAGGCATTTCGCGCTTCCGTCATAAACGAAAAGACGCCGAGCGCCGCCTTGAACAGGCGCAGGAAAATCTTGTCAGACTTCTTGATATTCTCGGCGAGCTTGAAAGCCGTGTCGGTCCGCTTAAAACTCAAAGCGAAAAGGCAAAGAAATTCCTTGAATTCAGTGATGAAAAGAAAACTCTTGAAATCGGCGTTTGGCTCAGTAAGATCAATAAATTCACAAACGAACTTCGCATGCAGGAACACAAAATCGACGCCGCAAATGTTTCGTACGAGCAATGTAATACAGAACTTGAAAATATCGAAAGCGAAATCGAGTCTGTTCTTGCAAAAATAACCGAAATCAATCTTGAAATCGAGCAAAGCCGCTCCGGCGTTGCCGCTTTTGAGGAGGAGGCAGTGCGCAAGGAGGGCGAAATTCAGGTTCTCAACGCAACGCTAGACCATAATAACGAAACTATCGAACGCCTTAAAAACGATATTTCCGCGGCTGACGATACGGGTCTTTCAATCGACGAGCAAATCGCCGCAAAACACGCATTTATTGAGGAGAACGACGCTAAATCACAGGCAAAGCATATCGAACTTCAAGCCGTTACAAACGAGCTTAATAAAATCATTTCCGATAACGATGATATAAGCGGTCAAAGCTCACAGCTCACAAAAGAGCTTGCCGACCTCACTCTTAAATTGTCCGACTGCAAGGTTAAATGTTCTCAGGCGGTTTCCTCAATTGAGGAAATTAAATCAAGACTTTCGGCTATTGACGAAACGGTGCAGTCAGTCGATAAAGAAATCGAAACTGCGTCGGCTCAAAAGCAGGAAACAGAGGATAATATCACTTTTATTAAAGAGCGTATTGCGGAATACGAAAATTCAATGGACGGCTATCGCCTTAAATTGAAGAATAAAACAGAAAAGGCGGAAAAAATCAAAGCTGACTATGACAAACTTGTTCGCTCTCTCGAGGAAAAGCAGTCAAAAGCTCGTATGCTTTCCGACCTTGAAAAAAATATGGAGGGCTTTGCAGGCTCGGTCAAGGATGTTATGAGGCAAAGTGCGTCAAAGGCACTTTCGGGTATCAACGGCACGCTTGCCCAACTTATCAGTGTTGATAACGATTATTCAACCGCTGTCGAGGTCGCTTTGGGTGCCGCCATGCAAAACATCGTTGTTGATAACGAGGCAGACGCAAAGCGCGCCATTAACTATCTTAAACAAAACAATCAGGGCAGGGCAACATTCCTCCCCGTTTCGGCAATCAAGCCGCGCTATATCGACGAAAAAAATCTTGATGACAATTTCGGTTTCGTCGACATTGCGGCAAATCTTGTCGATTGCGATGCAAAATACAAAAATATCGTTTCAAACCTTTTGGGCAGAGTTATGATTGTTGAGGACATCGACTGCGCAATCGGTATTTCAAAACGCTATAACAATAAATATAAAATCGTCACTCTTGACGGTCAGGTTATGAATCCGGGCGGCTCAATGACAGGCGGCTCGCGTTCAAGGGGCGCAGGCATTCTTTCCCGTGCAAATATGATTGACGAACTTAATGCCGAGGCTGAAAAAATCAAGGCGCAGGTTGACGAAATCGCTCAATCATACAAAAAAGCAATGGAGGAGGCTAATCTTGCCGCCGCCGATGTTCAGGGTGCGGACGCAGACCTTCGCAATGCAAAAGAAGAACTTATCCGTGCCGAGGGCGACGATAAACTTGCAAGTGATAAACTTAAATCGCTCGGCGACAGAAAAGCCGCTCTCATTAGCGAAAAGGAAAATGCCGACGGCAGAATTATGCTCTTTGAAGAGGCAGACAAAAAGGCAAGCCGCGAGAGCGATGCCGTTCAAAATCAAATCAACGATGTTGAGGCGAAGCTCGGCGAAATCAGCAACGGCGTTGACGAGCTTACTCAAAAGCGCGAGACTGTCCGCAAGCGCAGTGAGGAAATCAACCTCGAGCTTGTCACTCTTGCAAAGGATACCGAGGCGGCAAAACTTGCCGTTGACGAACTTGAACTTCGCAAGTCCACACAGTCAGACAGAGTTAAATCAATTACCGATGAAATCGAACAGTACGAGGCTAAAAATCAAAACCTTATGCTTTCAATTTCCGACGTTCAGTCAACCGTTAACGAGCTTCGTGCAAAGGCAAAAAGCGCAGACGATGCAATCCGCGACAGAATTACATATCGTGACAATTGCGAAAAGCGCAATGTTGAGCTTCGTACCGAGGAAAAAACAAAAACCTCCGACAGAGAAAAGCTGTCTGCCGAGCTTGTCAGACTTGAAGAACGCAAAAACAATATGCAAAAAGAGTTTGACGACCTCAACGATATGCTCTTTGAGCAGTATGAGCTTACCCGTCCCGAGGCAGAGGCTCTCGGCATAGTTATTGAAAATATGGCAGAGGCTAAAAAACGCCTGCACGAAATCAAGGTTGCCATCAGAGCGCTCGGCTCAATCAATGTCGGCGCAATCGAGGAATATAAAGAGGTTTCCGAGAGATACGAATTTCTTAAGGAGCAAATCGGCGATATTGAAAAATCAAAGTCCGAACTTCAAAATATTATCGAGGACCTCACTTCCTCAATGAGCGAAAAATTCCTTACGCAGTTCAAAAAAATCAATGAGGAGTTCAAGGTTTCGTTCGCCGATTTCTTCGGCGGCGGCAAGGGCGAGCTTATTCTCGAGGAACCCGACAATTGCCTTGAATCCGCTATTGAAATCAAAATTCAGCCACCGGGAAAATCTGTTCAAAACATTAACCTTTTCTCGGGCGGCGAAAAATCGCTTGCAGCTATGGCTCTGCTTTTCAGCGTGCTTAAGGTCACACCGTCACCGTTTTGTATTTATGACGAGGTCGAAGCTGCGCTTGACGATGTCAATGTTGAGCGATTCGCAAAATATATGCGCAAAATGACCGATAAAACGCAATTCATTTCAATCACCCACCGCCGCGGCACTATGGAGGAGGCAGATGTCCTCTACGGCGTTACAATGCAGGAAAAGGGCGTTTCAAAGCTCCTTGAATTGCAGAGTGCTGAGCTTGCCGCAAAAATGGGGCTTGATGTATAACAAACCGATTAATTAAAATCTGTCCGAAAGGAATGGCTATATAATATGGGACTTTTCAGCAAATTCAGAAAAGGTTTAAAAAAGACAAGAGATGAGGGAATCACCGCAAAGGTTGACGAGGTTATCGAAACCTATGACGAAATCTGCGACGATTTGTTCGATGAACTTGAAGAGGTTTTGATTATGGGCGATGTCGGAATGCAAACGGCTGAACGCATCATCTCCGACCTTAAAGAAAAAATCGAAAACGATAAAATTACCGAGGTTTCCGAAGTTCGTGAAACTTTAAAAGATATTGTTGCCGGTATCGTTTGGGGCGGCTCATATCTTAAACTCAGAACAAAGCCGTCTGTAATTCTTGTTATCGGCGTTAACGGCGTCGGCAAAACAACAACAATCGGTAAACTTGCAATGCGACTCAAAAGCATGGGCAGGAGCGTTATTCTCGGCGCCGCAGATACATTCCGTGCCGCCGCTATCGAACAGCTTGAGGTTTGGGCAAAGCGCGCCGATGTTCCTATGGTTAAGCATGCCGAGGGCGCAGACCCTGCGGCTGTTGTTTATGACACTATTCAGTCGGCAAAGGCAAAGGGCACCGATGTTATCATTATTGATACAGCAGGCAGACTTCATAACAAGAAAAATCTTATGGATGAGCTTAACAAAATCAGCCGTGTTATCGACAGAGAACTTCCCGACGCTTCAAGAGAAACACTCCTTATTCTTGACGCAACAACCGGTCAAAACGCCGTTAATCAGGCAAAGGACTTCAAGGATGCGGCAGGTATCACGGGCATTATTCTCACAAAACTTGACGGCACAGCACGCGGCGGCGTTGTCCTTGCCATAAACAATGAGCTTGATGTGCCGGTAAAATTTGTCGGTGTAGGCGAGCAGATAGACGATTTACAGCCGTTTGATGCAGACGCGTTTGCATCTGCGCTGTTTGATAAAAAGCCGACTCATGATGACGATGACGAAATTGCCGATTTTATCTCATCTGTCGATGAAAAAGAGGAAAAATAATGGATTTTATTTTAGCTACAAACAATATGAAAAAACTTGCCGAAATGCAGCGTATTCTTTCGCCACTCGGAATAAATGTTGTCACCGCAAAAATGCTTGGTATTCAGTTGCCGGATGTTGTTGAGGACGGCGACACATTCGAGGCAAACGCAAAAATTAAGGCACTTTCGGCTTGCAAAATTACAAATATGCCTGCGATAGCAGACGATTCGGGCTTATGTGTCGATTATCTCGGCGGCGCACCGGGCATTTATTCGGCTCGCTTTGCCAATATAGTTGAGCACAACGGCGTTAATATCGATAACGAAAAAAATGCCGATGACGAAAAAAACAACGATTTGTTGCTTGAAAAACTTTCGGGTGTTCCCGATGAAAAGCGCACGGCGTATTATGTTTGCGCCATTTGCTGTGTTTTCCCCGACGGCAGAGAAATCACCGTTCGCGGCGAGTGCCACGGCAAAATCGGCTATGAGCGCGACGGCAACGAGGGCTTCGGCTATGACCCACTGTTTATAATCAACGGCAAATCATTCGGTAAATACGAGGGCGAGGAAAAAGACAAAATTTCTCACCGCGGCAACGCTTTGCGCGCCCTTACCGCCGAACTTGAAAAAATATTATAATTCACTCAGGAGATTTTTATGACATCAAAGGAAAGAGCTCAGCTTCGAGCAAAAGCAAACCCGCTTGAGCCGATTATCCAAATCGGAAAAGAGGGTGTTACAGATAATCTTATCACTCAAATTGACGATACGCTCGATACAAGAGAGCTTATCAAAATCCGCGTTCATCTTGAAACCGCACCCGACGCACCGCGTAAATTTGCCGACGAACTTGCAGATACTCTCGGCGCCGATGTTATTCAGGTAATAGGCGGCGTAATCGTCCTTTACAGAAAGGCAGACCCTGAAAGAATTGCCGAGAAAAAGAAAAAACGCGGCTCGGGAACAGCAAAAGCAAAGGCAAAGAAAAAGGTTAAAATTAAAGGGCTTCGCCAACGCCAGCGCGAAAAGGAAGAGAAAAATCCTTATGCAAAATATGACCGTCCGCGCTATAAAAACGACCGCGACAAAAAGCAAAGCAGAACAAAATAATTTATTATGAAAATAGGAATATTCGGGGGCGCTTTTAACCCCATTCACAATGGACACCTGCATTTGCTCGACGAACTTTATCGTGCTGAAATGCCCTTCGGTCAATTTGACAAGTTGTTGATTATTCCGACGGCAAATCCGCCTCACAAAAGTTCCGACGGCTTGATTTCGGCAGAGCACAGAATCGCAATGATTAAACTTGCAATCAAAGAACTTGAATATGCCGACAATATCGAAATATCCTCAATAGAACTTGAAAGCACTGAAAAAAGCTATACCTATACAACTCTTGTCAAACTCAAAAAGATTTATCCTGACGCCGAATTTGTGCTTTTTATCGGCTCGGATCAGCTTTTTTATTTCCCAAAGTGGTACAGATATAAGGATATTTTAAAACTTGCCGAGGTCAGAGCGATAACACGGCAAGAGTGCGAGCGCCAAGCCGTTGCAGACTTTTTGGCAAAAAACAAGGAACTTGCAGGTATTAATGCGCTTGTTGCAAAACCGGTTGTCGTTTCGTCAACCCAAATCAGGCAAATGGTGTCAAAGGGCGAGAGTATAGCCGATTTGGTGCCACCGTCGGTGAACGGATATATAAAGGAGCATAGGCTCTATGTATGATTTTGACAAATATATCAATTTAATAAAGGACAGGCTCAGCGAGCACCGCTTTTATCACTCAATGTGTGTTGCAAAAAGGGCGCGCGAGCTTGCAGTGAAATACGGCGCAGATCCCGATAAGGCATATCTCGCCGGAATTTTACACGATATTATGAAAGAGGAGAGCCTCACCGTTCAGCGCGAAATTATCGAAGCCGACGGCACGGCTTTGACCGATGTCGAAATAAATACGCCCAATGTTTATCATCAAATGAGCGGCGCGGCGTATGTCAAAAACTCGCTCAAAATAGATGATGCCGATATTATAAACGGCATTCGCTATCACACAACGGGCAGGGCAGATATGTCGCTTTTTGAAATGATAATCTATCTTGCCGATTTCACTTCCGACGATAGGGACTATCCCGATGTTGAAATTATGCGCGCCGAAACGGATAAAAGCCTCCTCGGCGGCATGGTATATTCTCTGCGACACACAATTATTTATATCGCACAGCAAACAAAGCAAATCCATCCCGACACACTGTATTGTTTTAATTGGGCAGTGGGGGAGTTAAATAAACAAAATATTCAGGAATAGGAGCAGCTATGCAAAACAATCAACTCATTTACGAAACAGCCGTTAAAGCGATTGATTCAAAGCGCGGCGAGGATATTGAGGTTATCAAGGTTGACGATATAACCGTTTTGACGGATTATTTTGTCATCGCAACCGCAAATTCAAACACACAGCTTAAAGCAATTGCCGACGAGGTGGAATACAAACTTTCCGAGCAGGGCATCGAGCCTCACCATATCGAGGGCGAACGCACCGATTGGGTGTGCCTTGATTATCTCGGCGTTGTTATTCATATTCTCCTTAAGGACAGACGCGGATTTTATCAAATCGAACGCCTTTGGGAAGACGGTGAAAAGGTCAATATTGACAATCTTGTTATAAAAGAATAAAATATGTCTTTAGATATTCACAAATTAAACTTTTTCATTATATTTGGAGGATATAATAATGGAATATAATTTTAAACAAATTGAGTCAAAATGGCAAAATATTTGGTATTCGCAAAATACATTCGCCGCAAAGGACGATTACAGCCTGCCGAAATATTATTGCCTTGTAGAGTTCCCGTATCCGAGCGGTCAGGGCCTTCATGTAGGTCATCCGCGTTCATACACGGCTCTTGATATTGTTGCCCGTAAAAAAAGACTTGAGGGCTACAATGTTCTTTATCCGATGGGTTGGGACGCTTTCGGTCTTCCTACCGAAAACTTCGCCATCAAAAACCACATTCATCCGGCAGAGGTTACAAAAACAAATATTGCTCACTTTAAGCAACAGCTTCAGTCGCTCGGTTTCAGCTTCGACTGGACAAGAGAAATTAATACCACCGACCCGTCTTATTATAAATGGACGCAGTGGATTTTTCTTCAACTTTACAAAAAAGGTCTTGCATATAAAAAGAAAATGGCTGTCAATTGGTGCACCTCATGCAAGTGCGTTCTTGCAAACGAAGAAGTTGTAAACGGCGTTTGCGAGCGCTGCGGCAGCGAGGTCATCAGAAAAGAGCAAAGCCAGTGGATGCTTAAAATCACCGACTATGCCGACAGACTTGTTAAAGATCTTGATACCGTTGATTTTATCGACAGAGTTAAAGTTCAGCAGCGCAATTGGATTGGTCGCTCAACAGGTGCAGAGGTTGATTTCGCAACAACTCTCGGCGATACGCTCACCGTTTATACAACACGCCCCGATACGCTTTTCGGCGCAACATATATGGTTATTTCTCCCGAGCATCCTCTTATTGAAAAATGGGCAGACAGTCTTAAAAATCTCGACGCTGTCCGTGCTTATCAGGATGAGGCAGCTCATAAATCCGATTTTGAGCGTACGGAGCTTAATAAGGAAAAAACAGGCGTTAAACTTGACGGCGTAATGGGCATCAATCCTGTTAACGATACAGAAATTCCGATTTTCATTTCCGACTATGTTCTCACCTCATACGGCACGGGTGCGATTATGGCTGTTCCTGCTCACGATACCCGTGACTGGGAGTTTGCCAAAAAGTTTGATTTGCCTATTATCGAGGTTGTTGCAGGCTCAAAGGTCGGCGTTGAAAACGAGGCTTTCACAGATTGCGCAACAGGCGTTATGACAAATTCTTCTTTCCTCACCGGTATGACTGTTGAGGAGGCTAAAACAGCTATTACAGAGTGGCTCACAAAAGAGGGCAAAGGTCGCCAAAAGGTTAACTTCAAACTCCGCGACTGGGTATTTTCTCGTCAAAGATATTGGGGCGAGCCTATTCCGATTGTTAAGTGCGAAAAGTGCGGCTATGTTCCGCTTCCCGAGGATCAGCTTCCTCTCACTCTTCCTAATGTTGATTCATACGAGCCGACGGATACAGGCGAATCACCGCTTGCAAAAATGACAGATTGGGTCAATACAACATGTCCTTGTTGCGGCGGTCCGGCAAAGAGAGAAACCGATACAATGCCGCAGTGGGCAGGCTCATCATGGTATTTTCTCAGGTATATGGACCCTCACAACGACAAGGCTCTTGTTTCACCCGAGGCTGCAAAATATTGGTCGCCTGTTGATTGGTACAACGGCGGTATGGAGCACACAACGCTTCACCTTCTCTATTCCCGTTTCTGGCACAAGTTCCTTTATGACATCGGCGTTGTTCCTACTCCGGAGCCGTATCAAAAGAGAACTTCACACGGTATGATTCTCGGTCAAAACGGCGAAAAAATGTCTAAATCAAGAGGCAATGTAGTTAACCCCGATGAAATCGTTGATACTTACGGTGCCGATACAATGCGTCTTTATGAAATGTTCATAGGTGACTTTGAAAAAGCAGCTCCATGGAATTCCGATTCTATCAAGGGTTGCAAACGCTTTATCGAAAAATATTGGAATCTTCAGGAAAAAGTTACCGACTGCGACGAGTATTCACCGGAGCTTGAGGCACTTATACACAAAACTGTCAAAAAGGTTACATTCGATATTGATAACCTTAAGGCAAATACAGCCATTGCCGCAATGATGACTCTCGTAAACGAGATGGCTCAAAAGGGATGCAATAAGGCAGAGCTTAAAACACTAACAATTCTACTCAACCCGTTTGCTCCTCATGTAACAGAGGAAATGTGGCAGGTTATGAATTACGGCGGAATGGTTAACGAGGCAAAGTGGCCTGAATATGATGACGAAAAGACAAAGGAAAATTCCGTTGAAATCGTTCTTCAGGTTATGGGCAAGGTTCGTTCAAGAATGACTATCCCGGTTGATATGCCGAAAGATGATGTCATTGCCGCGGCAAAGCAGGATGCAAAAATTGCCGAGCTTATCGACGGCAAAACAATCAAAAAGGAAATTTATGTTCCCGGAAAGCTTGTTAATATCGTTGCTTTATAATTGAATATTCAAAACAAAAAGCCGTTACGGATTTATCTCCGTAACGGCTTTTCTCGTGCGGTAATTAAAATTTAATGCTCTTGCTTTCGCCTGCCTTAAAGGTTACGCTTTGCACCTTTCCGTTGTATGAAATGTTGAGCGTTTGCTCAATGTCCGATGTAACGGTTGTGCTGACTGTGCCTTTTTCCTTGTCCCATTCAAGAGATGTGACGGTCGCTCTGTTTCGTGTTTTGACTCCGCTTATTGTGCCTTTGTCAAATCCGCTCGTCGGCAGTGCCGGCAAAAGCTCAATGTCGCTGTTGTGTGAATATATAAGTGCCTCATTTACTATTCCCAAATATCCTATTGCAAAATCGGTGCAGTAGCAGCTGCCTTGGTCATAGTCATGGTTTGTCATTAACGAATCGTATCTGATTTTATGATTCATTAGTTTTAAAAGCGCGTCGGTTAAACTTTCGGAGTCCTTTAGCCTTGCCGCAATGAGCGAGCGGTGAACAAGTGCGTGTGATGCCTCGTTTTCGCTTGTCCTGTTTGCGATTGCCTGCTTGCACGCCTTTGTCAGTTTCTCGTTGCCCTGTGTTTCAAACAGCGGCCATACGCCGTATAAATGACTTAAATGGCGGTGCTCGTTGTTTTCTTCAAACGATGTTGTTGCCCATTCCTTAAGCGCCCCCGTATCGTCATATAGGTATGGCGGCAGATTGTTTTCAAGTTCCTTCCACCTTGTCAAATCTTCGTTCGGCGCAACATCATTTGCAACAGCCATAAGCATATTCAAATTGTCTCGGCAGGCGGCAATATCAATCGCGCAGTTCGCGTCCGACGGACTTTCATAGTTTTTTGGGTTGTTTTCAGGTGAGTAGCTCGGCACTATGCAGTATTTTTCACCATCTTTAAGAGAGGTCTTTCCTTTTTGGTAATGAATCGTGCCGTCAGCCGCCGTGTAGTATTCGGCGCTCATCATTTGCGCCCAGTAGTTTGCGGCTTTTGTAAGTATCGGATATAAAATATCCTCCTCAAGTCGCAGATAACCGCGTTTTTCGATTGCGGCAATGTCATTGTCTGTCAGTGGCTCATCACTCGTTGAAAGTACGGATTTCAGCTTGTTCAGGTCGAATTCGTCACTGAGCGGAATGTTAATGTTGCCGTACGATTGCAGTGTTTCGTACATAGGCTGAATCATCCAAGATGTTCCGGCGTTCCAATATCTGAAAGGATACGGATAGCAGGTTTCGGTGATTACCGCTTTGTCGCCGTCTGTGTTAACCGGTGCCTGCAATGCGTTTTTGTATCCGTGTGTTGCGTATGCATTTTCCTCCCAATCGGGCAACTGACGGAGTATGAAATATACATATCCTATCGGTGTCGATTGCATATTGCTTGTGTTCATCGACGATGTTTGCAGGTTTACATTTGCGTCCATCGTGTATTTACTGCCCCAGCCGGTGTTCCATTCGCCTGTCCACATTCCGTACAGTCTGCTTGTCGAATATCCGCTGCAGCAAAGATATGCGTATCTTCCTGCATAATATGTCCTTTGCGCAATGTCGGAGTTGATTTCTTTTTTGCGTTTTTGCGCCTTTAACAGCTTTTCATTGGAGTCAAAGCTGTCGTCACCGAGTTTAAGCTCAACAGCGTCAAATTGCGGCTTATATATTGCCAAATGATTTTTGAGCGCCGTGTCATAGTCGAATTTGTCGTTGCCGTATTTTTCTGCAATTGATTTAAGCGTTGCAACGCATTCGTCAACAAGCGCAAAATCCGATTGCTTTTCAAAATCGGCATATTTGCCCATATCATATGTCCGCTCGCTGACTGTCAAAAGATAAACATTATAGGCATCGGTGATTTTTACACCTTGGTTGTCGCCGCTGAATTGCTCTTCGTCTGTGTTTTTGTCAAGCGATACTCTTTCTTTTTTGCCTCCGCTTGTGATAACATATGTCACCGTTGCGTAACCGCCGCCTTTAAGCTCGCTGTTTTCGTAGTTCGGATAATGTGCAACAAGTGCAAGGTATGAGCCGTCAGCCGCTGTCAGCTTTTTGTATTTTAAATCGGTTTCACAGCCGTCGCCGAAGTTTGCAAGCGTTGAAATATCGTCAAACGAAAGCGTCAAATTCAGTTTTGCCCCTTCACTTGATTTTGACAGCTTGGTTATAACCGCTTTGTCGGGCATCGAGGTAAAGGATACTCTGTCCCACACTCCGTTTTTGTCCTTAAAATGCACGCCTGTTTGCGATGTTTCGTAATCCGTGTATCTCAAATATTTTTCGGCACGGCTCTTGTCAAACGACAGCCTCAGCTGACCGCCCGGATGATAGCTGTAAACATCGTCATAGCTTGCATTGTCGGTTATGTTTTCGCCTTTAACAATTTGTTGCTTAACGGTTTCAAGCTCGTTTGATGTAACGGGGCAGGTGCGCGCATTTTTGTTTGGCAAAATAAAATGCATATTTTGAAAAATGAATGTGTCGCTGTACGGCGCACCGCTTGTAACATAGCCCTGCATTCCGTTGCCCGACACCATTCCTTGACGCCAGCTTTTCGCTTTGTTTTTTTTGCCATCTTTCAGCTCCGTGTAGTCCTCGCTGAACGATACCTTTTCCGTGTTTGTGAAAAGCTCCTTGATTTCGCTTTCCTCGGGCTTCGCTGCACACGATGCCAGCGTAGCCGCAAATGTCAGGCTAAGCAAAATGCACAGCCCCCTTTTTATGTATTTTTTCATATTGTCACCTCATCTTGATTATATCATATATAAATAAGAAAAATGCGACATTATATTTACAAAAATGTCGCATTTGTGTATAATGAATTCGGTGATTATATGATTGAATTTACTTGGAACAATGTTGCATTTTTGGTTACCGATATCGGCGGAGGTGTCCTCGGCAAAAGTATTCCGCGCCACGCGCACGCTCTTAATTGTTACGAACTTCATTTTATAACAAACGGCAGGGGAGAGCTTGAAACGGACGACCGTGTTTATCATCTCAAGCGCGGCGATTTTTTCATTACCGGTCCGAATTATTGCCATGCCCAATCCGCCTGCGTCGATGACCCTGTTGAGGATGTTTTTTTCCTCGTTCAGGCTCGTGATACAAAACGGGCAAACGCCGTTTCCGCCGTTTTTTTGGAAAATACATTTTCGTTCCATCGCGGTGTTGACAGTTTTTATGCAAGTGTATTGCTTAAAGAATACAGAGAAAGAAAGCCCGATTATCAAAGTGCCGTCGCAGGGCTTGCCGCAAAAATTTTGACAGATTCGGCGCGTCTTTTGTTGCCGCACTCGTTTTCGACCCTCACCGACAACGAAAACCTGAATGACCGCCGCTTTGCGATAATCGAGCAGGCTTTTTTGTATGATGAAAATCTCACGCTCTCGTCGCTTTCTCGCCAAATCGGGCTTTGCCCGCGCCAAACACAGCGGCTGTTAAAAAAATACTATGGCAAATGCTTCAGGGATAAGAAAAAAGAAACTCAAGATTAATCGAGAGTTTCTTTTTTTGTTGTTTTTTGTTTCGTTAATTTCTTTTAATTGCAAGCTGTTTGCACGATACAATGAGTGAATGCAGGCGCTCTGTCATCTCCTTGGGTGATTCTTTCATACCTTTTTGAATCCAGCTGATTACAACGCCGCATATGCCGTATCCCATAAATTCGGCAATAACAATATCATCTTTTTCTGTCGCCGCCGTCAAACCGTTTTGCGCTGCAAGGCTTTTAACAAGCTTTGTGATTTGCTCGTTTGCAATTCTGTTAATATATCTTGTCAAATCGTCACTGCTCAGTTTTAACGCGTTTTGATAAAACTTTTTGTCGTTTGCGATTTGCTCAAACATACCGTAAAGTTTGTCACACATATTATCAAGGTTAAAATCCGTTACAAGCGGAAGGATAAGTTCGTTGTAAATCAACCAGTCAAGCAGTTCGTATCTGTCCTGAAAATGATAATAAAATGTCTGCCTGTGTATGTTGCATTCATTCGTTATGTCGGACACCGTGATTTTTTCAAAGGTTGTGTTTTTCATTAACCTTTTAAGTGCGTTGCCCATTTTCATCTTTGTTTTTTGAGAGCAGGATAATGATTCTGCCATATGTGTCACCCCTTTGATAAGCGCATTATATCATAGTTTATTTATTTATACAAGTGTCAAAATAGCTATTTGTGTAATTTGTCAAATTTTGAGATTATATGTCATAATTCCGCTGTCGGTTATGTCAATTATTCCATATGAGCCATTAAATACCGCACCCGGATTCATAAAATAAATTCCGTCTTTGTATTCTGTGTATGGGATATGCGTGTGACCGAAAAGGCAAATATCTGCGCCGCGATTTTTTGCCTCCTCTTCAATGCGCTCGTATCCGTGTTTTACATAGTATGGGTGACCATGGGTGAAAAATATTTTTTTGCCCTGTGCAGAAATTTCCTTTTCAATCGGCAATGCAGAGCCCCAGTCGCAGTTTCCGCACACACGCTCAAGTTTGATTGTCGGATAAAGCAAAAGTGCGCTGTCAACATCGTCCTCGCCGTCGCCGAGGTTGATAAATAAATCGGTTGACTCCTTGTGCTTTTCGATTATTTCATACAAATTGCGCGTGTTTCTGTGTGAGTCGGATGTTACAACTATTCTCATTCATATTGCCCCGCTTTCTTTCATATTAATTAATATAATTATACTATGAAAGGCAGCATTGTTCAATGAAAAATATTAATGATAAAAATATAAATAACGCACTCAAAAATTCAAACATAAATATTGATGAACTTAAGGCGGCGGCGCAGTCCGGCAATGCCGAGCAGTATATCAGCCGAGCACTGCCCAAGGACGCAAGCGACAAAATCAAAAAAATCCTCGCAAATAAGGAGGAAACGCAAAAAATTCTTTCCACTCCTCAAGCAAAGGATTTGCTTAATAAACTGATGAATAAATAAGGTGAGCCTAAATGGATAATGTAAATATCAACGATATTCTGTCGTCCCTTTCAAACGAGGATATTGAAATGCTTAAAGGCGTTGCCGGCTCAATTCTCAACCAATCCGACATGCAGTCCTCAGCTCAACAGCAAAAGCCGCCCCAATCAACGCCGCAATCCGCACCTCAGGACCGGCAGTCACTGCCGCCGCAAATTAATGGGCTTAATTTTAATTCCGACGATTTTGCAATGATTATGAAAGCAAAATCAATTTTTGACAGAATGAATAAAACATCGTCGAAAAACGCCGATTTGATAAATGCGCTCAAGCCCCATTTGTCGGAGCAGTCGCGTCAAAAGGCGGATCAGGCGATTCGCATTTTAAAACTGTTTGATATGTTGCCGTATTTAAAGGATTTGTTTTAATGGCTGATTTCTCCGCTGCCGATATTAACGAGGCAAAAAGGCGCGTCCGCGAAATGCAAAGCAGAGCAAGGGCGTTCGTCCCCGACAATCAAAATATCTCCTCCACAGAACCGCCGCAGAAAAACAGCGATGCGCCGCAACATTCAAAACCGCAAAATTCCTCCGATTCGGGCGGAAACGGCACGCCATTCGGTCTGTCGGGGCTTTTTGAGTCCTTCGGTTTGGGCGGCTCAAATACTTCGGGCGACAGTTCGCTTATTCTTGCTCTTATATTGATTTTATCACGCGAAAAGGCTGACAATATGCTCATTTTGGCGTTGCTTTACATTTTATTGTAATTAATTATGGAAATTTGAGCAATAATATGTTATATTATTTTATTGTAATTATAATATAACGAAACGGTGATAAAATGAAAGATTTTGAAACAATTTGCGTTGCTTCCGGCGTGCAAATCGTCAGCGCTCCCGCAAACAGATTTAAAACAAATGAAATATCAATCAGCTTTTGCACCCCGTTGTCAGCCAAAA
Source organism: Oscillospiraceae bacterium (assembly GCA_003526845.1). GTDB lineage: Bacteria > Bacillota > Clostridia > Oscillospirales > Acutalibacteraceae > Eubacterium_R. Next base: position 219,952 of record DPVM01000005.1, read on the forward strand.
CTGCATCGCGCAATGCACTTTGCGCAAACCTTTTGGCTCGCACCACAAAAAAATACCCGACACTTTCGGAGTTCAACAAAAAACTTGCAATGCTTTACGGCGCAAGCGTTACATGCTCCGTTGCAAAGCTCGGCGAAAATCAATTGCTTACTCTCAATGCCTCTTCGCTTGATGACAGGTTTTCGTTTGAAAACGATAAAATCAGCGTTGACGCTTTCAATCTCCTTATGTCTATGGTGTTTGATGCCAATGTTGACGAAAACGGACTTTTCTATCCGCAGGATATTGACAGGGAAAAACGCCTCCTCGCAGAGAAAATCGAAAGCGAGGAAAACGAAAAGCGCATTTATTCACTCCGTCGCCTTGAGCAAATTATGTTCGACGGCGAGCCTTATGCCGTTAACCGCTATGGCAGTGTTGACGCCGTAAAAGCAGTTACTGCAGATGATTTGAAGTCTGCGCTCGAGTATTTCAAAACAAACGCAAAAATTCAAATTACCGTTGTAGGCAATGCTGATGTGAATGCCATTGCCGATTCTGCTAAACAATATTTCTCAACTTTGAGCAGAGATTATATCGCTCCGCAAAAGGCTGTTTTCGTTCCGACGGCAGATAGCGTGAATACCGTAGAGGAGCGTATTGATGTCAAGCAGGGCAAACTTGTTTTGGGCTTTCGTGTCAATCTTCAAAGCGACTTCAAGCCTGTTCCCGAAATGCTTGCGTTCAGCGATATTTTCGGCGGCGGACCTTATTCAAAATTGTTCCTCAATGTCCGTGAAAAGCTTTCGCTTTGCTATTATTGCTCCGCTAAATACGACCGCAGAAAAAGCAGTGTAATTATTCAGTGCGGTTGTGAGGAGGAGAATATGGACAAGGCTGTCGAGGAAATTTTGAATCAACTCTCCGATATTAAAAACGGAAGCTTTGACGATGCCTTTGCTTCGTCAAAAATCGCCTTGGCAGATGCTTTAAACGCTGTTTATGACGATTCGCTCACTCTTTCAAGTTGGTATCTCACACAAATCGCCGATGACGAAATTATTTCGCCTGCCGACTCGGCAAGCAATATTTCCGCAGTCACAAAGCAACAGGTGCAGGATTGCGCCGACCTGCTCACACTCGACACTATCTACAAGCTTGTCGGAAATAAGGAGGGCGAATAATTATGAATATCAACGAAATCAAATCCGATATTTTAAACGAAAAATATTATAAAATCAATCACCCGAGCGGACTCACCGTTTATGTTCTTCCCAAGGAAAACTATTCGTCGGCTTACGCCGTTTTCGGCACAAAATACGGCTCTATCGACACTCGCTTTAAGCGTTCCGACAGCGATAAATGGACAGAGGTGCCGGAGGGTATCGCTCATTTTCTCGAGCACAAACTTTTTGAAAGTGAGGATTTGGACGCTTTTGAAAGATATGCAAAAACAGGCGCCAGCGCAAATGCCTATACCTCGTTTGACAAAACCTGCTATCTTTTCCAATGCAGCAGTAATTTTAAGGAGAATTTAAAAATCCTTCTCGATTTTGTTCAAAATCCTTATTTCACACCGCAAACCGTGCAAAAGGAGCAGGGAATTATCGGTCAGGAAATCACAATGTATTATGATGTTCCCGGATGGATGAGTACTTTCAATCTTTTGCGTTGCCTTTATAAAAATCACCCTGTCCGCATTGATATTGCAGGCACCGTCGATTCAATCGCACAAATCACAGACAAGCTTCTTTACGATTGCTACAACACATTCTATAATTTGCACAATATGGCTCTTGTTGTTGTCGGCAATGTCACAAAGGACGATGTGCTTTCCGTTTGCGATGAGTATTTAAAGCCTGCCTCGCCGCTCTCAATCGAAAAATCGTTTGAGGACGAGCCTCGCGATATCGTCAAGAATTATGACGAATATCATCTTGCAATGAGCGTTCCGCAGTTCTCGTTCGGATATAAGGAGGCTTGCGAAAAGCCGCTCCCGACATATAAGGAATATATCGAAACTTCGATTTTGCTTGATATTATCAGCGGCAAAACCTCGCCGCTTTATCAGGATTTATTCCAAAAGGGGCTTATCAATTCGTCATTCTCAAACGAATATTTCATCGGCTACGGCTATGAAACTGTTTTGTTTGAGGGCGAAAGCGAAAATCCGCAGGCTGTTGCTGATGCGCTTAAGGCAGAAATTGCACGCGTTAAAAAAGACGGCATCGACTGTGAACTTTTCGAGAGTGTTCGCCGCTCAATGTACGGCAAGGAAATTATGATGTATAATGACATTGACAGTGTTGCAAACTCAATGATTACCTGCGATTTCAACGGATGGAATATGTTTGACGCAATGGATATTTATAAAAATGTCACCGTGTCCGACCTTGAAAAGCGCCTTTCAAATATGATGTTTGAGCAATACAGCGCTTTGTCGGTCGTAAAAAATAAAGATTAATCGAGGATAGTTTTATGGATGCTACTCATGTTCAGTTTGACGGCTTGGGCATATCTTTTGATTTGCCGTCGGTCGCTTTTTCAATCGGCAATTATCAAATACATTGGTACGGCATAATTATCGCCTTCGGCTTTGCACTTGCAGTGCTATACGGCGGCAGAATGGCGTATAAATGGAAAATGAGCCTTGACGGTATGACCGATGTCCTCATTTGGGGCACAATACTCGGCATAATTTGCGCAAGGGTATACTATGTTGCTTTTGAATGGGATTATTATTCTCAGCATTTAAGCGAAATTCCCGCCATTTGGAACGGCGGAATAGCGATTTACGGCGGAATTATCGGCGCGCTTATCGGTGCCGCAATTGGCTGTAAAATCGGAAAAATCGACTTTTTCAATCTCCTTGATTTAGGCTCGCTCGGCTTGCTCATAGGCCAGGGCATCGGCAGATGGGGCAATTTTTTCAATCAGGAGGCGTTCGGCACAAATACTCATACGGCACTGTTTCGTATGTGGTCGCCGAAAATTCGCGATACGCTTGCCGCAAGCGCAGATTTGCTTGCTTCAAAAGGCGTCACGGTTGACCCCAATGCCCCCGTTCACCCGACATTTCTTTACGAGAGTGTTTGGTGCCTTTTGAGTTTTGTCATTCTCCACCTTGTCGTAACAAAGGCAAGAAAGTTTAAGGGCGAGGTTTTCATTCTCTACGGAATACTTTACGGCTTTGAGCGTATGATTGTTGAGGGCTTGCGCACCGATTCGCTTTATATCGGCAACACTTCAATCAGAGTTTCACAGCTTTTGTCGGCAGTAATTGTTTTTGTCGCAATCGTTGCTTTTGCAATTTTGATGCGCAAATATTTGACAGATAAACTACCTGCAAGACTTGCCGTTGCGGCGGTTGAGCAGTCATCGACAGATTTAAAAAATCCGTCGGAGAATAAAAAACACGATAATACCGATGACAAAGATAACGAAAAAGATATTGATGAAAACGAGGAAATAAATAATGCAAATAATTGATGGAAAAGCTGTTTCAAAGGCAGTTAAGGAGCAGGTTAAACAAAGATGCGAGGAGCTTAAAGCTCAGGGCATCACTCCCGGCCTTGCGGTTATTATTGTCGGCGACGATTCCGCATCGCAGGTTTATGTCCGCAATAAAGAGCGTGCCTGTGAGGAATGCGGATTTTACAGCGTGAAATATGCTTTGCCTGCCACAACAACCCAGCAGGAACTTAATTCTTTGGTCGAAAAACTTAATAATGACCCTAAAATCAACGGCATTTTGTGCCAACTTCCGCTCCCCGAGCATCTCGACGATAAAGAGGTTATTAACCGTATTGACCCAATTAAGGATGTTGACGCGTTTCATCCGGTTAATGTCGGCGCAATTATGATAGGTGATTATAATTTTCTCCCCTGCACACCGGCAGGCGTTATGGAGCTTATTCACTCAACAGGTGTTGAAATCAGCGGCAAAAAAGCTGTTGTTATGGGCAGAAGCAATATTGTCGGCAAGCCGATGTCAATGCTTCTTCTTCACGAAAACGCAACAGTCGAAATCACTCATTCAAAAACAAAAAATTTGGCTGATGTCACCAAAACAGCCGATATTCTTGTTGCCGCAATCGGCAAGGCAAAGTTTGTAACCGCCGATATGATTAAGGATGGCGCCGTTGTAATTGATGTCGGTATGGACAGAGACGAAAACGGCAAACTCTGCGGCGATGTCGATTTTGAAAATGTCAAGGACAAGTGTTCATTTATCACTCCTGTTCCAGGCGGTGTCGGACCTATGACTATTGCAATGCTTATGCGCAATACTCTCACTGCCGCAGAAATTCAAAACGGTATTAAATAATTTTTAATTCACGAGGTTTGTTATGACTCTTCAAGAAAAGACAGTCGAAAAACTGATAGAAAATAATTATCATATTGCCTTTGCCGAATCATGCACAGGCGGTATGTGCTGTGCCGCACTTGTCGATGTCGCAAATGCATCAAGGGTGCTCGATATGTCGTTTGTCACCTATGCAAATGAGGCAAAAATCAAACTTCTCGGCGTAGATGAAAATACAATCAATACTTACGGCGTTGTTTCCGAGCAGGTGGCGCGCGAAATGGCATGCGGCGTTTGCAAAACTGCCGATTGCGAGGTAGGCGTCGGCGTCAGCGGCATTGCAGGCCCAACCGGCGGCACGGACACAAAGCCGGTCGGTATGGTCTGCTTTGGATTTTGCGTCAACGGCAACACCGTTTCATATACAAAATATTTTGGCAATATCGGCAGAAATAATGTCCGCACCCGGTCAATGAACTTCGTTTTTGAAACTTTGCTCAAACTTCTTTAATATTACACTTGATTTTTTCATCACTTTTTAGTAAAATATAACCCGACGCCGATAGAGTTCGTTTGCAAACAGCGTTCGCCGCTCCTCGGCTCAAAGCAAGCGAAAAATTGAATAAATGCTGATATGGCTCAGTTGGTAGAGCAGCTCATTCGTAATGAGCAGGCCGTCGGTTCGAGTCCGACTATCAGCTCCAAAACCTGCGTAAACACGGCGTTTTCGCAGGTTTTTTCTTTTTTGGAAAGCAAAAAAGATTTTTTGAAAGTCCAAACAGTATAGAGTTTTTTATACTTATATACAGTTGCTTTATGATGATAGAATTGATATAATAGAACAGTGAAAGGACGTGTTACTGTGACACCGCTTGAAAAAGAATTTACTAAAGAATTACTTGATAATGTCGCCGAAATGAAACAATATGGCTATAATCCAACCATTTATACAAGAATGATTAGCGAAAACGGTGCTGTAAATGCAGCAAAAAAATTAGTATTGAAAGATGTGCAATCAAGCGGTTTTGCAACTTTAATAATGATTAACAAACTCGAACTGTCCGCAGAGGCGTCCGTAATTAAAGACAAGTACAAAGTTTTGTTTACAGATGCAGAAATTCAAAACAGCAAACGAAAACTAAAAGAAGCAAATTTCTGTTTCGATAAGTTAACTTAAACATTTTTTAACAGGGAGTTTTATATGCAACTTTGTCCAAGATGTAATCATGAATTCCGCAAAGGCGATAAATTTTGCCCTATGTGTGGCTTGAATCTATATAATCAAGATTCAAACAAGCTAAGGCTTAATGATGATCAAAATGAATTTTATTACAATCCGCCGGGAGTTAATTCAATTACACAAAAATCAAAGAAAGAATTTGCTTATTCTTATAATCCGGATTCTAAACCTATAAGACAGACGGCATTCAAAACATTAGGTCTAAAGAATTTGTTAAAAAATAATAACGATTATCATCATTGTAATAAAAAAGCTATTTTAGAAATAGAAGAAATGATTGAAAAGAATGAACAAATAGTTTATGCCTTAACAGGAAACTTGTTTATAGAAAAATTAACAGGTGAAAGCAAATCGTTCGGATATGTTTCCAGTATTGGTAATAATAACTTTACTGTTGTTCAAAGTAATGGCTATTATCGCAGCGGAGTGATTTGTATTACAGATAAAAGGACGATATTTGTTACTAATAGCGATAAATTCCATTCGGTTAGAGAGTTTTCAAATAGAGAAGTTTTTGATGTTTTGCTGGATAAAATGTATAAAGCCGGAAGATTAAAAATTCAGACATCTAAGGGTAATTTTGTGTTTAGCATTTTTAAGTATGAAAATGCTCAAAAATTTTTACGGATTATCAAAACACATATGATGATGCCGTAAGCGAAATTGATAAAACAAATTGAATATAAAAAATACAAAGACCGTGGGCTTAAAAACTCACGGTCTTTGTAAATATGGGGGAAAGAAAAGTAGAAAGCTGATTTATGCAACATCGGTATATGATATTTCCTCACTGTATTCATCGCTCAGTGCAAGGTGAATATCAACTCCGACGCTGTCCGAAAGGTTTTTCAAAATATCAATAAAATCGTCAATATTTGAATTTTCACAAAAACCCTTGCAATTTGTGGTGTCAATAAAAATGTCTGTCAAATCATAGTTTGCGGCACAGAGTCCGGCAAAAAAGCCATAAAGCTGTTTGGCTGACGATATGCCGTAATCGTCAAGGTTAATGTGTCTGACAGAGAAGGGGAGAAACTTTGAAAGCTTGCTGCCGTATTCAACAAACACAATATTGCCCTTGCTTTGCTCTGCGGTGTAAACGGCTGTTTCGGTCAATATCCTTGTTTTGCCCGTTCCCTTTTGTCCCGAAATGTAGTCTAACATTTTCATTTTCCTTTCTGCAAATACTTTTTTGCTAACCTTTGACTACATAGTACAGACTAATTGCGAATTGCAAAAGAATAAACTATAAATCTATTGTGAAAATAATATTAATTACCTGTTACGGCATAACAGTTTATTCATTTTTTGCTATTTCTATGCAGCCGAGTGATTTTTTTAAAATCAGCGCCTTAACCCTTTCCTTTGCCCGCATTATATAATGTAATAATATTATTATGCCGTATAATGCGTAAATCCAAACGGTTATTGCCGACCATTTATCAAGTGCAATGTTAGCGGCGAAAAATAAAATGTACCTCAAAACGCAATATAATATGTTTATATATTGTATTATTTTATATCCTCGTTTTTTATTGACAAGATTAATGTGTGTTTGCATTGCAAAAATCGGTGCGCTCATCAAAATGAAATATCGCAAAAAGTATGCTGCACCAAAGCCGAATCCTGTCGCTTGGTAAAAGCCGTCGGCGCAAAAAATATACAGCGCAAGCATTGTCGCCGCGGCAAGTTTATACGCGGCGTCGGTCCTGCGCTTTTTCTTTTTGATGATGTAAAAAATTATCACGCCGAAATAAAACAATGCCGCACAATCCGCCGCAATCATAACGGCGAGCGAAAATGCTCTTTCGCTGAAAAATTCGGTGATAAAATCGTTTATTGTTGTTATGTATATCGGCGACTCAATTGTGCATTTGTTTGTAACGGCGATTATTCTCAAATTGATTTCGTCGCCGCTTTTTGCTCCGTATAAATCAGCGATATAGTAGTATTCTCCCATATAATTTTTGTCGCTTTTTTTACTGCGGCATATCACTTTGCCTTTTGTAAAAGCGTCAACCCTGCCGCCTCTTATTTTGAATACGAGCTTTGCCTTGTCATAGTCGCATTTTCTCACCGTCGCCGTTATCGTGTCGCTGTCCTTGATTTTATATCCGCTCGGTATAATTTCACTGCCGCCGATTTCGCATCTCAACGCTGTGCGCGACGGCTCACTTTTTCCGAATGTGTTTTCATTTTGCGCAAAAATGCCGCAAATCAAAGCGATGGCGATGATTAATGCCGTCACTGCAATTGCCGCTCTTTCCTTATTCTTGATAATTTTTTTCAACTTTTCTATTACAATTCCTCCAAACGCTTGCTACAAAAATTTATGCTCCGTCACCGACCAATATTACTTTTTGCCGTTTTGCTTTTTATTATTTCAAGATTGTTTTTTATTCTTTTGTCATCGCTCATTTTTGCCGCCTGCTCTTCAAGCTCCTCGGCACGGCTCAAAAGACATATGTTGTATGCTCCGATTGCGCCCAAATCATACAGAGAATAGTTCCAACAAAAATCCTCGTTTATATATGTTTCAGGCTTTTCCTTAATTTTAAGTGCCTCATTCACCATACAGTATGTCAGCTCATAGTCGCCTGTGTCATATCCGAGCCACGCAAGTTCCGCATATCCTTCGCGGACATACGGTGCTTCGCCGATTGCCCTGAAAAGCCAAATCTTAGCATTGTAATAATCACCCTTTGCCTTGTATGCTCTTGCAATATATCTCATTGATGCTGCGCGTTCGTCACTCCATTTTGCGTTTGGCATTTCAAGGTGGTGCGTCAGCGTTTTTATGCAATCGTCCCATCGCCCTCTGAACATATATTCACGGCCGAGGTAATGCATGTTTCTGTCATCCTCGGGCGATTCCTCAACCGACATTTCAAGCAAAGCCAAATATTGTGCGCGTGATTTCGTTTTGTCGGGGTGATGTTCAAGTGTTATTTTGTCGCATATTGCATAATTGTCGGGCAAATCGCCGCTGTATTCAAGCACTTCGTGAACAGGGTGCACCCATTTAAAACCGTGCCGAGCGTGTATTTTTTCATACCAAAATGAAACACCGGGCGTTCCGTTTTCATTAAAACTCCATGTGTATTTGTATTTTGCGCGCGTGGTTATTCCTTTTTGCCACTTTTTCTCAAGCTCCGTTCGCCAGCCGTCGTTGAAATATTCGTCAAGGTCGGTGCAAACGCAAATGTCCGCATCGTCGGGTACAAGTGACAGCGATTTGTTTCGCGCCTCGTCAAATCTCCACGGATTGATTTTGATTTCGCTCACTGTTGCGCCAAGCTCTTTCAAAATTTTCACGCTGTCATCACTCGAGCCTGTGTCGGCAACAAAAACACCGTCCGCCTCGCTCATTGATTTCATCCATCTGCGCACAAATTTTTCCTCGTTTTTGCATATTGCATATACATATATTTTCATATTCTCACCTCATAAAATATGTAAAAGGGGAGTTGCCTCCCCTCTGCCGTCAATAAGTCTCCCCCAAAATGCTTATCATCGGCTTTTATGCAAGCTTTGCGATTACAAGCTGTGCCGCAACAGCGCTTGCGCCGCCTGCATTTTGTGTCAGCGTGATGCCGGTTGTGCTCGCTTGGGGGTTGATAACGCTTATTGCATCATTCGCAGCAAGCGGTAATATTGCAAATCCGACGATTTGTGTGTTTTCGCCTGCCTTGCCCACCGTGGTGTATGCAATCGGCGTGTTGTTTACCGTCAGTTGCAACTGACCGCCCTCGGTTGTGCTTGCTTGGAACATTACAAGATAATTGCCTGCCGTTGTAACCGTGAATACCGACGGAGAAGTTACGGTTATATCGTTTGTTTTCGTTGCTGTTGTCGGAAAATCAATCGGCTCATTCGGCGCAATAGTTATTGCGTTGTCTGTCGGCATAAGTGCATAAAATGTTGCGTAGGAGCTTAATCCCGATTCTCCTGCCGGTCCCGTCGGACCTGTCGCACCTGTAGCACCTGTTGCGCCTGTTGCACCTGCCGGACCTGCAATACCCTGCGGACCGGTCGGTCCTGTAGCACCCGTTGCACCTGTCGCACCTGCCGGACCTGCAATACCTTGCGGGCCTGTCGGTCCTGTCGCACCCGTTGCACCTGTTGCACCTGTCGGACCAGCAATACCCTGTGGACCTGTCGGACCGGTTATACCTGCCGTACCATCAGGACCGGGTATGCCTTGCGGACCGGTTGGTCCCTGCGGACCCGGATAGCCTTGGATACCCTGAACACCCTGCGGACCCGTCGGACCCATCGGACCGGGAATGCCCGGACACGGCGGCGCAGGCGGAGGACAAGGTGGTGCCGGCGGAGGACAAGGCGGTGCCGGCGGACACGGACAGCGCGTCAATCCCATTCGCTCGTTTGCGTTATAAATAGTAATATTGACTGCCTCCTTTAGTTTATTTGTGCGCTCAAATTCTAACAATTTCTGTTGCGCACATTACATTCTATTCGTTGTATCAACAAAAAGTGACAAAATTTGCCGATTGTAGTGTTTCACTATTGAAAATCAAGCTGCGATTTGATATAATTTTATCGTTATAATTTTAACAATGTTAGGAAGTGTTCGTATGGCAAAAATAATTGCCGTTGCAGGCAAAGGCGGCGTAGGCAAAACCTCAATTTCAGCCGCAATCGTTAAACTGCTTGTTCAAAAATATCCCGATAAAAAAATTCTTGCAATTGATGCCGACCCGGCTGTAGGTCTTTCGACAGCACTCGGTATTGATGTCAAAATGACCATTGACGATATTCGCAAGGAGATTGTGGAAACTGTTGAGGACGGTCAAACAAAAGCCGCTATCGAGCTTTTGGGCGACGCAAGATACAAAATTTTCGACGCTCTCGTTGAAACCGACGGCTTTGCATTTATAGCAGTCGGCAGACCGGAAAGCGCAGGTTGCTATTGCAAAATCAATTCTTATTTGAAAGAGGTTATCAGCCTTATTTCAAACGATTTTGATTATGTTGTTATCGACGGCGAGGCAGGCATTGAGCAAATCAACCGCCGTGTTATGGAAAAAGTTACACACCTTCTTCTTGTCAGTGACGCAAGCAAAAAGGGAACACAGGTTATCTCAACTATCAAATCGGTTGCCGACGAGCTTGTTATGTATGAAAAAATCGGCGTAATCATCAACAGACTCCCCGATGAAAGCGTCATTCCTTATATCAACACAAACGGCATTCCCGTTTTATCTTATATTCAAAACGATTCAAACCTTGCTGTGTTTGATATTGAGGGCAAAAATATCACAACACTCCCGGATGATTCAAATATCGTAAAGGGCGTTAAAGAGGCACTTGAAAAAATAGATATTATTTAGTTCGGCAAAAGGAGTAGAAGGTAAGATTTATGAAAGATTTAAAACATTTAATCGAGTTCGAAAATTTGCTTCAAGAGGCAAATAACGAGCTTGTTCAGCAGGCAAAGGCAGACGGCAAAATCGCCCTCGGTTACACTTGCTACCATATTCCGGAGGTGTTGCTCAATCTACCCGGTTGTTTCAGCACAAGGCTGCGCGCACCGCGTACAGGCTCGCTTGATATTGCTACATATTATATGAGCTCTTATCTCTGCGGCTATTCAAAGGCACTTGTTGAGCGCGGTATTGAGGGCGGTTATAATTATCTCGATGCTCTTATCGGCTCGGAGTCCTGTTCAGAAATGAACCGTGCTTATGAGCATTTCGAACTTCTTAATCTTGTTAACAATCCGAAATTCTTTGTTTCAATCGCGGATGTTCCGTTCAAAATTATGCCGCACACCGTTAAGCACTTTAAGCAACAACTTCAAATCAAGTTGCTTGATAAAATTCATGATGTTTACGGCATCGACATCAGCGACGATGCAATGCGCAAGGCTGTTGAGGAGCATAATGAGGTTTGCCGCCTCATTACCGAAATAGGCGAATACAGAAAAGAGGATAATCCGCGCATAACCGGCTACGAATTCCATGTTATCAACCTCGTGTCTTATGTTTGTCCTAAGTATCTTATTATAGATAAGCTCAGAGAAACGGCAGAGGAGCTTAAAACACGCGAGCCGGATATTAAAAAGAACTTCCGTGCAAAGGTTGTTGTTGTCGGCTCTGAAATGGATGACCCCGATTTTACAAAACTTATGGAAGAGTCGGGCGCTCTCGTTGTTGCCGACAGATATTGCTTCGGCTCACTCCCCGGCAGAGAGGAAATCAAGCTCACCGATGACGGCGATGTCCTCGAGCAAATCATTCTTCACTATATGCACACAAGTCAGTGTCCGCGTTATATGAGCCATGATAAGGTTGTCGGCAGAAAGGAATATGTCCGTGAGCTCGTCAACGATTATCATGCCGACGGCGTAATTTACGAACAGCTTAAGTTCTGCGAGTATTGGGGCTACGAAAGAGCGCTTGCTTCGCATATCATTTCAAATGACTACGGCATTCCGACTGTCACCGTAGACAGGCAGTACACAGCAAATGCGTCGGGTCAGTTAAGAACAAGAATTCAGGCATTCGTAGAAAGCCTTGAAATAAAGAAAATCCAAAAAGCACAAAAGGCAAGGGAGGCGGCTGTAAATGATTAATTTCAAAGAATTATGGCGCAACAAGCCAAAAAATTTGGGCAAACTGCATGAGGATAAAACAGGTATTCTCAAGCACAGAGAGTGGCGCGGCATTGCCGACACGCTTTATGATTATTACAGATGGCTCGTAACTTGGAAAGATATGGGCGTAATGGTTGCAAAGGCTCCCGTTTCAACAGTTAAGGGTCTTTGGAATTATCGTTGGATGGCAAGCTATCTTTCGGCTCCCGCTTGGATTGACCGCCACACCGAGGGCTTGCGCGGTCCGCAATTGAAAATGACTCATCTCCATATGAACGGTCTTGTTAAGCCCACAACGGATATGATTAATTTTCTCCTTGCAAACGATAAGCATTTTCACCCAAATTCAAAATGGGCAGATAAAACAGTCAATGTTGACGAAATTTTTTCTTCGGAGCTTATGGCAGGTTTCCCGGGATTAAAGGATAATCATGTGTCTACCATTCCGATTTTCCTTTCCTCAATGGTTGACCAAAATATCACTCCCCCTTATCTCGATATTACAGAGAGCTACGGCGTTCCTGCCGATGTTTGTCCGCTTCCGTCTGCTGAGGCAGGCGTTGCGATTAATGACGATTATCCTATCGTCGGCAAGTGCTCCGTTACCTGCAATATGCCGTGCGACGGCTCGGTTATGAACTCCGCTTATATCGACAGACGATTTGATATTCCCACCCATGTTATCAATGTTCCTCTTCGTTATAATGAGGAGGAGGCACAGGAATACGCCGTTGAAGAGGTTAAGGAGTGCATCAAATTCATCGAGCGCGAAATGAATACCAAGTTCAATTGGGACGCATTCTTTGCCGCAATGAAAAATTACAATAAACAGCTCGATTACGAAGTTCAAAAGTGGGATGTCAATAAAACCGATTATCCCCAAATGACAGGTGCAACATTTTGGCTTTACCGCTTGTTCTATTTCCACATTTCGGGCGGTATGGATAAGCGATTCCTTAAAATTGATAAAAAGGTAAACCGCATTATGCTTAAAGCGTATGAGAAGAAAACTCCTTGTTCAAAGGAAATGCGCCACAGAGCAATTGTTTGGTCTTGTCCTGCAAACTATTATACAAGCCTTGCTAACTGGCTTGAAAATTGCTGGGGCATCAATGTTGTAATGGATATGGAAACAATGATTTCCTATATTAAATACGACACCGAGGATAAAGAGGCGGCTCTTGCTACCTATGCCAAAACCCTACAGCGCACAACAATGCGTAAGCATACTAAGGGCGGCTATCAAAATGTTGTTGATGAGCTTTGGCGCATCGTCGAGGAATATAATGCCGACACTGTTATTATGTATGAGCAGATTTCCTGCAAGGGTATGGACGGTCTCAACGGTATTTTTGATGATCAGGCAAGAGAGCGCGGCATCAATTTCATTTGGGTTCCGCAGGACCTTATGGACCCGCGCACAATTTCACGCCGCGATATGCGTGAACATATCAACAAGTATATGACCACCGTTCTCCAAGAGGAGCCGGTTGACCCAACTCTTGTTGATTTTGACGATACCCTCGCGTGGTAATCATATTTTATTTTCAATTTTTCCGAAAGGTTATGGTGAATATTATGAAATATTTCGGCGGTTGTGATGTTGGCTCAACATATACAAAATGCGTTATTTTAGATGAAAACGGCAAAATTGTTGCCGATGTAACAAACAGAAGTAAAATCAATCCCGTTCAGTCGGCTGAAATCGCACTTAAGGACGCTTGCAACCAAGTCGAGGGCTTGACTCCCGAAAAACTTACTTATCTTATCGGCACCGGCTACGGCAGAAACAAAGTTCCTTTTGCAGATGAAAATATCAGCGAAATCAGCTGTCATGCCATGGGCGTTCATGTTACAAATCCAAGCGTTAAAGCTATTATCGACATCGGCGGTCAGGATGTTAAGGGCATCGCCATTGACACCGACGGCACAGTTAAAAACTTCGCTATGAACGATAAGTGCGCAGCAGGTACAGGCAGATTCTTTGAGGCTATGGCTCATGCGTTTGAAATGTCACTTCCGGAGTTTTCAAAGCTGTCACTTAAAGCAAAAAATACAATTCCGATTACCGCTCAGTGTACCGTTTTTGCAGAGTCCGAGGTTATATCGCTTGTCGGCGAGGGCAAACCTATGGATGAAATTGCCGCAGGCATCGAGCTTGCCGTTGCAAAGCGTTGCTTTGTTATGGCTAAAAAAGCAGGCGCTACCGACAGTATTACTCTTACGGGCGGCTGTGCAAAGAATGACGGCTTGAAGCAGGCTATCGAAAAGGTTTTGAAAATCAAGGTTGTTGACCTTGCAATCGACCCACAGCTTATGGGTGCTCTCGGTGCCGCAGAATATGCAAGACAAAAAGGCCTTGCAAAAGTTTATTAATAAAGAGGTGCAATATGAAATTTTTTAAAATTTTAGGCAAACTTTTTGCCGCGTTTCTCGCTCTTTTCGGCGCAACCTTTGCGATTTATTGGTTCAATCTCGATATGAAACTTATCCGCAAGTTTTACGATGCCGTTCAGCCGCATTATGACAATCTCGAAAAGGACAGAAAACTTTAATGAATTTTTTTGATTCTCTGATTTCGGATGTCAACGATATTTTGGCACCCCTTCAAAAGCAAGAATATCCTTTGTCGGATTTGTGGCAGGATATTGGCAAAAACGAGCTTATTTTGCACCGCGACTGTGCGTTTGAGCTTGAGGGTGTCGGCTTTAATCTTGTGAGCGACAAACCGCTCAACGGTGATAAAATCATTGTTGTCGGCAAGGACTTGGGCGAAATTTCTGCAGATACAAAATTTGCCCGCATTTCGTTTATTCAAACCGATGATGTCAGCGACGACCAAAAGGCGTATAACCTTATTCGCAAAATCGAGTATGCAAAATATCATTATTTTCCCAAGGGATATATGATTCGCACCTCGTCCGGCACACATATAGAGAATATACGCGTTTCAAAGTCCGCGCTGTCGCAGGGGCTTAATTTTCAAAAGGCAGGCTCCGTTCTCGCCGAAAAATATAAGGAAAACGATGCGGTCAAAGCTGTTCAAATCGTTTATATCACCGATAAATCGGTAGATTTTAAGCAGCTTGAAAAACTCGCGGCAAAGAATTACGATATCACCGAAACGCTCAACCATATTATGCAAAATATCAAATTCGATTGCGCCGCCTGTAACCTCAAACCTATTTGCGATGAGGTTGAGGGTATGCGCGAATTGCATTTTAAACATTCCGGTATGAAATAATTATATTTACTCAAAAGCAGTGCAAATTCGAGTATTTTGCACTGCTTTTTTGCACTTATTTTTTCCAATATTCAAAAAGTCCTTGAAAGCCTACCGAAATGGTGGTATATTATATTCATAAAGTTTTTCAAAAGGATTGATAAAATGAAAATTTCAACAAAAGGGCGTTATGCATTAAGAATGATGCTTGACCTTGCCGAAAACCAACATGACGGCTATGTTTCGCTAAAGGATATTGCGGCTCGTCAAGAAATTTCAAAAAAATATCTCGAGCAAATCGTTGCAATGCTCAATAAGCCGGATATTCTCAAAACAAACCGTGGCTATCAGGGCGGCTATCGCCTTGCAAAATCACCGGATAAATACACTGTCGGCGATGTTCTCCGTATTACCGAGGGAGGTCTTGCGCCCGTTGCCTGCCTTGAGCAAAATCCGATGCAGTGCGACAGAGCCGATTCCTGTGCAACCTTGCCCGTTTGGCAGGGCTTAAATAAGGTCATTAATGAATATCTCGACAGCATCACGCTTCAGGACATTATCGACAGGCAAACAGAAATGTATTCTTATGAATATATAATCTAATTTAAAGAGTGAAGTTGTGCTTTGCGTACAAATGTTTCACTCACTCAGCTGAGTCAATTCGCTCAGCCGGCGGCAGGGCAACCTGCCTTTTTCATTATTGCCCATTTTTTTTCGGGTTGAAAGGGTTATGCTATTATGATTGATTCAAAAAGAATTTTGCAAAATTTTAAAGAGCTTGTGTCGCTCGATAGTCCGTCGCTTGATGAAAGACTTGTTTGCGAATATATAAAAAAATATCTTAAAAATCTCGGTATTGATGCCGTTGAGGATAACGCAGGTGAAAAAATCGGCGGCACAACAGGCAATCTTTATGCTTATTTGGACGGCACAATAGACGGCGAGAGTGTTCTTTTCGCCGCTCATATGGACACGGTCGAGCCATCAAAGGGCAAAACGGCTGTTGTTTATTCTGACGGAACAATTACCTCCGACGGCACAACTGTTCTCGGCTCCGATGATTTGGCAGGCGTTGTTGCGATTTTGGAGGCACTAACCTGCATTGTCGAAAATAATATACCGCATCCGCCGATAGAAATTATTTTCTCGGTCTGCGAGGAAAAATACTGCTGGGGTATGAATGCTTTTGATTTCAGAAAAATCAAATCAAAACAGGCTTATGTTTTTGATTTAGACGGCGAAATCGGCTCTGCCGCAAACTCCGCGCCGACAATTCTTTCATATACGGCAAAATTTATCGGCAAATCGGCACACGCAGGCTTTGCCTCGCACCTCGGCATACATGCCGTCAAGGCTGCCGCTCTTGCTGTCACCGAAATTCCGTGCGGCGCAATCGACGAAGGCGTTACTGCCAATGTCGGCATTATAAACGGCGGCACGGCAACAAATATTGTGCCCGATTTGTGCACCGTGACAGGTGAAATCCGCAGTTTCTGCGACAAAACTGCCGATGTCAAATTCGACGAGGTTAAAACAATTTGCCAAAATGCCGCGTCAAAGCTCGGCGCAATTGTCGAATTTGAGACAAACAGATGCGTTGTTGCGTTTGATGTTGATGAAAATGCACCCGTTTGTCAAAAGTTTGCGTCTGCCTGCAAATCACTTTCGCTTAACTGTGAGCTTGTGTCAACTTTCGGCGGAAGCGACAACAATGTTTTGTTTGGTCATTCGATAAGAGGTCTTGTCGTTTCAACCGGCATGCATAATTGCCACAGCGTTAATGAGTACACAACAACAAAAATGCTCACCGATGCCGCAAGTCTTGCGCTTGAACTGATGAAATAAGGAATTTTGCTTATGAAAAATCCACTTCACTATCAGCTTTCCGATTATGATTGCGGACCGACTTCAGTTTTAAACGCCGTTGCCTATTTGTTTGAGCGTGAGGATATTCCCCCGGAAATATTGCGCAATGTTATGCTTTATTGCCTTGACTGCCATTCGTTTGACGGCGCACCCGGTAAGCTCGGCACTTCAACTTCGGCTATGATGTTTTTGTCGAATTGGCTTGATAATTTCGGCAGAGTCGGCATTATGCCCATTTCCTCATCATATCTTGCAGGCGACAGGGTTTATCTCGGCTCCGCAAGCAGTATCAACGATGCGCTAAAACGCGGCGGTGTTGCCGTTGTGCGCCTTTTTTATGACGAGTGGCACTATGTTTTGTTTACGGGTATTGATGATAAAAATATCTATCTTTTCGACCCGTACTACCGCACCGAACCGTTTAATGAGAGCGATATTAAAATAGTTCTCGACAAGCCGTTTAAATACAACAGAATTGTCCCGATTGAATATTTCAATTCGCTCGATGAAAAACTATATTCGCTTGCGTCTCCCGATTTGCGCGAGGCTGTTATAATTTTTAATCAAAAAACAAAAATTACACAGGAAGATACTGTTGAATATTTCATATAAATATGCCATAATGTAATAAACAAGCTATCCACCACATTTATCCCAAAGGGGCTGATTCTTATGCGTAATCACGAAGTTGTTACCGCACACCGCCTTTTAGACGAAAAGGGCGCTTTGATTGAGCCGGGCTGCAGCAGGAGCCTTGTTCAAATTTATGACAGAAACGATATTAAAAAACGCAAAACACGCATCAAAGAATGGGATTATTACTATGTAATGTCTCATTCAAACAAAATTGCGCTTTGCCTTACGATTTCAGATTTGAGCTATCTCGGCATGGCGAGCGTTTCAATCGTCAATCTTGAAAATGCCACCGAGCATACTGATTCGATTATCGTGCCGTTCACCATGGGCAAAACAAATCTTCCGCCGACCTCCGCAGTCGGTGATGTAAAATTCAAAAACAAAAAGCTTGCAATGGAGTTTTTGAATAAGGGCGATTACAGAGTTTTGCGCGTCGATTATCCCGAATTTGACGGCGGCAAGGGTTTGCGTGCAAATGTCAAACTAACCGACGAGCCGCAGGATTCCATGGTTATTGCCACTCCGTGGGCAGAGGATAAAAAAGCGTTTTATTACAATCAAAAAATCGACTGCCTGCGTGCCTCGGGCAAAATCGAGTATGATGGTCGCCTTATTACTCTCGACAAGGAACTTGATTTTGCAGGACTTGATTGGGGCAGGGGAGTTTGGACATATGACAATGTTTGGTATTGGGGTTCCGGCTCCGGTCAGGTTGACGGCGTGCCGTTCGGATTTAATATCGGCTACGGTTTCGGCGATACCTCCGCCGCAAGCGAAAATGTCATTTTTTATGACGGCGTCGCCCATAAATTCGATGATATAGTTTTCAATATCAGCGACAATTTTACCGACCCGTGGACATTTAAATCGTCCGACGGCAGGTTTGATATGGATTTTGTCCCGATTATAGACAGAAATGCCCTTGTAGACGCAAAAATCATTGTCACCGATCAGCATCAGGTTTTCGGCAAAATGAGCGGCACCGCAGTGCTCGACGACGGCAGAAAAATTCAGCTTAAGGATTTTCTTTGCTTTGCCGAAAAAGTACACAATAAATATTAATTCACCATCACCGCTCCGCCGTTTATTCGGTTGTGCGGTGATTTTTTTCATAAAGTTAACATTATTGTTACTTGACTTTTACTTTATTTTATAAGATACTATATCTGTGAAAGTTTGGACTATATTTATTTAAAGAGGTAGTATATGGGAATAAGTAACATAATTAATTTAATCGGCGGACTCGGTCTGTTCCTTTTCGGAATGCGCCATATGAGCGACGGATTGAATCAGGTTGCCGGTAATAAAATGAAAGTTCTCCTCGAAAAGCTTACACGAAACAGATTTAAGGGCTTTTTGCTCGGCGTGCTTGTCACTGCGGTTATTCAGTCTTCATCAGCCACAACCGTAATGCTTATGGGCTTTTTGAATGCAGGCATTATGGATTTGGCACAGGCGACGGGCGTTATCATCGGAGCCAATATCGGCACAACCGTTACCGCAATACTTATTGCCATTGATGTTTCGGCAATTGCTCCGATATGTATTATCATCGGCGTTATAATGTCGATGTTTTGCAAAAAACAAACGCAAAAATATATCGGCCAGATTATTCTCGGATTCGGTATTCTTTTCTTCGGATTAAAATATATGAGCGGCGACTCCGCAATGGGTGCGCTTAAGGACAGCGAAGCTTTTCAAAGCTTTATCACAAGCGCAAACAATCCGTTTTTGGGCCTTGTTATCGGCATTATTATGTGCTCGGTTCTTCAATCGTCAAGCGCCGCAATCGGTGTTTTGCAGGTGCTCGCACTTCAAGGATTGATGCCGCTTAATTTCGCTATTTATCTTATTATCGGCGTCAATGTCGGCTCGGCTACACCGCTGTTTTTGTCGTCAATCGGCGCAAAGACAAACGCCAAGCGTGCTGCGTGGATTTATTTCATCTTCGACTTTGTCGGAATGCTCATTTTCACCCCGGTTGCACTCCTTATTCCGCAATATACACAGTGGATTACCACTCTTTCCGACAACGGCTCAGTTCAGGTTGCAATGGCTCATATTATATTCAAAATAGTCACCGCCGTGTTCTTGCTTCCGTTTGTTCCGGTTATTGTTAAAATTTCCGAAAAAATCGTTAAAACAAAAGAGCACGAGTCTACACACCGCTTTACTTATATTGATAAAAAAGTTATCGATAATTCGTTTATCTCCGTTCTCCAAATCGGCAGAGAGGTTGAGCGTATGGCAAAGCTTGTGCGCGAAAACTTTGTTATCGCAAGCGAGGGCTTTTTGCACAGCGATACCTCAAACGAGCGCACGATTAAGGACAATGAGGAGCTTATTAATTGGCTCAATCACAATATAACCGACTTTATGGTTACAGTCACCTCTCAGGAGTTGCGCGGCGATGTTTCCGAGTATATCGGTAAATTGTTCCATGTCATTTCCGACCTCGAGAGAATCGGTGACCATGCCGTTAATATACTTGAGCGCACCGAATACGCAATCGAGAACGAACTTGGCTTTACAGAGCAAGGTCTCAAGGAGTTTGATAAAATCTATCAAACCGACCTTGAACTTTTCGACCGTGCAATCGGCGCATTTGTAAACAAAAAGCTCCCCGATGAGGAGGAACACCAGCTCCATTTTCTCGAAGATGAAATCGACGCACTTACACTCCAGGCGCAGGACAATCATGTTGAGCGTTTGCGCCAAAAGAAGTGTCATACCGCATCCGGCGTTGTCTATACAAAGCTCCTTCAGGATCTTGAGCGTGTCGGAGACCATTCATACAATATCGCTTGGGCAGCAAGAAAGGACAAGGATTTAATCAGACAGATTTAACGAGGCATTGCTATGAAAGACAGACGAAATACTGTTGACAAGTTAAAAACATTGCTTTTCGGCAAGGATTTGCGCATCACCAAGGGTGATGCGTATCCTTCTGTGTATGATTATGATTTTTCGTCATATTATCCGCAGGAGGAGTATATTAAACTTCAGCGCTTGCCGAGCGATAATGTCTATGATATTCGCGATTTCGGAGCGGACTGCAATTCGGATGATAATGCCGATGCAATTAACTCTGCCGTTAAAGCTGCTAACGAGACGGGCGGAACTGTCCTTGTCAGCGGCGGCGATTATGTCACAACAACTGTCTTTCTGCTTTCAAATGTAACTCTTTTTATCGAATACGGCAGCTCTCTTTCGTCAAACAAAAGCGGTGTCGGATATAATCACCTCGGCATTTTGCATTGCGACGGCGGCGAGAACATCACCCTCACCGGCGGCGGCAAAGTCAAGGGCAACGGCGAATATTTCGGGAGAAAGCCTTTGCTTGACGCTAATATGACGGAGCACCCCGATTGTATTGATGTCATTCAAATGCGCCGCGATTACAGGGCGCAAATCCGCTTTGCACATGAGAGCAAATACGGCGGACCCGTTTATTTTAAAAATTGCCGCAATATCACGGTCAACAATTTTATAATCGAAAATGCCGCTCATTGGTCATTCAGAATTGAAAATTGCGACACCGTCAATATTTCGGATTTTATTATTAATAATAACCGCAATGTAGCCAACTCCGATGGGCTTGATATTGCCGGCACTTCGAATTTGACGGCGGTGCATTGCTTTATTTCGACTGCCGATGACGGAATTTGTATTAAAAACGCCGTCTGGCTCGGCAATCACAGCGCGATGGAAAATATACATATTATGAATTGCGAGGTTATTTCGCGCGCCAACGCTTTCAAAATCGGGACGGAAACAACATTTGATATTCGCAATGTTCTTGTCGAGGATTGCTCGTTTTTGATGACGGATGTTTATCCCGGCACAGTCAGCGGAATTGCAATTGAATCTGCTGACGGCTCGTCCGTAAGCGATGTCACGGTGCGCAATGTTACGATGAACAGGGTAACCTGTCCGGTGTTTATTCGCCTTTGCAATCGCAACAGAGCGGCAGTGGTCACTTCCGAAAGTGCAAACGCCGTCGAATTTGGGCAAAAAAAGAAAAAAGGCGCCTCTGCACCTGCCGATGCGTTTGATATGCGCGGCGAGGTTAAAAACATAGTTATCGAAAATATAACCGCCGATAATGCCGAAATTCCGTGCATCATTGCAGGTTTTACTCAAAATAAAAAAACAAAATATGTCACCAATGTGACTCTCAAAAACTTCAACATCAAATATGCGCCTTATAAGGAGATTTATGACAAGCGTGCCTTCATCCCCGAGTACAGCGATGTCTATCCCGAGGCTTGGCGCTTCAGAAACCTGCCGGCATATGCCGTTTGGGCGCGCCATGTTAAAAATTTAAAGCTTCTTGATTTTAATTGCTCGTCACCGCGCAGCACATGGAAACAAGAGTATGTTATGGAAGATGTTATATAGCTTTTAAGCAGGATTGTCAAAATGCACGGCAATCCTGCTTTTTTTAACGTTTGTCTATTATTTTTTTGTACTTTTTATGGTAATTATTTAAAATATACAAAAAACGCTTGTAAAACTTTTTCAATTCTGTTAAAATAGTTTACAATGCAATGCTATGAAAAGGAGTAAGTTTAATGGAACATAAAAGATTAACTTACACAAATAAAGAACTTGGCGGCTACTTGGTTGGTATGTTCGGTCAAAACCTTATATACAACATTGTGGCAACGGGTCTTTATTTCTATTTCCAAAATGTTATCTGCCTGCCTGCTATGGCACTTGGCTGGATAATGACAATCGCCAGAGTATGGGACGCTATTAACGACCCTATGATGGGCACAATCGTTGATAAAACGAAGACAAAATGGGGCAAATGCCGCCCTTACCTCATCATTTTCCCGGGTATCATCGGTGTTGTAACCATACTCACATTTATTAATGGCAACTATGCAAACGCTACAACATCTGCTCAAAAAGCGCTTATCATCGGCTGGGCGGCTTTTTCCTATATCGCATGGGGAATGTGTTTTACCGTTTGCGATATTCCTCTTTGGGGTATTACCTCACTTATGACAGAGGATGAAAACGACAGAAGCAAAATACTCGGTCTTGCGCGTATGGTTGCAGGCGTCGGCGGTATCGGCGTTCTTGTTGTTCAAATTGCGCAGGCTCTCGGCACGGCTTTTGTCGGCAATCTTGATAAATCCGCTCCCGATTATGCCGAACTTGTTCAAAAAGCAAACCAAAAGGGCTTTATTATAACAGTTATTATTATGACTGTTGTCGCTTCAATTCTCTTTGAATTTGCGGGCATCGCTACGAGAGAGCGTGTTGAAAAGTCAGAAAAGAGCTATACTTTCAAAGAGAATTTCAAAATTATGTTCAGCAATAAGCCGTTTAGACAAATTCTTATCTCCGGCATTTTGAGAAGCCCTATTCAGCTTCTTATGATTGTTGCTATGACCCTTGTTACATATTACTATGCAAACGGCAACATTATGAACATTTTGGCTACCGATGCGTCGGGTAAGATTACGGGGATTAATTTCAAAATTTTAATCGGTCTCGGCTGTGTTGCCCTCGGACTTTTTGTAGGTCAGTTTGTCGCAATGGGTATAACTCCGCTTCTTATCAAAAAATTTGAAAAGAAAACCCTTTATAATTTTTATTCAATCGCAGGTGCAGTTCCGTTTGCACTTATCTATGTTTTCTTTAAAATTTCAGGCGGCGATTTAACAAGTACCGTTTGGTCAATCGTTATCGGTATTTGCATGCTCTTCGGTTCAGCCTCATTCGGTGGTATCAATGTTCTTCAATCGGTTATGATTGCCGACTGCGTTGACTATGAGGAATATTACAACGGCGTTCGTACCGACGGTGTTTTCTTCTCCGGTCAAAGCTTTATCACAAAGCTTGCCGCAGGCTTGTCAACAATCATTTCGTCGGTAGTTTATTCTATTGTCGGCTACAGCGGCAAAAATGTCGATATCCTTAATAAGGCAATCGCAAACGGTGAAAGCTTTATTACATATGACGGCGGTACCGGAAAAGGCAAATATGCCGCTGCAATGTTCTTCCTTATTTCAATTCCGCCTGCAATCGGCATGCTTTTGTCCGCTATCCCGACACTTAAATATGCCATGACCGATAAGGAACACGAAAATATTCTCGCCGAGCTTGTTTCACGCAGAAGAACTGCAAAGGAGAAGACAGACGCTGACTCGACAGACGCTCCGTCAACTCTCGACGCCGCATCAGCAGCGCTTGAGGATAATATGGATTCAATCGTCGAGGAAATCAATAATTTATAAATTCAAAGCGGAGGGCGCTTGTCCTCCGCATTTTTTTTTGCAAAATTTTCAAAAAAATTTGCACTAATTATAATTTATATATTAAAATTTCGCCCTAATCCAAATTTAGACATATTTGGAAAATGGGACAAAAAAGTTGTTGACAAACACATTTCGCTTTGTTACAATGGCAATATCAAATTTAAGCAAAGGAGGTAAAATTAAATGAGAACTTACAGAATGTACCCCGAACATATGGATTATCAGTCTGCCTTAAATATTTTTACCGACCTTGCGCATGTGTGTGACCTTAATGGGTGATTTTGCCTTTTAGGGAATATTAGTGTTACGGACATTTTGCCGTCGGTAGAAATATCGACGGCTTTTTTATGTCCGAAAAAAAGGAGAAACAATATGAGAATTACACCAATCACTCGGGAACAAAACAGTGTTCCCGTCTTTAAAAACATAGTCTACGGCCTGCGGCTCGGCTTCAAGTGCGACAAAAACCTTTTCCTCGGTTATTTGCTTTCACAAATTATGGCAAACATTTTTTCAATGTATCTTCAAAACATTTTGTTTTTGAAAATCCTGCTTGAAGTTATCGACGGCAATGGCAATTTTGCCACATATGTTAAATATCTTGTTGCCTTCGTTGCATTTTCGTCTTTGATTTTAATTGCCGAGTGGATAGGCGCGCGTATGCATCAGTTTGCAACGAAAAAAGTGCTTAAAATCATCAACAATATGATTTTCAAAAAGGCAAACTCGCTCGATGTTTCGTGCTTTGAGGACCCTGCGTTTTACGACAAATATCAGCGCGCCGTTCTTGTTGTCACAAACAGCTATTTCGATATGATTTGCTATGACGCGGCGGATTTTTTGTCCAGCATCGTGTCGCTTGTCTTTGTTGTAGGCACCGTCGCCGCGATTAATCCCGTATATTTGCTTTTTCTTTTGCCGACAGTGTTCGCTTTCGCTGTTGACACTGCAAAGAGCAAATGCGTTTACAAGCGCGATTTGTCAATGACATCAAATAACCGTATCAAGGCTTATATCCAGCGCACTGTTTTCCTGAAAGATTATGCAAAGGATTTGCGCACCTCAAACATTTTTGCCGTTTTGATGAATCGCTTTAAGGCGGCGATTGATTCAAATATCATGATTTTGAAAAAATACGGCGTTGCGCTTTTTGCCTACACAATGCTCATCACGCTCTTGTCGGAGTTCATTCCTATTATCGGCACATACGCCTTTGCCGGCAGAGAGCTTTTGCACGGCGCGCTTACGGTTTCTTCTTTCAGCGTTGTTGTGTCTGCCGTCAATTCGGTCAGATCGTCAATGTATCATGTAGTTGAAAGCTTTGATGAGCTTACGCAGATTGCGCTCTATTTTCAAAATCTCAAAGATTTCTTTGCGTACGAGCCTAAAATCGTTTCGGGCGATAAAAAGGCAGGCGCATTTGAAAGCTTAGAGTTCAAAAATGTTTCGTTCAAATATCCGTCAAGTGATAAATACACGCTTAAAAATATCTCGTTTAAGCTCACCAAGGGCGAAACACTTGCCGTTGTCGGTGTAAACGGCGCAGGCAAATCTACTCTTGTAAAACTGATTTTGAGATTTTGATATTGCGATTCTTGACGAGCCAAGCTCCGCACTCGACCCCGTTGCCGAATACAAAATGTATGAAAATCTGATTGATGTCACAAAGGACAAAACGGTTTTGTATATTTCTCACCGCCTTTCAAGTGCCGTGTTGAGCGATAGGATAATCGTCCTCCATGGCGGCGAAATCGTTGAGAGCGGCTCACATTCCGAGCTTATGCGCTCCGGCGGCGAGTATTCAAAAATGTTTGCCCTGCAAGCGTCAAGCTATAAAGTGGAGGCGATGTAATGAAAAATAAATCCAAAACAAAAAATCATTCGATTTTTTCAAACATACTTTTCTTTGTAAAACTTTTGTTCAAAATTTCGCCGAGCCTCGTTATCGGCGAGCTGTGCTGGGGCTTTCTCGACACGGTGCCTACAAGTCTTATAAGCGTTCTCGGTGTCAAGTGTATTATTGATGTTATGACAACCGACAAGGACGCGTCACACATTGTCTGCATCATCGCCGTTATAGCTGCCGCGCTGATTTTAAGCCGCGCAATTATGTATCTTTTTCGTGAGTTTATGTGGAATGTCGAAAAAGAAAAGGTTTATTTCGGCTTGAATAAACAACTTTACGAAAAGGCTAAATCGCTTGATTTGGAATCGTATGACGATCCAGAATTTTATAACAGCTTCATTTTGACTATCGAATCGTCAAGCGATAACATTCAAGGGCTTTTGTCCCTTATTCGTTTGTATTTCGGCAACATTATGTCACTTGTCAGCGTGTCTTCCGTACTTTTGATAATCGACCCGTGGTGCCTCGTGATAATTCTTGCCGTAATTTTCGCATTTATGCCGCTCAGCCGCAAAATCGGCACTTTGCAAATGGACAGACGAACAGAGAATACAAAATATCACCGCAGAGCCGATTATTTCGAGCGTATTTTCTACCTCCAAGATTATGCCAAGGAGGTCAGAATGAACAATATAGCGCCGATACTTATCGACAGATACAATGATGCGGCGGATGATGTTGTCAAAAACCATATTAAATATCAAGACAAAATTACAAAGTTTTATTGTATTCAGACAATCGGTGTTCAGCTTTTAGGTTTTATGTTCGTTTTGCCGCTCTATCTCGGCTGGCTCGTAATGGTTAAAAAATCCGTTTCGGCAGGCGATTTTGTTGCTGTTTTCAACGGCGCATATTCAATTGCGACAAGCGTCAATTTCCTGACAGTTTGGGCTATTTCGAGGTTTGAGGAGCGCGGCAAGATGATAGAAAAATACCGCGGTTTCTTAAATGCAGATAAAAAGATATTTGACGGCGAAACCGAAAGCGAATGTGCCGCGCCGGAGGAAATCAAAATCGAAAACCTTTCCTTTACATATCCGGGCAATTCGTCGCCGACGCTCGACAATATAAGCCTCACAATCAAGCCGTATGAAAAAATTGCTCTCGTCGGTTTTAACGGCGCAGGCAAAACAACGCTCACAAATTTGCTTTTGCGTCTCTACGATGTAAGCGACGGCTCAATTAAAATCGGCGGCAGGGATATTCGCTCTTCTACGGTTGAAAGCCACAAAAACCGCTTTTCAGCCGTTTTTCAGGACTTTCAAACATTCGCCTGCACCGTCGGTGAAAATGTCGCTTTAAGCGACGAGGTGGATAAAAAGCGCGTTCTTGAGTCTCTTTCGCACAGCGGATTTACAAAGCCGCTCAAAAACGGCGTCGATACCGAGCTTTTGCGCGAGTTCGATGACGAGGGCGTTATGCTCTCGGGCGGCGAAAGCCAAAAGGTCGCAATCGCAAGAGCCTTTTATAAAAAGTGCCCATATGTCATTCTTGACGAGCCGTCCGCAAATCTCGACCCGGTAGCGGAGTATAATCTCAACCGCGCGATGATGGAGGCGGCAGAGGACAAAACTGTTATATTCATCTCGCACCGCTTGTCAACAACCGTCAATGCCGACAGAATTTATGTTATGGAGCACGGCAAAATAGCGGAGCAGGGAACACATGATGAATTGATGTCTAAAAACGGAGTCTATGCATATATGTTCAAACTCCAAGCCGAAAAGTATAACAAATAAAGAAAGCCCGTCTTTAAAGACGGGCTTTTTAAGCAAAATGCGCCAAATTTTTCTTTTTGCGTCAACATTAATATTATATCAAAAATTTGTTCATATTACAATACTTTAATTATATCCGCCGTAAATGTATAATATAGGTATAAAGGAGCATTGCTCTTTTATAAGGAGGTAATATTTATGATTAACATTTCAGCAAGAGGATTTGAATTAAAGCAAGGCACAAAGGATGGCATTGAAAGCGAACTTAAGCGCATTGAAAAAATGTTGCCCGAAAATGCACACTTTGACGTGACTTTGACTAAAGAGCGTGATGATTATGAGTGCGACATCACCGTTAGGCATATAGGCTCATTTATCAGGGGCGAGGCAAGGGCAGAGAGAATCGAGCCTGTTGTTGACGCCGCTGTTGACGATTTAAAGCGTAAATTGCGCAAGCTCAAAACATTTTTTGTCGACAAAAAGCGTAAAGGCGGCATTGATGAAATTGCCGATGCTATCGACGAAATCGGCGACGATGTAACGATGGATAATTTTGATGAGGTTTATTATAACAGTGTCGATATTACACGCACAAAAACAATTTCACCACATGTTATGACCGATGACGAGGCAATCGTTCAAATGGAAATGCTCGGTCACACATTCTTTGTTTATCTCGGCATCGACGGCGAAACAAAAATTGTTTACAAGCGCAAAAGCGGCTACGGCGTTTTGATTTGTGAGGAATAAAATTAAATCACAGTTAAATGGGCACATTTCATACGGATAATGCTCAACACAAATAAAACAGCGTGCGGACCAAAATCTGCACGCTGTTGTTTTGTGTGTTATTTTATGTGTCGCTTTTATGCGGCATCTGTTTGAGCGGTTGTTGTATCGTCAAGTCCGCTGAAATTGCCGGTTAACGAATCGTTATAATGATTTTCTAAATCTGACAAATCGCCTTCGCCATAGTCAGATGTGTAATCGTCTGTGCCGCCTATGATTTCATCGCCTGTGTTATCATTTTCGTCAAGGTCATAGTCAAAATCGTAGTCGTTGGTTAAATCGCTGCTGTTATCTTTTGCAAAGTCACTTCGGAATAAATCGCTGAATGGCTTTGAATTTTCACTGCTCGGCTTTTCATAGTTCGACATATCGGCTTTATCGCTGAGTGTCAGTTCTGCGTTTTCTTTCAAAAGTTCCTCGCCATCAGAGTGGGAGTCGATTGAAAGCGAATATTTGTCACCGTCTTTAGCCTCAATTGTTGCGTCAAAATCGTTGCCGTCGATTTTTCCTTTTGCAGTCAACTTGCCGACAATTACATCAACATCTCCGACTTTGCCGCAGGAAATGTTTTCAAATTTAACCTTGAAATCGTTGGATGTATCCTTGCTGGCGGATACCACAACATCAATTTCGCCGTTGATTGATTTGCTCGTCACATCGGCGGTGTAATCAATGTTCAGTTCGTAATCGTCGTCGTCATTGTATGTGAATTCCAAGCCATTTGATTTTGAATTGATAACAATTTTGTCGGTCAACTCGTCATCATAATAAATATTTGCGCCGCGGCTTATAACATTGCCGAAAAGCGAACAACTTACATAAAATTCATAAACGCTCTTGTCGTCGGTGCTTTCCTGCATTTCCTTTATGCTGTCATCAATTTGCTTGTATGCTTCTTCTTTAAAGGCGTCAACAGTGTCATAATCGCCTGCTAATCCGGTATCAAATGCAACTTTAAGATAATTGTCAAACGATTCTTTAAAGTGTTTGTTTTCCTTAGCCTGCGACCAAAGTTCCGCAACAAGATTTGCCGCTTCTTCCTCTGTGAGCTTAATTGTCGTTGTGTTGCAAACGTTTCCGTTTACAACGCCGATTTTTGTTGAAACACAGTCTTTGTCAAGCGCTTTCTTTTCTGTTTCCTTAAGAATTTCGAGAATGTCGTTTGCATCAATTGTGCCGTTTAATAAGCTCTCATCGCCGATAATATCTTCAAGGTCAAGATAATATGTGTCATTTTTGCCGGCAGCCTTTTCGTCTAAAAGCATTGAAGTCAAGTCTGTCGGTGCAGACAATCCGAGTTTTTTGTCGCCGTAGCAAAGCTTGAATGTGTAGTCGCTTTCGCCGTCGGAGAGCTTGTATGTGCCTACAAATTCCTTGTTGTCATCATCATACGATGCTTTTACAGAGTTTTTGTATGCACTGCCCTCATCGTCGGAATCAAAATCTGCCGAAACGGTGAAATCGTCAATCTTGAACGCGTCATCAATTGCCTCTGTGTTTACAAGTTTTTCAACCGTTTTGCTTTCTCTCCATAAATAATAGCTGATATTGCCTGCCGATGCCTTTGCTATGTATTGCCAGCTGAATAATGCCGCAACAAGAATAACAACTATCGCCGTGATAACCGAAATTATAACTGCAAGCTTTTTGTTTTTCTTTTTCTTCGGCTTTTCGTTTGGCTCCTGCGGTTTGGGCGGTATGTAGTCAATCGGGGTGAAATAAGGATTTTCAGCACCGTATGCCGGCTTTTCATCAATCGGCGTTGCTGTCGGCTGTTGAGCAACTTCAAGCGGTTGTTCAACCGGAGCCGGAGCCTCTGCCGCAGTGTTCTCATCAATCGGATGAACGCTTATCGGCGCGCCGCAATGCTCGCAAAACTTAGAGTTTGGGTCAATCTCTTTTTTACAGTTAGGACATACCATATGTTTTCTCCTTCTTTATTATATAGTGTGTATATGCGTGTGCTATTCGGCACTCTCGCTCATTTCGTGCATTTTTGCCTGGCGCTTCTCCTCAAGTTCTTTTTGCGCTCTTTCCTTTGTCTTGCCGGTGTAATCGTTGAAGAACATAGGAATGATTGTAAGCAAAAATCCGATTGCCGGAACAATTGTTACCAAGGCGATAAGCAGTTTTTGTGTTTCAACCGATTGCTGGAAGAAAATCTGTCTGCCCGCAACATCAACAAGTGATTTGTCAACAGCCTTGAAGTCCGATCTACCGAGAATTTGACCGAATACGAATGTTGCCACAGCGGCATTTACTTTTGAAAGGAAGGTTTGGAATGCAAAGCAAACGCCCTCCTGCCTTTCACCGGTTTTCCATTCGAGGTAATCAACTGCGTCCGCAATGAGCGCATAAGTGATTACATTGTATATTCCGAGCGGAAGTCCCATCAAGAACAGGAATACCCAAAGTACATAAATGTTAACCTTTGTGACATCGTGTGCCATTACAACATAGCAAAGTGCGTGAACAACAAGTCCGAATACAGCCGAGCCGATATAGATTTGCTTGAGCGAAAGTTTCTTTCTCATAATCGGGAACAATGCCATTGCAGGCACCATGCCGACACCGATTGCAACTGTAAGCGTTGTTACAATAGTTCCGCGCGGAATCCAGAAATCATATGCTGCCTTTGCGTCAACATTGTCAACAAGCAACTTTTGTGCACCCGGCAAAAAGTCCTTGAATATTTGTGTGAAATCCGTATAGTTTTGAATGATAATGTAGTTGCCGATGTAGTCTGCGCATTGGTTTGCCGTTACCATTGTCGAGCCGAGTACAGCCGCAAAAATAACGATGATGAGAAGCTTGTTTTTGCCCAAAACAACAAATGTTTCTTTGAATGACGGAGTGTGGTCCATCTTCGGTACTCTTTCTTTTGATACAAAGAAAATGAGGATTGAAAGCGCACATCCGAGAACGGCAAAAATTACGCCGCCGAGGAAAAAGCCCTTTGTATATCCCAAATTGCTCTGATAAAGAATAGGTACAAGAAGTGCCGGCAAAATTCCGCCGAAAGTTGAGCCTAAACGAGCTGTTGAGATAAACGATGTTCTCTCACTTTCAAGCGGAGTGATTACAGATGAAAGTCCCCAGAACGGAACATCCTGAACGGTGAATGCGACACCCCAAAGAATGTATGTTACAAGTGCCCATACAAACGCCGCCGTAGAACCTGCCTCAAACGGAGCAGTGAAAAGCAAAATTGTGCAAATTGCAATCGGAATCGGTGCAAAAAGCAAATACGGTCTCATTTTGCCCCATTTTGACTTTGTTCTGTCAACTATCATACCCATAACCGGGTCATTGAGTGCGTCAAAAATTCTGCCTATAAGAATGATTGTTGTGCCTTGACTCAATGTCAAGCCTGCACCGTTTTGGAAGAACACAAGGGTGAACATAGACATAAGTGTGTATATTCCCGAGCGTCCGAAAGCGCCTACGGTAAAGCATATGCGCTCTTTCATTGTTAAATATTTCTTTTGTTCCACTTATTTTTTCCTCACTTTCAATGCATGCAAAATTATCGGATTTTCCTCGTCTGCATTTGTCATTTGTTCCTTGAGCAGATATTTCAACTCTCGGCGCACATTTGCGTATCTCGGGTCCTTTACAAGATTGTGCATCTCGTATGGGTCCTTTTCGAGGTCGTACAAATAGCTTTCCATATATATTCTCGAGCGCGAATGAACATATCCCGTTATCGCCGCGTCGCGAACTTCGTATTTGAAACGGTCAGTTCTTATCGCTCTTGAATTTGATGCCTCGCTGATTTGCATAAATACGCATTTGCGCTCCATTTTCGGGTCTTTAACCTGTTTTGTGAGGTCAATGCCCATATATGACGGCGGAATAGGTAAGCCCGCCATTGAAAGCAATGTCGGCGGAATATCGATAAGCGATGTCAGCCTTGTGTCAGACTTGCCGCCTACAAAATCACCGCCTCTGATAATAAGCGGTGTGTGAGTTGCGCTGTCCTGACACGCACGCTTGTATTCAAGGTTTCTTGTCTTGAAATGCGAGCCGTGGTCGCTTGAATAAATAATGATTGTGTCATCGTATATTCCGAGTTCTTTCAGCTTGTCAACAAGCCTTCCTACATTGTAGTCAAGCCTGTTGATTGCCGAAATATAGTCGGGGTACATTTCGTTATAATCACCTTTTAGGAATGATAAATCTTTCGGGATAGGGTAATCCTTGTATTGTTCAACCGTTTCCTTATATCCCTCGTATGTATGGTGGTCATTTTGATGGTGCGGCTCAAGTTGGCTCACAAACATGAAAAACGGCTTGTCTTTGTCCCTGTTTTCAAGAAATTCAAGTGCAAAATCGTTTATACAGTCTGCTCTGTATCCCTTGAAATCAATTTTGTTGCCGTCGCCGTCAAACACATATCCGTCATAGCCGTGCGATGTAAATTCAAGCACATCTGCAGCACGCCAGTATTGGTATTCGCCCTGCTTTTCTTTCGGCACTGCCGTTTTTTCGCAGTGTGTGCCGATGTTCGGCAGCCTGTCCGATGCCAAGTGCCACTTGCCGATATAGGCGGTCTGATAGCCGCCTCTGTTAAAATAGTGTGCAAGCGGAACAATGCTTTTCGGAAGCGGAACTCCGTTCCAATAGCATCCGCACTGCGTAGCGTAAACGCCTGTTTGCAGGCACGCCCTTGCAGGACCGCACACCGGCTGACATGTAAAGTTGTTTTCAAACTTTACGCCCTCTGACGCAAGTTGCATCAGATTCGGTGTTACTTTTTCATTTACAGTGTCCCATCTCTGTTGGTCACTGAAATAAAAAATTATGTTTTTCTTTTTCATTTCGGCTCCTTTTTAGTGATTATATTAAATTAAACCCGAATATTACGGATTGTTTATTTTTTAAGCCGCCAAGCCGCTTACTCCGTTGTAGAAGTTAACAACCGCAATTGCGGCAACAACAACCGTGAAAATTGTTTTTATCGTCTTTTCGTTTCCTTTTTTGTTTGCTTTCGCACCCAAAATTCCGCCGCAAACGGCGCATACAACAGCAGCAATTATCATCACGGCGTCAACATGCGGCACAGTGCCCGATATTACCGTGGAAATAAGTTTTGACAGCTGGCTGAAAAATATTGTTCCTACGCTGTAAACTGCGGCCTCTTTCATCGTCATCGAGAAGAAAAATACCAAAAACGCAACATTAATCGGTCCGCCGCCTACACCCAAAAACGATGCTATCGAGCCGAGTGCAAAGCCAACGGCAACAACAGCAATCGGATTTTTGATGTTGAGGCTTTTTGCGTTTTTCAAATTTATGTATATAACGGAAACAACAAGAAATACTCCGAGTATTAATCCCTGAATTCCCTTAAGCCTTTCGTTGTCAAATCGGTTAAGCAACAGTTCAAATATTTTAGTTCCGAAAATACCGCCCGTAACCGCTCCGATTGAAATTGTGATTATCAGTTTGAAATTGATTTTTGTTTTTGCTTTTATGTGTTGCGCCGTCGAGCTTATGCTCATTGCAAAAACGGCACACGATGATACAAAATTTACAACATCAATAGGTGATTTGCCGATTAAATCGAGCAGCGGCTTTATTACAACTCCGCCGCCGAGTCCGACAAACGCGCCCAAAAATGTTGCCGCGATTATAATAAGTCCGTAAATAACAGTTAACACAGTCTGTGCCTCCGCTCTCTTTAGAGTATTTTTAATTATATCATATTAGGGTATTAAACGCAATAAAAATTGCTTTCCCAAGCAGGTATATATTTTGAGTGTCTGAAGTAAATTGTATAGTTTTCACAAAGTTCGAGTATTTTTATCGGCAAAGCATACAAATCCTCATTTCGATGATATGCGCAAACATAAAGTTTCGGCTTGTATTTCGTGATTGTTCTTTCAAGCCCCTCAAGTGCTTTCATCTCACTGCCCTCAATGTCCATTTTTATAAATGTCGCAGGGATTTCAAGCGAATCAATCGCTTTTACCTTAACACTTACTCCCTCTGCCGAAAGTTTGGAGTTTCGACCTGCCTTTGTCGAAAAAATAAGCGTGTCGTCCTTGTTCCATGCGCCCATATTAAAACAGCTGATATTTTTCATTGAGTCCGTGTTTTTTAACAGTTTTTTGTAGTTTTTTGCATCGGGTTCAAACGCCGTTATGTGCTTGTACTTACCGCCTGTAGCATTGCAAAATTCGCGGATTGTGTCGCCGTCGTATGCACCCAAATCGATTATTTCTTCATCATCGCCGAGCTTTAAAATATCGCTGTATATTTTGTCTTTGTCGGCAAACGATGACAGCAGATATTTGATTTTTCCGCTCACTTTAAAGTTTAAAATGTCGAGATAAACGCGTTTGCTCTCCTCGTCGGCAAGTCTGTTGTAAACAAAATCGAATTTTTCGTCATTTTCTTCAACAAATTCTCTCGAAAACAATCCGCCGCCGGCAACAGGTACATCCGGCGCGAAAACAGTGTGCTCACTGTCTATTATCTCGATGTGCTCAATCACGCTGTCAATGTGACTCGCAAAGCAAAGCACAACATTAAAATCATCG
This sequence comes from Oscillospiraceae bacterium, assembly GCA_003526845.1. Taxonomy (GTDB): domain Bacteria; phylum Bacillota; class Clostridia; order Oscillospirales; family Acutalibacteraceae; genus Eubacterium_R. Next base: position 255,048 of record DPVM01000005.1, read on the forward strand.
TATTTTTCGCAAATTTCGCTGTATTTATGCACCTTGTAGCCCCTGAACGAGTGGCCGCGCACAAATTCGTCACTTGCAAATAAGTCGCTCACCTCAATGCCGTATTGTGCAAGAGTGTCCATTATCTTTTCTGCGCCCAAGCCCATTCCGTAAAGCACAACGGGCTTGTTGTCATTCTTCAAAATATCCCAAACATTTTGCTCTTTGATTTTTTCAATCATATTCAATATTTCCTCGGAAAATAAAAAATTTCTGTATTTGATTTTAACATATTTCTCACCACTTTACAAATTAAAAAAAATATTATATAATATTGTCTTAATAAAATTACATTGGAGGTTTGTGCCTAAATGGGCTCAGGTGGTCTGAAACGCTTTTTTAAAAAAGAAAATTCCACAACGGAGGAAGAAATCAAACAGCTTGTCGATGACGATAACGGCGAGCTTGAAATGTCGCAACGCGAAATGATAAACAAGGTTTTCGAGTTTGATGACACTACGGCAGGCGATATTATGACGCACAGAACGGATATTATCGCCGTTGAGGATGATAAAAATATTATGGATGTCGTAAAAGCGGCTATTGATGAGGGCTTTTCGAGAATACCGATTTTCCACGAGGATTTAGATAATATTTTGGGAATAATTTATGTTAAAGACCTGCTTAAATTTGTGGGCTGCGAAATCTCAAAGGACGAGGATATTAAGGCATATATCCGCGAACCGCTCTATGTCCCCGAAACAATACCGTGCGGCAGACTTTTTGAAAAAATGACCGACACACGAATTCAACTTGCCATTGTTGTTGACGAATACGGCGGCACAGCAGGATTGGTGACAATCGAAGATATTATCGAGGAACTTGTCGGCGATATAGAGGACGAGTATGACGAGGAAGACGAAAGCATCCAAAAGCTCGACGAAAATACATATATTTTCGAGGGTGTTACGGATATTGAGGATGTTGAGAATGCGCTGGGAATTTCGTTTCCCGAGGGTGATTACGACACACTTGCAGGTTTCGTTATCAGCCGCCTCGGCTTTGTTCCCACTCAAAACGATGTTGATGCCGTTGTCGATTATTCCGGCGTTGTGTTCACCGTTTTGGAGGTTGAGGACAGAAGAATAGAAAAAATTAAAGCGTCAAAATCACCGACGCTTTCGGAGAACGATTAATTTATGATAGAACAGATTATTACATTTGAAGCAATGGAGCAGGCGGTTTCGCTTTTCGGTTCGTTTGACGAAAACATAAGAATGATTGAAAAAGAATACAATGTTTCTATCGTTTCGCGAGGCTCCGATTTAAAAATTATGGGCGATGCAGAAAATGTTTCACGCGCCGTAAGAGCCGTCAATTCATTGCTCACACTTATAAATAAGGGCGAAACGCTGTCGGAGCAGAATGTCCGCTATGTTCTCTCTCTTGTCAATGAGGGCAATGAGGACAAACTTTCCGCAATGACAACCGATTCAATCTGCATAACTGCAAAGGGCAGACTGGTCAAGCCGAAAACTCTCGGTCAGAAAAAATACACCCAAGCGATTGATAACAATACAATCACATTCGGCGTCGGTCCTGCCGGCACAGGCAAAACTTATCTTGCGGTTGCAATGGCTGTTACCGCATTTCGTGCCAAGGAGGTCAATCGAATTATTTTGACCCGACCCGCAGTTGAAGCAGGCGAAAAACTCGGCTTTCTTCCGGGCGATTTGCAAAGCAAGGTCGACCCTTATTTGCGCCCGCTTTACGACGCATTGTTCGATATGCTCGGTGCGGAGAATTTTCAACGCTATCAGGAGCGCGGCGCTATTGAGGTTGCTCCGCTTGCGTATATGCGCGGCAGAACACTTGACGACAGCTTTATAATATTAGATGAGGCACAAAATACAACGCCCGAGCAGATGAAAATGTTTTTGACCCGTCTCGGCTTTCGCTCAAAAATGGTTGTCACCGGCGATATTACTCAAATCGACCTGCCTGACGGCAAGCAGTCGGGTTTGAAAAAGGTGCTCAATATATTGAAAAATGTCAATGATATAGAAATCGTCAAATTCAATCACAAGGATGTTGTTCGCCACAGACTTGTGCAGGATATAATCAATGCGTATGAAAAATACGAAAACAGTGTTCAAAACAACAAAAATGTTCAGAATAATAAAGGAGAGGGTAGATAGTTATGGATAAGGTAAAGGTTATAATCTCCAACGAGCAAAAGGAGGTCGCTGTTCCCACAGGAATAAGGCTCCTCATTCGCCGTTGTTGTCACGCTGTCTTGCAGGAAGAAGATTTTCACGATAACGCCGAGGTAAGCGTTTCTTTCGTAAACAACGAGCAGATTCACGAACTTAATAAAAAATACAGAAATGTTGACAGAGAAACGGATGTCCTCAGCTTTCCGCTCGGCGAAAACGGGGAGTATGATACAAACCTCGACACAGGCGCAAAACTTTTGGGCGATATTGTTATCAGCGTTCCGAAAGCAATGGAGCAGGCAAATCTCTACAACCATTCGCTTCAAAGAGAAATCGGCTTTTTAACAGTTCATTCAATGCTTCACCTCTTGGGCTATGACCATGAAAAGGGCGGCATCGAAGAGGTACATATGCGTGAAAAGGAAGAAACAGTTTTGACAAAAATCGGACTTAAACGCGACAACAGCTATTATATGGGAGACGAGTAATGACAAAAACAGCCTTCGTTGCAATTGTCGGCTGTCCCAATGTCGGCAAATCATCACTTCTTAATAAAATGCTCGGTCAAAAGGTTGCGATTGTTTCGTCAAAGCCGCAGACTACGCGCACAAAAATTATGGGCGTCCTCACGCATGACGAAATTCAGCTTGTTTTCACCGACACACCCGGCTATCACAAGCCGCACAATAAGCTTGGCGAAAAGATGAATCAGGCTGTCGGCGACTCAATCGGCGGCGTTGATGCGTGCCTTTTTGTCGTTGAGGCAAAGGGCGATGTCAAAAAAGGCGAAAAAGAGCTACTCCAAAAGTTTAAATCGCTCAAGGTGCCTGTTATTCTTGCCATCAACAAAATTGATATGCTCTCCGATAAAGAGGAGCTTTTAAACAGAATAGTTCAGTTTTCAAAACTTTATGATTTTGAGGCAATCGTTCCCGTCTGTGCTGCAACAGGCGAGCATGTAAACGAAATTATCGACGAGATGGACAAGCTCGCTTTCGATTCACCGCACTTTTTCCCCGACGATACTTTGACCGACCAGCCGGAAAGAGTGCTTGCCGCAGAAATTATCAGGGAAAAGATACTTCGCCTTATGGATAAAGAAGTTCCGCACGGCATTGCCGTTTCAATCGAAAAAATGCGCGAGCGCGACGATAAAGATATTCTCGATATAGAGGCAACAATTTATTGCGAGCGTGAAAGTCATAAGGGCATGGTTATCGGCAAAAAGGGCGCAATGCTCAAAAAAATATCAACCTTCGCCCGTCAGGATCTTGAAAACTTTTTCCAAATCAAAGTCAATCTTCAAACTTGGGTTAAGGTAAAAGAGGATTGGCGCAACCGTGAAGGCTTGATTCATAATTTCGGTTTGGATTAAATTGGCACAAATCATTTCGCTTTTCATAGGATAAAATAATATCGGCAGGTGTTATTTATGGATGATTTGTGGAATGCGTTTGTGCTCTCCGGCAAAGTCGAAGATTATTTGAAATATAAGCAAAGTGCTTCTTCTCAAAGCACCGATTGTGAGCTGAAGAATGAAAACTACAACAAAGGGAATAGTAATCAGGGAACAAACAGTGGGGGAGAGTGACAGACTTGTTACTCTCCTTACTGCCGATTTCGGCATAGTTAAAGCGTTTGTTCGCCGTGCAAATAATATAAAAAATAAAAATGTTTCATCGACATCGCTTTTTGCGTATGCCGACTTTTCTTTGTATAAGGGCAAGGACGCCTATGTTATCGACAATGCATCGCCGATTGAGGTGTTTTTCAACCTCCGTTCGGATATTGAACGCCTCTCGCTTGCACAGTATTTTGCCCAGCTTACATATTACTTGGGCGCGCAGGAGCAGCCGTCTGCCGAAATGCTGCGCCTCATTTTAAACGCTCTGCACCTCTTGTGCAAGGGCGACAGAAATTTAAAAATCGTCAAATCAGCGTTTGAGCTTCGTATGCTTTGTCTCGGCGGATATATGCCTAATGTTCTTGCGTGCTACCGTTGCGGCACATATGAAAGCGATATAATGTATTTTGATATTGAAGAGGGCTGCATTTATTGCAAGAATTGCTACAGAAACAATGCCCTCACCGCTCCGCTCGGCGTTGTAACCGCCATGCGCTATATTTGCCTTACGGACGATGTCGCAAAGGTCTTTTCATTTAAACTCAGCGACGAAAATATACAAATTCTTTCCGATATTACAGAAAAATATCTGCTCTCTCGAGTGGATACAAGATTAACTACATTGGAATTTTATAAAGGATTATTTTAATGAATAAGCATTATTTAACATTGGAGCTTGACAAAGTGCTCCAAATGCTGAAAAACGAAACATCGTGCGACGATGCCGCAGAACTTGCGCTCGAGGTCAAGCCGTCAACCGATTTCGGCGATGTGTGCAGAATGCTCAATCAAACGGAGGACGCCGCATCCTTGCTTGAACGTTTCGGCGCTCCGTCATTCGGCGGATTGGTCAATGTCAACAACGCCATTGCACGCGCCGCGGCAGGCGGCTCGCTTAATCAAAGGGAGTTGCTCGCAATCGGTCAAACGCTCCGCTCAATCCGTGTTCTCTACGATTGGCGCAGTCATTGCAGCGGCGTCAGCACTTCGCTTGATTTCCTTTTCGACAGCATTACGGTCAATAAATATCTTGAGGATAAAATCATTTCCTGCATTATCAGCGAGGATGAAATTTCCGATAACGCCTCCGAGCTTTTGTCGGATATAAGGCGCAAAATCAGGGCAAAATCCTCCTCAATCCGCGAGAAACTCGACGCTATAATTCGCTCACCGCACTATACAAAGTTTTTGCAGGAGGCTGTTGTAACACAGCGCTCTGGCAGATTTGTCGTGCCCGTTAAAAGCGAGTGCCGCGGCGATGTTCCCGGTCTTGTCCACGATACCTCGTCAAGCGGTGCAACCGTTTTTATCGAGCCTATTTCGGTTGTCGATGCAAATAATGAAATTAAGGTGCTCGAGGGTAAGGAGCGCGACGAAATCAGCAGGATTTTGTACGAACTGTCTGTTGAGGCGGGAAATTTCTCCGAGTCGATAAAATACAGCTACGATGCCGCCGTACAGCTTAATTTGATTTTCGCAAAGGCTCACCTTGCATATAAGATGAAAGCGGTCAAGCCCATTGTCAATGCTGACGGCGAAATTAATCTGCATAAGGCTCGCCATCCGCTTATTGATAAAAACAGAGTTGTCCCGATTGACGTTTCACTCGGCGAAAGTTTTGATACTCTTGTTATAACGGGCCCTAATACCGGCGGCAAAACCGTTTCGGTCAAAACAATCGGATTGCTTACGCTTATGACTATGTGCGGCTTGCTTATTCCGGCAGGTGCGGAGTCAAAAATTTCCGTTTTTGATAAAATTCTTGTCGATATAGGCGACGAGCAAAGCATTGCTCAAAATCTTTCCACCTTTTCATCGCATATGGTCAATACAATTGATATTATGCAGCAGGCTGATACTTCAACACTTGTTCTTATCGACGAGCTCGGCGCAGGCACCGACCCAATCGAGGGCGCGGCTCTTGCTGTTTCGATTATAGAATATTTGCGCCAAAAAGGTGCAAAAATCGCCGCAACAACCCACTATGCCGAGCTTAAAGCGTACGCACTCGACACTCCGGGCGTTACAAACGGCTGTTGCGAATTTAATGTTCAAACGCTCAGCCCTACATATCGCCTTTTAATCGGCGTTCCGGGCAGGTCAAATGCGCTTGCGATTGCGTCAAGACTCGGTATGCCGCAGGAGGTTATTGATAATTCCAAAAATATTGTCGGTTCCGATAACCGCGATTTTGAGGCGATACTCGATAAACTCGAGGCAACCCGTCAGGCACTTGATGACGAGCGTAAAATTGCCGAGGAGGCAACTGCCGCCGCCAAAAAAATTCAGGCAAAGGCGCAAAGCGAAAAGGATAAAATCAAAACGCTCAAGGAACGCGAAATGGAGCAGGCAAAGCGTGCCGCAGAAAAAATTATCGAGCAGGCAAAACGCCAATCGTCCGAATTTTTGCTCGAACTTGAAAAACTCAAAAAAGAGCAAACCTCATCAAATGCTACGGAAATCGCGCGCAAAACACGCCGCGTGATTAAAAATCAGCTCGGCGAAATGGACGATTTGATTAACCCGAGAGAGCTTGCCGAAAATTGGGACGATGATTATAAACTCCCCCGTATGCCGAAACCAAAGGATGCCGTTATTATCCGCGGCATAGGCGAGGGCGAGGTTGTCGAGGTCAAAAAAGATTTTGTCCTTGTCAAATCGGGACTGCTTAAAACACGCGTTAAACTTTCCGACATTATGCTCACCGAGAAAAAGAAGAAAAAGGATATTAAGCCTCAACGCAGTCTTTATCGCACAACTTCCCGTGCCGACGCCGATGTTAAAACAGAGCTTGATTTAAGAGGTCAAACGGTTGACGAAGCTATCGGCAATCTCCAGCTTTTCATTGATAAGTGCGTTTTAAACGGAATGAATGAGGTCAGAATTATCCACGGCAAGGGCACCGGCGCTCTGCGTGCCGCCGTAGCCGAGGAACTTAAAACCCACCCGAACATATCCGAATTTCGTCTCGGCAAATACGGCGAGGGCGAAGACGGCGTAACTATCGCAAAGCTAAAATAATAAATGCCTTACAAGTGATTTTTGCTTGTAAGGCATTTTTTTGTTTATTGACTTGTATATAAATACTTATAACATAATGTTTTTGCTATATAAATACAAAATGTATCAAAAGCATATATCCGATTGTGCCAACTGCTATGCTAAGCAGTGTGTTGCGCTTCCAAATGTGCACAATCGCCGTCATCGCAACGCCAATCAACTGCGGAATTATGTAGTTTATATCGCCGTTTTCAAAATCTTTGAGGCAATAAACAATCAATATTCCGAGTATCGCCACCGGCAAAACATTGCCGAGGTATTTTACGAATTTCGGCACCTCTTTTTTGCCTCCGAAAAGCGCAAAAGGGAAAAGGCGCGTTGCAAATGTGCAAACTCCCGCAACTATTATCATTAAAATGAGGTATCTGTCAGTCATTCACGGCTACCTCGCTTTCCGTGTCAAAAATCTTTCTGCACGATGAAAGTATTGCAACCGTAATAATGAGTGCCGGCAACAAAAAGTTTTTCGCACCGAAAATGACAAGGCATACTATCGCCGCAAACACTCCGATAGAGCCGATTATACCCGGTTTGCCCTTTTGATTTCTTATCAAATCAATGAATATAACCACAAAAAGCGCCGTCATCGAAAAATCAATTCCCGTAAAATCAATCGGCACAATTTGGCTCAAAAGCGAACCGAGCGCAGAGCCTATTATCCAATAAATATGGTCAAGTTCGCCGATTAAAAATCGTGCCTTCGGCTCGTCCACATTTGTCGGTATTGTGATTATCGACGAGTTAACCGAGTATGTTTCGTCAGTCAGCGTGAAAATCATAAACGGATAGCGCCAGCCGCCTGCCTTGAATTTATCTATGTAAGATAAGCCGTAAAACATATGCCGTGTGTTGATGAAAAATGTCATCAGCGCCACCGTCGGCAAATTTGCCTTTGCGCTTATCAGCGACACAAGCAAAAACTGACCCGAGCCGGCATATACGATTATTGAAATTATTATCGCCCAAATCCAATTGTATCCGGCTTTATACAGCATTATTCCGAATGCCGACCCTAAAAAAAGATAACCGAATAAAACGGGCAGTGATTTTTGAACTGCGAATTTTAACGTCGCGCTTTTACTGTATTTCATATTTTCCTCTCTTATGATATACAAAAGTCATGTATTAAAGATTATAACATTTTTTATTAATTAATCAACCCTTTTAAATTTTAACTTGACATATGCCGCCGCTTTTAGTATAATAGTCACCGTTGTAAAGACAATTGGCTTTACAAAGCGATTTGCTTTACACCCAATGTAAGCTTGAAAGGGGAAACGCGTGTGTCAAAAAATCTTGAAGTTGCCTATTTACTCGATTTCTACGGTGTAATGCTCACTCAAAAGCAACGCGATTTCATAGACCTTTATTATAATGAAGACCTTTCCCTTTCCGAAATTGCCGAAAATGAGGGCATTACCCGTCAGGGCGTCAGAGATTCAATCAAAAGGGCAGAGGCTCAACTCTTTGATATGGAGTCAAAACTCGGTTTGGCGGCAAAATTTACGGAACTCAGCAAGAGCTTAAACGAAATTAAGGATTGTGCCGACAAGATTTATGAATATAATCTCGAGCACAGCCTTTCACGAGAGATAAACGACAATGTTGTCAGAATTAAATCAATAGCGGAATATCTCGCTAAGGAGTGATAATTTGGCTTTTGAAGGACTCAGCGAGCGCCTTGAAAATTCGTTCAAAAGGCTTCGCGCCAAGGGAAAATTAACCGAGGCGGATGTTAAAGAAGCAATGCGTGAGGTTCGCCTTGCGTTGCTTGAAGCGGATGTAAACTATAAGGTTGCCAAGGAATTTACAAAAAAAGTAACCGATCGTGCAGTCGGCGCCGATGTTATGGAGTCGCTTACTCCCGGTCAAATGGTTATCAAAATAGTTAATGAGGAATTAACTCAACTTATGGGCGGCAGCGAGTCAAGACTTGCAATTGCCAACCATCCCCCTACAATCGTTATGATGTGCGGCTTGCAAGGCTCGGGTAAAACAACCCACTCTGCCAAGCTTGCACTTAAACTAAAAAAAGAAGGCCACAGACCGTTGCTTGTTGCGTGCGATGTCTATCGTCCCGCCGCAATTAAACAGCTTCAGGTTGTCGGTGAGCAGGTCGGCGCTCCTGTTTTCGAAATGGGCACCGAAAATCCTGTCAAAATTTCAGAGGAAGCGGTTAAATACGCAAAGGACCATGGCTATGACTATGTTATCATAGATACAGCCGGCAGACTTCATGTTGATGAGGCGCTTATGGCGGAGCTTACAAATATCCGCGCAACTGTCCACCCTCACGAGATTCTTCTTGTTATCGACTCAATGACAGGTCAGGATGCCGTTAATGTTGCCAAGAGTTTTAACGAAACTTTGGGTATCGACGGCGTTATCCTCACAAAACTTGACGGCGATACACGCGGCGGTGCCGCACTTTCAGTCAGAGCCGTTACCGGCAAGCCGATTAAATTTGTCGGCACCGGCGAAAAGCTCGACAATCTCGAGGCATTCCACCCAAGCCGTATGGCTTCTCGTATCCTCGGTATGGGCGATGTGCTTTCGTTTATTGAAAAGGCAGAACTTGCGCTTGACGAGAAAAAGGCGGCCGAGCTTGAAAAAAAGCTTTCAAAAAACAAGTTTGACTTAAACGATTTGCTCGACCAATTTGAGCAAATAGAGCGTATGGGCTCGCTTAAGGACACAATTAAGCTTATCCCCGGAATCGGCAAGCAAATCAAGGACGAGGACATTGACGAAAAGGCTTTTGACCGTTTCCGTGCAATCATTTATTCAATGACCAAGGAGGAACGCTCTCATCCCGAAATCATCAATCCTTCACGCAAAAGAAGAATTGCGGCAGGTTGCGGCAAACAGGTTGAGGATGTTAATAAACTCCTTGCCCAGTTTAAGCAAATGCAAAAAATGGTTAAGCAAATCGGCGGTAAGGGCGGTCCGAAAATGAGCAAAAAAATGCGTCGAATGATGCAGCAAAATCCCGAAATGGCAGAAAAGCTTATGGGTAATGTAAAGGGTCAAAATCCTTTTGGCTTTTAATTTGTATTAATCCAATATCAATTGGTTTATAATTATTTTAAATATATTTACGGAGGTAACTAAAATGGCAGTAAAAATCAGACTTCGCAGAATGGGCGCTAAAAAGGCTCCTTTCTATCGTGTAGTAGTAGCAGACTCAAGATATCCTCGTGATGGTCGTTTCATCGAGGAAATCGGCACATACAACACAATGGTTGATCCGGCTGAAATCAGCATCGACGCTGAGAAGGCTAAAAAGTGGATTGCCAACGGTGCTCAACCGACAGATACTGTTAAGAGCATTCTCAAAAAAGAAGGCATCCTTTAATCCCACTGTTTATCAGTCAGGATATTATTAACGGAGGTGTTTTCTTTGGAGGAATTGTTGATATCCATCACAAAGGGATTGGTTGATAATCCCGATGCAGTTTCAGTTGATGTTAACGAACCCGACGAAGAGGGCGTAGTTGTTTACCATCTCCATGTTGCTGAAAGCGATATGGGCAGAGTAATCGGCAAGCAGGGCAGAATTGCAAAAGCAATCCGCGTTGTAATGCGTGCCGCAGCTACTCGCAGAGATGCCAAAATTTCAATTGAAATCGACTAAGCGTTAAGGACCTGCTTTGCAGGTCCTTTTTTATCGTGTGTTTTAGTTTCGAGCTTTTCAAATTTATGTTTTTGTTGCCAAATCGACAAAAAACATATATAATATCTTCGGTGATTAAATGAAACAGTTTTTAGAATTAGGAAAAATAAATAATACCCACGGCATAAAAGGCGAAGTTAAAGTTGCCCTTTGGTGCGATGACATAAATTATGTTAAACAGCTTAAAACCGTTTATCTTGATTCAAACGGCAAAAATTCACTTACGCTTGTTTCCGCACGCCCTCAAAAAAACATCGGCATCCTCAAATTTGCCGAAATCACAACTGTTGAGCAGGCACAGGAACTTAAAAATAAGGTGCTTTATTGCAACCGTGACGACGCAAAAATCGATGACGGCAAGCACTATCTCGCCGATATTATCGGCTGCTATGTCGTTGATATTGATACCGACGAGGAGTACGGCAAAATCGTCGATGTTCTCAATTACGGCTCGTGCGATATTTACGATGTTGAGTCTTGGGGCAAGCACACGCTTATCCCTGCCATTGACGATGTTGTTAAGGAGATTAATACCGAATATCAGGTAATTAAAATCAAACCGATGAAAGGATTATTTGATGAGAATTGATATATTGACACTTTTTCCGGATATGTGCCGCGGCGTCCTCGGCGAAAGCATAATCGGCAGAGCGAGAAGCGCAGGCAAGGTCGAAATCAATTGCGTTGATATTCGCGATTATACACTTGACAAACACCGCCGAGTTGACGATAAACCGTACGGCGGCGGAATGGGTATGATTATGCAGGCACAGCCGATTTACGATTGCTTTAATGCCTTGTGTGACGAAATCGGCGAAAAACCACACCTTTTGTATATGACGCCACAGGGCAAAACTCTCACGCAAAGCAGGGTAAAGGAATTTGCAAAGCTTGATAATATCGCCATTTTGTGCGGCCACTACGAGGGCATTGACGAAAGGGTTATCGAGGAACTTCAGCCCGAGGAAATCTCTGTCGGCGATTATGTATTGACGGGTGGCGAGTTGCCGGCACTTATCGTTGCTGACAGCGTTTCAAGAATGTTGCCGGGCGTTTTGTCCGACGATGAATGTTTTGAGGAGGAAAGCCATTTCAATTCGCTTTTGGAGTATCCGCAGTACACTCATCCGAGCGAGTGGCACGGCAAAACAGTTCCCGATGTGCTTTTGTCGGGTCATCACCAAAATGTTGATAAGTGGCGCAGGGAGCGTTCGCTCGAGCGCACATATTACCGCCGACCCGATATGCTTGAAAATGCCGATTTGACAAAAAACGACAAAAAGTTTATATCTTCACTTGTTAAAAATAATAAGTAACAAAAATTATGTTAAAATTGCACAAATAATCACATTTTGTTTTGGAGATAATTCATTACTCATACGAAGTTTTAAAAACTGCGTTGACGATAATTATTTTAGTGATATAATATACAAAGTAGAAATTTAAAATAATTCTTTTTTATCTATTATGAGAGGTACACGATATGTTCGTAAAAGATGTAACAGTAGAAAACCAGGTTGGACTTCATGCTCGTCCTGCAACATTTTTCATTCAAAAGGCTAACGAGTTCAAATCTTCAATTTGGGTTGAAAAGGAAGAAAGAAGAGTAAATGCAAAATCTCTTCTCGGCGTTCTTTCTCTCGGCATTATGGGCGGAACAGACATTCGCATCATCGCTGACGGTTCTGACGAGGAAGAAGCAGTTGAAGGTCTCGTTGCTCTTGTTAAGAGCGGTTTCAACGAGTAATTGTTCTTTACCAAAAAGTGTGGTGTCAATTTGGTACCACACTTATTTTTTTACTTTTGAGATACATTTTGTGATATAATTATTAAAAAGGAGGGATTGTTTTGACCGAAAAAGAATTGCGCCGAAAAGCTATGGCTCTGCCGCTTACCCCCGGCGTTTATATTATGAAAAACAAGGATAAAAAAATAATCTATATCGGCAAGGCAAAAGCGCTTAAAAATCGCGTTTCCTCCTATTTCGGCTCTCATTCAAACCATTCGCTTAAGGTTATCAGAATGGTCGAAAATGTCGATGATTTCGATTATATCCTTTGCGATACCGAGTTTGAGGCGCTTGTCCTTGAATGTTCGCTTATTAAACAGCATATGCCGAAATACAATATTCTGCTTAAAGACGATAAAGGCTATAATTATATCAAAATTACCAAGGAAGAGTTTCCCCGCATAAGCGAGTGCAAGCAAATGGACGATGACAATGCAACATATATAGGTCCGTTTATTTCAAACTTTTCCGTTAAAAACGCAGTTGAGGAAACGCTCAAAATTTTTAAGCTGCCGACCTGCAACAAAAAATTTCCGCGCGATTACAATAAGTCGCGTCCGTGCTTAAACGGCTTTATGGGCAATTGCTGTGCGCTTTGCAACGGCAGAATTTCAAAAGAGGAGTATGTCGCCTCTGTTGAGGACGCCGTCGCATTTTTAAAGGGCGGCAGTGCCGCCGCAGTTCGCGAAATGACTGCCAAAATGCAGGAGTATTCCGAAAACCTCGAGTTTGAAAAGGCAGCCAAACTGCGCGATAGAATCAAAGCAATTAAAAATCTTGACGAAAAGCAAAAGGTTGTTTCAATCAATGTCCCCGAGGAGGATGTTTTTGCGCTCGTCAATTCAACAAAAAAAGCGTGCTTTAATGTTATTCGTTTTCAAAACGGCAAGCTTACCGACAGCGAGCATTGGCTTATAGACAGCGTCGACGATTTGCCGCAGGCTCGGCTTGAACTTATTGAAAGATATTATTCAATGCGCGACCGTGTTCCGTCACGCATTGCCGTTGACGGCGAAATTGCAGACGAGGAGCTTTTACATCAATATTTGGAATCGCTCCGCAAGAAAAAGGTTGAACTTATCCATCCTCAAAAGGGTGAACACCTTGCAATTGTTAACCTTTGCATTAAAAATGCAAACGAGCATTTGGCGCAAAATCAAGGAAGACTCGGCAGGGAAATGGCAGCTCTTGAGGAGCTTGGCAACCTGCTTGGTCTTACAAAGGCACCCGAATATATTGAGTCTTACGATATTTCACACACCTTCGGCGCAGACAATGTCGCCGGAATGGTCGTTTATCACAACGGCAGACCGATGAAAAAAGCGTACAAGCGCTTTTCAATCAAGGGCTTTGACGGTCAGAACGATGTCGGCTCGATGAATGAGGTGCTCACAAGGCGTTTTAAGCATTATTATGAGGATGACGATGACAGCACATTTAAAATTTTGCCCGATTTAATTTTGCTCGACGGCGGTCAGCCGCAGGTCAACGCCGTTTTGCCCGTTATAAGGCAAATGAAGCTTGATGTGCCCGTTTTCGGAATGGTTAAGGATAATAAGCACCGTACGCGCGCTATCGCTTATGACGGCGGCGAAATCGAAATCAATTCGCACCGCGCCGCGTTTACGCTTGTTTCCTCAATTCAGGAGGATGTTCACCGCTTTGCTATCACATATCATCACAAAAAGCATCAAAAATCCTCTTTCTCGACAAGCCTAACCAATATCAACGGTATAGGCGACAAAAAAGCAAAGGCACTTTTGAAACACTTTAAAACAATTTCTGCAATTAAATCGTCAAGCGTTGACGATTTATTGCAGGTCAAGGGTATAAGTGAAAAAAATGCACAAGATATAGTGTCATATTACGCTAATTTGTAAAATTCACAATTTATTCTTGACTAAGCTTTGTTATATAGTTATAATATTAAGAGTAAAAAACTAAGGTGATGGCATAGAGGACAAGTTATGAAAGTTATTACAGGTTATGCCAGAGGCCGCAATCTTGCTACGCTTCCCGGCGCAGATGTTACAAGACCGACCACACAAAGCACTAAAGAGGCACTGTTCAGCTCGATTCAGTTTGAAATTGAGGGAAAGCGAGTGCTTGATTTGTTTGCCGGTTGCGGTCAGCTTGGTATTGAGGCGTTGTCCCGCGGGGCGTCGCACTGCACCTTTGTTGAAAGCAACAGACAGGCGTACAATACCGTCGAGTCTAATATAAAACTTTGCAAAATGGAGCACTCAAGTCAGCTTGTGTTCAGTGATGCGGTTTCCTTCCTTTCAAGAAAAAATCAATTTGATATTGCTTTTCTCGATCCGCCGTATAATAAAGGTCTTATTTTGGATTGCCTTTCAAAACTCGTCGGCAATATGTCGAATGACGGCGTGATTATCTGCGAAAGCGACAACCGAGAGGAACTTCCTCAAACAGTCGGCGATTGGTCGGTTTCAAAGCAGAAAAAATACGGCAAGTCAAAGCTAACCTATTATCGAAAGGATATATAAATAATATGAAAACGGCAATTTGCCCGGGCAGCTTCGATCCCGTAACCCTTGGGCATTTGGATATTATTGAGCGTGCCGCCGATATATTCGACAATGTTATTGTCCTTGTTTTAAGCAACGGCACAAAAAAGACATCGCTTTTTTCGCTTGAGGAAAGAACAGATTTGCTCAAGCGTTGCATACAAAAGAAAAACATCACCATTGATACATACAATGGGCTTTTGGTCGAGTATGCAAAACAAAAAAATGCGGTCGCTATCGTAAAAGGCTTGCGTGCGGTTTCCGATTTCGATTGGGAATTTCAGCAGTCACTCACAAACAAATCGCTCAACCCCGATGTCGAAACGGTGTTTTTAACCGCAAAGGGTGAAAATATGTTTCTCTCATCAAGTATGGTTAAAGAGGTTTGTTCTTTGGGCGGCGATATAAGTTCTTTCGTTCCGCCTCAAATCGCAGAAGATATTTACAAAAGATGTAAAGGAGATATTAAAAATGACTAACACAGATATTTTGCTTGAAGATCTTGAAGATGTTCTTGACGATGCTACTTCGATTCCGCTTTCAAAAAAGTGCGCTGTTGATGTTGATAAAATCAAAACAATTATTGAAGATATCAGATTAAATACACCGCAGGAGACAAAGCAGGCAAAGGCAATTGTTGATTCAAGAAACACTATTCTTGAGGAAGCAAAGAAGGAAGCTGCCGAAATCATCAAAAAGGCACAAGCTGACGCAAGAGACCTTGTTGCTCGCGACGAAATCACAAAGACTGCTCAGGCAGAGGCTACGGAACTTCTTTCAAAGGCTAACGAGCAGGGCAAGGCTATGGTTAAGGAAGCACAGGATCAGGCTACCGAAATCCTCAGCAACGCCACAACACAGGCTAATGAGATGGTTACATCGGCTCAAAATAAGTCGAGAGAAATGCTCAACGCTGTTAATAATTATGCAGACGATACTCTTCTTTCAATCGACGATGCACTTTATAAGGCACTCACAGATGTTCGCCGCATCCGTCAGGGCATCTCAAACGCTCAAAACAAAAAAGCAGAGTAATTAACGCATCACATAAGCAATAAATGTTCAAATAAACAGAGAAATACATTGTTTTTTATACCGCAGATTTTCTGCGGTATTTTTTTGCCGAAAAAGCTTGACCTAAAGTCAACTTTATGTGCTATAATCTCGGTAAATTGAATTATAATATTATCGGAAAGGATTTTTAACTATGTATTTGGAAAAAATTAATTCACCGGCAGATATTAAAAGCTATTCTCTCGATGAGATGAAAGCACTTGCGCAGGAAATGCGTGACGCACTGCTTAAAAAACTCAGCATTCACGGCGGCCATTGCGGACCTAACTTCGCTATGGTCGAGGCTACAATTGCACTTCACCGTGTTTTTGACTCTCCAAAGGATAAATTCGTTTTTGATGTTTCTCACCAAACTTATCCGCACAAAATGCTCACCGGCAGAGCATACGGCTTTTTGGACGAGAAACGCTATGACGATATTACAGGTTACAGTTGCCCCGAGGAGAGCGAACATGATTTCTTTACGGTTGGTCATACATCAACTTCCGTCAGCCTTGCTCTCGGTCTTGCAAAAGCAAGAGATTTAAAGGGCACGGATGAAAATATCATTGCAATTATCGGCGACGGCTCACTCAGCGGAGGCGAGGCTCTCGAGGGTCTTGATATGGCGGCAGAGCTTGACGGCAACTTCATAATTGTTGTAAACGATAACGATATGTCGATTGCCGAAAATCACGGCGGTATGTATTCAAACCTTAAACTCCTCCGTGACACCGGCGGTAAAGCGGAATGCAACCTTTTCAAATCAATGGGACTTGACTATGTATT
>DPVM01000005.1:271932-272765 GCA_003526845.1 Oscillospiraceae bacterium
ATCAATGGGACTTGACTATGTATTCGTTAAGGATGGTAATGATATTCAATCGCTTATCAATGCGTTTGAAAGCGTTAAGGACACCAAAAAGCCTGTTGTCGTTCATATCGTAACTCAAAAAGGCAAGGGTTTTAAACTTGCGGAAAAGCATAAAGAAGATTGGCATTGGTGTATGCCGTTTGATATTGAAACCGGCAAGCCGAAATTCACCTCTGACGGTGAGGACTACGGCACGCTCACAGCCGATTATCTCCTCGACAAAATGAAAAAAGATAAGACCGTTGTCGGCATAACTTCAGCCACTCCGACCGTTTTCGGCTTTACTGCCGACAAGAGAAAACTTGCAGGAAGGCAGTTTGTCGATGTCGGTATTGCCGAGGAAACAGCCGTTGCGCTTGCATCGGGCATTGCCAAAAACGGCGGCAAACCTGTTTACGGCGTTTACAGCACATTCATTCAGCGCACATATGACCAGCTTTCACAGGATTTGTGCATAAACAGCAATCCTGCCACAATTATCGTGTTTGCTGCTTCTGTGTTCGGTATGAACGATGTTACTCATCTCGGCATTTTTGATATTCCGATGATGTCTAATATTCCGAATCTTGTTTATCTTGCTCCCGTTACAAAAGAAGAGTATTTTGCGATGCTTGATTGGAGCATTGAGCAAACAGATTACCCGGTTGCAATCCGTGTTCCTTGTTGCGAAATGATTTCTACCGGCGAAAAGGACACAAAGGATTATTCCGTTTTGAATAAATACGAGGTTAAGGAGCAGGGCAGTGATGTTGCATTTATCGGACTCGGTACATTCTATCCGCTCGCAGTTGAGG
>DPVM01000005.1:272992-273173 GCA_003526845.1 Oscillospiraceae bacterium
GGCAAAGCTTTACGAACAAAAAACAGGCACAAAGGCAACTGTTATCAATCCTTATTATATCACCGGCGTTGACGGGGATTTGCTCACCTCGCTTAAAGCAAATCATTCAACCGTTGTAACGATTGAGGACGGCGTTTTGAACGGCGGCTTCGGCGAAAAAATCGCCCGTTTTTACGGCTCC
>DPVM01000005.1:273395-275815 GCA_003526845.1 Oscillospiraceae bacterium
GTGCTTAAGGTGCTGAACTTTGGACTAAAAAAAGAATTCCTCGACAGATACAATCCTGCCAATATTCTTGCACAAAACCGTCTCACAAAAGAACAAATCGTTGATGATATTTTGAGCCTGTAATTTAATAATTCGGCATAATAAAACCGCCCGACTGATTGAGATTTCAGTCGGGCGGTTTTTGTATGCGCCTGTTATTGTTCTTTTTCGCTGTTTCTTTTTCCCACGATGTGGTCGTGAACCTTGTCGGCAAGCTCGCCGTGGAGTTTGAATTTTTTTGTGAAAACAACAAACGATACTGCAATCAGTATTGCCGGTATTCCGAAACAAATCAAGCCGATTGCCGATTTCGTTGTGTCGTTGAACACCCTGCCGTTGTTAACTTGGTCGGAATAATTAACAATCGCAAGTCCGCCGAAAAGGAATATTGTTTGAATGGTGTATGCCATTTTCTGCAAAAAGCCTTTCATTGAAAATGTGATTGATTCGTTTCTTTCACCGTTTTTGTATTCGCCGTAGTCAACTATGTCCGCAAGGAAAATGGTTTGCGATACAAACATTGACGCAATGCCGGTTGACGAAATAATGTAGCAAATGCTGAGCGCCGTTGTGTTTTTCAGTACCGGTCCGGTTATATACATTAAAATGTATCCGATAAATGTTGCAATGAGCGATACCTGGTAAATTTGCTTTTTGTTCAGCCATTTTGAAAGAATAGGGATTACAAACAAACCTGCTACGGAGCCGATTGCACCGACCATCGAGAATGCCGATTGTGCTGTCGGTTTGCCCAAAACATCGCTGAAGTAATATACAGTCGTGCCGCTTGTCAAATACCATCCTGCGTTTGAAAGCATCGCAAAAATCATAAATACAACAAGCTGGTCATTGTGCGCCACAACGGAGAATATTTTTTTGAAAGAGAATTTCGTCTTTTCGCCGTAAACAACATTCTTTTCTTTTGTCGAAAGCACGCAGATTACGGAAAATGCAACAAGCAAAATTGCGCAAATGCCTGCCCATTTCGAAAATCCCGATGCGCTGTATCCCTTGTCAGTCACATATTCATCTGTGCCTTTAGAAAGAAGCGGCAAAATTATCGGCGTTGCAACGGTGATTATTCCTTGACCCAAGCCGCTGAATGTCCTTGCAACGGTTGAAACAAGGTTTCTGTCCTTCGGGTCGGAGGTGAATGACGGCACCATGCTCCAATACGGAATGTCTGCCATTGTGTTTGTCATACCCCAAAGAATATACATTACACCGATATAAATGTATAAGCCTGTTCCGCTCATTCCGAATTTTGTGAAAAGCAACCACAAAACTACGGCGTTGCAAACTGCACCAATTACAATCCACGGCCTGTATTTTCCGAATTTTGTGCGTGTGTTGTCAACTATTGTGCCCATCATCGGGTCGTTGATTCCGTCCCAAATTCTTGCGATAGGGGTCAATAAAAGCAAAAAGCCTTCTTTTAATCCTAAAACGCTTGATAAATAATAGCTTAAGAACGAATAAAACATTCCGTAGCTCAAATCAAGTCCTGTTGCGCCCACGCCGTAAAAAATTTTTTCACGCCATGTGGTTTTGTACTCCGTCATACCGGTCTCCTTTAATATCTGTATATAATATAAATTTTTATCATTATACCATACACTTGTCATAATGGCAAATATATCGAATATTACAAAAATATTACAAATTATTACAAAATGTCCTGCACTAAATATTTGCTTGACAATGGGACTTTATCCTTATATAATAAATACAGGTGGGACAAAATCCCTAATAAATCCATATTTATCCCAAGCAAAACTTAATTTTGGGTAACAAATTTTTACATTTCACTGTTTCACGGAAAGGAGGAGAGCATATGGACGAGCTTTTTGTAGGTCACAAGCCTTGCAAAATCGACGCAAAGGGCAGAATTTCAATCCCTTCATCAATGCGTGCACCGCTCGGTCAATCATTTATCGCGTCACGCGGTTTCGGCAATTGCCTTGCTCTCTATCCTATGGAGGAGTGGAACAAGTTTATGAATAAAATCCACGAAACCGTCAGCCAAAAGGACAGAAAGCGCCTTGAATTTTATTTCTCCGCCAATGCTGAAAAAATGTCGCTTGACGGTCAGGGCAGACTTTTACTCAATGAAAACCTGCGCAGTAAGGTTAATCTTTTGGGCGAGTCGGAGGCTCAGGTTTTCGGCAATAACACACGCATCGAAATTTGGAATGCACAACTCTTTGAAGAGCAGCTTAATGCTGTCAGCGCAGAAGAGGTCGAAAACATTCTCGACGAATACGGTATTTGATTATGGAATTTGTGCATAAAAGTGTGTTGTTTGACGAAACAATAAATTCACTCAATTTAGATAAAACAAAAATATTTCTCGACGGCACGGCAGGCGGAGGCGGCCATTC
>DPVM01000005.1:276017-295241 GCA_003526845.1 Oscillospiraceae bacterium
GCAGGCGGAGGCGGCCATTCTCGTGAGATTGCGAAAAATGCAAAACGCCTCATTGCGGTCGACCAGGACCCGGACGCAATCAAAGTCCTCCACGAAAGGCTTGATTCCCTCGGAAATGTTACGGTAGTTCAAAACAATTTTGAAAATGTCAAGTCGATTTTAAGCGACCTCGGCATAGACGGTATAGACGGTATGCTCCTCGACCTCGGCGTCAGCTCGTTTCAGCTTGACAACGGCGACAGAGGTTTTTCGTTCCATCAAAACGCTCCGCTTGATATGCGAATGAGCAAATCGGGAATGAGCGCCGCCGATGTTGTCAATAATTACAGTGAGAATGAACTTGCAAACGTTATTTTTAAATACGGCGAGGAAAAATTTTCGCGTCGTATCGCAAAAAATATAGTCCTTGCAAGACAGGACAAGCCGATTGAAACAACATTCGAGCTTGTGGATATTATCAAAGCGTCATATCCGAAGGCAAAAATGCGTGACTCACATCCGGCTCGCAAAACATTTCAGGCAATAAGAATAGAAGTCAACGGCGAGCTTGACAAGCTTTCAAAAACGCTTGATGATGCGCTCGATTGCCTAAATCCCGGCGGAAGATTGTCAATCATTACATTCCATTCGCTCGAGGACAGAATAGTTAAAGAAAAATTCGCAAAGTGGTGCAATCCCTGCACATGTCCAAAGGAATTTCCCGTTTGCGTTTGCGGCAAAAAACCGCTCGGCAAGCTTCCGTTTAAAGCGGTTGCACCGTCAAAAGAAGAATTAGAAGAAAATCCGAGAGCCAGAAGCTCAAGGCTCCGCACATTTGAAAAGTTTTAAGCAAGGTGGCGAAAATTTATGACAAATACAAATGATTTCAGAAGATATTCGTATTCATCCGATCCTGCGTATTTGATTAACCAATTTGATTTCAGCCGCGGCTCACAGGCACCGAAAATTAAGCCGCAGTCACAGCCTGATGTGAACAAGGGCTTTAAAGTTCACGAAAATAAAACATTCAAAACAAAATCACAGCTTAAGGCAGAGCAAAAACGCGGCGTTTCAAGCACTCTTAAAATCGCGGCTGTTGCCGTTACATGCTTTGTTATGATTGCACTTGTAATCGGCTCTCTTGCCGTTAAAAACGAGCTTACAAAGGAAATCGCCGCAAAGCAAACACAAATTGCAAATGCTCAAAGTGAAAATATTTCGCTCCAAAGTGAGCTTGATTCTCTCGTTTCCGTCAGTATGATAGACGATTATGCCGTTAACAAGCTCGGTATGAAAAAGGTTAAGTCAAATCAAATTCAGTATGTCGATGTCGACGGCTATAAGGCACAAAAGCAGGCACAACTCGGCAAGCAGGCAAATCAAAATGCAAAGGCGAAAGCCTCTGCAAAAACAGCAGGTAATAAATAACAAAATTCAGCGTAATTATATTATGAGAGTTCGGCGACGCCCTACTCTCTAATATGCTTTATATAGGCAAAAGTTTTTTGCCGCAAATTGTAGATATAATGTGATGAGGTGATAGCATGAAAGCAGAATTTAAGAAAAATATGTTCAAACGCATATTTATTTTTGCAATTGCTGTTGCCTTTTTATTTTCAGTCGACGGTGCAAGACTTTTTTATCTTCAACTTGTCAACGGCTCGGAGCTTTCCGCAAAGGCGGAATCACAGCAGCTTTCCGATACCGAAATTCCTGCAATGCGCGGCACGATTTATGACAGCGAGGGCAATGTTCTTGCTCAATCGGCTACCGTTTGGAATGTATTTATCGACCCGTCCAATATCAAAAGCGAAAAACAACGCGATTTGGTTGTAAACGGCTTGACGGATATTTTAAAACTTGATGACGATGAAAAGCAGGAAGTTGTTAAAAAGACCCAAAAGCAAACGAAATATGCCATTGTTGCCGAAAAGGTCGAGAACGATATTAAAGAAAACCTTTCAAAATATGTTTCAAAAAACAAACTTGGCAATATAGTCGGCACAGAGCAAACAACTCGCCGCTATTATCCGTACGGCAACTTTGCATCAACAGTCCTCGGCTTTACCGGTGACGATAATCAGGGACTTTCGGGTATCGAGTCTTACTATGACGAACAACTCACCGGTACAAACGGCAGAATTATTACGGTTAAGGATGCAAATTCAAATAAGCTCCCGACAGATTACGAAACATCAATCGACGCAGAAAACGGCAATTCGCTTGTTTTGACAATAAACCAAACAATTCAGTATTACCTCGAAAAAGGTCTTCAAACAACACTTGAGGAATATGATTGCAAAGGCGCATACGGTGTTGTTATGAACTGCAAAACGGGCGCAGTTCTTGCAATGGCGTCGCTTCCGGATTATAATCCTAATGAGCCATATAAAATATCATACGATAAAACAAAAGAAAAAATATCAAAACTTTCTACCGACGAAGAGAAAAAACAGGCTGAAAGCACCGCCGTTCAGGCTCAGTGGAGAAACTTCACCGTTTCCGATACATACGAGCCGGGTTCAGTTTTCAAAACATTTATGGCGAGTGCCGCTCTTGAGGAAAATGTGGTAAATCTCAATACTAAATACACATGTACCGGCTCAATCAAGGTAGAAGACCATGTTATGAAATGCCACTACCACGCAGGTCACGGCACACAAACATTGACGCAAGGTCTTGAAAATTCATGCAACCCGTTCTTCATCACAATCGGTCAAAAACTCGGCGTTCACAAATATTTTCAGTATTTTCAGGGCTTCGGCTTTTCGCAAAAAACAGGCATTGACCTCCCGGGTGAGGCGGCGCCGCAGTATTATAAAGAAAATCAATACGGCATTGTCGAGCTTTCATCGGCTTCTTTCGGCCAAACAAACTCGCTCACACCTATTCAAGTCTGCACAGGGCTTTGCGCAATAGCAAACGGCGGAATGCTTGTTAAACCGTATGTTGTTTCGGAAATTAAGGACGAAGACGGCAATACCGTTTCAAAAACAAAAACAACCGAGGTCAGACGCGTCATCAGCAAGGACACCTCTGAAAAAGTCAGAAAAATGATGAAAAGCGTTGTTGACAACGGCACAGGTAAAAACGGCTATGTCGCAGGCTACAGTGTCGGCGGCAAAACAGGCACATCAACCAAGCTGGCCGAATCGTCAAACGGCAATAAATACATAGTTTCGTTCGCGGCAATCGCTCCGTCGGATGATCCGGAAATCGCAATGCTTATCATTTGTGACGAGCCTAATCAGGACTTGGGCGGCGGAGCACTTTGCGCACCTATCGCCGCAGAGGTTGTCGAGCAGGCGATGACAGAGCTTAACATTGAGCCGAAATATTCAGAGTCCGAGCTTAAAAAGCTTTCGGTTAATACTCCGTCGGTTGTCGGCTCAACAGTCGAGGCGGCAGAGTCTAAACTCACCTCGGCAGGTTTGACATATAAGGTTGTCGGCAATGGCAAAAAAGTATTAAAACAAAATCCGTCCTCATCCGCAAAAATCCCGAACGGCGGCGTTGTTGTTCTCTATACCGAAAAGGACAGCAAATCTACAACAACCGTTCCAGATTTCAAGGGAATGACTGTCAGTGAGGCTAATGCGGCTGCAGCGGCGGCAAATATAAATATCGAAATCAGCGGAAACAGTCTTTCGTCGTCAAATGTTGTTGCATACAAGCAGTCGGCGTCAAAGGGCGATAAGGTTGAAAAGGGCACCGTAGTTGATGTTACATTCAAAAGCACAACCTCGGTATTAGATTAAAACGGAGGAATAGATATGAAATTATCACAGGTATTAAACGGCTTAAATGTCAAAAATGAATATAAAGATGTCGAAATTACCGATGTCACATCCGATTCAAGGCTTGTTGAAAAGGGCTATCTCTTTGTCTGCATTAAGGGCGCTTCATTCGACGGACACAGTGTTGCAAAGCAAATGCTTGAAAAGGGTGCTGCCGCAGTAGTTGTTGAAAAGGACCTCGGCATCGAAAATCAAATTATTGTCGATAATACAAGAGAGTCATATTCTCCGATTTGCGCAAACTTTTTCGGCAATCCTGCAAACGAACTTAAACTTATCGGCTTGACAGGCACAAACGGCAAAACAACAACAACTTTTCTTATAAAACAAATTCTTGAAAATGTCGGCAAAAAGGTCGGCCTCATCGGAACTGTTCAAAATATGGTCGGAAGTGAGGTTTATCCTGCTCATTATACAACGCCCGACCCTCACGAGCTTCAGTCACTTTTTAGAAAAATGGTTGATGCAAATTGCGAATACTGTGTTATGGAGGTTTCGTCCCAAGCTCTCGCACAAGGCAGGGTAAAGGGTATTCACTTTCTTATCGGCGCATTCACAAATCTTACACAAGACCATCTCGATTATCACAAAACTTGGGAAAACTATTTCAATGCAAAGCGTATTTTGTTTGAAAATTGCGACATCGCTGTTACAAATGTAGACGATAAAAACGGACTAAAAATCGTTGAAAATCTCCCTTGCAAGGTTGTAACATATGCCGTTGACAATATCAATTCCGATTACACGGCAAAAAATGTTTCGTTCTCGTCAAACGGCGTTAAATACGAACTTGTCGGCGACAAAATCGGCAGAGTTGTTTGCCCGATTCCCGGCAGATTCAGTGTTTATAATTCGCTTTGCGCCGCTACCGTTGCGCTTACTCTCGGCGTTGATTTTGAGGATACGCTCATCGCTATCGGCAAATCAAACGGCGTTAAGGGCAGAATCGAGGTAGTTCCGACAAATACGGATTATACTGTTATTATCGACTATGCTCACTCACCGGACGGACTCGAAAATATAATTTCATCGCTTAAGGAAATCGCAAAGGGCAGAGTAGTTACACTGTTCGGTTGCGGCGGCGACAGAGATAAAACAAAACGCCCGAAAATGGGCAAAATCGCCGCAGACCTCTCGGATTTCTGCGTTGTTACTTCAGATAACCCGCGTTCGGAAAATCCGTCGGAAATCATCAAAGATATTCTTGAAGGTATGAAAGGCAGCAAAACTCCTTATGTCGTAGTCGAAAATCGCAAGGAGGCTATCACTTGGGCTTTGCATAATGCACAAAAAGATGATATAATCCTTTTAGCAGGTAAAGGTCACGAAACATACCAAATCCTGCCTACGGGCACAATTCACTTCGATGAAAGGGAAGTTGTGGCGGAAGTTCTTAATTCATAAGAGGTCATTATGGAAACATTAAAGTTATCCGAAGTTGCGTCTGCCTGTAACGGCACATACAGCACCGAGGGCGAAATAAACGCAGTTTGCATTGATACACGAAAAATTACAAAGGGTTGCCTGTTCATTTGCATAAAAGGCGAGCGATTTGACGCCCATCAGTTTGCAGACGAGGCGCTTGAAAAAGGCGCAGCGGCTGTTATGATTGATGAGGATTTAAAGCCAAACGGCGCATTCGTCAAGGTCGAAAACACCACAAAGGCGCTTTTGGCTCTCGGCGGATACTATCGCTCAAAATTCGATATTCCCGTTGTTGCGCTTACCGGTTCAGTCGGTAAAACAACAACAAAGGAATTCACTTCTCTTGTTGTCGGCGCAAAATATAAAACGATTAAAACACAAGGCAATCTTAATAATGAAATCGGTTTGCCGCAAACACTTTTTCAAATTGATTCAAGAACACAGGCGGCGGTTATCGAAATGGGTATGAATCATTTCGGCGAAATCAGCCGTCTTGTCAACGCCACAAAGCCGACTCTTGCGCTTATAACCAATATCGGCGTTTCGCATATTGAAAATCTCGGCTCGCGCGACGGAATTTTAAAGGCAAAGCTTGAAATAACCGAGGGCTTGCCAAACGGCGCACCGCTCATTTTGAACGGCGATAACGATAAGCTCGCAACCGTTAAAAACGATAATTTCAATATCTGTTTTTACGGCATTGAAAACGGCGAGTTTAAAGCAGAAAATATCGTTGAGCACGATTCGACGACCGATTTCGATATCGTATATCGCGGTAATACACAGCATATCACAATTCCTACAATCGGTGTTCACAATGTTTATAACGCACTTGCGGCATTCACGGTCGGATATTTTCTTGATGTTCCGGCACAGGATGCGGCAAATGCTCTTGCCTCTTATGTCCCGGCAGGAATGCGCCAAAAGGTCGTAACAGTCGGCAAAATCACATCTATTGAAGATTGCTACAATGCATCGCCCGACTCAATGCGCGCCGCAATCAGAACATTGCGCGACACCGCAGGCAACAAAAAAATCGCCGTTTTGGGTGATATGCTCGAACTTGGCGATTATGCCGAAACGGCGCATACGCAGGTCGGCGAAATGGTCGGCGAGTACGGAATAGATTATCTTTTGGCTTATGGCAAGGACGCCGCTTTTTATGTTTCTGCGGCGAAAAATTCCGGCTGTGAAAACGCATTTTTGTTTGATGATAAAGATGCACTCACAAAAAAATTGCTTGAAATAACGAATGACGGCGACGCTGTCATTTTTAAAGGCTCAAGAGGAATGAAGCTTGAGGATGTTATAAATTCTGCTTATAAAGTATGGGAGAAGTAAACAATGAATGTTATATCTGTAATAATCACAATTGTTGTTGCGTTCGGCGTAACCGTCGGCTCGGGATTTGTTATAATCCCTTGGTTAAAAAAACTGAAGTTCGGTCAAACTATTCTTGATATAGGTCCGTCATGGCACAAGTCAAAGCAGGGCACACCCAATATGGGCGGTTTGATGTTTATTTTCGGCATCATCGTTTCGTTTATTATCGGTGCGCTCACGCTTCATTTTTCGGGCGGCAGCCTTGAGTCCGAATCGGCAAAAATATTTGCCGGCAGGGATGTTGTGCTTTTGATTGCAGGTCTTTGCCTCGCGCTCGGATGCGGAATTGTCGGTTTTACGGATGACTATACTAAAATTAAACTTAAAAGGAACGAAGGACTTTCGCCAAAGCAAAAAACTCTCGGTCAGCTAATTATGACTTTCGGGTATACATTGACTCTTTGGCTTTCACACAACACCGTTTGGTACATTCCGTTTATCGGCAATGTCGATTTTGAAAAAAATCTTTTCACCTCCGTTGTATTCTGGCTCGTTTCGATTTTCATTATTTACGGTTGCGTCAATTCGGTTAACCTTACCGACGGTATCGACGGACTTTGCTCGTCAGTTACCGCAACTGTCGCAATCACATTTATCATCGCCGCTGTTATTATGAAGTTTGCAGGCCTCGGCATTCTCGCTGGTGCGCTTTTGGGCGGCGTTTTGGGCTTTCTTTGTTGGAACTGGAACCCTGCCAAAACATTTATGGGCGACACAGGCTCGCTTTTCCTCGGCGGATTGGTTGTAGCACTCGGCTATGCAATCAAATGTCCGCTCCTTCTTCTTCCGATTGGTATCGTTTATGTTTGTGAAACCATGAGCGATATTATCCAAATCGGCTATTTCAAAATCACACACGGCAAAAGGATTTTCAAAATGGCACCTATTCATCACCATTTTGAAATGTGCGGCTGGAAAGAAAAGAAAATTTGCGTTGTATTTTCTCTTGTCAATGCAGTAGGCTGTGCAATCGCGCTTTTGCTTATGTATTTCGGTCAAAAATAATAGTTATTAATTAAAATTTACGAAAGGAGAGCCGCTATGCCTGAGCTTGAACCGCCAAAAAGGTATCGCCACACCGACGATGAGCCGCAAACTCAACGCAAAAAGTCAAAAAAGAATAAAAAATCGGTGCAAAAAAGGCGTTCGGCACAGTACGAGCGTTCCTCGTCGGAGCGTGAATATCACGCGCAGGAGAGCAAAATCGTTCGCACAAATACCGGCATCAGAAAAAACGATATTTTCACCGTCGGCTCATTTGACATTCCTTTCTTCGCTTTAACAATCGCCTTGCTCACGATAGGTCTTGTTATGCTGTTTTCTGCATCTTATCCCTATGCTTTGCAAAAATACGGTGATTCCTACTATTTCTTTAAAAGACAAATCATTTTCGCTGTTGCAGGTGTTGTTGCAATGCTTGTTATGTCGAAAATCAATTATAAACTGCTCAAAGTTATTCATCGCCCGTTGTTGATAGTTACACTGCTTCTTCTCGTAGTAGTTTTGTTCTATCATACAAATGTTGATGATTTCAAACGCTGGATTCCACTCGGTCCGTTCACTCTTCAGCCGTCGGATATTGCAAAATTCACAATAGTCCTCACAATGGCAACATATGTCACAAAGCATTATTCAAAAATGAAAAATTCGATTTACGGCATCGTTTTCCCGATTTTGATTATTGGCTTGTTTTGCGGATTGATTTATCTTGAACACCACCTTTCCTGCACAATTCTTGTGTTTTGTATCGGCGCGGCAATTATGTTTGCAGGCGGCACGGATTGGCGGCTCTTTGCGGTCGGCATGGGTATTATGATTGCCGTTGTCGCACTCGTAATTATGAATCCCGACCTTTTGATGAACTATGCAGGCGACAGAATTGTTGCTTGGCTTGATAAATCGTATGAGCCGCTCGGCAAAAGGTGGCAAACTAACAACTCGCTTTATGCTATTGGCTCCGGTGGATTTTTCGGCGTCGGACTCGGCAATTCAAAACAAAAATATCTTTATGTTTCCGAGCCGCAAAACGACTTCATTTTCGCAATTGTCTGCGAGGAACTCGGCTTTGTCGGCGCAATCGCAATCATTGTTTTGTTTGCGCTCCTATTTATCCGCGGCATTAAAATCGCCAACAGATGCGAGGATAAATTTGCATCGTTTATCGTTCTCGGCATAGTTGCACAGGTTGCAATCCAAACGATATTTAATATAATGGTTGTTACGGACACCATTCCAAATACCGGTATCGCTCTGCCGTTTTTCTCCTACGGCGGCACGGCATTGCTGATGCTTTTGTTTGAAATGGGTGTTGTCCTTTCAATTTCAAGGAAGTCAAACCAAAAGAAGGTATAAATTATGAAGTTTTTATTTGCAACGGGTGGCACTGCAGGTCATATCAACCCTGCACTTGCTGTTGCCTCTTATATTCGTGATAATTATAAGGATGCCGAAATTATGTTTATCGGCACGGCGGACCATATGGAGTCACGCCTTGTTCCGAATGCAGGATTTGCGTTTAAAACAATTGAGATTAACGGTTTTAAACGCTCGTTTTCTCCAAAGGCGATTGTCGCAAATGTCAAAACAGTATTCAAACTTGTTAAATCCGAGCAGGAGAGCAAAAAAATAATTCGTGATTTTGCGCCCGATGTTGTAATCGGTTTCGGCGGCTATGTTTCGGGTCCCGTTCTCCAAGAGGCGGCAAAACTTCATATTCCTTGCTGTATTCACGAGCAAAACGCGTACCCGGGCATCACAAACAAACAGCTTGCAAAGCAGGTTGACAGAGTTATGCTCACTGTTGAGGATGCGGCAAAGCATCTTGATTGCAAAAACGAGCCGACGGTTACCGGACTTCCGGTGCGCGGCGAATTGCTTAATAAATCAAAAAAATCCGCTCGTGAGGAGCTTTCCGTTCCCGACGGAAAATATCTTGTCCTTTCGTTCGGCGGCTCGCTCGGTGCTGCTCCGCTCAACGATTCGATGTTTGATATTCTTCTTCGCCATGCTGATGACGGCTCTGTTTATCATATTCATTCCGTCGGCACAAACGGCGAGGAATATTTGGACAAGTTTGTTGAAAAAGGATTTGAGCGCGTTTCCGACACCGTTGTTCGCAAGGGAACTGTCGAAGTGCGCAAATATATTGATAATATGGATGTCTGCATGGCGGCGGCTGATCTTGTTGTCGGCAGAGCAGGCGCGTCATCTCTTTCCGAAATTGAAGCAATGGGTAAGGCGTCAATTCTCATTCCGTCACCCTATGTTGCCGAAAATCATCAGTTCCACAATGCCATGGCGCTTGTCAACAGGAACGCCGCTCGCATTATCGAGGAAAAGGATTTGACTGCAGAGTCGCTTTCAAATATGATAGACAGCCTTCTTTCATCACAGGAGCAACTTTTTGAGATTGAGAAAAACGCAAAATCTATGGCTGTTCTTGACTCGCGCGAAAGAATTGCCGACATAATTATTTCACTCGCAAAATAATAACAAAACCTCGAGAGCTTTCATATTATGCCATAGGTGATTGTATGGAACTCTTACAAATAAAAGGCAAACAAAAATTAGGCGGTGAAATTTCGCTTCACGGCGCAAAAAACAGCGTTTTGCCGATTCTTGCGGCAACAGTTCTTGTTAGTGGCAAAAGCGTTATACATAATTGCCCAATGCTGTCTGATGTTAAATATACAATAGAAATTTTAAAATACCTCGGCGCCGATGCCGTTATTGAGGGCGACACCGTGACGGTTGATTCAACCGATATTTGCCGACATAATATACCAAAATATCTTATGGAAGAAATGCGTTCTTCCATAATATTTTTAGGTGCACTTGCTTCACGATGCGGCAATGCGTGCCTCTATCTTCCGGGTGGCTGTGACATAGGCCTGCGACCGATTGATTTCCATATTTCGGGCTTAAAATCGCTCGGATATTCCATTTTGTTTGACGGCAACGATATTTGTTGTGTCAACAAAAACGCCTCGTCAAATACTGTTGTGCTTCCTTTTTCAAGCGTCGGTGCAACGGAAAATTTGATTTTGGCGTCGGTTTTTCTGTCTGGCAGGACTCAAATCGTCAATGCCGCACGAGAGCCGGAAATAGCCGATTTAATCGCCTTTTTGAATAAGTGCGGTGCAAAAATCAAAGGCGCATCAACACCGATTATAGAAATTGTCGGAGTTGATAAGCTTCACGGTTGCGAACATACCGTCATATCGGACAGAATACTTGCCTCAACCATTATGAGTGCCGCGGCTGTCACATCAAGCGAAATTCGCATTAAAAATGTCATTCCGTCGCATCTTATGCCGGTTTTGCCGGTTTTCGACCAAATGGGATGCGATATGTATCTTGATTCAAATTCACTTTCAATCAAGGGTCCAAAGCGTTTGCGACGCGTAAAAAAAATAGAAACAATGACATATCCCGGCTTTCCCACGGATTGTCAGGCGGTTGTGATGGCGGCGCTTACCGAGGCGCGCGGCACCTCGGTTATCCGCGAAACAATTTTTGAAAACAGATTTAAGCATGTTTCACAGCTCATGCGATTCGGTGCGGATATTATTGTTAATGACCGCTCGGCTATTATTAACGGCGTTTCGTCACTTCACGGCGCAGATGTAGTTTGCACCGATTTGCGCGGCGGCGCGGCTGTTGTGATTTGCGCACTTGATGCCGAGGGCGTTTCGCTTGTCAAAAACATATCTCACATAGACAGGGGATACGAGAAAATCGAAAATCAGCTTTCCTTAATCGGTGCCGATATTAAGAGGATTCAATATGAAACAGAATAGAAATAAAAAATCCAATAAGCCCGACTCACATCGCCAAAGCAGGCAAAATGAGTTTTCGGACCTTAACTCGCAACTCGGCTCGTTCGGGCTTGAACCTCCGAAAATTTACAGAAACGAGCAGCCGCAAAAAAGAGGAAATGAACAAAATCCCGACATTCAACGCAGGCGCTCAAATAAAAAGCAAAAAATCTCCTCGGCAAAAAAGTCGAATGATTCAAATATAAACGAAAAGCGCAGATCACAAAACAAAAAACGCAAAAAGAAAAAGACGCTGCGAAAAATCATTACCGTTGCGTCTGTTGTGCTCGCCGTAGTAGTTGTTATGGTTATTTTGAGCCTTACCGTTTTGTTCAAAATCGACACAATTTCTGTATCAGGTAACAGTAAATATAAAACGGAACAAATCATTTCCGCGTCGGAGATTGAAAAAAATACAAATCTCTTTACCGCCGATGCTTCAAATGCGCAGGTACAGCTGCTCAAAAAACTGCCATATATCTATCAGGCGGAGGTCAAAAGGAAATTCCCTTCAACCGTTCAAATAACCGTCAAAGAGACTGACACGGTGTATTATACTAAAAATAAAGATAATACCTTTACACTGTTTGACGGCACGCTTAAAGTTCTTGAAACTAATGTTGCCGCCGAGCCTAAAGACGGTATTGAAATCAAAAAACTTGCACCGTCAAATGCAGTTGCAGGCGAGGTTATAAAGGCCGATGACGATAAGTCGTACGACGATCTTCTTGCAATGATGCAAATTATCGAAAAACTTAAACTTGGGAACGATATAACGGAAATATATTCTAATGATATTAACAACAACTTTATGGTTTATAAAGGCAGAATAACATTCAAATTAGGCTCTACTGCCGATTTGGAGGATAAAGTATATAAAGCATTAAGCGTCGTTGAAAAGATAAATGACAGCGACCCGAACGCAAAAGGAACGGTTACTGTAACCGCTGACAAGAAAAGTTACTTTACACCTCCTGAGGTGTAACTTACTTGTAAAGCAATGCACATTACAAATAACAAGCTATTTCCTTTGAATTGTGCTATTTGCACAAAGCATTTTGATTATTATTTTGAAAGATTGTAAAAAATATTAGGAATATTTTATAAAAAGTATTGCAAAGTGGTTACAAAACTGTTACAATATCATTTGTAACGGTACAGAAGTACCAACACGAATATAAAGACAAGGAGAATTTAATCTAATGGGCAGATACGAAATTGATACCAACGATAACAGAATAGTTCAAATTAAAGTAATCGGTGTAGGCGGCGGCGGAGGAAACGCTGTTGACCGTATGGTTAAGGCAAATATAAAGGATGTTGAGTTTGTAGCAGTAAACTCCGATAAACCGGCTCTCGGCAAGTCATCGGCAACTCAAAAAATTCTTATCGGCGAAAAAGCAACAAAGGGTATGGGCGCAGGCGCCAGACCTGAAGTCGGCCTTAAAGCAGCTGAAGAATCAAGAGAGGCTCTTACCGATGTTCTTACAGGTTCCGATATGGCATTCATCACCGCAGGTATGGGCGGCGGAACAGGCACAGGTGCCGCTCCGGTAGTAGCAAAAATCGCAAAGGATATGGGCATCCTTACAGTAGGCGTTGTTACCACACCTTTCGGCTTTGAGGGCAAGCGCCGCATGGCACAGGCAGAAGAAGGTATCAACGAGCTTTCACAGCATGTTGATTCACTTATCGTTATTCCTAATGAAAACCTCAAGTCTGTTACTAAGGAAAAAATTACTCTCCTCAACGCATTTGAAATCGCAAACGATGTTCTTCTCCAAGCTGTTCAGTCTATTTCAGACCTTGTTAATGCAACAGGTCTTGTAAACTGTGACTTCGCCGATGTAACAGAGATTATGAAGGATTCAGGCTATGCTCATATGGGCGTTGGCAGAGCTAAGGGCAAAGATAAGGCAGAGGTTGCAGCTGCTCAGGCTATCTCCTCACCGCTTCTTCAAACATCTATCGATGGCGCTCGCGGCATTCTTCTTAATGTTACAGCTTCAACAGACATCGGTCTTGAAGAAGTTGATGCAGCATCAAATGTTGTTATGGAAGCAGTTCATCCTGATTGTGAAATTATCTGGGGTGTTAACTATGACGAGGATCTTGAAGACGAAATGGTTATCACAGTTATCGCTACCCGTTTCGGTGAGGACGGTCCTAAGGAGCTTAAGTCAACAACAGCTAATAAGGCAGTTGCTCCTCCGATTGAATCGGCTGTTCCTACAAACTTCTCTGCAAATGATGACGATGCTTTCACCGACATTGTTTCATTCTTCAAAAAGTAATTTATCACATTACATATATTATTTTGATAAAAGACGAGTGCTACGCTCGTCTTTTATTAATTCCGTTAAAATATTCTCAATATGTATATTATTTCTCTGTAAAGTGGAAAATTATGTTAAATGTAAGCAAATCACTTTACATTTTCAACATATTCCACACAGTTATCCACATTCTTAAATCGAGTATTCCACATTTTACACCTACTTTTCCACATCGTTTTTAACACTTCGTTTTTGTAAAGTGAACAACCCTTACAAATAATAAACGGCTTATACATTTATTGTATAAGCCGTTTCGCCTTTTTCTATTCGATTTTATGAATATTTACCACTCACTTTTTGTATATGAGCGTATAATATTAGCAATAATGTTGTCGCGCTTAAATCCTTTGCCTTTGCCGCCGATATATTGGTCTTGAATCTTACCGGCGCGGATTGTTACAAAGTCCGCCTTGTCGATAATTTTGTCAATCGGTGGAATATCGCCGAATTTATATTCTTCGTCAACCGTGTCGATAAGTCGGGTTGCAAGGTGAGTGTTTGAAAATTTCTTGACAGCTGTCATTGCTAAAATCGCAACTCTGTTTTCCTCGGGGAGTATGAGCTTTTTGCAGTTTCTCACATCAATTTCGTACAGATAGAAATATGCTTTTCCGTTTGCAATATTTCCCTCCGGATGATGCGTGTGTGTAAACTCAAAGCCAATCGGCGCGTCATTGATTCTTGCCGATTGCTGAAGTCCGGCCATATCCCATTGTGCATAATGCTCTGTCATTGCGTAAATATTGATTTTGCGTTCCTTGTTGTCGGTGAAGAGTGTTATCTCTCTGTCGCCTATCGTACCCGATGCAAGAATGTATAATTTGGTACTGCCCTTAGGTATATCAATTTCCTGCTCACGCGGAATGAGTATGTTTTTGTCCATTGATACTTTAGGCATACGGAAAGTAATTCCCTTTACAGTGTAACTTTCGGGTATCAACTCGTCGGGGAGGGAACATCCGCTGCCCTGCAAAATCGTGTTCACCTTGTAGTTGTCCGATGTTATGCCGCACGAATTATATTCAAGGTCAAGTTTTTTGAAATTCTCTTTTGCTTTGTTTTTCTCAATGTTGAGCATGATTTTAAAGCTCTTAACCTCAAACGGATTAATGTTAAATGTAAAGCTGTCGCCGTCTGCTTTAACATCGCCTTTGTGCTCCTCGCTTGCAAGGATTTCTTCTGCCGTCTTAATTTCGCCAAGCATCGTGACACATACATTTTTGTGTGCCTTGCCGCTCATTTCGTTAACTCTGATTACGATTGAGTCGTCATCCTGTGCCTTTTTGATTGCTCTTACGGCAACGCCCGAACTGCTGATTTTAAGCAGGGAAATGTCGTCGTATTTGCCCTCGCGCCTTGATGAGGTTTGGAACGCAACCATTTTTTCATTGAACAGTTCCGACTCACTTTCTGTGAGTGATGATAATGCACCTTTGTGTGAGCAAATTCCGAATGAAAAAATGTTTCTGCCAATGTCCTGCAAATCCTGGCGTGCATCTTTGGTGAATGCGCCGGCAGGTGTGTGTAAGCAGGTCAGGCGGAGTGTGTTTTCGTTCGGCTTGTCCCAACCGTATTTGCAGTCGGAGAATATGCTAACTCCGAAACGCTCGTATTCGTCGCTCAAATCTGCCCATTTCTGTGCAGGCACTTCATAAAGATTTTCGCTGTTTGTCGGGCGCTGAATGTATCCGAGTCCGAGGTCATATGTTGCCTTTTCGTTTTCGCATGCAAACGGGAACTGTGCTTTGAGCATAGTTCTGCGTTCCTGCCAATCAATAAAATTGTCAACCCTGATTGTCTCACCGCTGTTTTCGAGTGAAACAACTTGCTCAATTCTTGACGATTCAATGTGTCTTGAAACCTTGATGGCAATTCTTGCCGCACCGTTTTCGACAATTTCAAATTCAGGCGTGTTTGCGTATGCGTACGGCTCGCCGTCAATGTCCTCCTTGCGCATCTCCCAGCTTGGGTAGTTGAGCATTCCTATGTCATGCATTGCCGCAAGCTTAATCGGCTTTGACAATATTTGCATCTTCAGCTTTTTGTCGATTATTGTTGCAATGTCGCCGTTTTTGTTAAATACAACTCTGTATTTTGCGTTTTCGAGTGTGTGTTCGGTTACTTTGAGATCCGTCGCCTTGCCGTATTTCTTGTCTGCAACCTGAACATCATAAACCTTGTAGCCTACACTGTCAACATTCGCGATAAACACAATTTTCAGCGTTTTGCCTTGCTTTGCAACAATCTGCGACGGAACTTCTTTACCGCTTTTGTCAACGACCTTGATGCATCTTGCGTTGTGGTTAAGCTTAACTGTCGCCTCAACGGCACCCTTGCGCTTTGCCGCAACCGGGTTGTTAACGATTACGGCGCATTCCTTGCACCATGAAGTGTCAAGCTCGTTTGCAATTGCGCCTACCGCACCCTCATATTCTGTTTGAAATTGAGAGAGTGATACAAAATAATCGTTCCAGCTGTCATTATATTGGAGCATCGTCGATGTGCCGGGAATATCGTCGTGGAATTGGTGCTGAATAACTCTTTTCCAAGCCTTGTCGATGATTTCCTGCGGATATTTGTATGAAGTTAAAAGGTTTGCCGTTGCGCATGCACGCTCGCAAATGTCAGCAAGTATTTCGTTTTGCGCGTTTAGCCTTTTGCTCATGCATCTTGATGTGTAGCCGCCTGCACCGTGAGAACGCATTACAAGCTCGTTGTCCCAAATCGGCAAGCCTTTTTTATCTGCATCAGGTAGTTTTTCAAGCTCGTTGAAGATTGCGTCCGATTGTGCGGAATAAACTTTTGTCTCGTTGTTTGTTTCGTTGGCTTTTACACTTTCGTCAACGCTTTTTGCGCTTGCTTCAGTGGGAGCGCCGCCCCAGTCGCCCGTGCCGTAATAGTTCATTGTCCACGGTAAGCCGTAATTTATTCCGTTGTCGGCAATTTTGCTTATGATTTCCAAATCGCCCCTTACATCTCCGTCAAACTTGTATCTGTATGAAAGGGGATTGAGGCTTGCGTAAATTTCAGAGCCGTCAACACCGCGCCAAATGCCGATATCAAACGGTCTTTGATATGCACCGCCCCAGCCTAATTTTTGTGTTGAAAATCCGTTTAATCCTGAATGCCTTGCAATTGTCGGCAGAGCCCAACCGAATCCGAAACAGTCCGGCAGAAAAATATCTGTCGATGTTTTGCCGAATTTCTTTTTGAAATATCCGTTTCCGTAGAGGAAATTCCTGAATAAAGCTTCGGGCGAGGGGATATTTACATCTCCGTTTTCGTATGCCGAGCCTGATACAAACCATCTGCCGTTTTCAATCTGTTTTTTAATTTCTTCAAATACCTGCGGATAATATTCCTCAATCAGTTCGTATCTGAAAGCACCCTCGAGATTAAAGTTATAGTTGGGGTACTTTTCAATCAAATCAAGATTTTTCTCAAAGGTGTCAGGCAAAAATTCATTAATGGTTTTCGGCAGTTCCCAACGCCAAACAGTGTCAAGGTGTGCTGTCGCCACCGTAAAAATTTTGTTTTCAGCCATTGCTAAATTCCTTATTTCTCAATGATTTCGTATGTAAATTCGTATTTCTCCTGCAAAGCCTTCACCTTGTCCTCGTTGTCTTCGATAAAGGTCGGTGAATAAACGCTTTTGCCATCTACGGAATAGTCTTTAACAATCTTGTTGAGCTCGTCCCAAGCTTCTTTTTCCTGTGGGTATCCGTCCTCAAATTTAATTAAAAATTCCTTGTGCTTTGGTATTCTTACCTTCATAATTATGTTTCCTTTCAAAGTAATGTAATTATTATATATTTAAAACCATACTATTGCAATACATATTTTGCTTTTTGCTCAAGTATTTGCGCCGCATTTCCAATAGCCTCGTCGTCGCTTGTGTTTTCGTCAACAAGGCTTATCATCTTGTCACCGAGGCTGACATTTTCAATTTTGCCGCTTATAACCGTGCATTTTGTGCCGTGCTTTTTGCAAAGCTCGCTGATTTTATACGGCAGTTTGCCCATCAGTGTCTGGCTGTCCGTTTTGCCTTCACCGGTGATAACAAGGTCAGCGTTGGCGATTTTATCTTCAAGGTGAGCATACTCGCTCAAAATATCAAAGCCGGATTTTATTTCACCGCCGTATATTGCATATAATCCGCCGCACAGTCCGCCTGCCGCACCTGCGCCCTTTATTTTGCTTATGTCACTCGGAAAAAATTCATTCAGCCTTTGCAATCCCTCGTCAAGTTCTTCAATTTGTGTTTTGTTTGCGCCTTTTTGACCTGCAAAAACATATGCCGCTCCGTTTTTGCCGAAAAATTCGTTTTCAACATCACAAGCGTATGTCAAGTCAATTGGCTTTACACAATCTTTGAATTTCGTTCCGAAAATATAGTTTAAATCGCCGGATTTCGGAATGTCGATCAACTTTTGATTTTCGTCATAAAATTTTGCACCGAGTGCCGCAAGCGCACCTATTCCTCCGTCGGAGCAACCTGTTCCGCCAAGACCGAGTATAATTTTTGTGAAACCCTTTGATACTGCGGATTTTATAAGTTCTCCTGTGCCATAGCTCGTGCTTGCCATAACTGCTTTTCGCGGTTGTAATCCACTTGCCGTTGCCGCGTCAATTACAGCCGTGTCGCCAAACACCGTGTATTCGCAGTCGATTACCCGACCGTATATGTCATGGACTTTGCTGTAAAGTGAACTGCCATTACAAATTTCTCTCATACATTCGGCAAATCCTTCGCCGCCGTCGGCAAAGGGGAGCGCTTCAATTTCAATATCCGACTCACTGTTTTTCAAGATTCCGTTTTTGATACATTCACATACCTCTTTTGATGAAAGTGTGCCCTTGTATGAATCCGGAACGATAAGTATTTTCATATTAATCACCTTTGCTATTGTATCATATTTTATTTGTCCCTTCAAGAATTTCTGATTTTATAAGCATCTCTACATGTTTTGTCTGTACTTAGCACTATTTGTATCATAATGACAAAAAAATATAAATTAATTATAAATTTTTGGCAATATTTAATTTTCTACTTGACAATTCACTTCCTTTATTGTATCATTTTATTGTTGAATGTGATACGGAATCCATGTTCAACATAAATCTTATTTTTTTATTTTTCTTCCGGTTAGCAGGTCAGGGCAATCGGAAAAAGTGCTGCTCTTTCTCATTATCATTTGGGTAGCGATGCTGTGTTTCTCACGGTAGCAAATTACTGGCCACGAATAGGCAGACTTTGCAGAAATGTTAGTTGCAGTTTGACATTTTATGTGAAGCCGCACCATGTGTGCGAGAGGGTGGATCCTCATTCTGAGGACTCATCCTCTTTGCTGATTTTAGGACAAATTTCACTGTTTTTACCGGCTTTTTTAATTAATGTTCAATTAATGCTTGACATTTCGATTTTATCTGTTATAATAATATAGCACTTGGTTAGTGCGCAACTGAATATCGCGGGGTAGAGCAGTT
>DPVM01000005.1:295425-295742 GCA_003526845.1 Oscillospiraceae bacterium
CGGGCTCATAACCCGGAGGTCGCAAGTTCGAGTCTTGCCCCCGCAACCACAAAATGAAACCACCCAATTTGGGTGGTTTTCTTTTTGTGCTGTGAGCTATGCTCACGGTTGCGACCGACGGGTTCCCGGAGCACAACTGCCAAGCGCTCCCGGTGGGAGATACAGCGCAGGCTGTTGTGGCGCAGCGGTCAAAATTTATCGGCGCTCCAAGCCGCAATAAATTTTTGGCACCGCAAGAGTGCAAACAATGGCTCTGCCATTGTGCGAAAAGGCAAATACGATGCCCCCGCAACCACCATAGGACACTAAAAATGATA
>DPVM01000005.1:295891-296890 GCA_003526845.1 Oscillospiraceae bacterium
ACACTAAAAATGATACAATTTTTAGTGTCCTACTTTTTGTTTCTTCAGCACAGAAATAAATCCTCGGTTCAACCGGGGGATAGAAATAATTGAATCAGAAAGAATTGACTTGGTTATATATATTTGATAAAATAAAATAAAAAGGGTGAATTTTATGGAACAGTTTTTACTTGAAAAAATTAAGAAACTTGGGATAAAAGAATTTGAGAATTTTAATTCTTTAAATCTTATGGATGGAAATTACTTGAATATAGAATGTATACTTCCTAATGGGGAAAAAACTAAAATTCTTGATAACGATACACAATACTATGCAAAACAGATTGATATTGAAGGAAGCGATAAATGTTATGGTGTAGCTGCTAATGAAAAGTTTATTGCTGTATATAAATATGGTTGTAATGGCGAAAATGCAGAACTTGTACTATGGAAAAAAATATAATTTCAATATCAATAAATATATAATTGTGTCAGTGTATTAAAAACACACTGACTTTTTTATATTTTTAGTCAAGAGCGAAATCGTAGCTTTTATCAAAAAAGTTTTATAAAAAGCATAAATATAATATCAGTGTAATATGAGTTATATGATATATCAAGATGTTTTTCTTTCAGTGTATTTTCAGCATTTTTCGGTTATATATCTAAATAATGTTTTTTATTTTATACTAAAAATATTTGTTAGTTGTTTTAATGATAGTTTTGACTTTTATTAGGAATCTAGAGAAAATTCTTTTAGATTTTTGACTTTATCCATTTTACAAGTTTATATATTTTCATATAAGCTGCCATTCTAAATTTTACTTATGACTTTTATCTAAATAATAATTTTATGGTATTATAAGCTTATTGTTTCATTTATAAAGTTAAAGAACATGCAAAAATATTTGAAACATTTGTGGTGGTCACATTTTCAAGTGCAGGGTCACATTTTTGAACAGGTGGTCACATTGTATCAAATATGCTATACAAAGACACCATAGGACACTAAAAATGATA
>DPVM01000005.1:297060-298366 GCA_003526845.1 Oscillospiraceae bacterium
ACACTAAAAATGATACAATTTTTACAGAGAATATGTTGTAAAAGAAACAAACAAGTACAAAAATTCACTTGACGAAAAATATATCGATAGTCATGTGGATGAATTATTCAAATTTGCGGAGGAACTGTTAAATGCAGGAAAAAGATATGGATTTAAAATCATTAAGAAATAAAGTTCCGGCTTCATTAAGGGGAATAATTGATGTGAATCCGGATAAACCAATACCAATGGAAGAACTTGAAGTGTGGAAAAGTAAATATGACGAATTTGTTGAAAAAGATAAGAAAAACAAAGATTAAGCACCATGCAATAGCACGGTGCTTTTATTATGCCTTAAAGAGGTGATTAATGGTGTGATAACAGTAAAAAAAGGACGCAGGAAATAACGGTGTCGGGGCACGCAGGCTATGCCGAAAAAGGTCACGATATTGTTTGCGCCGCCGTTTCGATATTGATATACAACCTGCAAAACAGCATAGAAAGGCTCACGGATGACAGTCAGCAAATAAAAAAATAAGCCGAGATAAGAAGTTTTATCCCGGCTTGCTTTTTTATATTAACGGTTTTATACTTTCAATAACGCTGATTATGTGGTATTTGACTATGAAAGCAACATTGCTGTACTGTATGCTTTTGTTTTTTATGATTGAAATGAGGGGGATAATGTATTTTTCCGTTTCGCCTATATATTCAACGATTTTTTGCTTGGTAAAGCAAGCCGCCATCGTCGAAAGATTGTTGCATCTGTCTATTATTTTTACAATAATCGCCTTGTCGTTTTCGGCAATGCGCTTGTAGTATTCCTCTTTTGCTTCTTCCTTTGCCATTCCGTCGGGTTTGTTAAATGTAACAAGCGAAACAATTTCTTTTATGCTGTCGGTTACGGGGAGGTCGTCAAGCGATGCGTCGGTGTCTTCGATAACATCGTGAAGCAAAATTGCGGCAATAATTTCATCGTCCTTGATTCCCATTGCGTACGCATGACAAGCCATCATAAGCGGATGATTAATGTATTTCACCTTGTCGCCGTCGCTGACAAATTTTGATATTTTTCTGAATTGACCGCTGTGCTTTTTTCGCATAAATTCAAGTGCTTTCAGCGTGTTTTCAAAGCCGTCGACAAGTGCAAGAGTCTTGATTTTGGTGAACATATTGTCCTCGTTGAAAAGCCTCGAGCGATAAACAAGCTCAAATTTTTCATCATCGCTCATCAACGCCGTTTGAGAAATGTTCAGTGCCCTTGCGATTTCCGTCAGGTTGTCATAATCGGGCAAATTCCAACCGTTTTCCCATTTGCTGACAGCCT
>DPVM01000005.1:298577-299373 GCA_003526845.1 Oscillospiraceae bacterium
TTTTCCCATTTGCTGACAGCCTGCGCGCTTACACCTACCTGCTCGGCAAGTGCCTCCTGTGTGATGCCTTGTTTCTTGCGAAGTGCGGCGATTTTTGCGCCGATTTCCTTTGTGTTCATATTCCTTACCTCGTTACCATGTCGCACACGGCTCATCATGTGCCTATTATATCATCTTTAATCAAAAATGTATATAAAAAGGCGATTTTAAATTTCGGCAAACGGCATTTGTTCATATTTCATTGCCGCCTGTCATATATATTATAGGTCAAGTGCATCGAAAATGACATATATTGTCGGTTAAGTCAACTAAAGCGAAAGTTGAGTATTAGGCAATTGTTCAAAATTTGTTTATTGACCTTTAATTTGACATTGACTATAATTAAATCATAAAATATTTCGGTGGTGATTCTATGGGAATAGAAAATTTGATTGAAAAGCATAAATACAGTATGCTCCGCGCAGGCTTTATTTCCGATGAATTTCTCGATTTCATCAAGAAAAATAAGGAGCCTTACGATACCCTCATTTCGTATTACAAATGTGCAATGATGGAGGTTGAAACAAAATTCCGCGTTTTAAACGAGCAAT
Organism: Oscillospiraceae bacterium; assembly: GCA_003526845.1. Taxonomy (GTDB): domain Bacteria; phylum Bacillota; class Clostridia; order Oscillospirales; family Acutalibacteraceae; genus Eubacterium_R. The sequence goes on from DPVM01000005.1 coordinate 299,168, forward strand.
TTTCGCTCGAGTATGACCGCAACCCAATTGAGTCTATTAAAACGCGTATCAAATCAACCGACAGCCTCATCAGAAAAATCCGCGACAAAAATATTCCGCTGACAATGACAGCGATTGAAAACAATATCAACGATATTGCCGGAGTCAGAATTATTTGCTCTTTTTTGGACGATATTTATACCCTTGCCGATTGCCTTATAAATCAA
>DPVM01000005.1:299520-301284 GCA_003526845.1 Oscillospiraceae bacterium
CTTGCCGATTGCCTTATAAATCAAGACGATATTACACTTATCAAAATTAAGGATTATGTTAAAAATCCTAAGGACAACGGCTATCGCAGTCTGCACCTTATCGTCAGCGTGCCGATTTTTTTGCAAAACGAAAAACGCGATGTTAAGGTCGAAGTTCAGCTCAGGACAATTTCAATGGATTCGTGGGCAAGTTTGGAGCACAAAATATTGTATAAAAAGCATTTAAGTCAAGCCGAAATTGATTCGATTTCAAAGGAACTTGCATATTGCGCAAGCCTCAGCGAGGAGCTTGACAACCGCATGCAGTCGATACATAAGCGGATTAAGAAATAATATACTGAAAAACAAATATCAAAAATATAACCCCGAAGTTAAGGCTTCGGGGTTTGTTGTTTTTCGTTGTTAATTTTTCGATGAGAATATTCTTTTGTCAAGATTTCTTTTCTTCATTGTGTAGTAAAGTATTGTTCCGAGCACAAACATTACACCAAGTTCTCCGAGTGCAACCAATCCGCCCTGAACGAGAAAATCTGCAAATTTAAACGGTCCGTCGATGAAAAATGTTTCAATCTCCCATCCGACGATTACGCCGTTGAATATAGCCGGCATAAGCATTGAAAGCAAGGGATATGTCTTGATTTTGACATTCCTCAAGAGATAGATGCAAAGTGTTGCACCGAGCGTTGCAAGCGAGCCGAAAATCATATCGAGCGGCAGACCTGCACCGATGTTTGCAATGTTTGAAAGCACACATCCGATTGTAAGCCCGGGTATTGCAGCGGGTGTGAACAGCGCAAGCACATTCAGTGCCTCTGAAACTCTGAATTGCACGGCAGCAGATGTTGTGCCCGGCAAAAGCAGGTTTTGTGCGTAGGTCAAAGCGGCATACATTGCTGCAATCAACGCGGTTTGTACGATGAATAATACCTTTTTGTTTTTCATGATTCAATTGTCTCCTTAGTTTTGTTTTTAGAAGGCAGACGGTTTCTGCCTGGTCAGGATTTTGCGAACTGACGAGGCTATTATATATCACCATTGTCAAAATTGCAAGAAGATATTTGCATTTATTCAATTTGTGTATATTTTTATATGTGAACATTATGTTAATATTGACACTGTTATTTATATATATTATAATATTTTTAATTATTGACTGTATGCAGGGAGGTGAATTTTATGCTCGACTTAATGTATATCACAAACAAGCCGGATGTCGCACAAACAGTGCAATCGTGCGGTGTCGGCAGAATATTTGTCGATATGGAATATATAGGCAAGGAAAAGCGCCAAAAAGGGCTTGATTGCGTAAAAAATCATCACACTGTCGAGGATGTAAAAAAAATTCGCCGTGTGCTTGATAAAAGTAAACTTCTCGTTCGCCTCAACCCGATTCATCAAAATTCAGAGTCGGAGATTGAGTCTGTCATTGCCGCAGGGGCGGATATTGTTATGCTCCCAATGTGGAAAAACGCCGCCGATGTCAAACGCTTTTTGCAATGTGTTGATTCAAGGGCAAAAAACTGCCTTCTGCTCGAAAATTCCGACGCCGTTTCAAATCTTGATGATGTGCTCGCTCTTGACGGTATTGATGAAATTTATATCGGCTTAAACGATTTGCATTTGAGTATGAAACGCAATTTCATGTTTGAACTTCTTGCCGACGGAACGGTTGATAATATAGTTAAAAAAATATCCGCCAAGGGCATACCGTACGGATTCGGCGGAATAGGCAGAATAGGCTCGGGGCTTTTGCCTGCCGATTTG
>DPVM01000005.1:301483-302068 GCA_003526845.1 Oscillospiraceae bacterium
TTTTGGCAGAGCATTACCGCCTCGGCTCATCGTCCGTCATTTTGTCGCGCACCTTTTGCAACAGCGATAGAATTGACGATATAGATACAATTCGCTCGATTTTTACAAGCGGCTTGGAGGATATGCGCCTGCGCGAGAATTTTTTGGAAAATTGCGACAGCGGTTATTTTGAAAAAGAACATTCACGGCTTGTAAGCAAGGTTAACGAAATTAAGAGGAGTTTGACCGATGTATAAATATATTAAACGATTTTTTGATATTTTCGCCTCTTTGATCGGCATAGTTCTTCTTTCGCCGATTATGCTCATAACCGCAGTTGCGATAAAACTTGACTCAAAGGGTCCCGTTATATTTAAGCAGGAGCGCTTGGGCAAGGGCGGCAAGGTGTTTTTGATTTATAAATTCCGCTCAATGTGCCCCGGTGCAGAGAGTATGGGAACAGGGCAGTATTCCTTTGCCGACGACCCCCGTGTAACAAAGGTTGGCAAGTTTATCCGTGCAACCTCGATTGACGAGTTGCCGCAGCTTTTCAATATTCTTAAGGGCGAAATGAGTTTTATCGGTCCTCGCCCTCCGCTTACATAC
>DPVM01000005.1:302286-304444 GCA_003526845.1 Oscillospiraceae bacterium
ATCCGTGGAGTGTCGACGAATACACTCCCGAGCAGTTTCATATGTTTGATGTCCGCCCGGGCATTACAGGCTGGGCGCAAATCAACGGCAGAAAAGATGTCGAATGGCACGAAAGAATAAGACTTAATAATTATTATGTTCAAAACTATTCACTTTTTCTCGATATTAAAATTTTGTTTATTACTGCCTTTAAGGTTTTGAAAAATGAGGACAATGTAAATGTCGGCGTAACCGTCGATAAAGATTATTCGGAGATTTCATAACGGTGAATTTATGAGAATTGATTATAACAAATTGACAGCAGATGTCACAGATGCGCTCACCGCTCACGGCTTGGACGATGAGCAGGCAAAAATTCTTGCCTCGTCATTTGTTGCGGCTACCGCTGCAGGCGTTGCAACTCACGGTGTTTCAATGCTCGGTGCATATTTAAAAAAGCTTACGCTCGGGCAGTTCAATACTGCTCCCGATTTTAAATTTATTAAAAAAACAGGCTCGTTTGCAGTTATTGATTCGGATAACGCAATCGGTGCCGTTTCCGCAAAATATTGTATGGATTTTGCCGTTTCATCCGCAAAAGAGCAGGGAATTTATACCGTCTTTTCGCGAAATTGCAATACATACGGACCTGCGTTTTATTATTCAAAAATCGCAAGCGACAACGGCTTGATAGGCATTACATTTTGCAACACGCCGTCGGCTATGGCTCCGTGGAATTCAAAAACAAAGGCGCTCGGTACAAATCCGTTTGCCGTTGCGATTCCGGGTGCAAAAAACGGTCCGATTATGCTTGATATGGCTACAAGCAAGGTCGCAAAGTCAAAAATCAATAAGGCGCGCCTTGCCGGCGAGTCCATTCCGTCTGACTGGGCGCTCGATACCGACGGAAATCCGACAACAGACCCACTCGAGGCTATCAAGGGTACTGTTCTCCCTATGGCGGAGTATAAGGGTTACGGCATAGCCATGGCAATTGATATTATCGCCGGCGTTCTTTCGGGCGCAGGGTATTTAAACGGCGTTAACAGATTTTACAGCGACGGCGAGGACGGCATGAATGTCGGTCAGGTATTTGTCGCAATCGACCCCCGTATAGTTTTGTCGGACAGTTTTTATTCCGATATTGACGGTTATATTAACCAAATTCATGCCTGTGAGCCGCTCGGCGACGATGCCGTTCTTTATCCGGGCGAGAGAAAAAACAAAAACCTTGCCGACTCACGCAAAAACGGCGTAGAGCTTACGGCTGAGGAATACGAAACAATTATGCGCTTTAAGGATGAAAAGTGATTGTATGAAAGCATTATTTACAGCAACGGTTAAAAGCCATATCGGTCAGTTTCATATGCCGTTTATAAAAGAGCTTCAGGGTCGCGGATACGAAGTGCACGCTGCGTATAAGGATAATTCCAATCAAAAGCAGGGGCTTGACACATCGGCGATTGACAAAATATACGAGGTTCCGTTCAGTCGCAGTCCGTATAGTCCGTCAAATATCAAGGCGTATTTTGCGCTGAAAAAAATCATTGACGAAAATAGCTATGATGTCATTCATTGCAACACTCCGATGGGCGCCGTTATAACGCGCCTTGCCGCCCTCGGCGCAAGAAAACGCGGCACAAAAGTTGTCTACACTGCGCATGGCTTTCATTTCTACAAGGGCGCACCGCGAATTAATAAAATCCTTTTTTATCCCGTCGAAAAAATTTTGAGTCGCTGTACCGATGCGCTTATCACAATCAACAGTGAGGATTACAATGCGGCGCTCGACCACAATTTCAAGGCGAAAAAAATATATCATGTAAACGGCGTCGGTGTCGATTTGAGCCGCTTTCACAGCGTTTCGCCGGATAAAAAATCGGCACTCCGCGAGCAGTACGGTTATTCTGATGATGATTTTATAATGATTTACCCGGCGGATTTTTGTGAAAGAAAAAATCAAAATATGCTTTTTGATATGCTCAAAATTCTGCTCGAACACAATAAAAATTTCAAACTTCTTCTCCCCGGTGCAACGGATAAATCACAGCCGTATGTTGAATATGCAAAAAGCATCGGCGTGTTTGACAATGTCGAGATTTTGGGCTACCGCAACGATATATCCAATCTTGTCGCTTTGAGTGACATTTCGCTTTCATCAAGCAGGCAGGAGGGCTTG
>DPVM01000005.1:304656-353538 GCA_003526845.1 Oscillospiraceae bacterium
CGATAAATCTTATCGAGGCTATGGCTATCGGCAACCCGATAGTAGCAACAGATGTCCGCGGAAACAATGATTTGGTCAAAAACGGCATAAACGGTTTTACCGTTCCGCTCAACGACAGCGCCGCCATGGCGGATGCCGTGATGAAAATATACAATTCGCCTCAGCTTGCGCTTGATTTTAAAAATCAAAACGCAAAAGAGGTCAAAAATTATTCCGTCGAAAGCGTCATTGACGATATGGTCGGCATTTATAAGGATTTGTTACTTTTATGAGAGTTTTACATATGATTCCCGATATTTCGGTTTCAAACGGCGTTATGAGTTTTATTTGCAATTATGCAAAAGCAATGCCGAGCGATATTGTCTTTGACGTAGTTTATTTTTGCGAAAAACAGCCAAGCCGCCAAAGCGATGTCGAATCTTGGGGCGGCAGGGTTTATAAAATTGACCCTCCCTCACCGAAAGATATTTTCGGCGGCAAAATGAACGCCTTTTTTTCAAAGCATAAGGGCGAGTGGAGCGCACTTCATATCCATTGCCCCCATTTTGCGCCGTTCATCGCGCCGAGTGCGAAAAGGGCAGGGATAAAAAACATTTTCGTACATTGTCACACCACCGAGTATTCGCTCGTCGGCAATTCAAGGCGAAATCAAATTTTAAGTCTCTATGCAAAATATTTTATCGACAACAAATTTGCCTGCTCAAAAAAATCAGGCGATTTTTGGTACGGCAACAAGGCGTACCGTATCCTTTCAAATTCCGTCGATTGCAAGGCGTATGAGTTCAACCCCGATGTTCGCAGCAGCATTCGCTCACAATTCGGTTTCTGTGACTCGCTTGTGATTGCCCATATCGGCAAAACCGATGTCACACAGAAAAATCATCCGTTTATACTTCGCATTTTTGAGTATGTAAAAGCTTCGCACCCGACTGCAAGGCTTATGCTCATAGGCGCAGAACCTACGAACGAGCTGACTGCCCTTTGCAATTCGCTCAATATACAAGACAATGTTATGTTCTTGGGCGCTCGCAATGATGTTAAAAATCTTCTTCAGGCGGCGGATGTATTTCTCTTTCCGTCAATAAGCGAGGGCTTACCCGTTTCCGTTGTTGAGGCACAGGCAGCAGGTTTGCCGGTCGTTATGTCCGACGCAATAACGCGCGAGGTTGCCGTTTGCGGCGATGTTGTGATAAAGTCGCTTGATGACGGCGCCGCCTCATGGGCTGACGATTGTATTGCCGCGTCAAAGGTTGTTCGCAAAAGCACATATTCTCAACTTGTCGATTCCGGCTGGGATATAACAAAAAATGCGGCTCGCTTAGCAAATATTTATAAAAGTAGGGTGTAGATATGCCGAAATTCAGTATTATTGTTCCCGTTTACAATGTCGAAAAATATTTGGACGAATGTGTCCAAAGTATAGTCAATCAGGACTTTTCCGATTGGGAGCTTATCCTTGTTGATGACGGCTCAACCGATTCAAGCCCTGCACTGTGCGACGGCTATTCCGCTATTGATTCGAGAATTATAACGGTTCATCAAAAAAACGGCGGTGCGTCCTCCGCACGCAACAACGGAATTGATAGCGCACATGGCAGTTATATTATGTTTCTCGACAGCGACGATTACTATAACGACACCTCCGCGCTCTCTCTTGTGAATGAAAAAATCACTCAAAAAAATCCCGATGTGATAATGTTCGGCTGTACCGATTATAATATGCAAACGGGCGAGGTCCGTGTTTCACGCAACGGTTATGACATTGATTATATAGAAAATTCGGATTATAATACTGCTCTGTCTTATTTGCTTTCAAACAAAATCATTCCCGGCGGACCGACTATTTTCGCCGCCTCAAAATCGGTTGTAAGCAAAAACAATATCAGTTTTAAGCGCGGAATACAGGACGAGGATTACGATTATGTTCTCTCCGTATTTACAAGTTCCTCGTCAATCGCGGTTATTAACAATCCGTTTTATATGTATCGCAAGGGCAGAGCGGACTCTGTCACCGGCTCGTCAAACATAAAAATGATTGAGGGTATTGCTTATACTATTGAAAAATGGTTTCCGATATGCCAATCGCTCGATGATGAGCAGTTGAAAAAAGATTTGCTCAACTACATTGCATTCATCTACACAACTGGTTTTGTAGTTTCCGGCAGAATGGATACCGACACAAGAAAAAAAGCTCTTTTGATAATGCGCAAATATCGCTTTATCCTCAAATACGGATATTGGAAAAAAACACGCCTCACAAGGCTTGCTGTTTCCGTCGCGGGCGATAATTTGTTTTCCCGTGCGGCGGCGGTTTATTTTGACAAAACTCATCTTTAAGAGGTTTAAATGAAAAAAATAAAGGTTTTAACAGTTATTCAATTAATGCGAAAAGGCGGCGTTGAACTTGCGGCAATAAATTTTGCGCGCGGACTTGACAAATCGCTTTATGATGTGACATTTCTGCTTGTTGACCGCCTCGAGAATCAGGACGAGACACTTGCAGACGAACTGCGTTTTGAAGGATTCGGCATTGTCAGTCTGCCCGACAATTGCCGTGGATATTATGCAAGATACAAATTTATTTTGTCATTTTTAAATGAAAATCATTTTGATGTTGTTCACTCCCATGTCCTCTTTTTCAGCGGCGCCGTTCTTGCCGCCGCAAAAAAGGCAGGTGTTGCGGTGAGAGCCGCTCATTCCCACGCAGTCAGATGGAACAGGGAAGAAAACATCAAGTTTAAAATATATAAATTCGTTATGCGCACTCTGCTCAAATTCAATTGCAATTTGGAGCTTGCGTGCTCGCAAAAGGCAGGCGAGTTTTTGTTCGGCAAAAAAGAGTATGACAAACACGGCATTTTTGTTCCGAACGGAATTGATACAAAAAAATTTGCCTTTAATTCAGCATATCGCGCCGAAATCCGCCGAGAATTTTCCGTTGCGGAAAATGAAATTTTGGTCGGCCATATCGGCTCAATATATAAAATTAAAAATCAAATATTTCTCGTTGATGTGTTCGCGAAAATGCTTGAGAAAAACAAAAATATGAAACTTGTTCTTGTCGGCGAAAAATGCGATTCAAAGCCCGTTGAGGATAAAATCAATGCCCTCGGCTTAACCGATAAGGCCATTTTGACAGAGCAGCGAAGCGATGTTTTCAAATTCTATTCCGCAATGGATATAATGATTTTTCCGTCGTTGTTTGAAGCGTTTCCCGTGTCGCTTATCGAGGCGCAGGCGTCTTCACTGCCGTGCCTTGTGTCCTCGGCCGTTACAAGCGAAATAAAACAAAACGAAAATGTCCGTTTTTTGAGTCTTGACGAGTCGCTCTCTGCTTGGGCTGATGCCGCATTTGATTTAATCAGTATCGACAGGTTTTCGCTTTCAAACAAAAAGCTTATTGAAAATTTTGACATAAAAAAAGTTTCTAAATCGTTGCAAAAATATTATTCGGAAAGGCTGTGAGTCGGTGTTCGGTTTAAGTGCAATTGAATTTTTTCTTATTATAATCGCCGGCTTCTCCGTTATCTATTGGATTTTGCCGAAAAAGGCAAGCTGGCTTTCGTTTTTGCTCCTTGTGCTTGCGCTTTCTTATCTTGCTTTTTATGTTGAGCCAAACGAAACAGACGATGTTCGGCGATACTTTAAACAGCTTATTTATTTAAAAGATTACGGCTACGATTATTTGAGCCGTTGTTTTAACGAGGGTATCAACGGCTGGGATGTTTATCGCGTTTGCGGTTATTATTTCTATTTTATAAGCAAACTGCCCGATGTGCATTATCTCCCTGCCGTGACGATTTTTATTGTTTATTTCCTCAATTTGCTTATTATATACAGGCTTTCGGTAAAATTTGAGGTTAATAAATTATATACTTATTTCGGCGCAATGTTTTTTATATCGACATATTGGTATTACGATACATACAGCGGTATAAGAAACGGCTTGGTATTTGCCGTCATTATTGCCTGCGCGTATTATCAATTTGTTGAGAAAAAGAATGTTCCGCTCTGCATTGCAGGCTATGTCCTTGCGTGCCTCACCCACTCGGCAGGCATAATTATTGTTCTCATGATTATCGTTGCCGCTGTCACTCTTAACAACAGCGGCAAGTTTATGAATTTCCTTTTGATATTCGGTGTTGCGGGCGGAAGTGCACTGTTTGAGTATCTTTCAACAAAAACAGACAACAGCTTTGTTCAGTCAATTGCCGGTAAGGTTGAAAGAAACGCCTCCGGCGGATCTATCGATTTGAGTACAAACTATATTGTAAATATTGTTGTTTGGGTTGTTGTTGCACTGCTCTTGTTCTATTATTCTCAATATATTTTAAACGAGGAATACGGCGATAATCTTAAAATGTTTTATAAATTTTCGTCAATTGTTATTTTCTTTATGCTTGGCTCCGTTTATACAGGGCTCGTGTTCCTCCGCATTGCAAGGTGGATACTGCCACTCATTGGTGCGTTTGCGTTTATGATAGGTGCTCAACAGCAAAGTCAGTATGTTGCGGCTTTGCCGATGGGCTATGTTTATAACGCTAAGATAAACGAGCGAATAAAAATACGGCTTCAATATTTTGTTATTGCGCTTTTTGTTATGTTCATTTGCGTGCATTTTTGGTATTTGCTTAGAGCAAGCTCCCTTTGTTGGATGCATTTTTAAGGATGATTATATGATTAGTGTTATTGTTCCGATTTTCGGCGTAGAAAACTATTTAAAACGGTGCGTTGACAGCATTATTGCCCAAACCTATAAAGAACTCGAGATTATTCTTGTTGATGACGGTTCACCCGACAATTGCCCGAAAATTTGCGATGAATACGCAATTTCCGATTCACGCGTCAAGGTTGTTCACAAGCAAAACGGCGGCTTGATGTCTGCCCGTCAGGCAGGTTTGCGTGTAGCAAACGGCGAATATGTCACATTTGTTGACGGCGACGATTGGATTGAGCCCGATATGTATCAAAAAATACATGATTCGGTAAAACAATATCATCCCGATATTGTTTATTGCGAGTTTCTTTACGATTACGGCGATAGGCAGGAAAAAAGCAAGCAATCCTACGGTACAGAGTTTTTGGATAAAAAAATGCTTGAAAATAAGGTTTATCCCACAATGATTTTTAAGCCGCCGTATTATTCTTTCGGCATAAATCCGTGCTGTTGGTCAAAGGTGTTTAAAAAATCGCTTCTTGAAAAATGCCTTTATCCCGTGCCGCAGTCGGTTAAAATCGGCGAGGATGCGGCGTTTACATATCCTGCCTTGATTGAGGCACAAAGCGTTTCATATGTCGGCGATTATCTTTATCATTATCGCATCAACCCCGATTCAATGACAAAAAAGTATGATGCGAATATGGAAAACTATATCAAAATTCCCTTTGATATTCTCTCAAAATTAAACGATAATTGCCCTTATGACCTTTCAAATCAGCTCAGCTTTTATTTGTTGTTTTTGATTAACGGCATTATCAGAAACGAGGCAAGCCCCTCTTGCAAAAAAACGAGATCGGATATTATCAAAACTCTCAAAAAATTTACTAGCGACAGTGATGTGACAAATGCGGCAAAGAGCGTTGACATCTCGGCTTTACCGCTTCATACAAGGCTTGTCGCAAAGCTTTTGGCAATGAAAAATGCCGATTTGCTCTATCTATATACAAAACTTCTCAGGAGATATATTTAATTGAAAAACGAACTTGTCAGCGTTATAGTCCCGGTTTATAATGTTGAAAAATATCTTAACAAATGCATTCAAAGCATTGTCAGCCAGACATACAAAAATCTTGAAATTATTCTTGTCGATGACGGCTCACCCGACAATTGCCCCAAAATGTGCGATGATTGGGCGGCGGCAGACAGCAGGATTAAGGTTATCCACAAGCAAAACGGCGGGCTTTCCTCAGCAAGAAATGCCGCTCTCGATATTGCTGTCGGCGATTATCTGTTTTTTATCGACAGTGACGATTATGCCGAACCCGATATGGTTGAATTTTTGCATTCTCTCATTATTTCAGGCGAATATGATGTTGCTCGGTGCGGTGCATTTATTGATGATTTGATTAACAATAAGTCCTTGCAAATCGGCGACGGCAAAAGATCTGTTCCGTCATTCGACGATTCAATAAACAATTTGATGAACGGCGGCAATTTGAGCGGCGTTGTTTGGAATAAGATGTATAAAACAAATGCGGTCAAAAGCATTCGTTTTGACCCTGCGGACGGATGCAGTGAGGATATTATGTATAACTTCCGCGTCCTGACGCAAACCGACCGCGTAATATGCTGTGACGAGCCGAAATATCACTATGTTTTGAGAAATGACTCAATAACAAACAGCCATTTTACCGAGGGAGCCTTTTGCATTCTTCGCGCAAAAAGGATAATTACCGATTCACAGCGTGACAATCTCATTACATTTCCTTATTGCGTAAAGGGATATATTCAATCGTCATTTATAGTTTTGAGCGGTATTATTTCTAATCAACAATTTTTGGACAGGTTTGATTCAATTCGCGTCGACATTTTACGCCATAAGCGCGAAATTTTCTTTTCGGGCAAATATTCGCGCCTCGACAAAATCAAAACGCTTTTGCTTTGGCTTGCACCGAAGCTTTATTGCAAATTTATCATAAAAAGGAAAAAATGATGCTTAATAAAATTATGTATCCGAAGCGGCGCTGTCATTCAAAACCGACGTTTGATTCCTATGACGAGTTTATTAACAACTGTATGAATAATAATTAAAGGTGATTTTTTGAATAAGCATGCATATTTGATTATTGCACACAATCAGTTTGACCTCCTAAAAAAAATATTGACCATGCTCGATGACGAGCGAAACGATTTTTATATTCATATCGACAAAAAGGTGAAAGACTTTGATTCGTCGGCGTTTGACGGCGTTTTAAAGCATTCAAATCTTACTTTTTGCGACAGAGTGAATATTACATGGGGAGATTATTCGCAAATTCAAAGCGAGATGACGCTGTTTAAAGCCGCCGCCTCGGCAAACGAGAATTATTCGTATTATCATTTGATTTCCGGCGTCGATTTGCCGATTAAATCAAAAGATGAAATTTATTCGTTTTTTGAAAAAAATTATCCTGCCGAATTCGTTCATTTTTCGCTTGATGAGCCGACTCACGAATTTGACGGCAGAATTAAGTATTACCATTTTTTCAGAAAAAAGAGAAACTTGGTTAATAAAGCGCTTGCTCAATGCTTGCTCGGCTGTCAAAAGCTGTGCCGCGTTGACAGGCTAAAAAATCAAAATATAACCGTTGCAAAGGGCACCAACTGGGTTTCCGTTACCGCTGCGTTTGTGAAATATCTTGTTGAAAATGAGGAGTATATCACAAAAACATTTTCGCATTCATATTGCGGCGACGAGGTTTTCCTCCAAACAATGCTTTTCAATTCGCCTTTTGCAAAAAATCTGTATATGCCGCATTGCGGCAATAATCAGCTTGCCTGCGCTCGCCTGATTGATTGGAACAGGGGAAATCCCTATGTTTTCACATCGTATGATTTTGACGAAATAATTTCGTCCGACGCAATGTTTGCGCGCAAGTTCGATTTGAATATCGACAGCGATATTGTTGACAAAATATTTAATTATGTAATGGAGAAAAATAATGATACCCCAGCCGCTTATATCAGTAATAGTTCCGATATATAATGTTGAAAAATATCTCGACAATTGCGTTAAAAGCATTGTCAATCAAACATATAAAAATCTCGAAATCATCCTTGTTGATGACGGCTCGCCCGATAATTGCCCCGCAATTTGCGACAATTGGGCAAAAATCGACAGCCGCATTAAGGTCATTCACCAAAAAAATTCAGGTGTTTCCGCCGCACGAAATATCGGCATAAAATCCTCGTCGGGCGATTTTATCACATTTGTTGACGGCGATGATTTTATCGACTCCGATATGTACGAAACGCTTGTGTCGGCATATCTCAAAAACGGTGCCGATATTGTCGGCTGTTCGTTCAAAACGATTGACGAAAATAACGATGATGCCGTTTATGAAAAGTCTTGCGCCGACGATATTGTCGGCGTTTCGCCGAGCAAAAAAATAATTGCCGCCTTCTTTTCCGAAAATGACGGCAACCTTGTTTCGTTTTGCAATAAAATCATCAAAAAAAGCGCTTTCGACGGCATCGAGTTTCCCGTCGGCAGAATTTTTGAGGATTGGACGCTCGCTCCGATTGTGTATGACAAGTGCAATACAGTCGAGTTTATTAATTGTATTAAATATAATTATATTATTCGTAAGGGCAGCGCAATGCGCACATATACTCTTTCTCGCTATTATGATTGCGTGTGCGCCGATTATGACCATTTTGATTATTTTTCAGCCAAAACCGACGCTTATAATAAAAATATCGAGGCGTTCATTTGGTCTGATTTTGCCAAGTGCGTCAAATCTTATAAACCGACAGCGCAGAATAAAAAAATGCTCAAATCTGCATACAAAAAGGCAAAAGCCGTCTGCAAATCAAACGGCGGCACAATTTTTTCAAACCGCGCTTATTTAAGAGGCTCGGGGCTTTATCATCTGCGCGCCGCAGTGCCGCTTATATATAAAATTGTCAGAGGTGAAAAATGAACAGCACACCGCTTGTTTCCGTAATCGTTCCGATTTATAATACCGAAAAATATCTTGACAGATGCATTAAAAGCATCGTCAATCAAACATATAAAACTCTCGAAATTATCCTCGTTGATGACGGCTCATCCGACAATTGCCCCGCAATTTGCGACAATTGGGCAAAAATCGACAGCCGCATTAAGGTCATTCACCAAAAAAATTCAGGTGTTTCCGCCGCGCGCAATGCCGCTCTCGACCTTGCAAGCGGCGAATATATCGGTTTTGTAGATTCCGACGATTTTATTGAGCCTGATATGTATAGCCTCCTTGTTCAAAAGTCGGTTGATACTGATGCCGGCTGCGCATCTTGCGGCTTTGTTTTCAATTATATCGACGGCAGAGATTCCGTTTTAATTAAAGCCGAGGATTTTGTTTTAAACGGTGACGATATTTTAAAAAACTATATCGCCGACAAACTTATTCGTCCCGAAACGGCAAATAAAATATATAAAAAATCCCTCTTTGATAATGTAAGATTTAATCCCGATATTCACTATGCAGAGGATTTATTGATTAATTATGAATTGCTCAAAAACGCTAAAACAGCCGTCGGCATTTCAGATTGCCTTTATCATTATGTTCAGGAAAGCGGCAATTCCTCAACAACCGCGCTGATTACACCTTACCGTGCGCAAAGCTACCGTGTTTTAAAGCAGATTGTCGATGAACAAAGCGGCACACCGCTTTTTGAAATTGCCGTTTGCCGCTATGTCAAGGGTATTTTCGCCTTGCTTACAAGGCTTTGCAAGTGCAAAGATAAGGCACTTTTTGATAAATATTTCCCGATTTACAGGTCGGAAATCAAAAGATACAAGCACCTTATCAAGGGTGCCGATTATTCAAAAAAACATAAGCTCGCGGCGTTTTTGCTCGTTCATTTCCCGCATTTGTTTGCTTTTGTTACAGAAAGGATATTGTGATGTCGAATAATCCTTTAATAACCGTGATTGTTCCGGTCTATAATGTCGAAAAATATCTCTCCCGCTGTGTTGACAGCATTATAAACCAAACATACAAAAATCTTGAAATAATACTCGTTGATGACGGCTCAACCGATTCTTCTCCTGCAATTTGCGACAATTATGCAAAAAAAGACAGCCGCATTAATGTTATCCATAAGCAAAACAAAGGTGCATCATCTGCGCGCAATGCGGCACTTGATATTGCAAGCGGCGATTATATCGGCTTTGTTGACAGCGACGATTATATCAATCACGATATGTACGCCTCTCTGCTCGACTCAATTGTTGCTTCAGGCTCTGATATGGCAATTTGCGAGTCGGAATATGTTGTAAACGGCGTTTCGGATTTTACCGCATGCAATGTCGGTCTTGACTGCGATGAAATTTCCGCAAGAGATTTCATGAGAGAGATAATAAATGTCAGTCCCACAATGTCGGTTTTATGGAATAAATTATACAAAAAATCCGTTTGGTCAGATATTCGTTTTCCGGATTACAAGGTCTATGAGGACGAGGCAATTTGGCTTTTAGTTTATAAAAAAATCGCAAAAATATCTGTTATCCACAAATGTCTTTATACTCACATTAAAACTGACGGAAGTATTATGAACAACAGCTTCGGTCAAAAAAATCTTGTCCTTTTTGATGTCTGCGATGAAAGACTTGAATATTTCAAATCAAAAAAAGACTCCGAGCTTGAACAACTTACAAAATACAGTATGTTCAAATTGATTAAGTTCAACTATATTCATCTCCCCAAAAGCAATAAAACTATGCGCACTGCTTTGCTGAATATTTTAAGAGATTATAGAAAAAAATATCTTTCAATTTCATTCTTAAAATCAATTCAAAGCAAAAAAGCGGCGTTCAATATCTGTATGTTCGCTTGCTTTCCGCATATTTATTACGACATTTTCTTGCTCAAATATAAGCTGTAAGGGTAAATTAATATGAAAGTTAAAGTAATCACCATCACCGGCGAATCAAATTACGGCAACAGTCTGCAAAATTATGCCGTCATTCAAACTTTGAACAGACTTGGCTGTGAGGCGCAAACCGTCAAAACGGAATATGAGCCGAATTTCACAAAGCTGTGTAAAAAAAATCTCAAAATTTATACAAAGGTCGCCTTGAAAATCAAAAACTATCATTGGTTCAAGCGCCAAATGCGGTTTAAAAAATTCAGCAACCGTTACCTCTGCAAAACCGAAAAAGTCTATTCCGAAACCGCTCCGACAGCTGTCGACGATTGCGATGCAATTATTTTCGGCTCGGACCAAATTTGGAATTTCACTTTGGGCGAGCGTATGAAAAACGGCATTTCGTTTTATACCGGCGGTTTTGATTTCAACGGCTTAAAAATCGCTTATTCCGCAAGTGTCGGCGCCGATTATATCCCCGACGATTGCCGCGATATTATGTCAAAAAATCTTTCGTCATTCGCCGCAATTTCCGTCAGGGAACAGCAGGCAAGGGACATTGTGGGCAGTGTTACCGATGTTCCCGTAGATGTCACCGTTGATCCTACTCTTATGCTTGATAAGTCGCAGTGGCTCAAAATTGCCCAAAAGCCCAAATATGTCCATAACGGCGAGCATTTTGTTTTTACATATTTTTTGGGCACTCAATCCGACAGCGTAAAGGACTATATTTCGACAGTTGGAAAAAAATATAATTTGCGCGTTATTTCGCTTCAGTCCGAATGGACAGAGCAAAGCGATATTTTCAATGTCGATATTTATTCAACCTCACCCGATGAGTTTTTGTGGCTTGTTGCAAATTGTGATATTGTCTTCACAGATTCGTTTCACGGCAGTGTTTTTTCGATTATTAACGAAAAACCGTTTCGCTTTTTCGACCGCAATACCGATTTCGTCGGCAATATGTCATCACGGCTCGATACGCTTTTTGATAAATTCCAAATCGGCTCGTGGTGCCGTGGTAATACAGAGGAAAATATCGATGATGTTTTTTACAAAGATTATTCAAATGTTCCTCAAACGCTTTTAAACGAGCGTGCGCATGCCTTGTCATACTTGAAAAATGCACTCGGTATATAGTGTCATTTGAACTCAAAATTGTTTAAAGATAAATACAAAAACGCAAGGTTTATACTGTTAAAATCGGAATATCCCTTTGCGTGTTTTTGTGCATTTCGAGAGGAGAAAATATGTCAGTTACATCATTGGCGTTTTTTGGATTTTTGGCGGTAACGCTGATTATCTATTATATCGTTCCCAAATCGTGGCAGTGGTGCGTTTTGCTTGGTGGATCGCTCTTTTTCTTTGCATATACGAGCAAATGGCTCACACTGTATATGCTCGCCGTCACCGCAGTCGTTTATATTGCGGCTGTGGTTATACAAAATTTCGGTGACGGCTTTTCAAAGCAAAAATCATCGCTCTCAAAATCGGAGCGAAAAGCTCTTAAAAAATCAATAAAGCGCAAGCAAAAGGCAATATTGACTGTTGCCGTTGTTGTTTGCGTTGCTTTGCTCGCAGGGCTTAAATATTTTAATATGCTCGGCGGTATTGTCAATTCAGTTTCGGGCTTGGTTTGCTCAAAATCATTGGTGCCCATTATCAATATCGCACTTCCGCTCGGCATTTCGTATTATACGCTGATGGCTGTAAGCTATGTTGTTGATGTCAGCCGCAAGGCAGTAAAGGCGGAGAAAAATCCTTTGCGCGTTTTGCTTTTTATCTGCTATTTTCCTCATATTGTCGAAGGTCCGTTTGATACATATTCAAACCTTGCACCGCAGTTTAAAGAACATCACAAATTCAATTATGATGCGTTTATGGATGCGCTGTCATTGCTCCTTTTTGGTCTTGTAAAAAAGATGATTTTGGCTGATCGTCTTGCTTATATCTCAAACGAGGTGTTCGATAATTATTCGTCATATTCCGGCTTTTCGATTCTTTTCGGTTTCGTTGCATACACATTTTGCCTTTATGCCGATTTTTCCGGCTTTATTGATATTGTCAGCGGCGTGTCACGGCTTTTTGGTATTAGAATTGCCGAAAATTTCAGGCGACCGTTCTTTTCTCACACCGTTCAGGAATTTTGGCGCAGATGGCATATCACACTCGGCGAATGGCTTAAAAACTATGTTTTCTATCCTATTTCGCTTTCAAAATTTCAGAAAAAGTTCACCGCAGGAGCAAATAAAAATATTAAAAACAAGCATTTCGCAACTGCTATAACAACATTCTTTCCACTCCTTGCCGTATGGCTCGTTATGGGCATTTGGCACGGCGCAAGCGCAAAATATGTTGTTTACGGCTTGTATTATTTCGTAATAATCTTTATCGGTCAACTGTTTGAGCCTCTGTTCGCCAAATTATGCTCTGCTGTCAAAATCAACAGAGAGTCAAAGCCGTTTGCAGTTTTCCAAATTATCAGAACAGACATAATCGTTTTGCTCGGTCTTGCACTTTTCAGGGCAGACACCGTTTCACAGCTTGGCTCCATGCTCAAATCAATGCTTCATATCGGTCTTGGCGGATTTTCACAAATCAACACGGCTTGCACTCAGCTCCATTTTCTTGATTATGCCTTGATTGTTTTGCTTATCGCTGCATTTTTTGTTAAGGAAATTCTTGAAGAAAAAGGCAAAAATGTCAATGCCTTTGTCACATCAAACAAAAAGATTCGTTGGTGCTGGATAACAATTGCAATAATTGCCGTGGTGCTTTTGGGTATATACGGAACAGGCTATACCCAACCTGCCTCGGTTTATGCCGAATTTTAAGGGGGATTATCGTGAAAAACAAGATTCATTTAAAAAGATTTTTGCGAATTATATCGTGCGTTTTAGTTGTGGTTTTGGTTGTTTCGGGCGCAGGCTTATTTTGCAATCATCCCAATCTGCTTATTGAGGGCACAATAAATTCGTTTTATAATGAGGAGAACGATTCTCTTGATTATGTATTAATCGGTGCAAGCGCCGCTCTTAATGATGCTTCACCGACTGTTATTTGGCAAAAGAGTAAACTTGCAGGAAATAATTTTTCCGTCAACGGTTGCCATTCCGATATATATGTTTCTATGCTTAAAGAATCACTGTCAAAGCAGAAAAACGCTCTATTAGTCATAGATGTAGACCCGTTTTATTATGACATAAGTCAAGGCGACAAATACGGCGCAACCTCAAGTTGGATTGATTTGATGCCGAAAAACAAGAATTGGCTCGAAACGATTAAAAAATGCGACAGTCAAAATACAATTGAGCATTTTTTCCCGATTTTAAAATATCATTGCTATTCGACAAAGGCATATACCTTTTTATCCCAAACAAAAAAATCGTTGACAAATAAACAACCTGATTCTTTAAAAGGGTGGAACATACTTAATGATATTCAAATAGAGCAAAGCCAAATCAATTCGCTTAAACTGTTTGATTCAAACGCTCTTTCACCCACTGCTCTTGAAAAGGAACTTGAAACAAACCTTTATGAAACGTTGGATTATTGCAAAGATAATAATTTGAATGTTGTCTTTGTCGACTATCCAAAATCATATTTCAACGATGAAAAAAAGCAGATAATTTCAAAGACAGAGAGCAAGCTGATTACTTGTGAAAATGTTATTCGCCAATATGGCTATGATGTCTTAAACTACAATAAACTTGACAATCCTGCCGCGCTGACGAAGAGCGATTTTGCAGATTGCTACCATCTTAACAAAAAGGGTGCTATCAAGTTTTCAACATTTTTGGCAGATTATCTTGCCGAAAACTATACTTTCAAATCTCACACCGCGCAGTTTACGGACAGCTGGGATAAGACCGCGCGTGAGGTTTGTAAGGCTTACAATTTATAATATTTGTATTTAATATAATCGGTTTGTGATTTTTTTGTTGTAATCAAAGTTTTCTTTTGTTATAATACACTTGAATTTTAAGAGAGGGCGGGGAAACCCGATTTTTAAACTATGGGTGGATTTTTCGGTGCAGCCTCTAAAGAGGATTGCGTATTCGACTTATTTTTCGGCGTTGACTATCATTCGCATTTAGGCACTCGCCGCGCAGGCTTGTGCGTTTATGACGAAAAAAACGGTTTTGACAAGGCAATTCATAATATTGAAAATGCTCCGTTCAGAACAAAGTTTAATAAGGATTTCAACACAATGCACGGCACGCTCGGCATCGGCTGTATCAGCGACTATGAGGCACAGCCGATTTTGGTGCGTTCTCATCACGGTACATTTGCGGTTACAACAGTCGGTAAAATCAATAACAGTGACGAGCTTGTTGAAAAAATCATCAAAAACAATGCGCATTTCTTTGAAATGCAGGGCGGCGATATTAACCAAACAGAACTTGTTGCCGCTATTATCGACCAAAAAGATAATTTTATCGACGGCATCCGCTATGCGCAGGAGGTTATCGACGGCTCAATCAGCATCCTTGCGCTAACACCTATGGGTATCTATGCTGCGCGTGATAAGCTCGGCAGAACTCCTATTGTTATCGGACAAAAGAGTGATGGCTATTGTGCGTCGTTTGAAAGTTTTGCTTATGTCAATCTCGGATATACGGATTACAAGGAACTCGGTCCCGGTGAAATCGTTGTTATTACACCCGACGAGGTAAAAACGCTTGTTCAACCGGGCGACAAAATGCGAATTTGTACTTTCCTTTGGATTTACTACGGCTATCCGTCTGCCTCATACGAGGGCATCAGCGTTGAAAAAATGCGCTACAATTGCGGCAAGGCGCTCGCAAAGCGCGATAATGTCAAGCCAGACATCGTTGCCGGCGTTCCCGACAGCGGCGTTGCCCACGCAATCGGCTATTCAAACGAGGCGGGAATACCTTATTCAAGACCGTTTATCAAATATACGCCCACTTGGCCGCGTTCGTTTATGCCCACAACGCAAACAAAGCGCAATCTTATCGCAAAAATGAAACTCATCCCAATTCATGATTTAATCGACGGAAAGAGCCTTCTTCTTATCGACGATTCAATCGTTCGCGGCACTCAGCTTCGCGAAACTACCGAATATCTTTTTGCAAGCGGCGCAAAAGAGGTGCATATTCGTCCTGCTTGTCCTCCGCTTGTTTACGGCTGTAAATATCTCAATTTCTCGCGCTCAACCTCAGAAATGGAACTTATCACAAGGCGTGTTATCAAAAAGCTTGAGGGCTGTGAGCCTACGGAGGAGATTCTTCACGAATATACCGACCCCGACAGTGAAAAATATCAAAATATGGTCGATGAAATTTGCAAGGAACTTCACTTTACCTCTCTTCGCTATCATCGTCTTGACGATATGATTGATTCTGTCGGCATCGACCCCGACAAACTTTGCACTTATTGCTGGAACGGTAAGGAATAATTTAAAAAGTCGTCTGCTTATGATGCGTCGCAAAAAATCGTGCGGATTGCTCATATGCGGCGACTTTTTTCTGTTGTATTCTCGTATTTTTGATGTTATAATATATATAATTAATTTTTGTTCATAAAGGTGCTTGTATGAATATAGGTATAGTTACTATTTTCGGCGAGTGGAATTACGGCAACCGCCTGCAAAATTATGCTTTGCAAACTGTTATCGAGTTTTTGGGCAACACCTGCTCAACAATAGTTGTTGACCAAAACGGTGAGAGCGACATTCACCGCAGGCTTGCAATGGCTGTCTGCCACGCTGTCAAAAAGAACAGCTACCTCCGCAGGAAAAGATGCTACAATTTTTACAAATTTAACGAAAAATATATCAACCAAAATCATTACACCGCCTCTTCTTTGCCACTTGTCGCAAACGATACATTTGATTATGTTGTCTGCGGCTCCGACCAAGTGTGGAATTTAAAGCTCGGAGATATAAAATCAAATCCCGATTTGTATTTTCTTTCGTTTATTGAGCGAAAAAGGCGTGTTTCCTATGCCGCAAGCATCGGAACGGACTTTGTGCCGCCTGAGCATCGCGATTATTTTGTCAGCAAAATAAAAGGTATTCCGTCAATATCCGTGCGTGAAAATTCAGCTCGCGATATAATTAAGGAGCTTACCTCGCGCGATGTCGATGTTGTAATCGACCCAACGCTTCTTCTAAGCCAAAAGCAGTGGTCAGACTTGGCGCAAAAGCCAAAGAATTTTACCGATAAAAAATATTTGGCAACATATTTCCTCGGTGATACCGACGGTAAAACAAACGATTATATCCGCAAAATCGCCGAAAAGCACAACTTGCAAATTGTGCCGCTTTTGCCCGATTATACCGACCTCGGCGGCGATATTTCAACATATACATATTCTCCGAGTGAGTTTTTGTATGTTCTTCAAAATGCCGAGTTCGTCGCAACGGATTCCTTTCACGGCAGTGTCTTTTCAATAATTTTTGAAAAGCCGTTTCGCTGGTTTGCACGCAAAAGCAAAACGGTGAAATCCGAGGAAAAAATGAGCGACAGAACAAACACTCTCTTTTCAACGCTCGGCATTGATTCATGGTGTGTTGCCGACTTTAACGAAAGCGTTGACGGTGTAATGACTGCGGATTATTCGCAAACCCCGGCTCTGCTTTCAAAGGAACGTGCAAAGGCAATCCGCTTTTTGAATAACGCATTGTCACAGGATAAATAATAACGAAAGGCTTACTTAATTTATGAATATAGTAGCAATTTTAGCTAACGGCGTCGGCGCGCGCTTCGGCAGTAATATACCAAAACAGTTTCATAAAATAAACGGCAAAATGATTATCGAATATGTTGTCGAGGCTATCTCAACCGCAAAAAGCGTTGACAAAATCGTTGTCGTAACAAATGTTGAGGCAAACAAGGGCTTTTTGTCGGGACTTTTGCAAAACGAAAAGGTTGTATTGACAGACGGCGGCTCAACGCGTAATCTTTCACTCAAAAATGCGCTCGAATTTGTCAATTCAACATTCGATTGCCAAAAACTCATTGTTTGCGATGCCGTTCGTCCGATGATTACGGGCGAGCTTATCGACAAATATTTTACCCTGCTTGATAACAGCACCGCTGTTGTCACCGCTCAAAAAATCACCGACTCGCTCGGTTGCTATGATATTAAGCAGGTTTATCGAGACAGATACTATCTTATGCAGTCGCCCGAGGGTTTCGATTTCAAAACACTTTATGCAAGTTTTGACGAAAACAGCAAGCTCACCGAGGTTACTCAACAACTTCCGGAAAACAGCAAAATAGAGCTTTATTTTGATTTTAACAATAATTTCAAACTTACATATCCTGCCGACTTGAAATACCTTGAGGCACTTATCAACGCAAGAGATAATAAGGTTGACCAAAGCGCAATTTTCGACGGCGTAACACGACTTAACCGCTATCTTTTTGAAAACTATCCGTCACAAACAAAGCAGTGGCGCAGGGTGCTTGAGCGCGAAATTCCGAATGTGTTGAAAAAGTGGCAAATCACCGATTATCATATCATCAAAACCTCACATTTCGGCATCATTTTCCTTGCAAAAAGCGTGAAATACGGCGATTGCGTTTTAAAAATCATTCCGCCGTTTATCAACCGCTATCTGCCGGAGAAAAATTGTTATCGCAGTTTGCCGTCATCCCTAATGTGCGAAATGTATGATTACGACGACAATTGCTCCGCATTATTACTTAAACAGCTTTCGTCTGATATTGACGAAAAGGATATTGAGTCCTCAAATGTTTTTTGCTTTTTCAAAAACGCATTTGCCGCATATTCAAAATTCGACAATTCGTCGCTCACATTCCATGATTATTCGTCAGAGCTTAAGGCAAAACTCAATGAAACTGATTTTGAATACCGCAAAGGTGAAATTATGGCGTATGTTCAAAAGGCGGTCGATTTATTTGAAAAACAATTTTCACAGGATGATTTTGTCCTGATTCACGGCGACTTGCACAGATATAATATTATGAAGGACGACAGCTTTATTTTCGCCATTGACCCTATCGGCTATGTTGCTCCGCCGGAAATTGATATTGCGCGTTTCATCGGCACTGAGCTTACCGACAGAGCAGG
Organism: Oscillospiraceae bacterium; assembly: GCA_003526845.1. Classification (GTDB taxonomy): domain Bacteria; phylum Bacillota; class Clostridia; order Oscillospirales; family Acutalibacteraceae; genus Eubacterium_R. The sequence continues at coordinate 323,267 of DPVM01000005.1, forward strand.
GGATAAGGCTCAAATCCTTGATGATTTTCTTGATTATTTTGCTCCGCTCTCGACAAAAGAAAGGCTTTTTGCCGCACTGTTTGTTGATATTGTCTTCAGAATGCACAACAGTATTTTTGAAAACGATTCGTTCGAGCTTACAGACAAATGGCTTAATATTTTGGATAATCTTTTCAGCGAGTAGTTTTATGAGTGATTTAATCAGCATAGTTGTACCTGTTTACAACTGCGAAAAATATTTGAATAAATGTGTTCAAAGCCTCCTTACCCAAACATATCAAAATATCGAGGTCATACTCGTTGATGACGGCTCAACCGATTCATCACCTGAAATGTGCGACTCCTATGCCGCAAGCGACGGCAGGGTTAAAGTCATGCATATCCGCAATGACGGCGTTGCCGTTGCAAGAAAAAAAGGATACTCGGCGGCAAACGGCGACTATATCGCTTTTTTGGACGGCGACGACTGGGCAGAGTCCGACATGTACGAACATCTTTTGTCGCTTCTTAAATCCGGTGATTATCAAATTTCTGCCTGCGACTATCAGCTTGCTTACGATGATGCACCCGGCAGCCGTGATGATTCTGATGAAAAACTGACAACGCTTGACACCAACGGTATGATAAAAAATATTTATTCCTTACAGCTTTGGCCGCTTTGGAACAAATTGTTCTCAAAACACCTTTTCAACAATCTTACCCTTGATAACACGGGGCTGATTGTCAGCGAGGACCTTGTGCTTAATTGTGAACTTATGCTCGGCGCAAAAAAAATGATTGTGTCAAGTCTTAAAAAGCATTATTACTATCGCCACAAAGGCTCCGTTATGGCGTCATCGCTCACACCTGAATTTATAAATGATTCCTTTGCCGCTTACAAAATGCTATGCGAGCGTATGCCGAGCGGCACTGCGGCACAAACCTATTTTTATGCTCACCGCGTAAAAAACAATTTTGCGCTGATTTATAAAATAATTCGCGAAAATGCCTGTAACGAGTGTTTTGATATGCTTAGGGACGATATTCTCTTGCTAAAAAAATATGCTTTTTCCGAGCAAAACGCTTTTCAATTTAAGACAAAAAATAAAATCGCTTATTATATTCTGCGATTTTTTCCGCATCTTTACAGATTACTTGTCAAATTAAAATAATTTCCAAAAATAAAAATCCTTGCAAAAGCAATTGCTTGCCTGCAAGGATTTTTGTTGTTTTATTCGTTTTGCTTTATTTTACAACAAAAACAACTTTGTCTTCTGTCCAAACATTGTTTTCAAATTCAAGTTCAATATCTTTTGCGTTTTTCGGTACTTCAAAATAAACCGTGCCCGAAATCGAACGACCCGATGATATAACATCGATAAACGGATTAGTGTAATTTTCAATTCCGATAAATTCGTCGCATTTTTTATCGTCGGCGTAGCATTCAATAGAATCAATGTATTGGTCTGTACTTGAAACATTTTCGATCTTAAAGTCGGCACTTACTACTTTGTTACCTTTTGCCGGCGCTTCATAATCGCTGTATTTTGTAAAGTTGGTATTGCAACTTGAAAATGTGATTTTTAGTTCATCATCAATTGTGACAGCTTTTCCTGCTTCGATTTTTGTTCCAGCCGGTTGAGTAGTAGTTTGACTTTGTGCTGCATCGCTGCTTGCGTCTTCTACTTTATTATCCGACGAACCGCCGCTTGATGCTATGATGATAACAACAATAACCGCTGCGATAACGCCGAAGATAATCAGGCGTTTTTTCTTTTTCTTCTTTTTTTGTTCCGCCATTGCGTTGTCAACTGCCATCTGCACCTGCATATCGTTGTTTGCGCTTTGTGCATAGTTTTGATTGTTTCCATTGTTTTGATTGTTAAATTCGTCTGCCATAAAAACAAACCTCCTTTTCATAGTGATTAAATTATACACTACAAAAATAAATAAATGGTGTGCTGACAGCACACCATTTGCTTTGATATTAAGGTATAATATTCTCTGTATTTATAAGCAGTGCTCCTGCGATAAATGCCGCAATTGCAAGCAAAACACTCACTGTTATTCGCTTTGATTTTGTTGCATTTTTTGTGAATGGCATTTTGTCAATCCAGTTATTGGCGTTAAATGCAATTAATATCGGTGCTAACAGCGTAAGCGGCATTATAAGGCTGTCAACAATGGTGTATAAAACGGACTTTTGTTCTTCAATGCATTGCGAAATGTTGCTTATTATCAATGCAAACAATGTTGTATAATAAATTGCTGCAGGCAGTTGAAAATACCATTTGCCGCTTTTAAACCCGGGCATTTTTCTTAAAAACGCTTTGAATTTGTTCGATTTTATTTTGTTAATCGCGTTGTATAGTTCTTCAATATCGGGGTATCTGTTAATTGCATCTATCTCTGTGCATCGTTTTACAATCGGCTCAAAATATCCGCCGCACATTTTTTCATTCGGCAAAAATCCGGTTTTCATATAATTTATAACAACGCCGAGAGAATATATATCACTCCTGCCGCTTGTTTGCTCAAAGCCGAATTGTTCCGGCGCGGCATATCCTTGCGTGCCTAAAATCTGTGTATCCCTGTTTTGAAGTATCTTTTTAAAACGGCTTATTCCGTAATCAATTATAACTGCCGTCTTGCTGTCGGTTATAATTATGTTGTTCGGGTTAATATCTCGGTGGATGATGCCTCTTTCGTGCAGTGCTCTTAATCCGTCGCAAAGCTGTGACGCAATATCAATCACTTCGTTGTCGTTCATACCGCCGTTTCTTGTAACATACGATTTCAGCGTTTCACCCTGAATGTATAATGACACGGCGTACAAATCATTTTCGATGCTTGCAAAATCAACAATTTTTGCAAGGTGCGCGTTTGATATTGATTTTATTTCCTTGTATAGCTGAAAGTCCTGCGGATACATTTTTTTGAGCGTGTATATCCGCTCCCCCTGTATTGCCAGCTTAGTTGTTTCGTTTAAATCTTTAATTATCTCATACATTTTTTATTCTCCGCTTGCAATCAAATTGCTTTTATTATATCATAAATTTATGGCTTTGTGTTATTTTTTTGGCACGAGGTACGAAAAGAGGTACTATATGGAAAAATCAACAGATGAATTGATGAAAATTTTAAACTCAAAAAAGTCTTATAATGAGTTTTTCGAGGAAGAGGTTGGGGAACTGTGCTTTTCTTCTGTTGCCGATTATCTTGAAGTTCTGTTAAATGAAAAGCATCTCAAAAAAAGCGATGTCATACGAAAAAGCAATCTCGATAAAAACTATGCCTACCAAATTTTTAACGGTAACAAACTAAACCCATCTCGCAATAAAATGCTTATGCTCGCTTTCGGTATGGAACTGAGTCTCAAAGAAACACGCAAGCTTTTAAAGGTTTGTTGCCTGCCCGATTTGTATGTTCGCAGTCCGCGCGACAGCATAATTATTTTTGGGCTGAACAAGAAAATGTCACTCATAGATGTCAACGAATCGCTCAGCGATTTTTCTTTTGAAATATTGGAATAAAAACTTTATTCTTTTACAACATTCGGGTTTTTGCAAATTTAGACAAAAACCCGATTTTTTATTGCAAAATCAATTGAAAAATGTCTTGTATTTTGATAAAATATTTCTATACAGCCGTGCGGCAAAAGCACGCAACAGGCTACCATAAGAGAGGACTAAAAAATGTATAAAATCGGATTTGATAATGACAAATATCTTTCAATGCAATCCGGCAGGATTAAGGAACGAATCGACGAGTTCGGAGGCAAGCTTTATCTTGAATTCGGCGGCAAGCTTTTTGACGATTATCATGCGTCAAGAGTTTTGCCCGGATTTCACCCCGACAGCAAGCTTCAAATGCTTCTCCAGCTTAAAGATGAGGCGGAGGTTGTAATAGTTATTTCCGCTCAGGATATTGAAAAACGCAAGGTTAGAGGTGACCTCGGCATTACATACGATAACGAGGTTATCCGCCTTATTAAAGAATTTACGGGTGTTGGCTTAATGGTCGGCAGTGTTGTAATCACAAAATATGCCCCGGGTGCAAAGGTTGAGGCGTTTGAGGAGCGTCTGAAAAAAGCAGGCTATCCCGTATATCGTCACTATTTGATAGAGGGCTATCCGTCAAATATTGCAAATATCGTCAGCGATAACGGCTACGGCAAAAATGATTATATCAAAACAACACGCAAGCTTGTTGTCATCACCGCACCCGGTCCGGGCAGCGGAAAAATGGCAACCTGCCTTTCACAGCTTTATCACGAGAATAAACGCGGAATCAAAGCCGGCTATGCAAAGTTTGAAACATTCCCGATTTGGAATTTGCCGCTTAAACACCCCGTCAATGTTGCCTATGAGGCGGCAACCGCAGATTTGAACGATGTCAATATGATTGATCCGTGGCATCTCGACGCATATAATATAACAACCGTCAATTATAACCGCGATGTTGAAATCTTTCCCGTGCTCAAAGCCACATTTGAAAAAATTTACGGCACCTGCCCCTATAAATCACCAACCGATATGGGCGTTAATATGGCAGGCAATTGCATCAGCGATGATGAGGCATGCTGTGAGGCGTCAAAGCAGGAGATTATCAGAAGATATTTTAACGCTCTATGCGCCGGCGCAAGGGGTGAAAACAATTCGCAGGAAATATTTAAGCTCGAACTTTTGATGAATCAGTCCGGCATCGACAGCGATTACAGAAAATGCACCGCCGTAGCTCGCAAACTCGAGAGCAAAACAGAGCAGCCTTGCGCCGCAATAGAGCTTAACAACGGTGAAATTATCACCGGCAAAACGACCGATTTGCTCGGCTGTTCGTCCGCAATGCTTTTAAATGCTCTTAAAAAACTTGCCGGCATTAAGGACGATGTTCTCCTTATTTCGCCCGATGTTATCAAGCCTATTCAGGCGCTCAAGGTTAATCACCTTAAAAGTAAAAATCCGCGTCTTCATACCGACGAGGTGCTGATTGCACTTTCAATGTCGGCTATTAACGATAAAAATGCCGCACTTGCGCTTGACCAAATTCCAAAGCTTGAAAACACCGAAATGCATTCAACCGTTATGCTTTCGGAAGTTGATAAAAACATAATCGGCAAGCTCGGAATCAGGCTCAGCTGCGACCCAAAAAGAAGATAAAACACGATTAATTAACGTTAAAGGGGACATAAGCAATGTTAAAAATCACTCCGAATACAAATCTTAAGGACGCCTGCCAAAATCCTATGGCAAAGGATATGCTCGAAAAACTTATGCTTGCATTCAGACTGCCCGTGTCAACACTCGACAAGGCAATTATGAGCAAGCTAAAATTTAAGTCGCTTACCACATTCACCTGCGGTCTGCTTGACAAAAAAACAGTGCAGATGATTTGTGATATGCTCAATCTCGAAAAGGGTGAAATCATTGCCGACAACGGCACCTTAACCGAAAAATGGTGGAAAGAGGCTGTTGTTTACCAAATTTATCCTCGCTCATTTTATGACAGCAACGGCGACGGAATCGGCGATTTGCTCGGCATTTATGAAAAACTTGACTATTTGCAGGAACTTGGCGTAAATGCAATTTGGTGTTCGCCTTTTTACGATTCGCCGAATGACGATAACGGCTATGATATTCGCGATTATAAAAAAATTATGGCTGAATTCGGCACTATGGAGGATTTTGACCTTTTGCTTGACGAAATCCACTCAAGGGGTATGAAACTTATCGTTGATCTTGTTGTTAATCATACGAGCGACGAGCACGAGTGGTTTGAGCAGGCTAAAAAGTCAAAGGAAAATCCCTATCACGATTACTATATTTGGCGTGATGCGACAGACGGCGGAAACACCCCTCCGAACAATTGGATTTCTCTGTTTGAAGGCCCTGCTTGGAATTATTATGAAAATCTCGACCAATGGGCTATGCACCTTTTCTCCAAAAAACAAATGGATTTGAATTGGGAAAATGAAAAGGTCAGACAAGAAGTTTACGATATGATGAATTGGTGGCTCGATAAGGGCATCGACGGTTTCAGAATGGATGTCATCAATTTCATCAGCAAAACTCCCGGATTGCCCGAGGCAAACTCGTTTCTCGGTATGCTCACCGGTTTTAAGGGTGCAGAGTATTATTTCTACGGTCCTAAATTGCATGACTATTTGCACGAAATGCGCGAAAAAACATTCGGCAATTATGATGTCTATACTGTCGGAGAGTGCGGCGGCGCAGGTATCGAGATGGATAAAATGCTCACTGCCGATTTCCGCGGCGAGCTTGATACAGTTTTCAATTTCGATTTTCTTATGAATCAGGGTCATACAAATTACGATTATTATAATTATGATTTATATAAGGTTATGCTCGAGTTTGAAAAATTCCAAACACGATATACAAATCACTGTTGGCCGACTGTTTTCTTTGAAAATCACGATAATCCGCGTATTGTTTCACGCGTTGATAAAACAGGCGCATACCGTGAGGACATTTCAAAGGTCTGCGCCTTGATTGAAATGACTCTGCGCGGCACGCCATATGTTTATCAGGGTCAGGAAATTTCAATGGGCAACTGCGATTTCACCTCGATTGACGAAATCAATGATGTTCAGGCTATCGGTTATTATAACAATTATCTCAAAAAGCATCACAACAAGGAAAAAGCGTTTTTCAGAGCAAAAACAGGCACACGCGACAATGCGCGAACTCCGTTTCAGTGGAGCGACAAGCCAAATGCAGGCTTCACAACCGGCACTCCGTGGATGAAAATTACATCCGATTACAGACGCTACAATGCCGAGGACGAAATGAAACGCAACGACAGCGTTTTCAATTTCTACAAGGCGGCAATTGCATTGCGCAAGCAGTACAGGGGCCTTGTTTACGGCGAGTTTGAAAGGGAAGAGGGCAACAATCCTCCGCTTTATTGCTACTATCGTACATATGCCGGTGAAAAGTATTATATTGAGCTTAATCTCGGAACAAAACCTCAAAAGCGCAATACCGACACCGAAACAATGCAGCTTTTGCTCTCTACAAAAGACAGCCCGACTGATTTCCTTCGTCCGTTTGAAGGCAATATTTACAAAATATTCTGACCTTTTAATTGCGATATGCTTTGTATGAATAATATCAAAATAAACGCATCCTGCAAAAAATCTCGCAAAATAAAAGTTAAGAAAAACTTCAAATTCTGCGACGGTGACGGCAGAAGATTTGTTACTAAATAAATTAAGCGGTTGCAATTATGCTTAAATAATTGCAACCGCTTAATTATTATATCTTATAATTTCTTTATCATTGCTATGTGTGGGCAAAATTCGTCAAAATATTCTTCGCCGACCTTTTTATATCCGCATTTCTCATAAAATCCGCTGACTCTTGTTTGCGCCGAAAGTGAAATTCTTTCGGCGTTTGTTTTTTTCAGCTCGTTTTCAATCGCAAAAATTATTTCCTTGCCGTAGCCGTATTTTCTGTAAGGTTTAAGGACGGCGACTCGCCCGATATGATATTCTTTGCCGTCTTCGCTGAAAAATCTTGCCACGCCGACCGCTTTGCCGTCATGATAAATCAAAATGTGCTTTGCGGTGTCATCGATTTCGTCAAATTCGTTTTTAAAGCCCTGCTCGTCAATAAAAACGGCAGTTCTTATATCCTTTGCCTCCTGCGGCAAATTGTCAAATATTTTATATTCCATCAGTTTGCGGCTTCTTCTCTTTTTTTCATTTTCTTGCACATCATTCTTGCAACCTTGTAGACATCGCCGCATCCGAGCGTGATAACAAGGTCACCGTTCTCAACATTGTTGCAAACATAGTCGCAAATTTCATCAAATGTGTCAAGCTGAACGGAACCCGGCACTTTGCTTGAAAGGTCCGTCGCTTTGATTCCGATTGTGTTCACCTCGCGCGAGCCCATAATTGCGCTGATAACGCACTTGTCGGCAATTTTCAAAACATCTGCAAAATCATCAAGCAAAAGCGATGTCCTTGTGTATGTGAACGGCTGATGCACTGCCCAAACTCTGTTGTAGCCCATCTTTTTTGCTGCCTCAAGAGTAACCTTGATTTCAGCCGGGTGGTGCGCGTAATCATCCGCAAATGTAACGCCGCAGTATTTTCCGAGAAGCTCAAAGCGCCTTGCCGCACCGCCGAAATCCTTAAGACCCCTTACAATGTCCTCAATGTCGGCGCCGCTCTCGTATGCGGCAACAAATGCGCAAAGCGAGTTCAAAATGTTATGTTCACCGGGAACTGAAAGAACAACATGAGCAAGAAACTCGCCGTTGTGATATGCGTCATATTCGCTGTGAAATCCGCCCGGCACGCTGATGTTTTTTGCCACCCATTCGTTGCCGTCGTTTCTGCCTATTGAAATCAGCTTTTTGCCCTCAATTCCCTTGAGAGTGTCAACGGTGTTTTTATCGTCGCCGTTGTAAATTATCGTACGAGTAGTCTTTTCGGCAAATTCTCTGAAACTCTTTTTGATGTTGTCAAGGTTTTTGAAAAAGTCCAAATGGTCCTCGTCAATGTTCAAAATAACGGCAATGTCGGGGTTCATATGCAAAAAAGTATTGTTAAACTCACAGCTTTCGCAAACAAAATTTTGCGAATGGCCGTATCTGCCGTATGCATTAATAAGCGGCAGCTTTCCGCCGATAACAGCCGACGGATCAAGCCCTGCCTCCATGAGAATTTGTGTTGTCATTGATGTTGTGGTCGTTTTGCCGTGTGTACCGCAAATGCCTATGCAGTTTGAAAAAACGCGGCTCAATGCGCCGAGCGCCTCTGCTCTCTCAAAGCATGGGAAGTTTGCCTTCGCATATTCAAGCTCTTCGTTGCCTGCCAAAATTGCGTTTGTGTATATTACAAGTTCGGTGTCAGGCGCAATGTTTTCCTTTACCTGACCCAAATATACCTTTGCGCCCTCTTTTTCAACGCGTCGAAATGTTTCTGTGTCATTGTTGTCCGAACCTGATACTCTGTATCCGAGCGACAGCAAAATTTCGGCAATTGGGCACATTCCTGCGCCGCCGATTCCGATAAAATGTATTTTTTTCGAGTTTTTCAAAAGTTCATCTATATTTTTCAAGAGTGTGTCCTCCAAATTATTTCATTCCAAATTATTATACTACTTTTCGACCAAAAAATAAACACCCTTTTTGACTTTGATTCATAAAATATAAAAGGTGATTGCTAATGATTAAATTTTATGCTCCGGATTTGTCCGATAAGCGTATTTCCTATGCCGCCGACAGCCTTGAAAAACACGGCTATCGCAGGGTGTTTGACGAAAAAAACGCCGATTTTCTGCTTTTGGGCGTCAATTCGGATTACAAGTCGGATATTCCGTTTGCCGATTATAAGAATAACGAGCTTTTTGCCCTGAAAAATGCCTATTTGACTGCCGAGGCGGCTCTCTGCGTTGCAATTGAGAAAAGCAATAAAAGTCTTGTTTCGTCAAATGTACTTATTACCGGCTACGGCAGAATTGCAAAGGCTCTTCATAAATACATTTCGCCGTTTACCGGCAATGTTACCGTTTGTGCTCGCAATCTCAATGACCGGGTACTTGCGGCGTGCAATAATGCAAAAACGATTGATTTCGCGGATTTAAAAAATAAAAACAGTTTCGATTTCGTCTTTAATACAGTTCCTCATCCCGTGTTTAACGGCGTCGAGCTTTCGGCGTTACCGCGCGATTGCGTTTTGATTGACCTTGCCTCATTCCCCGGCGGTGTCGATAAGCATTACGCACTTTCGCGAAAAATAAATCTTATTGAGGCAAGAGGATTGCCCGGCAAATTTTCACCCGAAACGGCGGGACATATCGTCGCCGAGGCAGTCGATCAGGTTATAAGGGAGGGAAAAATATGAAAATAGGATATTGCTTAACCGGCTCGTTTTGCACATTTTCAAAAAGCATCAAAGCGCTTGAATCCATCGTGTCGGCTGGACATATGGTTGTTCCGATTATGAGCGAAAACGCTTATTCAACCGATACCCGTTTCGGCAAGGCAATCGATTTTCAAAACAAGCTTGTAGAAATAACGGGCAACAGCATTATTCATACAATTGATAAAGCGGAGCCGATAGGTCCCAAAAAAATGTTTGATGTGCTTTGTATCGCTCCGTGCACAGGCAACACGCTTGCAAAGCTTGCACTCGGAATAACGGATACAACCGTAACAATGGCAGCAAAATCGCATCTGCGAAATTCACGCCCCGTCGTTATCGGCGTTTCCACCAACGATGCTCTCGGCAATTCTGCAAAAAATATAGGCTCGCTTTTAAATTACAAAAACTACTATTTTGTTCCGTTCGGTATGGATGACTGCGATTCAAAGCCCAAATCAATGGTCTGCGATTTTTCGCAGATTTTGTTTACAATCGAAACGGCGGCGCAGGGAATTGAGGTCAATCAAAAAATACTGTGATTTTTATGTCGAAATTAGTTAAAATTTATATTGACTTTGTTCACTAAAAATTATATATTAATCCTAATGCGGTAAAATATAATATATCGTAAATCGTGAGGGAATTTTTATTTCTGCAATAAAGAGGAAGTGCATAATTGAAGAAGATTATTGATTTGAGGAATATAACCGTCAGCTACGGTGATAACACTATACTTGAAAATTTGAATTTATATATAAATGAAAAAGAGTTTATAACGCTGCTTGGTCCTTCGGGTTGCGGAAAAACAACCACATTGCGTGCTATAGCCGGTTTTGTCAAGGTTGACAGCGGCGATGTTATTTTTGAAGGCAAGCGAATTAATGATGTCCCTCCTCATAAAAGAAGAGTCAACACCATTTTTCAGCGTTATGCTCTTTTTTCTCATTTGAATGTTTATGATAATATCGCGTTCGGTCCCAAACTCCAAAAAATGCCAAAGCAGGAAATTCGCAAAACTGTTGCTTCGATGCTTGAGCTTGTAAACCTCAAGGGCTTTGAAACAAGGAGCATCGACTCGCTCTCCGGCGGTCAGCAACAGCGTGTAGCCATTGCAAGAGCGCTTGCAAACAAGCCTCATGTTTTGCTTCTTGACGAGCCGCTCGGCGCACTTGATTTGAAACTTCGCAAAGATATGCAGCGCGAGCTTAAAAATATCCAAAAGGAACTTGGCATAACATTTATTTATGTCACCCACGATCAGGAGGAGGCTTTGTCAATGTCCGATACCGTTGTTGTAATGGACAAGGGCAAAATTCAGCAAATCGGCACTCCCGAGGATATTTATAACGAGCCGGTCAACGCTTTTGTTGCCGACTTTATCGGCGAGTCAAATATCGTTGATGCCATTATGCTTGACGATTATCTCGTAACATTCGGCGGAGTCAAGTTCAAATGCCTTGACAGCGGTTTCGAAAAGAATGAATTTGTCGAGGCTGTTGTTCGCCCCGAGGATATTGTTATAACCGAGGTCGGCGCGCAGGCGTCGCTTACGGGCACAATCACAAGTGTTACATTTAAGGGTGTTCATTTTGAAATTCTTGTCGATGTCGGCGGCTTTATTTGGATGATTCAAACAACGCAGGAGCATCACAAGGTCGGTGAAACAATCGGTATGTATATCGAGCCTGACGCTATCCATATTATGAAACGCAGTGAATATTCGGGCGAGTTCGGTGATTATTCCTCATTCTCCGACGAAATGGACCATATCTCCGATGCGTCTTATAATTGGGAGGAGGAAGAAAATGAGGACTAAGTTTTTAGACAAGCCTTATCTTGTTTGGTCTGTTCTTTTCATTGTCGCTCCGCTTATTATGGTCGTTTATTATGCGTTTACCGATAAAACAGGTGCATTTACGATAAGCAATATGGCACAGATTCCGAATTATCTTTCAACTATTCTTTTGTCCGTGCTTTACGGCATTGCCGCAACGGCGATTTGTCTTCTGCTCGGCTATCCGTTTGCATATTTCCTTTCAAAACATACGGTGCGCACACAGCAAACAATTGTTTTGCTTGTCATGCTCCCTATGTGGATGAATTTTTTAATCAGAACATACAGCCTTATGACCATTTTGGGCGGCAGCGGCGTTATAAACACATTGCTTAACAAAATGCATCTCGGCAGTCTTAACCTTATCAACAACGGCGGTGCTGTTATTTTGGGTATGGTGTATAATTTTCTGCCATATATGATTTTGCCGATTTATTCCGTGCTTTCAAAACTTGATAATTCACTCGTTGAGGCGGCGCAGGATTTAGGCTCAAACAGAACAACCGTTTTCAGACGCGTCATTATTCCCATGTCACTACCGGGAATCCTCAGCGGCGTTACTATGGTGTTTGTACCGTGTGTTTCAACATTCTATATCACGCAAAAACTCGGCGGCGGTCAAATCGTTTTAATCGGCGATGTTATCGAGTCGCAGTTCCAAAGTGCAAATAACTATAATCTCGGTGCGGCGCTCAGTTTTGTGTTGATGATACTGATTTTTATATGCCTCGGCGTTATGAATCATTTTGACAGCGGGACAGAGGACGGAGGTGTCATCATATGAGCAAAAAATCCTCCGCAATTTCAAAGGTGTATATGGCGATAATTTTTGCCTTTTTATACGCTCCGATTGTTGTTATGACGGTGTTTTCCTTTAACTCAACAACAAGCACCTATCAAATGGAAGGACTTTCTCTTCATTGGTGGGAGGAAATGTTTAAAAACAGCGAGGCTATGACCGCGCTGAAAAACACCGTTGTGCTTGCAGTTATAACTGCTGCCGTGTCAACGGTGCTCGGCCTTGCCGCCGCAGTCGGTCTGTTCAATTCAAAGCGCAAACTTTATAAGCGCTCAATGATGACTGTTACAAATATACCTATGATGAATCCCGAAATAGTAACAGGTATTTCAATGATGCTTTTGTTCGTTTTCGGCGCATCATTAATCAAAATTTCCGATGTTCTCGGTTTTTGGACTCTTTTAATTGCGCACATAACTTTTTGTCTGCCCTATGTAATACTCAATGTGTTGCCAAAACTCCGTCAGCTTGATATCAATGTTTACGAAGCGGCGCTCGATTTGGGCTGCAAGCCGTTTAAAGCGTTTATGAAAGTTATTATGCCCGAAATTATGAGCGGAATTATCACGGGTTGCGTTATGTCGTTTACTCTTTCGCTTGATGATTTCATCATTTCGTATTTCACAAACGGTCCGTCATTCCAAACACTTCCTATTTATATTTTCTCGCTGACAAAAAAGCGTGTCAAGCCCGATATGTTCGCTCTTTCAACGCTTATGTTTGTCACAATTCTTGTACTTCTCGTTTTGATGAACGTTGCACAGTCGCGTGCAGAGAAAAAGGAGGCAAAGCATTGAAAAAAATAATTTCGCTTTTACTCTCATTTTGTATTGCCGCCTCGTGCTGTGCCGGTTTTACTGTGAATGCGTTTGCCGCCGATAAATATTTTGATAAGGAAACGATAGATTATTACAAAAACCTCGGTCTTCAGGGCGAAACACTCAATGTCTATAACTGGGGCGAATATATTTCGGCAGGCGACGAAGACTCAATGGATGTTATCGGTGAGTTTGAACGCCTTACCGGCGCAAAAGTCAATTACACACAGTTTGATTCAAACGAGGATATGTATTCTAAGTTGAGCGGCGGCGGTGTTTCGTATGATGTAATCGTTCCGTCGGACTATATGGTTGACAGACTTGTTGACGAGGATATGCTCTGCGAGCTTGATTATTCAAATATCCCGAATTTTAAAAATGTCAGGTCGGATTGTAAAAATCTTTATTTCGACCCACAGCAAAAATATTCCGTATGTTACAATACAGGCACAACCGTTTTGATTTATAACAAAAAGCTTGTTAAAGAAACGCCGGATTCTTGGAGCGTTTTATGGGACGAGCAGTATCGCGGCAAGGTGCTTATGTTTAATAATCCGCGCGATGCGTTTGCGATTGCACAGTTTATGCTCGGTCAAAATATCAATACAACCGATGAGCAGGACTGGGCTGACGCGGCAGAGCTTTTGGCTCAGCAAAAGGATAAGGTAAAGCCCGTTTATGTTATGGACGAGGTTTTCAATCTTATGGAGTCGGGCGAATATGCCTTCGCAACCTATTATGCAGGCGATTTCGTTTTGATGAACGAAAATAATCCCGATCTTGGCTTTTGCTTTCCCAAAGAGGGCGTAAATGCGTTTTATGATGCGTTTTGCGTTCCTAAATGCACAAAAAATAAAAAGGGCGCAGAGGCTTTTATTAATTTTATGATGGAGCCGGAGGTCGCACTCCAAAATCAGGAGTTTATATACTATGCCTCTGCAAACGATAAGGTAAAAAATAATACCGATTCGTCGCTTTACGGAAATGAAGCGGTTTATCCCAAGAGGCAGCCTAAAAGCCAACCGTTTAAAAATCTCCCTCAAAACATTCTCGAGCTTGAAAACTCACTTTGGACCCAAATTAAAAGCGACAAGCTCAGCACCGAGAATAAGAGCAGGGAAAAACAAATTTATATCGAGTCGGCGGCAGTCGGCGGCGTTGTTGTGATATGCGTTGCAGTCAGCATTGTGAAAAAACGCAAAAAGAAAAAAGAACAGGATTTGAGTGATTTATATGAGTAATAAAATTAAATGCGCCGTTTTTGATTTAGACGGCACTCTTGTTAATACAATCGACGATTTGGCAGGAGCAACCGAGATACTTCTTAAAAATCATAATTTTGAGTCACACTGGACATTGGAGGATTATTTCCGCTTTGTCGGCAACGGCGCAAAAAAACTTGTTGAGCGTGCGTTTGACGAAACGCTCGACGAAAAAACCCTTTGCGAAAGATATGAGGAGTTTAAGCCGATTTATGACAAAATCAAGCTTGATCATGCTCATGCCTATGACGGAGTCAAGGAACAGCTTGATATTCTTAAAGAAAAGGGCATAAAGCTTTGCGTTGTTACAAATAAGCCCGATGTTGCCGCCCACGGAATGGTTGAGCATATTTTCGGCAAGGGATTTTTCGATGTGATTATCGGCTGTATCGACGGTGTACCCACAAAACCCGACCCGACTACAACATTTAAGGCTCTCGATGCTGTCGGCTGTATCCCGAAAGAGGCTGTTTTCTTCGGCGACAGCGAGGTCGATATGCGAACCGCAAAGAATGCCGGAATCGAGGCAATCGGCTGTTCATGGGGATTCAGATCGTTCGGAGTTTTGTTTAAAGAAAACCCATCAGCCATCATCGACGAGCCGAAATACATATCAAAATTATTCTGATTAAAAAAATTTGAAAAAGTTTGAAAAAAGTGTTGACATTTGCAGTTCGTTTTGATATAATTCATATCGTTGACGCGAGAGTGGCGGAATCGGCAGACGCGCACGTTTGAGGGGCGTGTGGGGCGACTCGTACGGGTTCAAGTCCCGTCTCTCGCACCAAAATAAGCAGTATCCATTTGGATGCTGCTTATTTTTTTGTTTTTATATATATTTTTGTTCTCCGAAAATTCTTTGACATTTTGCGCTTTTATGCTATAATCAAACCAAAGGGAGGATTTTTATGCAAGATAACAATTATCAATATAATCAAACCGAGCCTAAACAGTCCGGAGCATATGATTGCTCAAACGGCACAAACTCTCAATATTATCAAAACGCTCAATACAACGCTTATTATCAAAACGGGCAGTATCAATCCCAATATCAGAACAATCAATATTATCAGCCGCAGTATCAGCAGTATCAAAATTCGCAATACGGCTATCCGACCCCGGCACAGCAGGAGTATGCAAATTTTGAAAATAAGCTGTCAAACGCAAAAATACTCGGAATAATTTCAATTGTTATGGCGTTTGTAACTCCGTTTATCGGCATTATTTTAGGTATAATCGGTCTTGTCAATGTTTCCGATGTCCCTATTAGTTATGTTCCGCTTGAGGAAAAAAGAAAAAGCTGTAAAATGCTCAACACCCTTGGTATTGTTCTTCCGTTTGTTTGGGTTGCGGCTGTATTAATTATTTGTGCTTTGTTCTTTACAACGGCGTTTTCAACCATCGGCTCGATGATATAGGCTTGTTTTGCTTTAATTTTATACAAATTTTATTATGAAAAAACGGCATTTGTTCTATAAAACATAGAATGTATGCCGTTTTTCTTGATTTTAAAGCCTGATAGGCTTATATTAATAATAAGTTAAACAATATCTTGATTTTGTTTGACCCAGTGATGAATGATACATAATTTTTATAACGTAATTTTAAGAAAGGATTTTTACTATGGCTACTAAAAAAACACAAACTGCAAAAACAGCAGTAAAGGAAGAAGCAAAAAAAGCAACACAAACCGTTAAAGAAACTGCTGAGAAGGTAGAAAAATCAGCAAAGCAGGTTGCAAAAAAAGCAGAAACAGCTACAAAAAAAGCGGTAGACAAAGCAGAAAAGGCAACAAAGGAAACAGCTAAAAAGGTTGAAAAAGCAACGAAGGACGCCGCAAAGAAAACAGAGTCCGCAGTTAAAGAGGCAGCCAAAAAGGCAGAGCCTGCAAAGAAAGCTCCGAAAAAAACAAAGAAAGCTGCTGTTGAAGAAGTATTCTTTGAGTTTGCTGGCAAAAAAATCAAACCTGCCGATATGGCAGAAGCCGCAAAGCAGGATTATATCGCCGCAGGTCACAAGGCTTCGTCAATCAAAGCACTTCGTGTTTATGTAAAAGCAGAGGATAACGCCGCTTATTATGTAATCAACGATGAGGTTACAGGCAAGGTTTCTCTCTAATCGTTTAATCTTTATTAACCGCTGAAATAAAAGCATCTTGCGATGCTTTTATTTTTTTGCCTTTTGTGCTAAAATGTTTTTGAGGTATTTTATAATGAATAAACATAAATTTTTAACCAAAACAATCTTTGTCTGGCTGATTGCGGCTGTCTGCTGTTTTTTGTGGGGGTCTGCGTTTCCGTCAATCAAAATCGGCTACCGCCTTTTTAACATTTCATCGTCAGATACTGCGTCGATAATTTTGTTTGCAGGCGTTCGCTTTTTCCTTGCCGGTATTTTAACGGTGATTATATTCTCGTTCGTAAATAAAAAATTGCTGTTGCCGACCAAAAAATCATTGCCTAAAATCGGCGTGTTGTCGCTTTTTCAAACAATTTTTCAATATATATTGTTTTATATTGCGCTTGCACGCACAACAGGGGAAAAGGCGTCGGTTATTCAGGGCACAAGCGTCTTTGTCGCACTGTTGATATCGTGCCTTATATTTAAAATGGAAAAGCTCACCTTGTCGAAATTTCTCGGCAGCGTTGTAGGCTTTGTCGGCGTAATCCTCGTCAGCCTTGATATATTTACACAGCATCAATCGGGTGTCAGCGGCGAACTTCTTGCATTTTTGAGCACCGTCAGCTACGCTTTTTCGTCTGTGTTTATGAAACGCTACTCAAAGGAGGACAATCCTGCGATGCTTTCAGGCTGGCAGTTTATCTTAGGCGGCGCTGTTATGATGATATTCGGCACGGCTTTCGGCGGAAAAATTTCGGGCTTTACGGTCAAATCAACATTGCTGTTAATTTATCTTGCATTGATTTCGGCTGTCGCTTATTCACTTTGGAGCATTCTCCTCAAATACAATCCTGTTTCAAAGGTTGCCGTGTGCGGATTTATGACTCCGGTTTTCGGCTATGCGCTTTCTTCGCTCTTCGCAAGTGAAGGTCAAAAAATGGGCGCAATCGGCGTCGTCGCATTGCTGCTTGTGGTTTTGGGTATGATAATCGTCAACCGCTCTCCGTCAGCCGCACGCTCCGACAAAAATTTATTGCAATAATAATGATTATATTATATAATTTATTTACAGAATATCTATAATAGGAGGCAGTTATGCCCGATTCTCTTTCAATTAAGGAAATTATTGATAAATACGGAACATATACCGGTTTGACTATGGGCACCTCGATGCGACCGCTTTTGCATCAGCAAAAGGACAATATCATCGTCGTTAAGCCAAAGGGCAGACTGAAAAAATACGATGTTGCGCTCTATGTTACCGACTACGGCAAGTATATTATGCACCGTGTTGTCGAGGTCCACCCCGACCATTACATTATCACAGGCGACAATTTGCTTGCAAAAGAGTATGTCACAGACGATATGATTTGCGGCAAACTTGCCGGTTTTTACAAAAACGGCAAAAAATATGTTGATTGCGAAAACGGCAAATTGTATAAAATCTATTCAAGGGTTTGGGTTGCGCTCAAGCCGCTCCGTCCGATTTCTATTTTTGCCCAAAGGGGCTTTTCATTCATTAAACGAAAGGTATTCAAAAAATAACCGATGGAACAAAACAACAGAAAAAAATTCAATAAATCCGATATTGAAATTTGGCGTTGGATATACTCGATTTGCAAATCCGAACGGCTCAAGGTTGTTGTGATTATAGCGGCAAATGTTGTTTCTGCCGTTTTGACCATCGCATTTGCAAATTTTTCTAAAAATCTTATTAATGCCGCTACTGAAGAACATTCAATGAAGCGCGTTATTTATTTTGCGTTGTGCTATTTTGCTGTTGTCGCTGTGCAAATGTTTATAACTCTGCTCGGCAAATCAATGTCGGAGCGCTGCAAGGGCAAGCTTGAATGGGAACTTAAACAGCATATGCTCAAGGTCATAATGAAAAAAGACTATGCAAGCATCACAAAATACCATACGGGCGAGTTGCAAAACAGAATGTTTAACGATGTCGTTGTCATTTCCGACGGATTTACAACGATTTTGCCGAATGTGCTCTATTTGCTTGTAAAACTGTTTTGTGCCTTTGGTTATCTTATCGTTATCGACAAAATTTTTGCATTTCTCTTTCTTGTCGGCGGTTGTGCGGTGTTCCTTTGCATGCAGCTGTTTCGCAAAACGCTCAAACACCTGCATAAACAGGTGCAGGAAACCGAGGGCAAAACACGCTCGTTTATTCAAGAGGCTGTCACAAGTCTGCTTGTGGTAAAAGCGTTTGCCGTAGAGGAAAAAATCGCAGATGATGCCGATAAATACCAAGCCGATAACTATAAGGCAAAAATGCGCCGCCGATTTTTCGGAATTACAGCTAACGCAGGCGTAACATTTGTGTTTAATCTCGGCTATGTTTTCGCACTTGCGTTCGGTGCATACCGCCTTATTCACGGCCTTGATTACGGTACAGTTACCGCAATGCTTCAGCTTGTCAATCAAATTCAGTCGCCGTTTGCTTCGCTTTCCGGTGTTATGCCGAAATATTTCGAGCTTTTGGCGTCTGCCGAAAGACTTATGGAAATTGAAAATCTCCCCGACGAAGAAATCGGCAAAGCTCCGCTTGAAAATGTTGAGGATACATATAAAAAACTCAAATCAATCGAGTTTAAAAATATTTCGTTTAAATATGACAGAGATATTATTCTCGATAATACCTCACTCACTGTCAACAAGGGCGATTTTGTCGCTATAATGGGCATTTCCGGTATAGGCAAAAGCACACTTTTAAAACTTTTGCTCGGCGTGTTTAAGGTTGAAAACGGCGAAATCAACATCAATACAACCGACGGCACTATCCCTGCCGATTACAGCACAAGGCATCTGTTTTCGTATGTGCCGCAGGGCAATTTTCTGCTTTCGGGCACAATCAAGGAAAATCTCACCTTCATCAATTCCGATGTCACCGAGGACGAAATCAACCGCGCCGTTCAAATTGCGTGCGCCGATTCGTTCATCAACGATTTGCCCGATGGGCTTAATACCGTCATCGGCGAAAGAGGAGTCGGACTCTC
This sequence comes from Oscillospiraceae bacterium, assembly GCA_003526845.1. Taxonomy (GTDB): domain Bacteria; phylum Bacillota; class Clostridia; order Oscillospirales; family Acutalibacteraceae; genus Eubacterium_R. The sequence goes on from DPVM01000005.1 coordinate 342,983, forward strand.
CGAGGGCCAGCTCCAGCGCCTTGCGATTGCGCGCTCGTTACTTTCTAAATCGCCGATTATGTTGCTCGACGAGGCGACCTCCGCTCTTGACGAGGCTACCGAAAAGCAGTTTTTAACAAATTTAAAGGATTTAAAAAACAAAACCTGCATCATCGTGTCGCACAAAAAAGCGGCGCTTGATATATGTAATAAATGCGTTCAAATTATCGACTCTAAAATTGTAACGGAGGAAAAGTGATGCTTTTAACAAAATGGGGGCAGGACTTAAATAAATATCATCCTTTGTCAGAATATCCGCGCCCACAGTTCGTTCGCGACAGTTATTTGAATTTAAACGGTGTTTGGCAGTTGTCTTTTTCAAAAAGCAGTGTCATACCACACGATTTTGAGTATGAAATAACCGTTCCTTTTTCACCCGAATGTCCACTTTCGGGCGTAAACAGAGTGCTTAATGCGGATGAATATTTGATTTATCAACGCTCGTTTGACATTTCGCCGGATTTTAACAAGGGCAGGGTGTTTATTCGCTTTGGCGCAGTTGACCAAATCGCCTGCGTTTATATCAATAAGCACAAGGTCGGCATTCATCACGGCGGCTACACTCCGTTTTCGTTTGAAATAACGGATTATATTAAGGTCGGCGAAAACACAATCAATGTTTCAGTTCGTGATTTCTGCGAATCAAATCAATATTCGCGCGGCAAGCAAAAAACAAAGCGCGGCGGTATTTGGTATTCACCCCAAAGCGGAATTTGGCAAACCGTTTGGCTTGAGTCAACGCCGACGGACTATATTCCGTCTGTCAAAATCACCCCCGATTTTGATAAACAAACCGTTACATTTGAGTATCCCGATGATATTTCGCCCGAGGCTTTGATTTATGACGGCGATGAGCTTATCGCCGATACAACGGACAAAACCGTTTATATCGAAAATATGAAGCCGTGGTCGCCCGAATCTCCGTTTTTGTATAATGTCGAGCTGAAATATAAAAATGATAAGGTAAAAACATATTTCGGCATGCGAAAATTCAGTATTTCGAATGACGAAAACGGTATTCCTCGCCTTTGCCTGAATAATAAACCCTATTTTCAAAACGGTTTGCTTGATCAGGGTTATTATCCCGACGGATTTTTAACTCCTCCTTCAAACGCCGCTATGGAGTTTGATGTCAAAACAGTTAAAGAGTGCGGCTTTAATATGCTTAGAAAACATATTAAAATTGAGCCTCTTTTGTGGTATCATTATTGTGATGTCAACGGCATCATCGTTTGGCAGGATATGATTAACGGCGGTGGCAATTACGGCCTTGAAATCAGCGTTTTGCCGTTTGTCAATATTAATCTCGACGATACAAATTACAAAACTTTCAAACGCACTAACAAAGCTGCACGCGACCTTTATTATGAAGAACTCCGTGAAATGGTAGACACTCTTTATAACTGCCCTTGCATTGCAATGTGGGTGCCGTTTAACGAGGGCTGGGGGCAGTTCGACAGTGCAAATGCATATAATCTTTTGAAATCGTGGGATAAGACAAGAATTGTCGATTCAGCATCGGGCTGGCATGACAGAGGCGTTACCGATGTCATTTCAAAGCATATCTATTTCACGCCGATTGTTGTTAAGGCAGGTGCCAGACCATGGCTCCTCACCGAGTTCGGCGGATTGAGCACAAGGGTCAAGGGGCACACCTTCAACAACAAAATGTTCGGCTATAAGATTTACAATTCAAAGCAAAGCCTTACAGCAGGATATTCAAGGTTGTTTAACAAAACAATCATTCCGCAAATTCCTAAAGGACTTTCGGCTACCGTCTACACGCAGGTAACCGATGTCGAGGACGAACTTAACGGACTTCTCACCTATGACAGACAGGTGCTTAAAATAGATAAAGAGGTTTTAAAAGAAATTAACGAAAGGGTTAAATTATAATGAAAAAAGCAATTATCAAAACCAATAAGGGCGATATGAAATTCGATTTATTCGAGGATGTTGCCCCCAAAGCAGTTGAAAACTTCACAACACACGCCAAAGAGGGCTACTACAATGGTCTTATTTTCCATCGCGTAATTAAGGACTTTATGATTCAGGGCGGCGACCCGACAGGCACAGGCTGCGGCGGCGAATCAATCTGGGGCAAAAGTTTTGAGGACGAGTTCGATTTGAGCGCAAGAAACTATTACGGCGCGCTTTCAATGGCAAATTCGGGTCCGAATACAAACGGCTCACAGTTTTTCATCGTTCAGGCAAGCACCGTTCCCGAAAATTTGCTTTCGCAAATGGAACAGCTTAAGGACAACGGCTTCCCGCAGGAGGTTATTGATACCTATAAGGAAAAAGGGGGCACACCGTGGCTCGATTTTCACCACACCGTTTTCGGTATGATTACCGATGGCACGGATGTACTCGAGGATATTGCCGCAACAAAAACAGGCATGAATGACAAGCCGGTTTACGATGTCGTTATTGATACAATAGAAATTGAAGAATAATCTTTTGTTTGACAAAAAATACACCTTTTGCGATTTATAATGATTGCAAGAGGTGTTTTTTATTGTTATTTATTTAGATGTCTTGTTTATTATCAATTTTTTCATCACATTTTTATTGCTCGAAATAACGGCGCGCCTTTGCAAAAAAGAGCCGCGACTTTTTCGCCTTGTTTTGTCTGCGGCATTCGGCGGACTGTATTCAATGATAATTCTTGTTGACAATCTACCGTGGTACATATCACTGATTTCAAAAATTGCCGCGTGCGTTCTCATTATTTTGATTGCATTCAAATTCTACCGTGTCAAAAGTTTTGCTGTCGCGCTCGGTATTTTTCTTTTTTCAAACTTTCTTTTTCTCGGCATAATCGTCGGCATTTATTTGTTGAGCGGAAATCAAATGATAGCCGTCAATAATTCGACCGTCTATCTTAATATCGGTGCAAAGGCTTTGCTGTTTTCAGCCGCCGCGGCGTATGTCATTGCTTCGCTCGTCGTCAGGATTTACAACAAAAGCGTTTCAAAAGGCGATATTTATTCGCTTGTTATCGAAAACGGCGGACGGAGTGTTTCTCTTTTTGCACTCGCCGATACGGGCAATAAACTCCGCGAGCCGTTTTCCGATTCTCCCGTAATCGTTGTCGAAAAAGAAAAAGCGTCTTGCCTTTTTGAAAACGAAAAAGCGCGAATCGTGCCGGTGACCTCGGTCAACAAAAACTCGTATCTTCAGGCATACAAGCCCGATAAAATAACGATAAAAACCGCAAAAGGGGAAGAGGTGATCGAAAAAGCATACATAGCTTTGTCCGATAAAATGAAATCAAGCGGCTTTTCTGCCGTTATAAACCCCGAAATACTGTCATTATGAGGCGATTTATATTGTTTACCGAAATTATCAATGCAATTATCATCAAACTGTTTAATTCAAACTTTTGTCACTACATAAACGGACCCGAAACCCTGCCTCCTCCGCTCACAAAAGAGGAGGAACAGCGCGTTTTACAGGCAATTACCGACGGCGACGAATCGGCGCGCGACGAGCTGATTACCCACAATTTGCGACTTGTTGTATATATCGCAAAAAAATTCGACTCGCCTTCTGCGTCGACCGAAGACCTTGTTTCAATCGGAACAATCGGGCTGATGAAGGCTGTCAAAACCTTTGCGCCTGAAAAGAATATTAAGCTTGCCACCTATGCTTCGCGCTGTATAGAAAATGAAATTTTGATGTATCTGCGAAAAACCTCAAATTCAAAAACCGAAATGTCATTTGATGAGCCGCTTTCCGTCGATTGGGACGGTAACGAGCTTACCCTGCGTGATGTCCTCGGCTCCGAGCCTGACGAAATTTGCCAAAGCGTTGAATATGACGACGAAAAAAGGCTCCTTCGCAGTGTGGTTTCACGCCTCACCCCGAAGGAGCGCAATATAATGGAGCTTCGCTTTGGACTGAATAATAATCCCATTTATACTCAAAAGCAACTTGCCGACAAAATGGGAATTTCTCAATCCTACATTTCGCGCCTTGAAAAACGGATTTTGAAAAAAATCCGCGACGAAATGCAACGCCAGGTTGCCTGTTTGTGATTATTCGACAGCCGTGTTTCTGAACAAAAGGCTGATGCACCAAATTGCACTTATGCAAACGAGAGTATAAACTATTCTTGCAAATACAGCGTCCTGACCGCCGAAAATCCATGCAACTATGTCAAATTTAAAAATTCCGATTGCGCCCCAGTTAATACCGCCTATGATTGTTAAAATAAGCGCAATTCTGTCCATAATATTCAAAAAAATCACTCCTTTTAGCATATTGTGTGCCAAACGGAGTGATTTTATTCATTTTATGCATTCGCTTAAAATTTGATTGTTAAATTTTTTTAAACTCTCGTAACGATAATTTCAATGTCACCTTTGACTGTGTAATCGCCGTATCCTGCCGGCACAAAATACGAGTCGCCCTTTTTAGCGGGCTTGCCGTCAATTTCGCCGTTGCCGTCCGTTACGAGAATATGGTTAAAGCTGTCCTCATCGGCGGCAAGAGTGATGCCGCTTGTGATTTGGTATCTGTCAACGGTGAATAAATCGCATTTTGTGAGCAATTGCGAAATATTGCCGTTGCTTTCAATTTCGTCGCCCATCGGCTTAATATCGTATTTCGGCGGAATTGTGTTAGACACATCAACTGCTTTGTCTATGTGAAGTTCTCTCGGCTTGCCGTCTTTGCCGACTCTGCCGTAGTCATATACTCTGTATGTGCAGTTTGAGTTTTGCTGAATTTCTGCAATCAAAGCACCCTTGCCGATTGCATGAACGGTACCTGCCTCGATAAAGAACAAATCGCCCTTTTTAACATTCACAACATTCAGCTTGTCAAGCAATGTGTTGTCCTCAATTGATTTTCTGAATTCGTCTTTTGTGATTTCGTTTTTAAATCCGTAAATAAGTTTTGCGTCATCGGTTGCGTCAAGAACATACCAAATCTCCGTCTTGCCGAATTCGTTTTCGACACGCCTTGCGTATTCATCGTCGGGGTGTACCTGAATTGAAAGGTTGTCGTAAGCGTCGATAATTTTAATCAAAACAGGGAAGTATGGGAACTTAAGGCAGTTCTTGCCGCCGATTTTTTCAAGTCCCTCTTTGTCAATTACATCCTGCAAGGTCATCTTGTCAAACACGCCGCCGTCAATTGTGTTCATGCCGTCTTTGTGGCACGCAAGCATCCATCCCTCGGCTGTTTTGTCAAATCCCGTTTCAAAGCCGTAATCAGTGTGCAGTCTTGTGCCGCCCCAAATATAATCCTTAAATACGGGTTTAAGTTTTAATATTTCCATAGTTATGTCCACCATTCATACTTTTTTATATATATTATCAAATTTATTCTTCACATTCAAGTTGATTTGTTGTAAAATAGGGAATATTGTTAATAATTTATATTTTACGGAGTAATTATGGCTGTTCTTGATGTTCAAAATTTAACATTATCCTTTGGAGCGGATATGCTGTTTAAAGATGTTTCGTTCAGCATTAAGGATAAGGAAAAGGTCGGTCTCATAGGCTGTAACGGCGCAGGCAAAACCTCGCTTTTCAAATTGATAACAGGTGAATATACCGCCGATTCCGGTAATTGTTTTGTCGGCAAAAATGTCAAACTCGGCTATATGCAACAGCATACCTGTTCCGAAAACAATACCGTTTATAACGAACTTGTTTCCGTGTTTTCTGATTTGATTGATGTTGAAAAACAGCTTGACGATGTAAATAAAAGGCTCACCGATAATGTCGGCAGTCTTGACGAAAATATCGCCCTTCAGGACAGGCTCAACGATTATTACACAAACAACGGCGGCTTGACATACAAAAGCCTCACACGCTCCGCGCTTATCGGACTCGGCTTTACCGAAAACGATTTTGATATGCCGACCTCAAAACTTTCGGGCGGTCAGCGTTCAAAACTTATTCTCGCAAAACTTCTTTTGTCAAAGGCAGATTTTCTTTTGCTCGACGAGCCTACAAATCACCTCGATATTAACGCCGTCGAATGGCTTGAGGGATTTTTAAAGGACTTTTCGGGCGCATGCCTCATCATCAGCCACGACAGATATTTTCTTGATAAAATCACAACAAAAACTATAGAGATTGAAAATAAAAAATCGCGTTGCTACGAGGGCAACTATTCCGCATTTCTTGTTAAAAAAGAGGCGGAACAAAAAGCTGTTGAGGAAAAGTATGAAAACGATATGAAAGAAATCGCCCGACTTGAGGGTATTATCGAGCAACAGCGCCAATGGAACAGAGAAAAGAATATCAAAACCGCCGAAAGCAAGGAAAAGGTGATTGAACGCATAAAGGCGCAACTTGTCATTCCCGACAGCAGGGTTGCAAAAATTCGCTTTGACTTTTCGCCCAATTGCGTCAGCGGCGAGGAAGTTTTGAATGTCGAAAATCTCTCAAAATCATTCGGTGACAAGGTGATTTTTTCAAACGCGTCATTTGATGTCCGCAGAAAAGAAAAAGTTTTTCTCCTCGGCGATAACGGATGCGGCAAAACAACTCTTCTTAAAATTTTGATGAAAGATTATATGCCCGATTCCGGCAGATTTAAATTCGGCTCAATGGTGCAAACAGGTTATTTTGACCAGGTGCAGGAAAAGCTCGACCTTAATAAAACCGCACTTGATGAAGTTTGGTCGCACTTTCCGGCAATGACCGAAACTGCAGTAAGAAACGCACTTGCCGCATTTTTGTTCAAGGGCGACGATGTGTATAAGGTGCTCAAAGACTGCTCAGGCGGCGAAAGAGCAAGGGTCGCTTTGCTTAAACTTATGCTCGGCAAATTCAACTTTCTTTTGCTTGACGAGCCGACAAACCATCTCGACGCTTTTTCGCGCGAGGAGCTTGAAAATACACTCCTTGATTATGACGGAACGCTTTTGATTGTTTCGCACGACAGATATTTTATAAATAAAATCGCCACCCGTATTTTTGAACTTAAAAAGGACGGCGTTGACGAATATATCGGCAATTATGATGAATATATCGAGCGTAAAGCGGCAATCGCTAAGGAACAGCCGGTTGAAAAAACAGCCGCAAAGCCTAAAAAACAAAACGATTATAAGCTGAAAAAGGAAAGACAGTCACAGTTGCGCAAGGCAAAAACGCGTCTTACCAAATGTGAGGCAGAAATCGAGGACGCCGAAAACGAGATTGAAGAAATCAATGAAAAAATGACTTCCTCCGATTATGAGGAACTTATGAAACTCACCGACAGGCTCCATACAGTCACAAATCTTCGCGATGGTTTGTATGACGAGTGGGAAAAACTCTCGGAGCTTTTGCAGGAATTGACAGACGAAGAATAATAAATTATAATACTCTTTATGAATAATACTATAAGACAAACGGTTATTATCGGCGGCGGTGCGGCAGGGCTTATTGCGGCGGCTGAAAGTGCAAAACGAGGTAACCGTGCAATAATAATTGAAAAAATGGCGCGTCCCGCCCGAAAGGTTATGATTACGGGCAAGGGCAGATGCAATGTCACAAATGCGTGCTTTGATATTGACGACCTTATTTCAAATGTGCCGACGAATCCGCGTTTTTTGTATTCAGCATTTTCCGCTTTTATGCCGTATGATACAATTGCACTTTTGGAGGAACTCGGCGTTCCCACAAAAATCGAACGCGGAAACAGAGTTTTTCCCGTTTCGGATAAAGCGGTCGATGTTGTCGATGCGCTCGTAAAAAATGCCGTAGATAACGGCGTTCAAATAATTCACGGCAGAGCACTCGGCTTTGAAACCGAGAATAATACAATCACCGCCGTTGTGCTTGAAAACGGCGAAAAAATAGAATGCGATTCTGTTGCGATTTGCACAGGCGGCAAAAGTTATCATCTCACCGGCTCCGACGGCGACGGTTATGCTCTCGCAAAAAGCCTCGGTCATACGGTTACAGAGCTTAAGCCCTCGCTTGTTCCGCTTGTTTGCAACAATAATTTTGTGCCGCAGCTTCAGGGATTGTCGCTCAAAAATGTTGCAATCACCGTTTTCGATAACGATAAAAAGGTTTATGACGATTTCGGCGAAATGCTTTTTACACACTACGGCATCAGCGGACCGATTATTCTTTCCGCTTCGTCAAGAATGGATTATCCCGAAAGGCATAATTATCGCCTTGTTATAGACTTAAAACCTGCTCTCGACGAAAAAACACTTGATAAAAGAATACTTCGCGATTTTGATGAAAACAATAATAAAGATTTCATTAATTCTCTCTCAAAACTTTTGCCAAACAAGATAATACCTGTTATAGTAAAGCTGTCGGGCATTGAGCCATCGCTCAAATGCAATCAGATTACAAAAGAACAGCGCAGACAGCTCGTCACACTGCTTAAAAACTTTACTCTGAATGTCAGCGGTTTCAGACCGCTTGATGAGGCAATAGTTACCTCGGGCGGAGTTTCGGTTCGTGAAATCGAGCCGAAAACCATGCGCTCAAAACTTATTGACAATCTTTTCTTCGCAGGCGAGGTGATTGATGTCGACGCATACACGGGCGGCTTCAATCTTCAAATTGCGTTCTCGACAGGATATGTCTGCGGTCAAAATATGTAAATTATCATTGTACTATATAATACAGAAAGGCTATGGATTTTTTATGATTAATGTTGCAATTGACGGACCTGCCGGCGCAGGAAAAAGCACAGTCGCAAAGGCAGCCGCTAAAGAACTTGGCTATATTTATGTTGACACCGGCGCTCTTTACAGAACTGTTGCTTTAAACGCTGTCAGAAACTCAATTATTGACGATAGTGAAAAAATTGTTGATATGCTTTCATCAACACAAGTTGAGCTTAAATATGTTGACGGCGTTCAGGCTGTTTATCTCAACGGCGAGGATGTTTCTTCGCTCATTCGCACACCCGAAATTTCGATGGGCGCAAGCAAGGTGTCTGCAATTCCCGAGGTGCGCGCGTTCTTGCTTGATTTACAGCGTGATATCGCCAAAAACAACAATGTTATTATGGACGGCAGAGATATTGCAACTGTTGTTTTGCCCGATGCTCAGGTCAAAATCTTTTTGTTTGCATCTCCCGAGTGCCGCGCAATGCGCAGATATAAGGAACTTATTGAAAAGGGTCAAAATGTAAAATACGAGGATGTCCTTGCCGATGTCAATCAGCGCGACTATCAGGACTCTCACAGAGAAATTGCTCCGCTTAAGCCGAGTGAGCAGTCTGTTTTGGCAGACACATCGGATTGCACTCTTGACGAGTCAATCGCACTTATTGTTAAAATTATCAAGGAGAATATAGCTTAATGAAAGAATTTGATTACTCGCAGGTAAAGCACTATAAATTGTATAATTTCATCAAGACGATTTTCAGACCGCTTGTAAAGTTTGTGTTTAAAATGCAATTTAAGGGGCTTGAAAATATTCCGTCCGAAGGCACACGATACATAGTTGCCATCAATCATACATGTGCGCTTGACCCTGTTTTTGCGGCTTGCCCCAAGCAGCTGCCGCCTCTTCACTTTATGGCAAAAGTCGAGCTTTTCAAAAATCCGATTGTCGGTTGGTTTATGACCCATATGTACGGTTTCCCGGTCAAAAGGGGAAAGGGTGACAATTCCGCTATCGAATACGGCGAAAAAATCATTAATGAAGGTCATGTAATGGCTATCTGCCCCGAGGGCAAAAGAATTAAGGATAAAAACGGTGTTCCCCAAAGGGCTAAGTCAGGTGTTGCCGTTATCGCTAAAGCAACAAACGCATCTGTATTGCCGGTTGCCATTTGCTGTGACGGTCCGATTAAAGCAGGCAAGCATGTCACAATTTCCTACGGCAAGCTTATTACCCCCGAGGATATGCGATTTGATAAAGAGAATTTCGGTCCGCACGATATAAGAAATGCGGCTAATCTCGTTATGGATAATATTACAGCGCTTTGGGAGGCTGAAATTAATTGAGCAAAAAAATAATTCTCGCCGAAACGGCAGGTTTTTGTTTCGGCGTTGACAGAGCGGTTAATCTTGTTTACAGCCTTGTCAATGACGGCAAAAAGGTTTGCACTCTCGGTCCGATTATTCACAATGCCCAGCTTGTCGGCGATTTGGAACAGCGCGGTGTTAAAATTATCGACAGCATTGACGAGTGTCCCGACGGCTATATGGTTGTTGTCAGAACTCACGGAGTTGAAAAAAGCGTTATCGACGATATTGAAAATAAAAATATTGATTATGTTGACGCAACATGTCCGTTTGTTAAAAAAATTCACCGCATTGTTAAAAAATTCGATTCATCTGTGCCCGTTCTAGTCGCCGGTGATGTCAATCATCCCGAGGTTATAGGCATCCGTTCGTATTGCAACGGAAAATCGTTCGTGTTTAAAAACGATGAAGAATTGCAAAAAATATTACAGAATGACTATATTGACAAAAATGAAAAAATAATTTGCGTATCTCAAACAACTTTTTCGCTGGAAGAATGGAAAAAATGTGAGAAAATCATAAAAAAGGTATGTACAAATTGTGAAATTTTTGATACAATATGTAATGCGAC
>DPVM01000005.1:353740-367408 GCA_003526845.1 Oscillospiraceae bacterium
TTTTGATACAATATGTAATGCGACAGCCGATCGCCAAAATGAGGCATATGAAATTTCAAAAAAATCAGATGCCATGATTGTTATCGGCGGCCGCCATTCATCAAATACTTGTAAGTTGAGAGATGTCAGCTCCGCTCATTGCAGGTCGTTTTTGATAGAAACGGCAGATGAGCTAAAGAGCATTGACCTTTCACCGTATAATGTAATTGGTGTTACAGCCGGGGCCTCGACACCCTCGGTAATTATCAAGGAGGTACTCAAATCCATGTCCGAAGAAATTAAAGAAAAGGAAGTTGAAACAACTTCAGCCGTAACTGAAGAAGTTGTGGAGACAGCAGAAACCGCTGATAAGGCTGTTAAAGAGCCTGCTGTCAAAGCATCTGCTGATGGTGAGGCATCCTTTGAAGAATTACTTAACGAGTCTTTTAAGGAAAACGAAAACAGCAAAGTTGTCACAGGAACAGTTGTAAGCATCACACCTACAGAGGTATATGTTGATGTTCCGGGCAGAAAGCAAACCGGCGTTGTAGCATTCAATGATTTAAGCGCAGAGCCTATCGACAAGTGCGAGGATGTCGTTTCAGTAGGCGACGAAATCGACCTTGTTATTATGAAAACAGACGATCAGGACGGCGTGCTTAAGCTTTCAAAGAAACTTGTTGACGCACAAAAAGGCTGGGATGACATCGTAGCAGCTAAAGAGAATGATGAAATTCTCGAGGGCACTGTTACTCAGATTATCCGCGGAGGCGTTCTCGTAACAACAAAAGGTACAAGAGTATTTGTTCCCGCATCACTTTCAGGTGTTCCGAGAAATCAAGAGCTTGACTCTATCAAAGGTCAAACAGTCAGATTTAAAATTATCGACATCAATCCTGCAAGAAGAAGAGCAGTCGGCTCAATCAAGGTTGTTGCCGATGCAGAGCGTAAGGAAAAGCAAGATGCAGTATGGGCAACTCTCGAGGTTGGCAAGAAGATGACAGGTACTGTTAAATCTCTTACATCATACGGCGCATTTGTTGACCTTGGCGGCATTGACGGAATGATTCACATTTCAGAGCTTTCATGGTCAAGAATCAAGCATCCTTCAGAGGTTGTTAAGGTTGGCGATACCGTAGAGGTTACAATCAAGGCACTCGACGAGGAAACAAGAAAGATTAGTTTGGGCTTCAAGAATATTGAGGACAGCCCTTGGGAAATCATGAAGAGAGATTATCCTGTTGGCTCTGTTGTTGATGCAAGAATCGTAAGTTTTGCTACATTCGGTGCATTCGCTAACATTCTTCCTACAGTTGACGGCCTTATCCACATCAGCCAAATCTCTTGGGACAGAATCCAAACTCCTCAAGATGTTCTTAAAATCGGTGATGTTGTTAAAGCAAAGATTATCGACATTGATTATGACAAGAAGAGAGTTTCTCTTTCAATCAAAGAGCTTCTCGACAAGCCGGAGGAAACAATTCCGGAGCTTGCAGATGACGAGTCTGAAGACGCTGAATAATTAATACATAAAAGCAATCCTTATACACTGTGTGAGGATTGCTTTTTTAATAGGTGATTTATGGCAATTGAACTTGTTGCTTTTGATTTGGGTTCAACATTGTTTGAATACAAAAATATGCCGCTTTCATGGGCGGATTATTATAAAACCGCATTTGAATATGTAAATAATGCGCTTTCGCTCGGCGTGTCTGATGAAAAAATCAATCATGCCGAATATGTGATGAAAATGTTTAATCCGCGCATCAATCCGCGTGAAATTGACTATCCGCCCGAGTTTATTTTTGCAAGCGCGCTCGACGGTTGGAATGTTCCCGATTTAAACAGTGCGATAAATTTGTTTTTTGAGTCATTTAATCTAAAAACCGAAATTTATCCCGATAGCATACCCGTTTTGACTGCGCTTAAGCAAAAGGGCATCACGCTTGCGGCGCTCACCGATGTTCCTTCCGGTATGCCCGACAGCCTGTATAAAAAGGGGATAAAGTGTTTATTGCCATGCTTTGACGATTATCTTTCGTCATGCTCGCTTGGCGTGCGTAAGCCAAATCCTCACGGATTGACTTTGCTTATGCAAAAATACAAATTGCTCCCGAACGAGGTGCTTTTTGTCGGCGACGAAGATAAGGATTTTGAAACCGCAAAAAATGCAAATTGCTGGTTTATCCGCGTCGATAAAAATAAAAAACACGAAAAATCAATTCAAACTGTTGAAAAATTGCTCGAATTGTTTTAAAATAGTCTTGTAAATAAGAGAGGGACTCGGTGCTGCCTTGTGCAGTGCCCGAGTCCCTTTTGCTGTTATTTTAATATTAATTATTGAATATCGAATCAATCAGTGTGTTGTAAACTTTTATTGGATCGGCAACAAAGTTGTTCTTAATAAGTTCTGCCTGCTCCTTCGTTGCGGCGAAAAGCTCAAGCGACAAAAAGTCGGTGTCCTTATCGCTGATTTTCAGTTTAACGGTGTATCCTTTGCCGTTTTCTGCAATTTCAACCTTGTTTTCGCGCTGATATGCCTCGCGAGCAATGATTGTCTGACAAATTTTGATGCTTTTTTCTCTGACGGTCAGCGGCAAATCGCGCTCAATTAGCTCAATTGCGTTTGTGTTTGAGTCAAGGAGTTTAAGCGTTCCGTCGCCGTTTTCCTTGATAACTCCGTTTTTCTTGAGCCTCGATATTGCGTCAGCCGTTTCAAAGTGATTTGCAATCATTCCTTCATCGACTGTGTCGATTATATTTTGTGCCGTCACCTTGTCGCCGATTGTTGCCACAATGTAACAAACAAGCATATTTATTGATGTCACCGAGCGCAAACCGCCGTTTTTCACACCGGCAGTAAATGCGTCAAACCTGAGCCTTGGGTCAGCCTCGTTTTCGTGTAAATTTTGTGTCTTATCGTTGTTCATTTATGTCACCTTGTTGATTTATTATTGAATATATTAACATATAATTACTAAACTTGCAAACCTTTAATAAATATTATATAATAATTATAATTTATTATATTAGGAAAATTATATGGAATTTTTATCAAAAAGACTTCAGGCTGTCGCAGATTTTGTGCGGCAGGGCGCAAGAGTTGCCGATGTCGGCACGGATCACGGATATCTGCCTGTTTATTTGATTGAAAACGGCACTTCACCGTCTGCCGTCGCAAGCGATATTAATGAAGGTCCGCTCAATTCGTGCAAACTGCTTGTTTCGCAAAGATGCTTGCAGGACAAAATCAAATGTGTGATTTCAAACGGACTTCAAAATATTAATGCCGATGATATCGACGATGTCATAATTGCCGGTATGGGCGGTGAGCTTATTGCCGCTATTCTTTCCGATTGCTCGGCGGTTAGGGATAAGCACTTGATTTTAAACCCGATGACTCACAGCGAAATTACACGCTCTTGGCTTTATCTTAACGGCTTTTTAATCAAAAACGATATAATTGTTAAAGACGGAAAGCATTTTTACAATATCATTGATGCCGAATACGGCGGCGAGCCGTTTGAGCCGACTCAAACGCAGTGCTTTCTCGGCAATATTTACGATTTTTCGCAGAAAGAATATTTCAATCATCTTTTGAATTATCTGCGCAACAAAGAAAAAGGCGGCGCCGATTATTCAAAGGTTATCAAAGCAATAGAGGATAAAATATGACAACAGTTAAAAATATTTACGATTATATAAATTCAATCGCTCCTTACGATACACAGGAGGAGTGGGATAATTCGGGTCACCTTGTCGGCGATTTCAGAAAAGAAGTTAAAAAAGCGGTCCTTGCGCTCGATGCCACAAAGGCTGTTTGCGCTTTTTCCGCTGACATAGGCGCCGATTTGGTTATTACTCATCATCCGGTTATTTTCAGCGGAATAAAAAGCGTTAAGTCCGACACGGCGGTTTATTCTCTTGCAAGCTCGGGCATTGCGCACCTTTGCGCACATACAAATTTCGATTTGGCAAACGGCGGTATTAACGATAATCTTGCCGAAATACTCGACTTGCAGAATACAAAGCATATCGACAGTTCGTTTCTCGTTGTAGGCGACCTTGAAAGCCCGATGAGCATTGATGATTTTGCCGCTCTCGTTGCCGAAAAACTCAATTGCGCAGGTATTCGATATACCGATACCGACAAAATTATTTCATCTGTTGCAGTCGGCGGCGGAGCTTGCGGTGAATATATCGACCTTGCTCTTCAAAATGCCGATTGCTTTGTCACCGGCGATTTGAAGTATCACGAAATGCTTGATGCTTCCGAAAACGGCGACTGCGTAATCAGCGCAGGTCATTTTGAAACCGAAAGCGCAGCGTTTCTTATGCTCAAAAATAAATTAAGCGGAATTTTTACCGATGTTGAATTTGTTGTCGCACCGCAGGAAAATCCCGTAAAATCAATTTAGGTGAACTATGGCACTCGACGGAATATATTTACATTTATTAAAGAAAGAAATAACACAAAAACTCCTCGGCTTTAGGGTCGACAAAATATATCAACCCTCACGCGAGGAAATACTTTTTACATTCAGAACATTTGACGGCGTTCAAAAACTGCTTTTGTCGGCAAAGGCGGATTGCCCCGTTATTCAGCTCACACAACAGCATATCGAAAATCCGGCGAAGCCGCCCATGCTCACAATGCTCCTGCGAAAGCACCTTTGCGGCGCAAAACTTGTCGATATTAAACAGGACGGATTTGAAAGAATATTAACTCTCGTTTTTGATGCAAAAAACGACCTCGGCGATCCTGTTTCGTTCAGCGTTATTATCGAAATTATGGGCAGATACAGCAATATCGTTCTTGTTGATGGGTCAAATAAAATTATAGAATGCGTTAAGCGAATTGATGCGCTCAAATCATCTGTTCGTGAAATATTGCCGGGGCTTGAATATAAATTGCCGCCCGCACAGCACAAAATGAATTTGTTGAGTGATAATTTGGACGATATTAACGATGCAATCAATCACCTCGATATGAAAAAATCAAAAGCGGCGGGTCAGGTTATCCAAGGCATTTCACCGATAGTCGCACGCGAGATTGAAAACGGTATGACATTGCAGGAACTGAAAAACGCAATTTCAAATCCGCGTTTCACCGTTGTGTTTACAGATAAGCCAAAGGATTTCACATTCTTTATGCCAAAACAGTACGGCTCGCTTTGCGAATATAAGGAGTTTGACAGCCCGAGCGAGCTTGTTGATTATTTTTATTACGAGCAGGTGCGCATTTCGCGTATCAAACAGCGTTCAAACGATTTGTTTAAGCACCTCACAACAATGCAGGAAAGGGCGGTGCGCAAATCGCTCAACCGCCAAAACGAGCTCGAGGATTGCAAAGATAAGGATAAATACCGTATCTACGGCGAGCTTATTAACGCAAACCTGCATCGCTTGCAAAAGGGTGCACTGTTTTATGATTTGGAAGATTTTTATAATAACAACGCTCCTATCAGAATTCCTGCCGACCCGACATTGTCACCGGTGCAAAATGCTCAAAAATATTATAAAGAGTACAGAAAAAAGCAGGTTGCAGAATCAAAACTGCACGATTTTATCAGGCAGGCTGACGATGAGGCAAAGTATATCGAGTCCGTTATTGACTCACTTTCCCGTGCCGAAACCGACAGCGAGATAACAGCCATTAAAACCGAGCTTTACGAAACCGGCTTTCTTTCAAAGCGCGGCAATAAAAATAATAAGCAAAAAAAGTTGCCGCCGAAGAAATTTGTTACCGACGAGGGTTACACTCTTTATGTCGGGAGAAATAATGTTCAAAACGACCAATTGACTCTTAAAACCGCAAAAAATTATGATATGTGGTTTCATGTAAAGGATGCGGCAGGCAGTCATGTTATCGCCGTTGCCGAAAAGGGCAAACCGTTTACCGACAAACTTATCCGTCAGGCGGCAATGCTTGCGGCGCATAATTCAAAGGCAGGCGCATCATCAAATGTTGCGGTCGATTATACAATAGTAAAAAATGTTCATAAGCCAAACGGCGCAAAACCCGGTATGGTTATTTATGACGATTATAATACAGAATATGTCACTCCGAATGAGGAGGAACTCAGCGAGGTAAAGGAAATTGAGTAATACGGCAATTATTCTCGGCGCAGGAAATTCCACCCGAATGAAAAGCGAAAAAAGCAAGCTTTTGCTTGAAATCAACGGCAAAACAGTTATTGAACGCAGTGTAAATGCTTTCCTTTCAATTTCGGACATAGACGAAATTATTGTGGTTGTGCGCGAATGCGATGTAGAGACTTTTTCAAATCTTCTCCCCGACAGCAGAGTCAGCTTTGTTATCGGAGGCGATACCCGTCAGCAAAGCGTTAAAAACGCAGTCGATACAGTTGATGACGGTGAGTATATCATTATTCATGACGGCGCTCGTCCGCTTGTTAATCCCGATGATATTAAGCACACACTTATAGCTGCCGAAGAATACGGCGCTGCGGCGGTCGGCGTTCCCGTTAAAGATACGATAAAACAGGTCGATTCGCAAGGCGTAGTTGTCAGCACTCCCGACAGGTCAAGCCTTGTCGCAATTCAAACACCGCAGATTTTTAAAATTGATTTATATAAATCTGCTCTTGAAAAAGCTCAAAAGGAAGGTATGGATTTTACAGACGATTGCCAGCTTATTGAATATTTCGGCAAAAAGGTTAAAACCGTCGTCGGCAGCTACGACAATATCAAAATTACCACACCGGATGATATTCCGCTTGCGGAAAGCCTGCTTAATAAACAGTTGAATAAATAAAAAATATTACATATATTGCCGCAAACGACAATGCTTGTTTATCTGCGGCGGAAAGGCTGAAAATATGCGAATAGGTCACGGCTACGATGTCCACAAATTAATCGAGGGCAGACGGCTTATAGTCGGCGGTGTTGAAATTCCGCACACTATGGGCTTGCTCGGTCACAGCGATGCCGATGTTTTGCTCCACGCAATCTCCGATGCTTTGCTCGGCGCGTGCGCAATGGGTGATATAGGCAAGCTTTTTCCCGATACCGACGATAGGTGGGAGGGCGCTGATTCACTTGTTCTTCTTCATGAGGTTGTTAAAAAAATTAACGAAAACGGTTTTTATATCGAAAATATCGACTCAACATTAATTGCTCAAAAACCTAAAATGAGCCCTTATATTGAGCAAATGCGTGCCAATATTGCCGATGCGTGCGGTGTTGACATTTCGGCTGTAAGCGTTAAAGCCACAACAGAGGAAAAACTCGGCTTTACAGGCAGAGAAGAGGGTATTTCGGCTCATGCGGTCGCTTTGATTAAATGAGGTGCTATTATGAGATTTAATAAAGACAAAACCTTCAAAATTATGCAAATCACCGATATGCAGGAGATTCCTGCTATATCGCCCGATACAATGAAACTGCTTGATGCGGCTGTCGAGGCTGAAAAGCCCGATTTGGTTGTTTATACCGGCGACCAAATCAAGGGCTACGGAGTTACATATAAAGGTAAGGGTAAGGAACTTGAAAATGCGGTTAAATCGACTGTTCAAAAACTCCTCGAGCCGGTTACAAAACGGGGAATCCCTTATGCCGTCACTTTCGGCAATCACGACAGACAGGTCGGCATTTCAAATAAGGACCAATTTGAGCATATCTATAAAACACTCGGTATTTGCATCGGCGAGCAGGCAGAGGGTATAGACGGCGGCGGTACATACAATATCCCGATTAAATCGTCCGACGGATGCGACAGAGATGTTGCAAACCTCTATCTTTTTGACAGCGGAACAGACGCAAAGGGCGGCGGATATGAGCCGTTCGACCCTGCCATTATCAAATGGTATCAAAAAACGCGTGACGAACTTAAAGACAAAAACGGCGACTATGTTCCGTCAATTGTTTTTCAGCATATTCCGATGGATGAATATTATCGTGTTTTAAAACGCGTATCAAAGCATGAAAAAGGCGCAATCCGCGCATTCAGAACACATAAAAACGAATATTACAAGGTCGGAGACACCTGCGACAAAAACGATATTTTGCTTGAACCCCCATCGGTTCCGAATGCCAATACCGGCGAGTTCGACGCTATTTCAGAATGCGGCGATGTCAAGGCTGTTTTTGTCGGCCACGATCATAAAAACAGCTTTGTCGGAACATATAAGGGTGTTGATTTGGGCTTTACGCAGTCCTCGGGTTTTAATGTCTACGGCAACAGAACAAAGCGCGGTGTGCGTGTAATCGTTCTCAACGAGGATGAACCCGATAAATATAAAACATACACAAGAACATTTGATGAACTTGTCGGCAAAAAGGTTTCAAAACCGCTTTATGATTTCTTTTCATCAAAAGCACCCGAAACTGTTGACGCCGCAATACCGATGATAACAAAGGCTGTAGGAGTTTTGGCTGTCATCGTCGCAATAATCGTTTTGCTGATTAAATTTTTATGATAAAGGAGTAAGCTATGAATGATAAAGTGAATAAAAAAGACAACGCGTTTGTTCGTTGGACTGAAAAACACGCCGAGTTTTGGAAATTTATCAAATTCAACTGCGCAGGAGCACTTTCAAATATTCCCGAATTTGCAACACAGCTGGTTTTGCTTTATCTCGTGTTCAAATGTGCCGATGATCCGAATGCACGCGGTACGCAAATTTCATACTATTGCTCAACATTCGTCGGCTATGCCGTTGCGTTTATCTTAAACAGAAAAATCACTTTCCATGCAGATGCAAATCCGTTCGTTTCAACAGTTTTGTATGTTTTGATGGTAATTTTCACGATATGGGCAAAAGGCATTATCGGTCCTTGGGTCTCAAATCTCACAAATGATTTTCTGCCGGGTACAGTTGCGCCTACCGTTGCAACGCTTATAGGTATGGGTATTCCCGTAATATGGACCTACCCCTGTAACCGCTTTATTATCCACAGAAAGAAAAAGCCGGTGCAGAATGAGCAATCATCGCAAGAAACAGAAAATACAGAAGAAATTTAATTTATGGAAAACGAAACATTACTTTCCGTCGGTATTGATATAGGCACAACTACAACTCACCTCATAATCAGCAAAATTGCCATTGAAGTTGAGGGCGGTTTCGGCACAGTGCCGCATGCAAAAATCAGCGATAAAAAAATTGTATACAAAAGCCCTGTTTATTTTACCCCTTTGGACAAAAGGGGTAATATTGATATTGATGCCGTTGCAAGTATCATAAATTCAGAATATCAAATCGCAGGCGTTTCAAAATCCGATTTACAAAGCGGTGCTGTCATCATAACCGGCGAAAGTTCGAAAAAAGATAATGCAAGAGCGGTGCTTCAAAAAATCGCCGATGCGTCGGGTGATTTTGTCGCCGCGCAGGCAGGTGCACAGCTTGAATCGTTCCTCGCCGGTAAGGGCGTCGGTGCAGATGAGTTCAGTTCGCAGAGCGGCAAGGTGACAGCAAATATTGATATAGGCGGCGGAACTACAAATATTTCCGTATTTTCAAACGGCAAAATTATCGACGATTGTTGTCTTAATATCGGCGGCAGGCTTATAAAATATGAAAACGTTGCTGAAATTGTGTCCGAAACAATTTCGAATTTTTACTCAAATTGTAAAGATGCACGCGATTTTTGTGAAAAAAGTGCTGATATAATTTATAACGCCCTGATTGAAAATAATGATTTGATAGATTCGACACTTGTTACAAATCATTTGCTCTCCTGCGGCGTTGTTCCCGATACGGTAATGTTTTCCGGCGGCGTCGGCGAATGTATATACAATATGCCGACCGACAATTCATTCGGAGATATAGGTTGTATGCTCGCCGAATGTATAAAAAACAAATTTGAAAGCACATCACTCGAAATACTGACTGTCGATAACCCAATCAGAGCAACCGTTATCGGTTCGGGCAATTTCAGTATGGAAATTTCAGGCAGTACGATTCAGTATTCAGAGTCAATGACTTTTCCGCTCAAAAATCTTGAGTGCCTGCATAATTTAAACGATTTGTCAAACAAGCCTTGCGCATTTTGCCCCTCGTCGGACAAAACGCCGTCGTTTGATTTCGTCAATAGCCTTGCGCGCGATATATCCGTCGCCGCTTACGGCATGATTGAAAATAATATTCCGCTTGTTGTTGTCACAAAGCACGATTGTTCAAAGGCGCTCGGGCTTTGTCTCAGACAGTATTTACCGCATGATTATCCGTTTATCTGTTTGGACGGTATATTGTGCAGAAAGGGCGATTTTATAGACATCGGCTCGCCGATTGCAAACGGCAGAGCAGTGCCTGTTGTCGTAAAAACTCTTGTCTTTGGAGGATAGGTATGAAGCTTAATACAAACCTTTTCGGAATTAACTATGATTTTAAATCCGTCAAAGAGGTTATGGCTAAAGCGAACGAACAAAAAAGCGGCGACACCCTTGCAGGTATCGGCGCAAAGGATGCGAAAGAACGCGTTGCGGCAAAATATGTTCTTTCCGACTTAACCGTTGAGGATATAACCTCTTCACCCGCTGTTGACTATAATAAAGACAGCGTAACTAAAATAATTATCGACGATTTGAATAAATCGGAATACGAAAAAATCAAGTCACTCACAATCGGCGAACTGCGTGAGGTTATTTTGGATAACCGAATCACCGGCGACGAAATATTGCAAAAGGCAACGGGTATGACTTCCGAGGTTATTGCCGCACTCGCAAAGCTGATGAGCAATCTCGATTTGATGTATGTTGCACGAAAACTACATATCACAGCCACTTGCAATACCACTATCGGTGAGGTTGGCACATTTGCGTCGCGCCTTCAGCCCAATCATCCAACCGATGATATAAAGGGCATCACTGCGTCTTTGCTTGAGGGCCTTTCCTACGGCGCAGGCGATGCGGTAATAGGACTTAATCCTGCTATTGATACCGTCAAAAGCACCTCCGATGTTTTGAATCTTTTTAACGATGTCAAAACACGCCTTGAAATCCCCACGCAAATATGCGTTCTTTCTCACATTTCAACTCAAATCGAGGCACTTAAGCAGGGCGTTCCGATGGATTTGTGTTTTCAGTCAATAGCGGGTAGTGAAATGGCTCTTGATTCATTTGGCACAAATGTTGAACAACTCGAGTATGCAAACGGTTTGATGAAAAAATATTCGACCGCAAAAGGTCCTAATTATATGTATTTTGAAACGGGTCAGGGCAGTGAACTTTCGTCAAATTCTCATAACGGCGCAGATCAGCTTGTAATGGAATCGCGTTGCTACGGCTTGGCAAGGCATTATCATCCGTTTCTTGTCAACACCGTTGTCGGCTTTATCGGACCGGAGTATATTTATGATACAAAGGAGCTTATCCGAGCTGCACTCGAGGATAATTTCTGCGGTCATATGCACGGCTTGCCCATGGGTTGTGATATTTGCTATACAAATCATATGAAAGCAGATCAAAACGATGCCGATAGCTTGCTTGTTATGCTTGTCAATTCAGGGTGCCATTATATTATGTCAATTCCGCAAAGCGACGATGTTATGTTGATGTATCAGTCAACCTCATATCATGATATTGCCGCAATTCGCGAAATGATGTCGCTTTCACCGATTAAGCCGTTTGAAAAATGGCTTGAAAAATACGGCATTTGGGAAAACGGAAAGCTTGGTAAAAATGCCGGCAATCCGCGCGTGTTTTTATAGGAGGTCGCAATTATGAACGATTATTTTGATTCTCTTTGTGCCGCAACTCCGGCGCGTCTTCAAATCGGCAGAACCGGCAGTCGCTATAAAACAAAAAGTTATCTCGACTTTCGTGCCGCTCATGCCGCCGCAACTGATGCCGTAATGACAGAGGTTTCTCAAAAAACGCTTGACAAACTCGGACTTTTCGAGGTTAAAACAAAGTGCTCGGATAAATACGAAATGCTCACCCGACCCGATTGGGGAAGATATTTTGATGACGATACAAAATCGTTTCTTCTTCAAAATGCAACAGTCGGCGCCGATGTTCAGATTTATTGCGGCGACGGCTTATCCTCTCCGTCAATCGCGGCAAACATTCCCGATTTGTTACCGATGGTGACAATGGCGCTTAAGCAAAATAATGTTTCCGTCGGAAAGCCGTTTTTTGTCCGCTATTGCCGTGTTAATACCGCTCGCGAAATCGGACCGCTTTTAAAAGCTAAAGTTGTCTGTGTTCTCATCGGCGAACGTCCGGGACTTCTTACCGATGAAAGTATGTCGGCATACATTGCCTACAATCCGCGGCCTGAAATGAGTGAATCGGATTATACGGTTGTTTCCAATATCAGCCGTCACGGTATGCCGCCGGTTGAAGCAGGTGCATACATTGCAGATATTATCATGCAAATGCTCAAACAAAAAGCAAGCGGACTCGCTTTGAAACTGTAATAACGAAAAACGCCCCTTGCAGATTTCTCCGCAAGGGGGTTATTAATATATACATATTATAATGTGTTGAGGTCGTACGGTGTTTTTTGATATACAAAATAGTTCAGCCAATTATTAAATAAAAGATTCGCTGTGCTCTTCCATGTCATTTTAGGAACGGCATTTGTATCATCATTTGGGAAATAGTTGTAAGGTATGTCGATTTTGAGTCCCTTTTCAACATCTCTGAAATATTCTTTAGCTAATGTGTCGCGGTCATATTCACAATGACCCATTATAAAGAAATTCCTGCACTCCATATCCGCAACGATGTTGACACCCGATATATCGCTGTAAGACAAAATCTGCAAATCCTTTACCTTTGCTATATCTTGTCTGTCAACTGCAGTATGTCGTGAATGCGGAAAATAGTATATATCGTCAAATCCGCGCATCAGCGGATGTGTGTCATCAAGTGAACGATGGGGGAACACGCCAAACATTTTGCTCTTAAGCGTATATTTTGGTATCCCGTAGTGATAATAAAGCCCTGCCTGTGCTCCCCAACATATATGGAAAGTTGAGTAAACATTCTTTTTGCTCCATTCCATAATTTTGCAAAGCTCATCCCAATAGTCAACCTCTTCGTACGACATAAGCTCAACAGGTGCGCCGGTAATTATCATTCCGTCATATCTGTTGTTCTTGATTTCGTCAAAGGTGTAATAGAACTTGTCCAAATGGCTCTTTGAAACATTCTTTGCAATGTGTGTTGCAACCTGCAAAAACTCAATGTCAACCTGCAATGGGGAGTTGCTTAAAAGGCGAAGCAATTGAGTTTCCGTCACTTCTTTAGTAGGCATCAGGTTTAATATAATGATTTTCAGCGGTCTGATATTTTGCGTGTCGGCACGCATATTGCTCATCACGAATATGTTTTCAATTTCCAAACGCTGTTTAGCCGGCAATTCATTGTCGATTCTGATAGGCAAATTATCAACCCCTCTCAAATTGTTTACTGTTGAAAACTAATTATATCAAATATAGTTTATTAATTCAAGATATCTTTTAATTTATTATATATATTATAACATTATATATGTATTTTATCTCAGTTTTGCATAATTAATAGAAATAATACCTTTTTTTGACTATTTATGTACTAATTGTCAAAATACTGTATTTTTTGAAATTTATTGAAAAAAGTGCTTGACTTTTGCTTGCAAAATGATATAATACAAAAGCTGTTTGAAACGACAGCACGTCACAGAACTTCATGTTCAAGTCCTTCAAAAAAAGTTGAAAAAACTTGAAAAAAGTTCTTGACAA
>DPVM01000012.1:0-173 GCA_003526845.1 Oscillospiraceae bacterium
ACTGCCTTCTAAGCAGTAGGCCGGAGGTTCGAGTCCCCCACAGCGCGCCA
Organism: Oscillospiraceae bacterium; assembly: GCA_003526845.1. Lineage (GTDB taxonomy): Bacteria > Bacillota > Clostridia > Oscillospirales > Acutalibacteraceae > Eubacterium_R. The sequence goes on from DPVM01000012.1 coordinate 51, forward strand.
TTATATATGGTGGGATTGGCCTAGTTGGTTAGGGCGCCAGTTTGTGGCACTGGAGGTCATCAGTTCGACTCTGATATCCCACCCCATTATTTTGGGGAGTAGCCAAGCGGTAAGGCAACGGAC
>DPVM01000012.1:396-47254 GCA_003526845.1 Oscillospiraceae bacterium
GGCAACGGACTTTGACTCCGTCATGCGTGGGTTCGAATCCCGCCTCCCCAGCCAAAAGGTTTTACAACTGCATATTCATCGCAACATATGGTTCATTAGCTCAGATGGCAGAGCACTTGACTTTTAATCAAGGTGTCCGGGGTTCGATTCCCCGATGAGCCACCAATTCAAAAACGGCTTAAACATTGCGTTTGAGCCGTTTTTCTTTTATTATGACAAATGCGGATTGTTCAGCCTCATTATTGTTTTGATAATTGATAATTACCGTAATAAAAAGAGCAGTGTGTCAAGACACTGCTCTTTATCATATCTCTTAATATATTACAGATTCAAGCTTTCATAGCTTTCTTTAAGAATGTTGTAGCTGTTTCGCAACTTTTCGATTTCCTCGTCACGGAGATTGAGAGGCAAAATCTTTCTTACGCCGTTTCTGTTGATGTATGCCGGCAAACCGAGATAAACATCTCTCATACCGTATTCGCCGTTGAGCCTTGAGGAAACGGTGATAACGCTGTTTTCATCGCCGAAAATTGCTTTTGTGATTCTTACAAGCGACATACCGATTCCGTAGTATGTTGCACCTTTAAGCTTGATTACCTCTGCACCCGATGTTTTAACCTTCTCGATGATTTGTTCAATATCTTCGCGTTTGTATTCGTCCTTGAATCTTTCATCGCTGAAAAATTCCTCAACATTTTTTGTTGAAAGGTTAAGCTGGCTGAACGGAACAAATTCGCTGTCGCCGTGCTCGCCGATTACATAGCCGTGAACAGAGTGTGGGTCTGCCTGGAAATAGTCGCCGATTAAATAACGAAGTCTTGCGGTGTCGAGTGTTGTGCCCGAGCCGATAACTCTGTTAGCAGGGAATCCCGAAAGCTCGTATGTAAGCCTTGTCATTACATCAACCGGATTTGATGCAACAAGGAAAATTCCGTTAAATCCGCTTGCGACAATTTTTGAAATGAATGATTTGAATACTCCCACATTCTTTTGGAGAAGATCCAAACGGGTCTGTCCCGGTTTTCTGCTGCCTGCGCTTGCCGTGATAACAACAAGGTCTGCGTATTGACAATCTTCAAACGAGCCTGCACGGATTTTCATGTGTGAACTTGAAAAGCAAAGACCGTGGTTGAGGTCCATTGCCTCGCCAAGAGCCTTTTCCTCATTAATATCAATCAGTATAAGCTCGTTGCACAAATCTGAGTTAAGCAGAGCGTATGCATAGCTCATACCTACCATTCCGCAACCTACAAGTGCTACTCTTCTGTTTGCCATAAATTCCACCTTATTCCTAAAAAATTAGTTTGTTTGATAAAAAATTATCTTTTGTGATTTATTTTTGTCATATAGATAATATATGATTGTTATTTTTTTGTCAATAGCTTTGCTTTATTTTTGTAAATAGTACACAGTATTATCGAATTCCGACACCTTTGATTTTACTATCAACAATTATTCTCCAAAACTGCGGCAAGTGCATCAATCGCAGGCTCTAAATCCTCGTGGCTTATTGCCGATGGGCTCAATACGAGTTTTAATACCCCGTTGCTGAAATCCTTGATATGCACGCTGATTCCGTTGTTCTCGAATTGCGATGTGTCACTGTCGAATTTTGTTGTGATTTTGATTTGCAAACCGTTTTCACTCATTGCACATTCAACATTCGGCATGGTGTGTTTTATGTATTCATATGCCGCTCTTGCCTTTGCCGTGTATAAGCGGCGCACTTTTCTCGTTTGGCTCATGATGTGACCGTCGCGGATATATTGACAAAGTGCAATCTGTTCGGTCTTGCTTGCCGTTTGCGCAAATTTTTCCTTTTCAGCCTCGTATATGCGCGCAAGGCTTTCTGTAAGCACCATATATGAAATTCTGATACCCGGTATAAGCACATTTGAAAATGAGCCCATATATACAACATTTCCGTTGTTGGATAATGCATAAAGCGACGGCATTGGTTTTGTTTGATACAAAAAGTCACTGTCGTAATCGTCTTCAATAACTATGCTCGAGTGCTTAATGCTGTAATCGACAAGTTCAAGCCTTCGCTTTATCGGCATAACATCGCCGTATGATGTCATGTGCGACGGCGAAACATAAATTATGTCAGCATCTTTAAATCTCGTGTGAACATCAAAACCGTAATCCTTAAACAGTTCAATTCCTTGCACAAAACTGCTGTCGGGGAACGAAACAGTGCCGCGCTCCTTGATTATCGAACATAAAATTGCAAGCAGACATTGCACTCCTGCGCCAATTACGATTCTGTCGGGGGAGGCGACAACATTTCTTTTTTCGCGTATGTAATCTGACAGTGCCTCGCGCAAATCGCTCTCACCTTGCTCCTTGCTGTATGACATAAGCCTGTCCTGCTGACGAAGCGCACTTTTTATGTACCTTTGCCACAAATTCAAATCAAAACTGCTTTTGTCCGCGTCGCCGCTCTTAAAATCATACAGGATTTTGTTTTTTTCATGATATTCCGTATGATGTTCAACCGATTTTGCTTTCATTTCGGTTACATAGTATCCGCTTTTTGGCGCTGCAATTATATATCCGTCTGCCTGCAAATCAAAATATGCATTTTGCACTGTCGTTTTGCTGACATTAAAAATTTTTGTCGCCTTGCGAACGGAGGGCATTTTGTCACCGCTTTTTAGTTGTTCGCTTTCAATCAATTGCTTATAATAATTGTATATTTCGATATATTTTTTCATAACTGTACCTTATAATATTGCCTAAACTGTGCATTTAATTGCCGACAGTGACATTATATAATTATTATTGAAATAGGTCAATACTGTTTTATACGCTGTTATTGCCGATTTTGACAGATTTTTGAATGTAAAAGAGGTCTTTAATTATGGCAGATATAATTTATACCTTGGAGGGCGGCACTTATTTCAATCTGACAAATAAATGTCCCTGCAATTGCGCATTTTGTATTCGCTCAAAGGGCGACGCCGTCGGCGATGCCAAGGAGCTTTGGTTTGATGAGGAGCCTACATTTGATGATATAAAAAACGCTATAGATAATTACGACTTTTCAAATGTCACCGAGGCTGTTTTTTGCGGCTACGGCGAGCCTACATGCGCTTATGACAATTTGATTAAAACCGCAAAATATTTAAAGAAAATCAAACCGTCAATCAAATTGAGAATTAATACAAACGGCTTGTCCGATTTAATCAATTCGAAGCCGACTGCAAAGGAGATTTGTGAAAATATTGATATTATTTCCGTTTCGCTCAATAATCCCGATTCCGAGGAATATGACAAAATAACGCGCAATATTTATAAGGGCAGAGCCTTTGACGCTATGATTAAATTCACAAAGGAATGTGTTTCATACGGCAACGAGGTGCATATGACCGTTGTCGATGTTATAAGCAGGGAAAATATCGAAAAATCAAAACAGCTTTGCGAGAGCCTCGGCGCAAAATTCATTTGCCGCTCATTCGCAAAAGGAAGATAATGCTATGTTTAACTGCCGTTCAGCTTTAACTGAGCGGCAGTTCTTTTTTTATACAAATTTTGAATATTTGCGAAATAAATTGAAAACCCTATTGACAAAGTAGGAAATTAAGTATATATTATATGCGAAAAATACCTATTGATTTTATAGGAATAAGAAAAGGCAGGTATTAGTAATGAAAACTATTTATGTTGATAATGCCGCTACCACAAGAATGTCAGACACCGCGCTTGAGGCTATGAAACCGATGCTTCAAGAGGTTTACGGCAATCCGTCATCTCTTCACCATATCGGTCAGCAGGCTAAGGAGTATCTTGTTGACGCCAGAGAGAGAGTAGCAAAGTGCATTAATGCAACACCTAATGAAATATATTTCACCTCAGGCGGCAGTGAGGCTGATAACCAAGCTATTTTGACAGCCGCATATAATGGTGCAAAAAGAGGTAAAAAACACATTATTTCTTCAAAGTTTGAGCATCATGCAGTTCTTCACACGCTTGACAAGCTCGCCAAAGAGGGATTTGAAATTCAACTTTTGGATGTTTATTCAAAGGGCATCGTTAAAGTTGAGGATGTTAAAAACGCAATCCGTGAGGATACTGCTCTTGTAACAATTATGAGCGCCAACAACGAGGTCGGCACAATTCAGCCGATTAAAGAAATCGGCGCCGTATGTAAAGAAAAGGGCGTTTTGTTCCACACCGACGCCGTTCAGGCAATCGGTCATATCGCAATTGATGTTCAGGATATGAATATTGATATGCTCTCCGTTTCGGCTCATAAGTTCCACGGACCTAAGGGCGTAGGACTTCTTTATTGCCGCAAAGGCATTGTTTTGCAAAATCTCATTAACGGCGGTGCTCAGGAGCGCGGTAAGAGAGCCGGCACCGAAAATATGCCTGCTATTGTCGGTATGGCTGCAGCCATGGAGGAAGCAGTTAAAAATCTTGATAAAAACGCGGCTTATGTTTCTAAGCTTCGTGATAAAATTATCGACGGCGTAAAGGATATTGAAAGGTGCCATATTAACGGCGATCTCGAGCATCACCTTCCGGGTACTGTTAATATGAGCTTTGAGGGTATTGAGGGCGAAAGCCTTATCCTCCTCCTCGACCAAAAGGGCATTTGCTCATCATCCGGCTCGGCTTGCACAAGCGGCTCGCTTGACCCGTCACATGTTCTTCTTTCTATGGGTGTTCCGGTTGAAAACGCTCACGGCTCGCTCAGACTTTCCATTTGCGAGTATAATACAGCGGAAGAAATGGATGTTATTCTTGATACAATTCACAGCGTAGTTCCGTATTTACGCTCAATTTCACCTGTTTGGGAAAAAATTATGAAAGGCGAGGCAGTAGAATAATGGCTTTATATTCAGAAAAAGTAATGGATCACTTTACAAATCCGAGAAATGTTGGTAAAATAGATGACGCCGACGGCGTAGGCGAGGTAGGCAACGCTAAATGCGGCGATATTATGAAAATTTACCTCAAGGTTGACGAAAATCATATTATCACCGATGTTAAGTTCAATACATTTGGCTGTGCGTCTGCAATTGCATCAAGCTCAATGGCTACATGTCTTATCAAGGGCAAACCAATCAGCGAGGCAATCAAACTTTCCAATCAGGCTGTTGTCGAGGCTCTCGACGGTTTACCGCCGGTAAAAATTCACTGCTCTGTTCTTGCCGAGGAGGCAATCAAGGCAGCTGTTAAGGATTATTACGACCGCCATGGAATCAAATATAATCCTGATACATTTGAGGAGATTAAAGACTGATAATTTTATCGGTCAGGAGTAAATTATGGGAATTAGGGAAATACAGGAAGAAATAATCAGGCTGAAAAAGGAAAAGGATATCTGCATTCTTGCGCATTGCTATCAAACGCCCGAGATTTTGGAGGTTGCCGATTTTGTAGGCGACAGCTTTGCACTTTCCGTTTCGGCATCAAAGGTAAAAAACAAAACCGTTATTATGTGCGGCGTTCGCTTTATGGCGGAAACTGTCAAAATTCTTTCACCGGAGAAAAAAGTTATCCTTTCCAACGCAGACGCAGGTTGTCCTATGGCTGAAATGATGGATAGGGAACTTATCGCTCAGGTTAAGGAGCAATATCCGGATTATACGGTTGTTGCATATATCAACACAACATCTGAGCTTAAAACAATTTGCGATGTTTGCGTTACCTCATCGTCAGCACTTAAAATTTGCAAAGCGCTTGATACCGATAAAATCCTTTTTATTCCGGACAGAAATCTCGGCTCTTGGATTGCCGAACAGTTGCCGGAAAAAGAGTTCAAATTGCTTTCGGGTGGTTGTCCCACTCACGCAAGAATGGGCGTTTCCGATGTTAAAGCCGCAAAAGAGGCACACCCCGACGCACTTTTTCTTGTTCACCCTGAGTGTGTACCGGAGGTTGTCAAGGAGGCTGATTATGTCGGCTCAACAACAGGTATTATGAATTTTGCAAAGCAAAGCGATGCCAAGGAATTCATTATCGGCACCGAAAACAGCATTGTAACTCATCTTCAACTGTCCTGCCCGGATAAAATGTTTTATCCGCTTTCAAAGGACTGCATTTGCCATAACATGAAAGCAACCACCCTTGTCGATGTTCTCAATTGCTGTAAGGGTACATTCGGCGATGTTATCGAACTTGACGAGGAAACAAGACTCGGTGCAAAGCGTTGTATTGACGAAATGATTAGGTTAGGCTGATTATGAAAAAAGCGATTATAGCAATGAGCGGCGGTGTCGATTCAAGCGTCGCCGCTTTTTTTATGAAAGAACGCGGATATGAGTGTATCGGCGCAACAATGAAACTTTATGATAACGAGGATATAGGCGTCAGCAGGGAAAAGACCTGTTGTTCTCTTGACGATATTGAGGATGCACGCAGTGTTGCCTCACGCCTCGGTATGCCTTACTATGTTTTTAATTTTAAGGACGAGTTTGAGCAAAAAGTTATCGACAAGTTCATTAAAACATACGAGCTTGGCGGAACGCCGAATCCCTGCATAGACTGCAACAGATATTTAAAGTTTGAAAAGCTTATGCAGCGTATGAAAGAATTGAATTTTGACTATGTTGTAACCGGTCACTATGCTGATGTTGAAGAAAAGGACGGCAGATTTTACCTCAAAAAGGGCAAGGATTTGTCTAAGGACCAAAGCTATGTTCTTTATTCTCTAACGCAGGAACAGCTAAAACATACACTGTTTCCGCTCGGCAGATATTCAAAGAGCGAAATACGCAAAATTGCGGAGGAAAACGGCTTTATTAATGCAAGAAAACGCGATTCACAGGATATTTGCTTTGTCCCCGACGGCGATTATGCAAAATTCATCGAGGGACATAACGGCAAAAGCTATCCAAAGGGCAATTTTGTCGATAAATCCGGCAATGTTCTCGGCGAGCATAACGGCCTTATCCGCTACACAATCGGGCAGCGCAAAGGTCTCGGTATTGCGGCGGGTCATCCTGTTTATGTTTGTTCAAAGGACCTTGAAAACAATACTGTCATCCTCGGCTCAAACGACGATTTGATGACAAAATCACTTGTTGCCGATGATTTCAATTGGATTGCTCCTCAACCCGAAGGCAAAATCTACTGCGCCGCAAAGACGCGTTATAATATGAAAGAACAGCCTTGCACCGCTTGTGTTAAAAACGGCAAAGTCATTGTTGAGTTTGACAATCCCGTAAGAGCCGTTACAAAAGGGCAGGCAGTCGTTTTGTATGACGGCGATTATGTCCTCGGCGGCGGAACAATCATTTGACATAAAAAAGATAAAAGACTGTTTTGCTTTAATTGTCTTTTTGTTACAATTTTTTAACAAATAAGATTTAATTTGTTAAATTAAAAAATATAATTTCTTAAAGAATTTCGGATATTCTTTAGTTGTACTTGAAGTACAGTTGATAAGCCCCCTATTAGGTGGAAGATAACTTAAATAGGTCCACACAGCCTACGGAGCCGGTAACAAGTTTCTCTTTTCATTGTTTCTCCTCTATCCGGTTATCTTTAAAAATGCTCCAATCCACCATATTTTATATGTAGGGCTTAATTTTTTTGCAAAAAACACAATATTTTGTCGTTTACATAATTTTTGTATTGTAAAAAATTGTGTATAATGACTAAAAAAATCCGAATATATGTGCAAACAATGTATTTTATATACAAATCATAAACATAATATTGATTTTGCGATTGTTTTTTGATATATTATTACTTGATGAATGGACAGGGAGGTATATAGATATGAAGAAAAATTATTCAACACCGGAATTTGATATTCGCTTATATGCCGATGTCCGCAATCTCGTTTTGACTGCATCGTATCCTGAGAATCCGGATAAGGGCGGAAACAACGGCGGTTTGACCGACGGCGACGATTACGATATTTTCAAATAAGTTTGATACTTACGGTTTTTATTTAAAGCACGGCTTGTCCGTGCTTATTTTTTTACTCTTTTTATTGAATTTGTAATTATATTGTTAATTTTTGCAATTTTACTCTTTATTTTGTAATTAAATTCTGTTATAATTTATAATTAGTATTTTATGTATATAAGGAGGCGCCGTATGAAGTATTTAAAATCAGCAATTTGTATTTTGCTTGTATGTCTTATGCTGACAGGATGCAGCTTCAGAATGGCGTCCTCTATCGACGATTTAATTTCACCCGTTTCACCATTCGGCGACAATGCCGATATTCAAAAGGCAATGGATTCCTATGCCAAAAACGGCTATTCACTCAAGGTACCCGTAGCAGGTAAATACAACACCTCCTATAATTTCTACGATATTGACGGTGACGGCAACGACGAGGCTTTTGCGTTTTATGAGCCTGCCGATAAACTCGGCTCAATTGATATGGCTGTTATCAAAAAGATAGACGGAATATGGAGCGTTGTCGATAATGTCACCGGTGACGGCAAGGAAATTTATTCTGTCGATTTTCACGATTTAACAGGTGACGGCAAAAAAGATATTCTTATTTGTTGGGATGTTATTAAAAATTCTACAAACCATCAGCTTGCCGTTTACAGTTATTCGTCGGGCAAATCTTCGTTCAAGCTTAAACAAATCGGAATTGAAATGACAATTAACAACTATACCACGGTTGACTTCAACGGTGACAAAATTGACGAGCTGTTGCTTATGTTCATAGGTACCGGTCATTCAAATTCCGCAACCGCCGAGCTTTATTCGCTTAAAGGCGCAAACATCAAATCCCTCGGCTATACAAAACTTGATTCGCATATTACATCATATACAAAGCTTTCTGTCGGCAAGGTTGACAACGATATAAGAGTTTATGCAGACGCAATCGGTTCTGACGGCAAATCAATGCTCACCGAGGTTCTCTATTGGTCGGATTCATACAAATCCGTTATCTCACCTTTTTACAGCTATTCAACCGGCAGAACATCGGGCACTTCACGAAGCGCAATGATTTCTTCTATGGATATTAATAATGACGGCGTTATCGAAATACCGACTGATACATCTGTTTCAAAACTTCCGAAGCAGGTTATGGCTGTCGATTGGCAGACATATAAGCACACAACGCTTATCCATACCGACTATTCGCTGTTTGTCCCGAATGACGGCTACTCTGTCATTATTCCGGATAAATATAAAAATAAAATTGCCGTTTCGTACGATGAAAAAACACGCAAAATGACGGTTACGAATAATTCAACAAAAAAGGCTGTCTTTTCCGTTGTCACCGTCATGAAAGCTGTTTATGACAAAAACAATTTCAAGGGTTATTCGTCGGTGCTTGATACCTCGGGGTATTACTACCTTGCGCAGTCAGGCAACGATTCTGATATAAAAATCACTGTCGGCGATATAAAAAATTATATCAAAGCCGCAGAGTAATAACGATTTAATTCTCATCGAGGAGGAAAAATTATGAAAAAGGTGCTTGTTGCCGAGGATGAAGAGTCAATCCGCGAGTTTATAGTTATCAATCTTACACGCGGCGGTTATACCGTTGAGCAAGCTGATAACGGCGTTACCGCTCTTCAAAAATTCCGTGAGGATGAGCAGGGCTTTGATGTCGCAATTCTTGACATTATGATGCCTGAACTTGACGGACTTTCAGTTTGCAAGGAGCTTCGCAAAATGTCATCCGACTTGGGTATTATTATGCTCAGTGCAAAAACTCAGGAGATGGATAAGGTCACCGGTCTTCTTTTCGGCGCAGATGATTATGTTACAAAGCCGTTTTCACCGAGTGAGCTTATGGCTCGTGTTGACGCTATTTATCGCCGTGTCGAAATGACAAGAGGCTTCAGAAAAAACGACACAACAGGCGACAGTATTGTGCTTGATGAGTTTGAGCTTAATTTGAGAAACAGAACTCTTTCAAAATTCGGCACGATGATTGAGCTTACTCAGGTAGAATTCCAAATTATTGAGTATTTTTTCAAAAATCCAAACGCCGCTCTTTCGAGAAATGATATTTTAAAGCAGGTTTGGGGCGAAAACTATTTCGGCGATGTAAAAATCGTCGATGTTAATATTCGCCGTTTAAGAATGAAAATCGAGGATAATCCGTCAAGCCCGACCAGACTTGTCACTATTTGGGGCCTCGGCTATAAATGGATTACAGACGCCAACTGATTTTCGCATCAACTAATTACTGATTAACAAAGGATTTTTTGTAATGGAGCTTGTCAAGGATAAAGATTCAATGCAAAAGTTAATATCAAAGCTCAAATCGCATAGGGTAGAGGGCATCACAAAGCGCTGGCTGATAAATATTATCGGTGTTATTGCCGTTTTGTTTATAATTTGCTTTGTCCTTTCGTCATTTGCAATAAAATCCTATTACTATGCCTCGGTTGAAAATATAGTTAATTCAGGTGCATCACAGTCCGCCGTCAGCTATTTTTCAAACAATATTGAACAGGGCAATTCGCTTGAAAGCTGTGCAAGCAGTTATATGGAGTCTTATTCGTATAAAAACAGAACAACGCTTTGGATAATTGACGATTTGGGCAATGTTGTTCTTTCATCAAGCGGCTTTTCAATCAAAAAACAGAATATGCCCGATTATACCGACGCGCTTAAAGCCGAAAACGGCACAGCCAAATTCGTCGGCAAATTATCAAACGGCGAAAAGGTTATGGCAGTCACTCGCATAATTAAGGATAAATCCGGCAATCAAATCGGAGCAATCCGTGCCATGACGGATGTTGAGCAAGTTGATGACCAAATCGGCACATTGATTTTGCTTATTGCCTTTGTTTTTGTTGTGATTATGGGCATTATTATCTTCTCTAACAGATTTTTTATCCGTTCAATCATTACTCCTGTTAAGGAAATCAACGAGGCGACAAAGCTTATCGCACAAGGCAACCTTGATGTCAGAATCGAAAAACAATATAACGATGAAATCGGCGACCTTGCAGACAGCATCAATACTATGGCTACTGAAATTGCCGCCGCAGATAAAATGAAAAACGATTTTATTTCAACTATTTCTCATGAGTTGAGAACACCGCTTACCTCAATTAAGGGATGGGGTGAAACATTGACCCTCGGCAATCAGGATAATGTTGACCCGCTCACACAAAGAGGTTTAAAGGTAATTGTCAGCGAGGCGGGCAGACTTGAAGGCTTTGTTGAAGAACTTCTCGATTTTTCACGCCTTCAGAGCGGCAGAATGAAACTTCGCCTTGCGAAAACCGATATTCTTGCCGAGCTTGAGGAAACGCTTTTTACATTTATTGAGCGTGCTTTGCGTGAGGGCTACGATGTTCGCACAAGCATTCCCGAAGTTCCGTCGGTTGCAAATGCCGATGCCAACAGGCTTAAGCAGGTGTTTATGAATATCCTTGACAATGCACTTAAATATTCGCGCCCGGGCAGCAAAATTTTTGTCAAAGCCGGCTTTGTTAAGCGTGAGTCAAAGGATTTTGTGCAAATCATTATTGCCGATCAGGGTTGCGGTATCTCGGCAGAGGATTTGCCGCATGTTAAAGAAAAATTCTACAAGGCCAATGTCAGCGTAAGAGGTTCGGGAATAGGTCTTGCGGTTACAAATGAGATTGTTTCGCTCCATGGCGGAACACTTGATATAGACAGCGTAGAGGGCAAGGGAACGCTTGTTACAATTCTTTTGCCGCTTGAACAGGCACCTAATGCAGAGGATGTCCAAAACGCTCAAAATCAACAGGAAAGCACTCGGGAGACTAATCCTGAGGGCAATCAATAATTTTTACAGAAAGGCTGAATTTATGCCGGAACAACACATTACATCAGTCGGCGGTCAGGCGCTCATTGAGGGCGTTATGATGCAGGGACCAAAAGGCATAGCCACTGCCGTTCGTAAGCCCGACGGCGAAATTTTAACCGAATATCACGAAATGAAAAAACTCCGCGATAGATATAAGTTTTTCAATATTCCGATTATCCGCGGTATTGTCGGCTTTATCGAGTCTATGATTATGGGCTACAAAACGCTTATGTACTCGGCAGAGGTTTCGGGTATGGAGGATCTTGAAGATGCCGAGATGAATAAGTTTGAAAAGTGGCTTGATGAAAAACTCGGCGATAAGCTTATGGGTATTATCACAGGTATTGCGTCTGTTTTGGGATGCGTGCTTGCTTTTGTGATTTTCTTTTATCTCCCCGTTTTAATTTTCAACAGGGTCAACGCTTGGTGCCACGATTCGCTTTTGAGTTGGCAGGGCACATTTGAGGGTATTATTAAGATTGTGATTTTCATTATCTATATGCTCCTCGTTTCACAAATGAAAGATATTAAGCGACTGTTCAAATATCACGGTGCGGAGCACAAATCCATTGCATGTTACGAGTCGGGTATGGAGCTTACGGTCGAGAATGTTAAAAAATGTACTCGATTTCATCGCCGTTGCGGTACAAGTTTTATGTTTGTAATGCTTATTTTGAGCATCGTTGTCGTCACACTGTTTTCACTCATTGTTCCGGTTGAGCTCCGTGAAAACAGAATTGTTTGGATGCTCATTAAACTTCCGCTCATACCGCTGATTATGGGTATCGGATATGAGTTTATCAGATACGCCGGCAAGCACGATAATTTGTTTGTACGCATTCTTTCAGCTCCGGGTCTTTGGATGCAGCGCATAACAACGAAAGAGCCTGACGATGATATTATCGAGTGCGGAATTGCCGCATTAAAGGCAGTAATTACCGATAATCCGCAGGATGACGCGGTAAAATAATTTAGTTTGATTTGAATTTGGTTTATTATATTTATGAATTTGAAGCAGGCGTACAGCTATGCTGTGCAGTTTTTGGAGCTTAATAATGTCGACGAGGCGGATTTTAAAGCGCTTTGCCTTGTCTGCCATCTTGCAGGAATAAAAAACAGCGAGTATTCGCTCCATATTAATGATGAAATTATTATGAGCCGCCTTGCAAAATCGCTTTGGCGACTTAAGGAGGGCGAACCTCTTCAATATGTTCTCGGCAAATGGGATTTTTATGAGAGTGAGTTTTATGTCGGCAAGGGCGTACTTATTCCGCGACCCGAAACAGAAGAGCTTGTTGAAAAAGTAATTGATTATGCAAAAAATCTTAAAAATCCCGTTATTTATGATTTGTGCTCCGGCAGCGGATGCATAGGTATAAGCATTGCAAAAGCAGTCCCCGAGGCAGTTGTTTATTGCATAGAAAAAAGCGACGACGCTTTTTATTATCTTGAAAAAAACGCAAAAGGCGTGTCCAATGTCAATATCATTCACGGCGATATTAACGATTCGTTCGATATTGAGCCGGCAGATATTATCGTCTCAAATCCTCCTTATATTAAAAGCGACGATATTTCGTCACTTCAAAGCGAGGTTTTGTTTGAGCCTGAAATGGCACTTGACGGCGGCACTGACGGATTTGATTTTTACAGAATAATCAATGACAAATGGGCTGATAAATTAAAACCGTCGGGTATGCTCTTTCTCGAAATCGGCAACGAGCAGGGCGACGGTATAAAATCGGTGCTCACTTCATTTTGCGATATTCGTGTTGTTAAAGATATTTATAAAAATGACAGAATTGTAATTGCAAAACCACTTGACCGTAATTTATAAATAATGTATTCTATTAAAAGGTGATTTGATGCTTTCTATTTTAAGTTATATGAGACAGGGCGAATATTTGCTCGCGATTATTGCAATATTCTCGCGTTGTTTTGTTGTGTTCTGCTGTATGCCGATACACGAGGCGGCGCACGCCTTTGTTGCGTATAAATTGGGCGACGATACTGCTAAAAGGCAGGGCAGGCTGACACTCAATCCACTCGCTCATCTCAATCCGCTCGGAACGATTATGATTTTCCTTTTCGGCATCGGCTACGGTCAGGCTGTACCCGTTGACGAAAGAAATTTCAAAAATCCTAAGGCAGGTATGGCACTTACCGCACTTGCAGGTCCGGTTTCAAACTTACTTCTTGGCTGGATTTCTGTTTGGCTGTACTACATTTTATACAGATTTGCTCCGTCAACATCGGCCACATTTGCCGTTCTTGAATTTTTCCTTTTCTCGGCTCAGGTAAATGTTATGCTTGCGGTGTTCAATATTTTACCTATACCGCCGCTCGACGGCTCAAAAATCCTTGCAGGCGTTTTGCCCGACAAGGTGTATTACAAGTATATGCAGTATGAAAGATATGTCATGATTGCCCTTATGATTTTGCTTTTCACCGGTTTGCTTGACACACCTATTTCATTTCTCACAAACATTATGCTTCGATTTATCGCAATAATACCTAACGCAATTTTCGGATAATCAGGATTAATTAATGGAAAATTTAACCTACAAACTCGAGGTGTTTGAGGGTCCGATGGATTTGCTTTTGCACCTCATCAGTAAACATAAATTGAATATAAACGATATTCCGATTGTAGAACTTGTTAATCAGTATCTCGATTATGTTCGACAAATGGAGGATGCTGATTTTGATATTGCCGGCGATTTTCTCGAAATGGCTGCAAGGCTTATTTATATCAAAACCGTTTCGCTTTTGCCTCGCCATGAGGAGGCTGAAACACTCAAAAAGGAGCTGACGGGCGAGCTTATCGAATATCGTGATTGCAAGCTGATGGCGGAAAAGCTGTCGCATCAAACCGAGGGTTTTGACAGATATGTCAGAGAGCCGCAGGGTGGATGGGTCAATTACGATTACGATCGCTTCCACGAGGGTGAAGAACTTCTCGACGCCTACATCAGCGTTGCAGGTAAGGCAATGCGCCGCCTGCCGCCACCGATAGACAGCTTTAAGGTCATTGTCGCCAAGAAGTTTGTCAATGTTGCCTCCAAGGTGCGCACCGTTATGCGCAAACTGTGGAGCGGCAAAAAAGTCAAATTCCTTAATTTGTTTGACGGCGCGCAGTCAAAAAGTGACATTGTTGCAACATTTCTTGCCGTGCTTGAGCTTGCTAAAACAAAGCGCATTACAATTGACGGAGAAATGCAAAATCCGTCTGTTCAAATAGTAAACGAAATTAATGATGCAGAGGTAGAAACAGTTGAATAAAACAGACAGTCTTATATCAAAGCTTGAAGCAATGCTTTTTGCCGCCGGTGACCCGGTTGAGGCATCAAAACTTGCCGAAGTGCTTGATATTGATATAGAATCAGTCACGAAAATGCTCGGTCATCTCGGCGCACTTTATGACGAGCGTGAGTCAGGACTGATGCTTATCAAAATTGATAATAAATATCAGCTTTGCACACGCGAGAAACACAGCGAGGAGGTTCGTAAGCTCCTTGAAATCAAAAAAAATACACCTCTCAGTAACGCCGCGTTCGAGGTTCTCGCGATTATCGCTTACAACAAGACAGTTACAAGGTCTTTTGTGGAGCAGGTCAGGGGTGTTGATTGCTCGGGCCCTATTTCTTCACTCGTTCAAAAAGGCTTGATTGAGGAAAAGGGCAGGCTTGATTTGCCGGGCAGACCGCTTATTTACGGCACTACGGATAGGTTTTTGCGTTGCTTTTCGCTCAATTCGCTTGACGATTTGCCCGAACTTCCGAAAACCGAAGAGGTCGAAAATATTGCCAAAGATGATTCGCAAACCTCATTGTTTGATGATGATAATAAAAAGGCAGACGATGTTAAAAACTCAATTTTAACGCCGAATGATAACAGTAAGGAGAAATAAATGAAAATATTTTTAATTGTTCTTGCAGTTATTGTTGTTATTTTTGCAATTATTTTGTCGCTTTCGGCAGAAGTTACGGTTGTTTTTGATAACGGCTGGCACACAAGGGTTAAAGTTTTGTTTATCGAAAAGGATATTCAGCTTTCAAAAGTGCTCTCATTCCTTGTTGCTCCCGAAAAAGCTGCTCAAGAGGTTTCGGCAGAGCACAAAGAGGAAAAGGAGAATAAGAACAAAAAGGATAAGCAAAAAAAAGCAGAACAGGCAGAAAAGCCGCAATCACCGCAGGGTGAGCAAGGCTCTGACACTCCGCAAAATCCGCCCAAGAAAAACTTTATCGCTAAGATTTTTGATGATGACGGAATTGTCGGCATTATGCTTTTTGTTTCAAATCTGCTTCAAACCGCAAACTCTGCAGTTACAACTTTAATTAAAGGTTTGCATATTTACTCATTATATGTTAAAATGATTATCGGTGGCGGTGAAGCCGGCGACATCGGTCAAAAATACGGCGCAATATGTGGTATTTATTATCCGATAAAGGGCTTCATCTTAAATGGTATGAAGGTCGATCAGTATGACGATTACATAGTTCCCGATTTTATCGCACCCGCATCCGAATATGAGTTTCAGTTTATCGGCAGCATCAATGTTGCTCTTATTCTTAAGGTAGGACTCAAAGCGGGAGCCGTTTTTGTAACTAATTTAATTAAAAATAAATAATTCAATAAGGAGAATTTGATATGAAAGAAACCCCGGTTAATAAAATAATGGAAAGCACACTTGATAAAATGCGTGATATGGTTGACGTTTCAACTATTATCGGCGAGCCGGTTGTAACAGGCAATACAACACTTATTCCGGTATCAAAAGTTTCATACGGCTTCACATCAGGCGGAACAGACCTTCCGTCAAAGCAAAACGCAGAGCTTTTCGGCGGTGCAGGCGGCGGAGGCATTTCAATTACTCCGGTTGCATTCATAGTTATTGAAAACGGCAAGTGCAGAATGATGCAGATTAACAACTACACATCTTCGGCAGACCGCGCAATTGCAATGATTCCTGAACTTGTTGACAAGCTTACCGAGCTTATCACAGCTAAAAAAGACGAAGAGGCAAAGGACGCAACACCTGCCGAATAATATTAATATTTAACTTAATCACCTGCATATCTTATAGCAGGTGATTATTTTGTTAAAACGAATTTGTGCCTTTTTGCTTGTTCTTTTTCTTCCGATAACTGCGTTTGCGGCTCCGATTTCCGTCAGCGCGCAAAGTGCGATTGTGATAAATTCAGCCGATAACAGCGTGATTTATTCTAAAAATGCGTATTCATCTATGCCGATGGCGTCAACAACCAAAATTATGACCTGCGTTTTGGCGTGCGAAAGCACAAGGTTAAACGATGCCGTTGTTATTACGAACGAAATGCTTGCAGGAACAGAAGGCTCGCTGATTTATCTCAAACCGGACGATAAAATCACATTGTATGACCTTGCGGTAGCCGCAATGCTCGCTTCCGGCAATGACGCGGCAAATGCCGTCGCTTTCTGTCTGTCAGGCAGTATTGCTGATTTTGTCGCTTTGATGAATAAAAAGGCACGCTCAATCGGAATGAAAAACACATTTTTTGTCACTCCGTCGGGTCTTGATGAAAAAAATCATCATTCAACGGCTTACGATATGGCGCTTTTGGCGTCATATGCAATGAAAAACAGCTGCTTTTCAGAAATTTGCACATTGAAATCGGCACAAATCACAATCAACGGCAAAAAGCAAACGGTTTATAACCATAATAAACTGCTTTCAAACGATAATAGTTTTGTCGGAGTGAAAACAGGATTTACAGAAAAGGCTGGCAGATGCCTTGTCAGCGCATATAATTATAACGGCAATATGATAATCACAGTCACTCTAAATGCGCCCGATGATTGGCAGGATCATAAACGCCTCGTTGCCTTTGCGAAAAAGCAGTTCACAACAAAAAAGGACAATAAAACATTTGTGCTCGATGTTGTCGGCGCGCCTAAAAATACTGTTCAATGCGGATATGAATATAATGTCACCGTGTATAAAAATGTTGACATTCGCCTCTATTATTATCCGTTTGTCTATGCTCCGCTCAAATGCGGCGATACGGTCGGCGAGTGCAAAATTTATTCAAATAACAGATTAATAAAGACAGTTGATATAACAGTCAGGGAGAATATAAATTATGGCGAATAATAACGAAGTAAGATTACAAAAATTTATGGCAGAGCAAGGA
Organism: Oscillospiraceae bacterium; assembly: GCA_003526845.1. Taxonomy (GTDB): domain Bacteria; phylum Bacillota; class Clostridia; order Oscillospirales; family Acutalibacteraceae; genus Eubacterium_R. The sequence goes on from DPVM01000012.1 coordinate 18,295, forward strand.
GTTGCTTCGCGCAGAAAAAGCGAGGACCTCATCAGAGCCGGCAAGGTAAAGGTAAACGGCCATGTTGCTCAAATCGGTCAAAAAATTAACCCGAGAAAGGACCTTGTTACCGTCGGCAAGCAAAAGTTAACTAATGTTAAAAACAGAAAAATGATTTACATTATGCTCCATAAGCCGCGCGGATATGTCACCACCGTGTCAGACGAACTTGGCAGGAAAACGGTTATGGATCTCATTCCTGATGTAACGGAGCGTGTTTATCCGGTCGGCAGACTTGATAAGGACAGCGAGGGTCTTTTGCTTTTGACAAATGACGGAAGTTTTACAAATTGTATGACCCATCCGTCGCATAATTACGCAAAGGTCTATCGTGTAACCGTCAGACCGTCCGTCAGCGACGAAATACTTTACAATTTACGCAACGGTATCGAGATAGACGGCAGAATGACGGCTCCTGCAGAAGTAACCGTTATCACTACCGAGGAAAACAGAGTTGTGCTCGAGTTTATTCTTCACGAGGGCAGAAACAGGGAAATCCGCAAAATGTGCGAATCTCAAGGACTTGAGGTTGCAAGACTTAAGCGTGTTTCTGTCGGCTCATTAAAACTCGGAATGTTGCCGCAGGGCAAATATCGCGAGCTTTCGGAGCAAGAGGTAAAAAAACTTCTCCGTTCCGCCGGTCACGCATCGGAAAAATAATTTATTCATTTTCGGACGGACAAGGTGTTGCTGCTCTGATATTAAAAGCCAAACGCAACAGGTGATTATTTATGAGCGTAAATTTTTATGAGAATGTTGATGACGGCCTGTTGAAATTTGCTGTTATTATGACAAAAACAAACGGCAAATGGGTGTTTTGTAAGCATAAATTGAGGGACACTTGGGAAGTTCCGGGCGGTCATCGCGAGCCAAATGAAAATATTATTGATACGGCAAAGCGTGAACTTATTGAAGAAACAGGCGCTATAGATTTTAAGTTAAAGCCGATTTGTGCTTATTCTGTTGTTGATGATGACAGTGCAGAGAGAACAGAAACATTCGGTTTGTTATGCTATGCCGATGTGTATTCTTTCGGCAAAATCGACAGCGAGATTGAAAAAATTATCATTACCGATGAAATGCCTGCAAATTGGACTTACCCGACTATCCAGCCGCTCCTCTTTGAAAAAGTTCAAGAGTATTTAAAATAATTATATAGATAAATAGAAAATGCCAATACTTGCGTATTGGCATTTTTTGCACTGTTATTTTAATTTTGCCGCCTCATACGCAACACCTAAAAGTGCCGCGTCATTTCCTGATTTTGAGCGAACAATGTTAACATTCTTAAAGTTATCCATCAGCTTGCTGTATATTTTTCTGTCAATCAAATCAATAATGTAATCCTCGTTCATTATTCCGCCTCCGAGAACAATAAGCGGCGGATTGAAGGTGTAAATTATGTTGATTAGTCCGATTATGATTTCGTCAATCCACTTGTCAACCTCACTTCTGATCTCGGGCTTTTCAATGTTTTCCTTTTCAAAAATCTGAAATGCATCGAGCGGTTTGTCGCTGACTTTGTTAACATTACTGATAAGAGCCTTTGCCGACGCATAGCACTCATAGCATCCCTCGCCGCCGCATGTGCATTGTCTGCCGCCTGCATGAACAATCATATGTCCAAGCTCAGCTGCGGATGATGACGAGCCTTTGTATAATTTTCCGTTTAAGAAAATTGCACCGCCGATACCCGTTCCGTATGTCAGGCAAATGAAATCGTTTTCTCCTTTAGCTGCACCGAATTTTGCTTCGCCGAGAGCCGCAGCATTAACATCGTTTTCAACAAATGTCGGTATTTTCGTTTTGTTTTCAATCAGTTTTTTCACCATCATTCCCGTGTAGTAGGGAATATTGTCCGTTGAATAAACAACAATGCCGTTTTCGCTGTCAACCTGACCCGCTGTCGATATAGCAACTCTGTCAATGTCATCATAGCTTAAAATGATGTCGATTATTTTTTCAATAAGTGCCTGACCGCCTTTTTCGGCCTCGGTCGGGACTTTGTTTTTATCGCTCAAATTAAAATTTTCATCGCATATTGCGTACTTAATAAATGTTCCGCCGATGTCAAAAGCTAAAATTCTCATTTGTTTTCCTCCAATGCCGAAACAAATCTTTTTGTAATGTCGCGCGGCCTTGTTATCGCCGTTCCGCAAACTGCCGAAAATGCGCCTGCGGCATAAACATTTTTCAAATCGTCGGGCGACCAAATTCCGCCCTCTGCTATAATCGGTGTGTTAAGCTCTGTACTGTATCGCTTGATAAGCTCGCAGTCGGGAAGTTTTCTGCCTTTTGTATACGGCGTGTAGCCGCTCATTGTTGTTCCGATTAAATCAAAGCCGAGCTTTTCGGCAAGCTGTCCTTCCTCAAAACATGATGTGTCAGCCATAAACAGTTGATTCGGATATTTCTTTCTCACCTCGGTGAAAAACTCTTCAAAAGATTTTCCGTCGGGACGAGGTCTGTTTGTTGCGTCGGTTGCAATAATATCGCATCCGATTTCAACAAGAGCGTCAACCTCTTTCATCGTCGGTGTGATATAAACATCGCTGTCGTGATATTCTTCTTTTATTATGCCGATAATCGGCAAATCAACACGCTCTCTTATCGCTTTAATATCAACAACGGTGTTTGCTCTTATTCCGACAGCGCCGCCGAGCATTGCCGCATATGCCATTTTTGACATTATGTAGCTGTCATAAAGCGGCTCCGTTTCCAAAGCTTGGCACGATACAATCAAACCGCCTTTTATTTCGGTTAGTATTTCTTCATTTGTCATTGCGATACCTTCTTGATATGTTATATATTGATGTTATTATATCAATAACTGATTAGAATTTCAATAATATATTGAAAACATCTCTGAAATGTGATATTATCTTTTTGGTGATGAAAATGTATAATTTAGAAAAATTTAAGGGTGTCTTTGTTGCATTAAATGCAATATATGATGACAAAGACAATGTAAATCTTTCGGCAATGAAAGAACTTGTTAAAATCTATAAAACAAAGGGCGTAAGCGGTGTTTATGTCTGTGGCTCGACGGGCGAGGGCTTTTTGCTTTCCGTCGAGGAACGCAAGCAGGTTGCCGCTGCCGTTAAAGAGGCCGCAGGCGATGATTTTACCGTAATTGTTCATGTCGGATGCGCTTCCACCAAGGAGAGCATTGAACTTGCAAAACACGCCGAATCAATCGGTGCAGATGCTGCGTCGGCTGTTCCGAGCGTTTATTATCATCTGCCGCCGCAAAGCGTTGAAATGCACTGGAACGGTATTATAGATTCAACAAATCTGCCGTTTATTATCTATAACATTCCGCAACTTACCGGATTTAATCTGCCGTACGATTTGTTTAAAAAGATGGCGAAAAATCCAAAAGTTATAGGTATTAAAAATTCCGAAGAGCCGGTTTATAATATGGAGCGTTACAGAACTGCCGCAGGCGATGATTTCATCATTTTCAACGGCTCGGACGAGCAGTTTCTCGGCGGTCGCTTAATGGGCGCAAACGCAGGTATCGGCGGAACATACGGCACTATGCCGGAGCTTTTTGTTGCACTCAATAATATGATTGATAACAATGAGATTGAAAAGGCGAAGGCACTGCAGTTTAAAATTAACGATGTCATTTTTGATTTGCTTTCGTGCGATTCACTTTACGGTGCCGCAAAGCAGGTTATCAAATGCCGATTCGGCGTTGATGCAGGTCAGCCGCGTAGCCCGTTTTTACCTGTTTACGATACAGAAAAAGTTAAATTAATCGCAGACAAAATTGAAAGATATGTTGGTGAATTAGATGAGCGATGAGAAAGATAAAATCAAAATTACAATTCCGGAATACAGCGGTGAGGAGTTTGCACCGGACGCAGCTCCCTCAAATGAGCCTGCCGCTCCCGTTGAGGAGATAAAAAAAGCGGAAAAGATTTTGACAGATAATGACGAAATCGCCGCTTTTAATAAGGAAGTTCTCGGCGAACTTGAACCTCCGCTTGTTGTACATAAAAAGAGCGATACCTCATACGATAACAACAATAATTCCGTTCTTGAAATGAACGACACTCATATCGACGATACTAAGCCAACACTTACAAGACACAGATTTAAAAAAGATGATAAGAAAAAAGGCAAAGGCGCAGTTGCCGTAATTTTTATCGCCGTAGTTGTCGTTGCTGTTTTTGCTGCACTGTATTTTACAGGTAATATTCCACTTAACAACAGTAAGAGCAATTCACAGAGTTCCTCGCAAACAAGTGAAACAACCACATCACTCCAACAAAAATATGCCGGCACGATTGTTGTCAAAGGAATGTATATTTTTGTTGACGGTACAGAGGTTGACGGTATTCAAGGTCTTACCGAATCACTTAAATATCTTGATAAAAGCACTACCGCTTATGAAATCATAATCGAGGGCACTCAAAATTCATATGAAAGCAGTTACTACAACAGCGATATTTTAGGTTGCCTTACTCAACTCGGATTTTATGGTGACGATACAAAGGTTGAACATGTTGACTCCACCGGTTTAATGTCAAAGGATGAGATTGAAAAAAGTTCTGCACAAGCATCAAGCGAGCAAGCGATGCAATCCCAATCACAATCACAACAGCAAACTCAAAATGCACAATGATTTTATGATACAAATAGGCATCGCCGATACTTTGCGCAAAAAAGTGTCGGCAATGTTTGATACTAAATATCTAAAAATCAATAATCTTACCGAGAGATGCAAGGCAAATGGTTTTGCATCTCTTTGTGCTGTCGGCGATTTGATGCGCCTTGCCGTTTGTGTTGATTATGCACAAAAATACACCTTGCCTTTTTATGAAAAAAAGGGAATACCGTTGTCCGTTTTTTACGATACAATGGCTGATATTTCCGTTTGGTGTGAAAATAATGATAATAAGGGACTCAAAAATTATAATTGGCTCAAAAATCATTTAAAAGGCGAACTTTTCAAAGTCGGCAGACTGCAATATCAGTTTTATAAATGCGACAACCTGACATTTGATTATAAAAAATTGCCGGTTTCATACGGCGACAATGCCGTGTTTGTCCATATTCCGCAGGGTGAAAAACTTGATTTTAACGCCTGCAAAGCCTCACTCGTTGATTCAAAAGAGTTTTTTAAACAATATTTCCCGGATTATAAATTCAATTATTTTATATGCGAGAGCTGGCTGCTTTACGGCTTAAACGGCGAATTTATGAGCGAAAACTCAAATATTGTCAAATTTCAGTCGCTGTTTAATATTGCTTACAGTGAAAAGGACGATTCGCAGGGAATAGAGCGAATTTTCGGCAAACGAAGATTGCTTGTGTCGCAATATCCCGAGGATACAACACTCCGCAGGCAGGCAAAGGCATATATGCAAAGCGGCGGCAAACTCGGTATCGGAGTCGGATATATCAAAAAACAGTAATAGGAGTAGTTATGATATTTTTTAATAAATATAAAATTGACTTGGACATTTCGCGCTACGATGCATTAAAATTGCTTTTGGATAATTTTCATCAGCTTGGCTGTGATTCCGATTTTGACAAATTGTTTTACGGCACTTGCGAAAACGGTGTGTTCCATTTCAAAGCAAAGCGGCCTACCGCGGCAACATATACTTATGTTCCGTCTTGCATGCTTTCAATAGATGAGGGCGAGGGCGGTAAAGCCGTGCTCAATATAAAATCAAGTGCTGTTATGCTCCTGATAATGTTTATTATGGCGGTTATCACAGCAATTTTGTTCGGTATGATGTTTGCTCTGATGTATAATGCAAGGTTCTTCATCGGCGTTGCCGTGTCGCTTGTTATTGCATTTTTAATCGCGTTTATAAGTTGCAAACAGCAAATCAAAATCAAAAAAATGTTATCATCTCTTTATTCGCTTGATTAATTCTGTATAAAAAAACGCCGTCGGCTCTGTTGCCGACGGCGTCTTTTATGTATTGATATTAGTCATTTGTGTTATTGTTTAATTGTTCTTGTTGAAGCCTTTCTTGCTCTGCAAGTCTGTCAGCACGAATGTCTGCAAGTTCAACAGTCATTTGGTCAAGCATTTTGCCGTGAATCGGATAAAGGATAAATGAAAGTCCGTAAAATCCTCTTGCGATAGCAGGGAGAATACAGAAAATTGCCCAAATACCCTCAAGCATACTTGGGTCGGTTTGTGGAATTGCGTTGCCGAGCGAGTCGGTAAGCGGTACATAGTTAATCCATGTAAGTACCATACCGGAAAGCCAGCCTGTAACCGATGTTGCAAGCTTTGTGAAATAGCCTTGAACGGTTGTTACAAGTGCCTCGTTTCTCATACCGTGTTTCCATTCCATCCAGTCGAATGTTTCCGCGCAAAGCATAGGTCCTACAACTTGGATAATCTTATTGGGAAGTCCGCAGATTGTGAGGCCGAAAATTACAAATGCAAGGTTTGCAATTTTGTGATCTTCAAATGTTTGTCCGAACGGATGATAGCCGATGAAAAATAATGTCATATAAGCAACGCCGCCGAATACACCGGCTGCAATCGCTGTTACACGGGTTCCAAGCTTTTTAACCATTTTTGCCGCAAGCGGAACCATTAGATAGTTCGGGATACCGGTGAAAAGTCCGCAAACTGTTTGGTTGAGAAGAGAGCCGGTATTGTTGAGCCAGAAATAAGATTCCGACGAGCCGCCAACGGATTTGAATGAGTTGAAGAAGTCGCCTAAAATGATGGTGAAAAGCGGTCTGTTTGTGAAAATCTGCTTTATTGATTCAAAAACTGATGTTTCGTTCATTTCTTCACGGCTCATAAGAGGAACTCTTTCACGAATATTAAAAAAGCCGAAAATTGCGAAGCAAGCGGCAAGTGCAAGCATAAAATAGGCAAATCCGCTGTAAACGCTCTTCATTGTAATGCTTTTGTTTAATTTCGGAAGCAATGTTACAAGAACCGGAACAAGCGACGGCAACCATGTGCCGAAAAGTTCAAAGAACTTAGTTGTTGTTATAAGATTATTTCTCTCGTTTGCGTTTGGCGTGATATTGTATATCATAAGACCCCAAGCGCCGAAATAACTCATGCCCAAGCCGTATACTATTATGGCAATAAGCGCCCATACTGTTTTAGCTGTTGAACTGAATCCTGTAGGAGCTGTGAACATCATATATCCGCCGACAAGCCACAAGGGCAGGGGCACAATAAAGAAAGGTCTGATTCTGCCCCAACGGGTTCTTGTTCTGTCGATGATAAGACCGGAGATTGTATCATCAACAGCGTCATAAATTGACGCAAACAGGTTGATATTAGCGTAAACCGTTGTATTCAGTTTTAAAAACTGAATCATAAAGAATTCTTTAAATGCGTCAACAAACTGGCTAAGGTTTTTCTGACCGAAATTTACAAGCACATATGCTGCAATTTCTTTCGGTGTTAAATAACGCTTTGTAGTATACTCCAATTTGTCAAGCTCGGCTTGCTCCTCGGCAGTTATTTCTTCAACTACTTCTGCCAAATGTATCCCTCATTTCGTAGTGTATTTTGAATAATTGTAAAGTCACGGAAAAATCCCGACCGAATAATTAACATACCTATATTATCATAGCGCGTTTTGTAAATCAACACTTTTTTGTATAAATTATTAATTAATATATTTATTACAATATTTTATACATTTTTGTTGACATTCAATATAAAACAATATAAAATAGTTAGGAAACAAATCTCAAAGGGGTGTAGTTATGGCATCTACCTGTCCTAATTGCGGTAAAAAGTTAAAATTTTACAATATTAAAGCCGAGTGCTCACAGTGCGGAGTAAGTATCCCGAATTTCAACTGGGAGGCAAGACTTGAGGAAGATAATATCAAAGCCGAGGAAAAGTTTCAAACTTTCTACGGCAACCTTAATCGTATTGCCTATTCATTGTGGGGTACAAAACTTAGAATTGTGAGAATTATTCTTTCATTTATCCCTGCTGTCGGCTTTATTCTTCCGTGGGCATCTCTCAAAAGTGATGCTTCAAGCGTGAATTTTGATATTATCGGAGTTTTTACCGACGGTTTTTCAATGATAGACCTTTTCAAAAGCTTTTTCGGCAACTCAGGTCTTTACTTTACAAATATGGGTTATGAGAATTATTCGGGTCCCATTACATACACAATACTTTCAATGTTGTTTATGGTTTTGTCGGCATTACTGATTGTTATAGCATTTTTCCTTATTATATTTACATTCAAACATTCAAAAACAAAGGCAATGTTTGTGTTTGATGTATTAAGTGTTTTATCTGCAATAGTCAGCGCGATTTTGTTCACCGTCGGTGCAAAGTCGGCTTCGGGCTATCAGGGATTCAATTTCGGCGATATGGCAATGTATAACGCAAGCGGCTCTGTCCAATGGGGATTTTTCGTTGCTCTTGCACTTCTTCTTGTTGCATCCGGTATCAACCTCGCCGTTGCTCTTGCTCCTGCAAAGAGCGATGAAACTCTCGAGGAAGAAAGACTTGCGCGCAAGGCTGTTAAGGATGAAAAAGAGCGTCAGGCAGCCATTAAGCGTGAAAAAGAACGCGAAGAGGCAGAGAAAAAAGCAGCTGAGGAGCAGGCAGAAAAAGTTGCTAAGGCAAGAGCAAATCTTGAAGCAGCTAAAGCTAAAAAGAAAAAATAAAATCTATATTTCGGCTTTTCTGCCGTAAACGGAGTGATATGATGTCAGAAATTAAGGACAATAAAGACAATTTTGAAAATACCGCTTTCGATACAGAGGTTGAAAACCTTTTTGACGAGCCGGATGCCTCTCCGGAGGAGGTCCGTGACGCTGTATTGGAAAGCATGGATAAAACAAAGAAAAGAGTTAAAACCGCAAAAAAAATCGGCATAGCAATTGCCGTTGTTTTGCTTGCTTTTATCATCGGTCTCATTGTTATATCAGCGAGCGATTCTGTTAAAAATTCCCTTGTTACCGCTATGATGCCTAAATCAATTACAGCCGGTCAAACGAGTAACGACAAAGTTTTCTATGTCGAGAAAAACGATGAGTACGATAAAGATAAGGACGAGCCTATTGACGCTTGGAAATATTATTATATCGGCGGCGATGACGGTAAAACCAAGCAGTATCTTGACAAGGGCAACTATACAAGCCATGTCGGAGCAGAAACACAAAGTGTTGCTGCAGGATTTTTCCTAAAAGCAAACGAAAAATACAATGTTGTTAAAAATGTTTTAAAAGTAATTGTTGCAATTTTTGTTATTGCACTTATTGCATTTTTGATTTGGGTTTGGTATCTTGTATTTTGTCTTCGTGAAGATAAGAAAAAGCTCGCAAAGCTTGACTTTGATTCAGAGTCTCAACAGTCATTTGCAGAGGACGAACAACCAAAACGAAAAAAGTTAAAGAAGTCTAAAAAGAACAGAAAATAATTAACAAAAACACTATAATTGAGCAAACACCGGCAGGTTCGCCTGTGTTTGTTCTTTTTTTAAAAATCAGGGTGATTTTATGGATTACAAAATGCTCCTTTCGCCGGCGAAAATCGGCAATCTTGAGTTGAAAAACAGAGTCGTTATGGCTCCGATGTGTATGGGCTTCGGTCAGTTCAACGGAAAAGTTACTCCCACTATGGAGGATTATTATGTTGAACGCGCAAAGGGCGGTGTCGGCTTGATTATCACAGAAATAACGCGCGTAAACGATATGACCGGAGCATCGTCATTCGGCCAGCTTGCGCTGTCACATGATTATCAAATTGAACCGCTTAAAAGAATGGTTGACCGTGTCCATTCTTACGGCACAAAAATTATGGTTGAACTGCATCACCCGGGCCGTCAAAATCTCGGCTTGATGATAGGCACCGTTCCGCTTTCCGCAGTATGCGACAAACTCATGGGCAGTGCTTATGCAAAACTCCTTACAGGCGCCGTTATTCCTCCCGGAAGAAAACTTCAGGATAACGATATTGTCCCTCGCGTAATTGCGCCGAGCAAGTGCGAAAAATCAAAAATGGCAGAAAGTGTCAACCGCGGAATTTCAAAAGCGGGTATAAAACACCTTGTAAATCAATTTGTCAGCGGTGCGGTGCGCGCCAAAAAGGCAGGTTGTGACGGCGTAGAACTTCACGCCGCACACGGATATTTGATTCAGCAGTTTTTGTCACCGAATACAAATAAACGCCATGACGAATACGGTGGCTCGCTTGAAAATCGTATGCGCTTTTTGCTCGAAATTATCGACGGTATCCGCCTTGCGTGCGGCAGTGATTTCCCGATTCTTGTTCGTCTTTCTGTCGACGAAATGTATGATAAAATTGGCGAAAAGGGAAAGGGCTACAATCTCGAAGAGGGATTGAAAATGGCGAAAATCCTCAGCGACAGAAAAATTGATGCCATTGATGTTTCCTCCGCCTGCTACGATACTTTTAATTATTGGCTTGAGCCAACAACATTTACTCCCGGTTGGAGAAAGTATCTTGCCGCCGAGGTTAAAAATGTTGTTGATATTCCTGTTCTCGCCGCCAATCTTATCCGTTCGCCCGAACAGGCTGAAAAACAGCTCGAGGAAGGCACACAAGACTTTGTTTCGCTCGGCAGACCCCTTATTGCCGACCCTCATTGGGTTGAAAAGGTCGAGCAAGGCAAGGAGAACACAATTAAACGCTGTATTTGTTGCCTCTATTGCTTTGAAAGCATGGAGGAAAATGCATATAAATACACCCACGGCAAATGTTCGGTCAATCCGTTTGTCGGCAGGGAAAGCCAAATTCTTGACAGAAACGGCAGGGGAGATAAGGTTGTTATCATCGGCGCAGGCGTTTCGGGCTTGACAGCGGCAGAACTCCTTTCAAAAAGAGGCTTTGATGTCACTGTGCTTGAAAAGGAAGCACAGCCGGGCGGTCAAATCAACCTTGCAAAAATGCCGCCGAACAAGGAAAAACTTGCTTGGTGTGTTGAAGATTTGATAACAAACGCTAAACTTGCAGGCGCTGAAATCGAGTATTACACAACAGCGCTTAAAAGCAGAATTGAGCAGTATTCACCAAAATATGTCATTTGTGCAACAGGTGCAAACGCCGTATTTCCAAATGCGTTTAAGGGTGATAATGTTTGCACCGTTACGGAAATACTTAACGGTACCGTTAAACTTGAAAACAAAAATGTTGCCGTTATCGGCTCGGGTATGACAGGGCTTGAAACTTCCGAGCTGCTTTGTGCTCAGGGAAATAAGGTCACAATTGTTGAGATGGCTGATGCAATCGCTCCGGGTGCATATTTCCAGCATGTTGATGATGCAATACCGAAACTTAAAGCGGCAGACACTACCTTTTTAACAAGCAGTAAACTTGTTAAAATTAATCCGAATGGTATTGAAATCGAAAATACAAAATCGGGTGCAACAAGCAATATTGCTGCAGATTTTGTTGTGCTTTCAATGGGTTGTCGCCCCGATACATCGCTATATGATGAACTTATTAATACTAAAGACAGAGATTATAAGGTCTACAAAATCGGCGATTGCGTCAAAGTCGGTAGAATAGCCAATGCTACCGAATCTGCATATCAGCTTGCAATAAAATTGAACAGGTAGAATAAAAACCGTTTGTCATTGACAAACGGTTTTTTCATACTGCGTTATTTCTGCAATTGCTCCAAATATTCTTTGAATATCAGTAAATTATCAAATCTTTTGAATAAGAGCTTTTCAATTTCAGACTCCGCCTCATATAAGTCGGGAACCATTATTACCTTGCATCCTGCGGCGTATGCCGATTGAAGTCCTGTTTTTGAATCCTCGATTGCATAGCAGTCACTCGGACTTTCTGCAAGTTCCTTGCACGCCGTCAGATAAATGTCCGGCTCCGGTTTTGATTTAGACACCATGTCGCCGCATATTATTTTGTCAAAATATTTTTCAACACCCGTATCTCTCAAGTGCTGTAAAACAACATCACGGCTGTTTGACGACGCAACGGCGATTTTAAATCCGTTGTTTTCCAAATATTCAAGCAGTTCGTACAGTCCCTTTTTTACGGGGATACCGTTTTCCTTGTAATATTTTTCAAGGAAAATCGAATAATATCTTTGAAAATCATCGTTAACAAATTTGTCGCCGAAATCGTTTTTGAAAATTTTGACCGATTCTTCCGTCGTACGGCCCATGGTTTTAAAAACCATATATCCGACTTTGCCGATGCCCATTTGCTCGCCAATCCAATCCCATGCTTTGATTGCAAGGCGTTCGGTGTCAAACATAACACCGTCCATATCAAAAACTACTGCATTCATTATAAAATGATTAACTCCTTTGTAATCGTGCTCAAATTTTCTCTTCCGCGCGGCGAAATATAGCAAACATCTTCAATTCTTATGCCAAATTTGTCGGGAATGTAAATGCCCGGCTCAACTGATGTCACATTGCCGACTTCGTATGTATCTTTGCTTCGCGGCGAGCCGTTAAAGCCCTCGTGTATTTCCAAGCCGACGCCGTGACCGAGGCTGTGGCGAAAATATTTTGCCATATCCTTTTCGTTCAAAACATCGTATGCGGCTTTGTAGAAATCACTGCATTTTACTCCTGCATTAAGCGCTTTAATTCCTGCAAGCTGTGCTTTCTTTACAAGGTCATAGCATTCCCTCATTTCATCGGTTGCACTGCCGACCGCCACCGTCCTCGTCATATCCGAGTGGTATCCCTTGTATGTTGCGCCGAAATCAAAGAGGACAAAATCGCCGCTTTCAATCTTTTTAAGGCTCGGTACGCCGTGCGGCATAGATGTGTGCGCACCTGTCAGCAGGATTGTGTCAAACGATACTCCGTCGGAGCCTTCCTTTGCCATCAAATAGTCAAAATACGCTGCAAGCTCCTTTTCCGTTTTGCCGACCTCAATGTGGTTTAGCAGTTCCAAAAATGCTTTTTCTGCTATTGCGTTTGCCTTTTTCATCAACACAATTTCGTCGGCGCTTTTTCTGTTTCTCTCACGCATCAGTCTGTCATCGAGCGGCAAAAATTCACACTCAGGCAGTATCTTTTTAAAACTATCGTATCGTGCAAGCGAAATTGTTTTGTTTTCAAAAACAACGCTTTTCGCTTTGTGCTCGTTTATTATGTCACGCAGTGTTTCGTTAAAATTCTTTTGAATTTCAATTACAGTCAGTCCCGATTCCTTTGCGTGCTCCTGCGCCGTTTGTGTATATCGCGAATCCACTATATGAAAACCGTCGCCGTTTTTGAATACGGCAACAATGCCTTCACTCGGTGAAAAACCGCATAAATAGTGCATATTCGCCTCGTCGCAAAGCACAATTGCGTCAGCGCTTGATTCGTTAATTATTTTTATGCATTTTTCGATGTTATTCATTTTCATCACCCGAATATATTATATTATAATTTGTGTGTATTTTCAATCAATAAATCTTTGACAAACGCATTTATCTATGGTAATATATTCAAGCAAAAAGAATATGCGGATGTGGCGGAATTGGCAGACGCGCAGGTCTCAGACTCCTGTGGATATTGCTTCCTTGTGGGTTCAAGTCCCATCGTCCGCACCAATAAAAGAGCAGTGATTTTAAGGTCACTGCTCTTTTATTCTTCTTGATGGGATTTGAAACGAACTCCAATCGTCTCACACATGAAACCGTTTGTGAGATAGGTAAGTGTTCATGACAGATAACGAAATCATATAGACATCTTTTGACACTTATGATATAATTAAACAGCATTACTCAGTTCACAGGTGAAAGCATGAATAGTATAAAATGGCTGTTTTTCGATTTGGGTTCAACACTTATTGATGAAACTGAATGTATAAAAAAGCGTTGCAACAATATTATTGAAAAAAACAACATTGACAAGGACGAATTTTATATCAAAGTAAGAGAATGTGCAAAAACAAATTCTTATGCTGTAAAAGCGGCCGCTAAATATTATGGTGTCGATACTCCGAGATGGTATGGAGAATTGGAAAAACTTTATTCTGATGTTGATGACATTTTATATAAACTATCCCAAAAATACAAATTGGGAATTATTGCAAATCAACGAATCGGCACACAAGAACGAATAAACAATTGGGACATAGGCAAATATTTTGATGTTGTCATCGCATCGGCAGAGGCAGGATTTTCTAAACCTGATTTAAGAATTTTTAACATGGCTCTTGAACAAGCAAAATGCAAGGCAAATGAAGCAATTATGATTGGTGACAGACTTGACAATGATATAGTTCCCGCAAAGGGATTTGGTATGAAAACAATTTGGGTGCGTCAAGGTTTCGCCAAATTTCAAAGCGTTAAAAACGAAAATGAAAAGCCGAATTATGTTGTAGAAAATATCGGCGAAATAATTAATATATTACTAAATTAAATAGCTTAAGGTATTATTATGAGCAAATACGAAAAAATCGAATTAACCAATATGTGTATGATTTACGACAACAACGGTAATGTTTTGGTTCAAGATAAAATCAATAAATCTTGGGGCGGAATTACTTTTCCCGGAGGTCATATTGAAAAACAGGAATCTTTTGTTGATTCTGTCATAAGAGAAGTTAAAGAAGAAACTGGGCTTATTATTAAAAATCCCCAATTATGCGGTATTAAATGGTGGGAAGTAAAAAGCAATAAACGATATGTGGTTTTACTTTTTAAAACGAATGAATATTCAGGAACATTAAAATCATCCGACGAAGGAAAGGTGTTTTGGACAAAACTCGAAACATTAAAAAATATGAATCTTGCCGTAAGTTTTGATAAAATGATTGATGTGTTTTGCGATGATAATGTTCAAGAATACATACAGCTGAAAGACGGCAATAAATGGATTGATATAATTAAATAAAGTTAAGGCACAGCCTACGAATTTTTTTCGTGAGTTGTGCCTTTTTCTTATGTCAAATATTCAATTAACTCTTGATATTAAAGTTTAACCTCTTGCGGAATGCCTCCGTTTTCTCTTGAATTGTCTGCAAGATAAACGCAAAGGTGACCTGCAACGCTGTCAAATATTGATGTGCAGGCAAGGCTCGGTTTTTCGCCGCGGATGAATTTAACAAAATCAGCAGCAAGTCTTTCGTCACCGCCGCCGTGTCCGCCGTAAGCGCCGACCATATCGCCGGTAACTTTCAAATCAACCTCTTCAACATCACATTCCTCGTGGTGTGCTTCGGGTGACGGGTCGATTTTCAAAACGGTGAACTTCGATTCCTCAAAGTTACCGAAAATCTCGCCCTTTGTGCCGATGATATGAATATCTCTTCTCGGCTCTGCGGAACCGCCTATCATATTGAGTGTTCCCGTTGCACCCGATGCGAAATTAATCAATACCGATTGATGGTCTACAACATCATTATCGCATTTATAAATGCATCTTGCGTACGGACTGTCGCTCTTCATAAGCTCGATTTTGTCCTCGATTGTCGGGCTTTCCTTGCCCTCAAGCGCATCCCAAACATAAAATGCCCATCTGTCCGGGTGGTCTATGTATAATCTCTTTGTCGAGTAAACGCATGTGTCAACATAAGGGCAGTCTTTCATACAAATTGTGCCTGCGCCCTCCGGCGCATTTTCGGGCTTAAATTGAAATTTGCTTCCGAATGATGCGATTTGAGTCGGCGTTGTTGCGCTCATCATCCACATCATAATGTCCATATCGTGGCACGATTTTGCAAGAAGCATAGAAGTGTGGCACTTTTTGCTGTTTGCCCATTTTCCTCTTACATATGAGGTTGAAAGATGGTGATATGAAACATGCTCTGTTTGCTGAATGTTGATAATGTCGCCGATTTCGCCGTTATAAACTCTTTCCTTGATTGCATAATAAAACGGAGTATATCTCAAAACATGGCAAATCATAACTTTTGAGCCGTTCTTTTTTGCGCAGTCAACAATCTCTCGCATTTCCTGTTCGTTAGGAGCAAACGGCTTTTCAAGCAGCATATCATATCCTGCGTTCAAAAGCGGAACTGCCGTTTCAAGGTGTTGTTCGTCCATTGTTCCGTTGATTACAGTATCTGCGAGTTTTCCTTTTTTTGCAAGCTCTTCTGCGTTTTCAAAGCACATATCCTCGCCAAAGCCGAATTCGTCCATAGCCTTTTTGCGCCTTATCGGATTTGGGTCGGCAACGCCTACGATTTTAAGCATTTCGGGATTTGTTTTTGCAAGTTTGCTGTAAACAAAACTTCTGTGTCCTGCGCCGACAATTATGGCTGTAACAGGTTTCTGTTCCATCTTTATTCACTCCTAAAATAAAATTCGCAATTATTATATCACACCTGCGGCATATTTCAATAGCAAATTGTAGATTAATTGAACATATTCTTGACTATACATTTTTTTGTTATATAATATTTACATTATCTATATATTTTTCGGAGATAGTATGAAAAAACTGCTTGTTTATTTAAAAAACTATAAAAAAGAGTCCGTTTTGGCTCCGCTGTTTAAAATGCTTGAGGCATCATTTGAGCTTATTGTTCCGCTTGTTGTTGCGTCAATTATTGATAACGGAATTAAAAACGGCGATTTGAATCTTGTTATCAGAAAGGCGGGCACGCTTGTTCTTCTTGCCGTTGTCGGTATGATTGCGGCTATTACTGCGCAATATTTCGCCGCAAAGGCGGCAACGGGTTTTGCAACCGAAGTGCGCCACTCGCTTTTTGAAAAAATCCAGTCGTTTTCATTCACGGAGCTTGATAATATCGGCACCTCGACGCTTATCACAAGAATGACAAACGATGTCAATCAGGCACAAAGCGGCGTTAATATGGTTTTGCGCCTTTTCCTGCGCTCACCGTTTATAGTTGTCGGTGCGTTTGTTATGGCTATAAGCATTGATTTTAAGGCAGGCCTTATTTTCTTGCTCGTTATTGCCGTTTTAAGCGCGGTTGTCGCAACGATTATGAAAGTAACAGTTCCGATGTATCGCGATGTTCAAAATACTCTCGACAGTGTTACATTGATGACGAGGGAAAATCTGACCGGCGCAAGGGTAATCCGTGCTTTTACAGAAGAGGAGCAGGAATATTCACGATTCAGCAAGAAAAATAATCTCCTTGCTCATTTTCAGCGTGCAGTCGGCAGAATTTCAGCCCTTATGAATCCGATAACATATATAATTATCAATTTAGGCATTGTGCTTTTGATTTATTACGGCGCATTGTCTGTCAACAGCGGCTCACTCTCACAGGGTCAGGTCGTTGCACTTTATAACTATATGAGTCAAATCCTTGTCGAACTTATAAAGTTTGCAAATCTTATCGTCACAATTTCGAAGGCTTTTGCATCCGGTTCAAGAATTGCTACCGTGCTTGATATTGATTCTACATTGCAGTCAACCGATGATAAAACTGTTTATGACAGCCATTCTGTTGCGTTTGACAATGTTTCTCTTAAATATCACGGCGCAGGTGACGAGAGCCTTACTGATATCAGCTTTTTTGCAGATAAAGGCGATGTAATAGGTATCATCGGCTCAACCGGCAGCGGCAAATCGTCGCTTGTTAACTTGATTGCGCATTATTACGATGCAACCAAAGGCAAGGTTACGGTTAACGGCAGAGATGTCAAATCGTACGACAAAACAGAGCTTCGCTCAAATATCGGCTTTGTTATGCAAAAGGCAGTTCTTTTTGCGGGAACGGTGCGCGATAACATTAAATGGGGCAATCAGAATGCAACCGATGACGAAATCAATGAGGCTCTTAAGATTGCACAGATTTATGACACAGTTTATGATAAGGATGGTCTTGATACGGTAGTAGAACAGGGCGGTGCCAACTTTTCTGGCGGTCAAAAACAGCGCCTTTCAATTGCGCGTGCCGTTGTGTCAAAGCCGGATATTATTGTTCTTGATGACAGTGCGTCTGCGCTTGACTTCGCAACCGAAAAGGCTTTGCGTGAGGCGATATTGTCGCTTGATTATAAACCGACACTGTTTATAGTTTCACAGCGTTGCTCGTCAATTTTGGGCGCAGATAAAATCATTGTACTTGATGACGGCAAATGCATTGCCTCGGGCACCAATGAGCAGCTCCTCAAATCTTGTGAGGTTTACAGAGAAATTTATTCCTCCCAATTTACGATTAAGGAGGCAGAATAATGAACAGCAAGCAGGTATTGAAAAGAGTATTCAATTATGTCGGCAGATATAAAATATATCTGTTTTTGTCGATGTCTCTTGCCGTTGTCAGTGTTGCAGGCACACTTTATGTTCCTGTTTTAATCGGTAATATTATCGACTTTATTGTTGACAAGGGATTTGTCAATTTCGAAAAAATCATTCCCGTTCTCATTCAGGTTTGCATTATCATAGGCGTTGTTGCGCTTGCGCAGTGGCTCATGAATGTGTGTAACAACAAAATAACTTTTAATGTTATTCGCGACATGAGGGACAGAGCGTTTACAAAAATCGAAACGCTACCCGTGTCATATCTCGATTCCCACCCGACCGGTGAGATAGTTTCGCGTGTTATTGCCGATGTTGACCAATTCGCAGACGGTCTTTTGATGGGCTTTACCCAGTTTTTCACGGGTATAGTTACCATTCTCGGTACACTCGGCTTTATGCTTTCAATCAATGTTTGGATTACTCTTGTAGTAGTTGTTGCAACTCCGCTTTCGTTTGTAATTTCAAACTTTATCGCTAAAAGGACATACAAAATGTTTTCTCTCCAAAGTGAAACCAGGGGAGAACAAACTTCGTTTATCGACGAAATGATAGGCAACCAAAAGGTTGTTGACGCATATTCTCACGCAGAACAGAATATGCAAAAATTCGATGAAATTAACGGCAGACTCAAGGAGTATTCGTTAAAGGCTGTTTTCTTTTCGTCAATCACAAATCCGGCTACAAGATTTGTAAACAGTATAGTTTATGCCGCAGTTGCGCTTTTCGGCGCAATCCTTGCCGTTAAAACACAGCAGCAGGCTATTACGGTCGGTGTTTTGACCTGCTTTCTTTCTTATGCCAACCAATATACAAAACCGTTTAACGAAATTAGCGGTGTTGTTACCGAACTTCAAAACGCTATTGCGTGCGCAGGCAGACTTTTTGAACTCCTTGAGGAAGAAAGCGTTCCTGCCGATAAGAAAGGTGCAATCGAGATTAAAAATGTTGACGGCAAACTCGAGCTGTCACATATCAATTTTTCATATATTGCCAATAAAAAGCTTATAGAGGACTTTAATCTTTCTGTTAAGTCGGGACAGCGTGTTGCGATTGTCGGACCAACCGGTTGCGGTAAAACAACGCTCATCAATCTCCTTATGCGTTTTTATGACCCCAACAGCGGCTCAATTTTAATCGACGGACATGATTATAACGATGTCACAAGAAAATCACTGCGTGAAAACTTCGGTATGGTTTTGCAGGATACATGGCTTAAAGCAGGCACAATCCGCGATAATTTGATTATGGGCGCGCCTGACGCAACTGATGAAGAAATTATCGACGCTGCCAAAAAGGCACATTCTCATTCATTTATTAAGCGTCTGCCCGACGGCTACGATACAATTATCGGCGAGGACGGCGGCTCTCTTTCTCAAGGTCAAAAACAACTTTTGTGTATTACCCGTCTTATGCTTTGTAAGCCGCCCATGCTTATTCTTGACGAGGCAACCTCCTCAATTGATACAAGAACGGAAATCCGTATTCAAAAGGCGTTTAACACCTTGATGCAGGGCAGAACAACGTTTATCGTTGCCCACAGACTTGCCACAATCAAAGAGGCGGATATTATTCTTGTTATGAACAACGGCAATATCATCGAGCAGGGAACACATAACGAACTTCTTGCGAAAAAAGGCTTTTATTTTAATCTCTATAATTCGCAGTTTGTAACCGATAATAATTAACATTTATTTTACATTTTTTAACCCCTTTCTCGGTTGACTTACGGTGCGCTTTGTGTTAGCATAAACACAGTATAAATATTATAAACATTGAGAAAGCGTGATTTGTGCATGAAAAAAATAGTTGATTTACCGCACAATAAAAAAATGATTGCCGTTGTCGGCGCAACCTCTGCGTTTTTCATTATTTTGGCAGTTGTGATATTTTGCTGTGTTTCCGGCGGTTCACCCGAAAAGGTAGCAACAAAATATGCCGATAATATGAATAATGGTAATGCGTCAAAGGCAATTTCATATTTGGCTGTTGATTATGAGGATTGCATCAACGATGCATTGAGCGATGAAAATGTTAACGAAATCGTCAAGCAAAACGGCTCGGGCAAGGAATATACCGCTAAAGATTATTTTGCGGAAATAGGCACTGCCTTCGGTAATCCATCTGCAAAAAATTCAGATGATGTCTACAAAGCTTTTTTGAATTCCTATTCACAGCAGTATAAAGGCAATTTAAAGAATTTTGAAATTGTCGATTCAACCGACATTTCGACCGATTCCGATGAGGTGAAATCTGCCGTTGAAGGCTCGCAAAGGCTTGTTAAGGCGTTTTATACCGAAAAACTTGATACAACTAAGTATTTTAATTCGTCTAAGGTCAAAAAAGCGGTTAAACTCAATGTGCGTTACGTTAAAAACGAAAAGGTGCAAAATTCCGTTTGGATTGTTGTTAAAATGGGCACAAGCTGGAAAATCCTTTCAGTAAATTAAAGCCAAAATATATTAAACGCCTGTCACAAGTGACAGGCGTTTTTATTGTGTGTATTCATTTATTTATATATTCCTATTTCAAAAACCGATCTTCCTTTTTTTGTTTCTTTGATTTTTTCGCCGAAAACAAATTTGCCGAAACCTCTGACGGATACAATGTCGCCGCTTTTCAGAATCAGCGATTCCTTGTATGCCGCCTTTGAATTTATAAAAACTTTTTCCTGATTGACAAGCTGTGTCGCTTGGTTGCGCGACAGTTTGAATACCGCGCAGATAACTGCATCAACTCTTTGCGACGAAATAATAAATTCTTCGCTTTCGGGTTTTTTGTTTGCAACCTCCGGCGTGCTATCGAGTATTTCGCATTTTACCGTTGTGTGCTTTATTCTGTCGCAACTTTCGCAAATGTACTGGGCAATATTGCTCAAGCAAAACAAATATGCCGTATTGTCCGATATTACAATGTCACCGAGTGTGCTCCTGTTAATACCCAAATTCATCAGTGAGCCTAAAAAATCTCTGTGATTCAGCTCATCTGCAAACTTTTGCCTGACGGGTGCTATTTTTATGCATTTTATGGGGTAATTGCTTTTATCATGTTCATATCCGAATCCTGCTACGCATCTGTCGGCATTGTCGTATCCTCCGTAAAGCTCGCAGTTTGAAAACGCGTCCGATTTCTTCAACTCGCTTATCTCGTTTAAGTTTAAAAAATCGGAATAGGTATTGTATCCTTTTTCATATGCTCTGAGCGAAAGTTCATTCATTCGCTTTTGCAGCATTTTATCATCATTCATTTTCTATGCTCAATACGGTTAATTCCTTGCCCTCCACCTTGAATTTAATCTCTCGGTGTGCAAATTTAAAGCCGTATATCCTTTCGTTTTCTCTGTCATAAGCAGGGCGGGGGTCGTTTGACAAAATTTCTTTCAGTACCTCCGCCTTTTGCGGTGCGATTTTGCTTAATGTTCCCTCGGTAAATTTGACATTCAGTGTGTAAAACTCCGTCTTGTCGACAAATCCGCAGACTGCGTCGGTATGGCTGTCGGTGTAGGCGATATACGGCTTGATGTCATATATCGGCGTTTCGTTTATCAAATCCGCGCCGGAAACAATCAGTATCGGCTTGCCGCCGTTATACTCGATTTTTTCAAGCCTTACACTTGACAATCCCAAATTGTTCGGTCTGAAAGGCGAACGGCTTGCAAAAACTCCGACGCGTTCGTTTCCGCCGAGTCGGGGAGGGCGCACTGTTAAATTTTGTTTGTCCTTAATGTTTTTGCTGAATCCCCAAATCAGCCACAGGTGGCTGAATCCGTCAATTCCTCTTATTGCGTTTTCGTCGGCAAATTCATTTTCAAATACTATTTGTGACATTATTTTGTCGGCTATTCCGCTTTGGCGCGGCACAGCAAACTTGCTGTCATAGTCATTTTTTATTATCGCAATCGGTTTAATTTCCATTTTGTTAAGCTGTCCTTATATATGTTTTTAATACATTATAACATATATTTTAATAAATTTTAAAAAAAATGTTGAATTTGTCAACGAATTAATGTATTATATAGAAGTAAATGTGTGAAGTTTACTTCTATTTCACTTCGTAAGGAGAATTAATTATGGCGAAAGCAAAGAGAAAAACCGGTTTGGATAAATTCAATAAAGTATTATTTATCCTTTTAATTATCGCAATCGTTGCAGGCGGTCTTATTATCGGCCTCAGTTCCGCAAAGGTTCCCGTTGCCGCAACATCATCCGACACAATTAAGGACGAGGTTGTTATCGACGAGTTCAAGGCAGGCACATATGCAGGTCAAAAGTTTGATTCCGTTGATGATGTTGTTGCATATTACAACAAGGCATACGACTATACTAAATCATTAAAAGCACAATATAAAAACGCTCAGGGCGAAACAGTTACATTGTATAAATTGTTAGGAAGCGATGCCCTTAAGGTTGAAAACATTCTTATTGACGGAGCAAGCAATAAAACAATTGATGGATTGGTTCCGGGTATTGTTAACGGTTTGTTTACACACGGATTAAACGGACTTTCTCCGTCAAGAGCAGGCAATCCGGCAGATGATAAAGATGATGACGGAGCATTGCTTGCAACTTCAAGACTTAAGGCAGATGATTTGCTCGCTGCAAATGTTGCTGAAAAAGACGGAAAAGTTGTTATCACACTTCAACCGAAATTGACAGAACTTTCTACTCCGGGTAAAGACTCTCAGGGCAATGTCTTCACTACTCTCGGTGATATCACTGCGACCGTAAAGAGCATTACTGTTCTCACATGGGCAGAAGGTGATGCAAGTTCTAATATCAAAGTTCGTTACTATGGCGGTACCGCTACAGTTACAATTGATCCTAAAACAAACGAAGTTACTAATGCCGAGTTCCATGAAGTAGCTCATATTGCCGTTACTCATGCTAACATTACTATTATTAAAAATAAGAATGCTGAAATAACAGTAAAATATGATATGACTTACCCGGCATCAGATGAATACCTCAAAGAATATAAGCAGTTGACAAGAGTATAAAATAAAAAATATTAAAGAGTTCGGCACTGCCGAACTCTTTTTTTGTCGTAAATTGTATTTCTTTATATGAATATATATTATTTAAAATAATATTTGTTAATTATTGATTGATTTTGCCGATTTAATATTGTATAATACTTTGGATAGTTTTTGAACTATACTTTAATTTTCATTAATTCGGCAGCGTTTTTGTAAAATATTTTTTCAAGCTCTTCATCGGTGAAATCCATTGAATTTATAATATCCACAAATTCTTTTTGGTCTGCCCATGGCGAGTCGGTCGCAAACAAAATTTTGTCTGCTCCGTGTCTTTTGATTATTTCACGGCATTTGTACGGATAATAGCTTAAAACAGCGGCTGTGTCCATATATACCGGCTTTCCGATAAGTTTGTCCAAAACCTCACCTGCCAAACCGAAGCCGCCCATGTGCGCAAGCACAAGCTTGTTGTCTATAATGCCTTTGAGTTTGTCGAGCACATTGAGTACCATATCCGGCGTGCAGTGTATGTCATCGGGATAACCGACATCTATTCCTGCATGCGTTACTGTTATCAAATCGCGCTGTGCCGCGGCTTTCATAATTCTTATATATCTTTCATCGTCAAAGCGAACACCTTGATAATCAGGGTGAATTTTAATGCCGAATAATCCGATTGATTTTATATAATCAAGGATTTCTTCAATGTTTTCGCTGTCGGGGTGTATTGCTCCGGCAAAATATATATTGTCAACACCGTTGATTTCGGCGGACAATTTGTTGATAGTATCAACTTGGCTCGCCTTTGTCGCAACAGGCAAAACAACACTGTAATCAATGCCCGATTTTTTCATTGATTCTTTTAACGCGTCAAGTGTGCCTTTCCTGTATGCGCGCACATTGCCTTTTTTCTCTAAAAGGGTTATCGTCTTATCCGCGATTTTATCGGGAAATGTGTGGGTATGTGTATCTATTATAGTCATATATAAATCTCCTTTTTCGGGATTTATTATATCACATTTTCGTGTGCTTTAAAACACACTGTATTATTTTTTTATTTAATTGCTTTATGCAATCTTTTATATTGAATTTGAAGGAGTAATATTTAATGAAAAAGCTAATGCTCGGCAATGAAGCCATTGCAAGAGGACTTTATGAGGCAGGTGTCAAAATAGTTTCGAGCTATCCCGGCACACCCTCAACGGAAATTACGGAATTTGCCGCAAAATACGATGATATTTACTGCGAATGGGCACCAAACGAAAAGGTAGCCACTGAGGTAGCGTTTGGCGCATCTCTTCGTGGTGCAAGAACGGCGTGTGCCATGAAACATGTAGGCCTTAATGTTGCCGCAGATCCGCTCTTCACATTGTCTTATACAGGTGTCAATGGCGGACTTGTTCTTTTCGTAGCTGATGACCCGGCTATGCACTCATCACAAAACGAGCAGGATTCAAGACACTATGCCATTGCCGCAAAGGTGCCTATGCTTGAGCCTGCCGATTCTGCCGAAGCAAAGGAATTTGTTAAGCAGGCATATGAAATTTCAGAAAAATACGATACTCCGGTTATCGTTCGTATGTGCACAAGAATTGCACACTCACAAAGCACTGTCGAGCTTTGCGACAGAGTAGAGAAGGAACTTCCCGAGTACGAGAAAAATCCTCAAAAATATATAATGGCACCAGCAAATGCGGTTCGCCGCCATCCGTTTGTTGAAGAAAGAACAAAGAAAATTTCCGCTCTCGGTGAAACTACTGACCTTAACAGAGTTGAAATGGGCGGAACAGAAATCGGTATTGTTTGCTCAGGCACATGCTATCAGTATGTCAAAGAGGTTTTCGGCGATACTGTAAGTGTTCTTAAGCTCGGTATTGTTAATCCTCTCCCGAATAAATTATTCAAAGATTTTGCAGCAAAGGTTGACAAACTTTATGTTATTGAGGAACTTGACGGCATTATCGAAAGCCATTTAAAAAACATCGGCATTGATTGCATCGGCAAGGAAATGTTCTCACCTATCGGCGAATATAATCAAACAACAATCCGCAAGGCATTCGGTCTTGATGTTCCCGAAAGCGTTGAGCTTGACACTCCTGTTCCGGGTAGACCTCCGGTTATGTGCGCAGGCTGTCCTCACAGAGGTATGTTCTATACACTTTCAAAGCATAAAATCACAGTTCTCGGCGACATAGGTTGCTATACACTCGGCAGCGCCGCTCCGCTTTTTGCGCTTGATTCAACACTTTGTATGGGTGCGTCTGTTTCGGGTATCCACGGCTTTAATAAGGCAGGCGGACCTGAAAACGAGCATAAAACGGTTTGTGTTATCGGCGACTCAACATTTATGCATTCGGGTATGA
Organism: Oscillospiraceae bacterium; assembly: GCA_003526845.1. Classification (GTDB taxonomy): domain Bacteria; phylum Bacillota; class Clostridia; order Oscillospirales; family Acutalibacteraceae; genus Eubacterium_R. The sequence goes on from DPVM01000012.1 coordinate 43,804, forward strand.
CCGGACTTGTTAATATTGCGTATAATCAATCAAATTCTACTGTTATCATTCTTGATAACCATATTACAGGTATGACAGGTCATCAGCAAAATCCGACTACGGGATATACTCTCAAAGGCGAGCCGGTTGCCGCTGTTAATCTTGAAAATCTTTGCCACTCAATCGGTATCAACCGTGTTCGTGTTGTTGACCCTTACAATATCGCAGAGTGTGAAAAGGCAGTTCTTGAGGAGCTTGCTGTTGACGAGCCGTCTGTAATTATTTCACGCAGACCTTGTATGCTCCTTAAATATGTTAAGGCTAAATCTCCCGTTAAGGTTAATGAGGATAAATGTGTCGGTTGCCGTATGTGCATGAAAATAGGCTGTCCTGCAATCAGCTTTAAGGATAAAAAGGCTAAAGTTGATTTCACACAGTGTGTTGGCTGTGATGTTTGCACTCAAATGTGCAAACTCGGCGCAATCGAGAAGGAGGACAGATAATTATGGAAACAAAAAGCATAATGATTGTCGGTGTAGGCGGACAAGGCAGCTTGCTTGCAAGTAAGCTTTTAGGTGCTCTTTTAACAAACGAGGGTTATGATGTTAAGGTAAGTGAAGTTCACGGAATGAGCCAAAGAGGCGGCTCCGTTGTTACATATGTTCGCTTCGGTGACAAGGTCTATTCTCCCGTTATTTCAAAAGGTGAGGCAGATTATATCGTTTCGTTTGAAAGGCTTGAGGCTGCAAGATATGTCGATTGTCTTAAAAAAGACGGAAAAATTATAGTTAACTCACAAACAATCGACCCGATGCCGGTTATCACAGGTGCGGCTGAATACCCTTTTGATGTTCTTGACGAGCTTAAAAGCAAAGGCGTTTTTGTTGATGAAATCGACGCGCTCTCTCTCGCAGAGGATGCAGGCACAACGAAGGCTGTCAACATTGTTTTAATGGGCAGACTTGCCAAATATTTCCATATCGATTGCGAAAAATGGATTGAGGCAATCAAGAGTACTGTTAAGCCACAGTTTGTAGATGTCAATCTTAAAGCATTCAAGAACGGATATAACTTATAATCAAAGGAGAATTTAACCAATGCCAAACTACTTTCAGCCTGAAATTGAAACAGCTTCGCCGGAAGAAATCAGAAAAATTCAAAATGAAAAAATTGTAAAGCAGGTTAAGCATGTTTACAAAAATGTCCCTTATTACAGAGATTTGATGGATAAAAAAGGCGTTAAACCTGAGGATATAAAGAGTGTCGACGATATTAAGAAACTTCCATTCTTAACAAAAGCCGATCTTCGTGAGGCTTATCCTTACGGACTTCTCGGTACCGACCTTAAAAACTGTGTTAGAATTCAATCAACCTCCGGAACAACAGGTAAACGTGTCGTTGCTTTTTATACGCAAAACGATGTTAATCTCTGGGAGGATTGTTGCGCAAGAGCTATCGTTGCAGCAGGCGGTACAAAAGAGGATGTTTGTCAGATTGCATATGGCTACGGTTTGTTTACAGGCGGTCCCGGTCTCAACGGCGGCTCACATAAAGTAGGTTGTCTCACACTTCCCATGTCATCCGGAAATACAGACAGACAAATTCAATTTATGATGGATTTGAATGCAACAATTCTTTGCTGCACACCGTCATATGCTGCATATATTGGCGAAACACTTGCCGAAAAGGGTTATAAGCCGGAGGATAATAAACTTAAAGCCGGCATCTTTGGAGCTGAGCCTTGGACAGAGGAAATGCGCCGCAATATCGAAAAGAGCTTGGGCATTAAAGCCTACGATATTTACGGACTTACAGAAACAAGCGGTCCGGGCGTTGCTTTTGAGTGCAGCGAGCAAACAGGCATGCATATTAATGAGGATCATTTCTATGCCGAAGTTATCGACCCTGAAACCGGCGAGGTCTTGCCGGAGGGTGAAAAGGGCGAGCTTGTTTTCACATCGCTTGATAAAGAAGCTTTTCCGCTGCTCAGATACAGAACCCGTGATATTTGTGTTCTTTCAAGAAAAAAATGCTCTTGCGGTAGAACTCATGTTAGAATGAGCAAGCCGATGGGCAGAAGCGATGATATGCTTATCATTCGCGGAGTTAATGTTTTCCCGAGCCAAATCGAAACCGTTCTTCTCAACAAGGGATATACTCCTAACTATCAAATTATTGTTGACCGTATTAATAACAACGATACACTCGATATCAACATTGAGCTCACTCCGGAGCAGTTTGCAGATAAGTCAAACGTAATCCAGGATATGGAAAAGAAACTCACCGTTGCAATTAAAACCATGCTCGGCATCAGTCCTAAAGTTCATCTTGTTGAGCCAAAGAGCATTGTTCGCAGTGAGGGCAAGGCTGTCAGAGTAATTGATAAGAGAAAATTGATAGACTGATTCGTTCAGTGTGCATTAACAAAAATATGCCAATACTTGTGTATTGGCATATTTTTTTATAGTGCAATGGGCAAAATTTAGAAAGCTTAAACCAATTACTTCCTTATGCAGTGTACCCCAAGTGGCGCCCTCATTTTTATTACAAAAGCGTTACAAAATGTGTTGACAAATTCATTTTTTATGCTATAATATAAGCAATGGGACACGATGTCCCACACGGAAAAGAGGTTACACAATGCCAGTGAATCAACAGCTTTTGTCGGATATAAAGGAATATGCCGAGCAATATTTTTTTGAAAACAGTGTTTCGCCGTCTATACGCGAAATTGCCGCTCATTTCAATGTCGGCAAATCAACCGTTCAGCGCTATCTTGAACGATTGCGTGACTGCGGCGAGATAGAGTATGACGGCAGACGAAGCATTAAAACATCTGAAACCGAAAAATACGAAACTTCATGCGTAAATGTCGGTGTTGTGGGTGATATATCGTGCGGCCCGCTTACATTCGCTCAGCAGAATATTACCGAATATTTCAGCCTGCCTGTTTCACTTGTAGGTAACGGCGAATTTTTCATTCTTCGTGCAAACGGCGAGTCAATGATTAATGCAGGCATTGATGACGGCGATATGGTCCTTATTCGCAGGCAAAACACGGCTGATAACGGCGATATTGTTGTAGCTCTCTACGGCGAGGATACAACGCTTAAGCGATTTTATCGTGACTCCGCCAACCGCAGATTCATTCTTCATCCTGAGAATGATGAACTCGATGATATAATTGTTTACGACGACCTTTATATTCAAGGCGTTGCTGTTAAAGTATTTAAAGATTTAATATAACATACCAAGGAGAAGTTATTATGTCAACACTCATGGCAAACGGATTTATCGTAACCCAGCATACGGATCATAATGTCAGCATCAGTAAAAACGGCAGGGATATTGTTCGTCTTAAATTTTCAAGAGAGTTAAGCGGTGAGGAACTTTCAGAACTTGCGTTTTGGATTAGAAATGTTTAATTTATTAAAAATAATATTTACTTGATATGCAACCTAAACAAAAAGGT
>DPVM01000001.1 GCA_003526845.1 Oscillospiraceae bacterium
GGACGGCGTTTTCGGGCATTTCAAAGCCCGAAAATCATATCCCTTTATCCTGCTTTAAAATCGACGGCTTGAAATTCGCTTCAAAACCCACTCAAAAGCTGCAGATTTTCGTTTCAAAAATCATAAAATTTCAAAATCAAAGCCTTTCATATTCTTTGCCGATAAACTCTAAAGCACGGTGCATTAAATCTTGTTGACCGTGTATAGATTGCTCTTTTGCTCGCCGCCGATAAACCGTTTCGAGATAGTTATGTACCCGCCGCTTTCCAGCGAACGCAAAACTTTTCTGCAAGTAGAAGCACACATCGAACAGCTTTTCGCAATCATCGGTACCGACCAAAAACTTTGCCCCGCTGAATCCTTTGCCCGAACGAGAAAAGAATAAACAATGAATTCGTTTGGCGATAAACGTTCATCAAAAATTCTGTTTGGCAAAAGAAAAAATTGCCCGTTGCAATTTTTACGCATACGAAAACCTCCTTTCAAATTATTCGAGAGAATATTTTGCTGAGTGAAAACCAAAAGAAAAACACCGTTCAAAAAACTCCCTCTACTATACAGAAAAAAATTTCCATTTTGTTCGGGTGTTTTGCAAAATTCTTTACACCTTGTTTACATTTGATTTCACCAAAGAAAAAAATACCCCTCTATAATACGGAGAAAAATTCAAGTTTTGTTGATGTGTTTTTGGAAAAAATTTATAAATTTTTTTGGCAAGCAAGACAAATGAGTTAAGCGGAATTTATATAAATAAACTTTTTTCACTGCATTTCCACTAAGTTCGGTGTAAAAATCGGCTTTGACATTCAAACAATCGTTGCATTTTTTGGCACATAGTGATATACTAATATTGATTTATATTATGGAGGTGCAGTATGTACCGAATTGCGATTGAAAAATTGTATAAATGGAAAAACAGTAAACGACGCAAGCCGTTGATTATTGAAGGCGCGAGACAAGTCGGCAAAACTTGGCTTATGAAAGAGTTCGGTAAACAAGCTTATTCGGATACTGTGTACATCAACTTTGATTCAAATACGAGAATGGCGGATTTGTTTGCTGTCGATTTGGATACAGATCGCTTGATTTTAGGGCTGGAATTGTATGCTGGACGCAAAATTGATTCGGACAATACTTTACTTATTTTTGATGAAGTTCAGGAAGTGCCGAAAGCACTTGCTTCTCTTAAATATTTTTATGAGAATGCTCCACAGTATCATATTGTATGCGCTGGTTCTCTTTTAGGAATTGCTTTACATCAGGGCACCTCATTTCCTGTTGGTAAGGTCGATTTTTTAAAACTCTATCCTCTCTCTTTTAGTGAGTTTTTAATGGCAACCGGTAATGAACGCTTTGCAAAGCTTTTGAAAAAGCAAGATTTTGAAATGATCACAAATTTCAAGCAAACCTATATTGATGCACTGAAACAATACTATTTTGTCGGTGGAATGCCAGAAGCTGTTCAAAGTTTTGCCGAAAGTAAAGATTTCAATGAGGTTCGTACGATTCAGAAAAGAATCCTTGCAGCATATGAGCAAGATTTTTCAAAACACGCACCGAATGAGATTGTCCCAAAAATTCGTATGCTGTGGAATAGTATCCCGTCGCAGCTCGCAAGAGAGAATAAGAAATTCATTTATGGACTTGTTCGTGAAGGAAGCAGAGCAAGAGAATATGAAACTGCAATTATGTGGCTTTCAGATTGTGGACTTGTGCATAAGGTCAGTCGTGTAAATGCAGCAGGCATTCCATTAAAAGCCTATGAGGATTTGAAAGCATTCAAACTGTTCATAGTCGATGTGGGACTCCTCGGCTGCATGACAGGGCTTCATCAGCGTACACTTCTTGACGGTGATGACCTTTTTGTTGAATTTAAAGGGGCTTTGACTGAGCAGTATGTTTGCCAGCAATTAAAAACCATTGAAGATTTAGGCATTTACTATTATACCAATGACAGGGGCTCGTGCGAAATCGATTTTGTCATCGATACCGGTGAACAAATCATCCCTATTGAAGTTAAAGCCGAAACAAATCTTAGAGCAAAAAGCCTCAAAACTTATCGAGAAAGATTTGAGCCTGAATTATCTGTTCGAACTTCAATGGCTGATTATAAAAAAGAGGATTGGCTTTTGAATCTACCACTGTATGCAATAGAACAAATAAATAAGACTAAAGATTATTAACTAGTCACGATGTCCGATGAAATGGACATAGAATGTGATGTTGTTAGAATGGAGGTGATTATTGGTGTGGTGCAAGAATTGTAATAGGGAAACCGATGAAGAAGTTTGTAGTGTTTGCGGAATAAAGACTGAGGAAGATATTCCCTATGAACTGCATTGGTGCGATAAATGTAAGGTTCCGCTTATCAAAGCAGTAAACGGTGCTGACCGTGATACTTGTCCTGTTTGTGGTGGTAAGACATCGTACCTAGCTGCAGACTTAAGACCAGTATTTCCTGAAGAGCGTTTACTTTTAGAAATTCTCTTGGATAAGCCACTTTCATATATCAATAAAAGCGTATGGGCATCAAACAATCGCTATTATATAGATGGAAAACCTATGGTTGTAACTGCTGCGTGGTATAAGAAATATTCAGCTACGTATATCAGAGAACAACTCGAAAAATACAAGCAACAGAATAACTACGATTTTTTTAATAAGAACATAACAACTTTTATCAGAGCAAACCAATGTCGTCTTGATTACCTGAAGTATGAAGCAAATATATTTATTCAGGAGTCAGCGGCTAAATACCCTCGTGAAAACATTGTTTTGTCATTCTCTGGTGGTAAGGATTCTACGGTAACTGCTGATTTAGTGGTAAAAGCACTTTCGGATCCGAGCCTTGTACATATCTTTGGTAATACCACTCTCGAGTTTCCGTTCACGATTGAGTATGCTGAGCGATTTAAGAAGAATAATCCTAAGGCCATCTTTAAGGTTGCCAAAAATAAAGAGCAGAATTTCTATGATGTCTGTGAGGACATTGGACCTCCAGCGAGAATGCTTCGTTGGTGCTGTTTTATGTTTAAGACAGGGCCTATTTCCCGCGTTATTACAAGCCTTTACAGAGATAAGAATATTCTGACTTACTACGGTATTCGCAAATGCGAATCCGTAAGCAGAAGTAAATACAACCGAATAGAAGATAATGCTGAGTCTACTAAGATTCAGCAGCAGACGGTTGCAACGCCTATCTTCTTCTGGAAAGATATTGATATTTGGCTTTACCTTCTTGGTGAAGAAGTTGATTTTAATGATGCATATCGTTTGGGATATGACCGAGTAGGCTGTTGGTGTTGTCCAAACAATAACATTCGTGCAGAATTTCTTTCTAGGATATATATGCCTGAGCAGTATGAGAAGTGGCATAATTTCCTGATTGATTTTGCGAATCGAATTGGAAAACCCGACCCCGAAGAGTATATCGACTCTGGCAAGTGGAAAGCTCGTCAGGGTGGTAACGGAGTTGCGGCGGCATCTGATGTAAAAATCAAATTTACCAACTGCACAACCGAAGAAAATGCTAAAGTATATCAACTGAAGCGACCGGTAGATGATTGTCTTATTGGTTTATTTACACCATTTGGAAGAATAGCCCCAGAACTTGGTCGCAAGTTAATCAACGAAACAATTGTTGTAGACATAAAGACTAATATGCCGATTATTTCAATTCAACCCTTCTCTCAGGATGGATTTGAATATGCGGTAAAAGTTAAAACGATGAATGTAGCAAAGCACGATGACCTGCAGAGAATGATCAGTTATCAGATCAGAAAATTTAATGCTTGCCGTAAGTGCTTAAAATGTGAGTCTCTTTGTCGATTCGGTGCCATCTCTATTATTGGTGATACCTATTACATCAATGATAAGAAATGCAAAAGATGCAAGATGTGTGTTACTGCAAAGTACTTAGATGGTGGTTGCCTGATGGACCGTTACCTGAAAACTAAGGACTAAAGGAGCAAGAATATGAAGTTTAGAGCACATGATACCTTTTTTATACGTAAAGGATGGTTAAATAAAGGTATGAGAAATGTGAGAATTGATCCAACGGTATTTATGGGTTCAAAAGGTAATCCTATGGATATTCTCGGAATCGGTGCAAATATGGTAAAAGCACTGAGATATTGGCTACAGGCAGTAGACCTGACTGTTGAACCTAATACCGGCAAAAGGAAGCAGAGTTTTACGCCTTTCGGTGAGGTTGTTTTCAATAATGATCCTTATATTGAAGAAATGGGTACACTTTGGTTTCTGCACTATAAACTTGCGTCGAACAAAAACGAGGCTACTGCTTGGTACTTTTTCTACAATGAGTTTAAGCAAAGCGAGTTTAATAAAGAGGATTTTGTTAAACAACTTTCTAATTATATTATGATAAATGGAGAAGAAGTGTCTGAAAGATCTTTGGAAGATGATTATAACTGCATCATCAACACATATGTACCTCGTATAAAATCTTCTCCTGAAAAAGTTCAGCCGGAGAGCAATATCGATTGTCCTCTTGGTGAACTCAGACTGATTGACATCAGTAACCGAAAGGAAAAGCTTTATAAGAAATCCGTTCCTAAGAAAGATACTCTTCATCCTCTAGTTCTTCTTGCTATTATTCTCGATCAAGCTAACGGCAAAGAGGAAATTAAGATTTCCGCAATTCAGAATGATGTATGTAATGCTGGTAAGATATTTAATCTTGATATAATTACATTGACCACATTACTCTACAAAATTGAATTGATGGGATACATCAAGGTCGTTCGTACAGCTGGACTAGATGTTATTCGCATTACTAAGCCGATGACTTTCCTTGAGTGTGTTGAAGAGTATTACAAAACAATCAATAAATAATGACAGGAGATCGTAACCATGTTTAATGATAAAATAAGTGTAGCGAAAGGTTTTCAGACTTCTGTTAATATCGCATATGATTTAAATAATACGGATAAAATTTCCAGATTTATTCCTACTATGTCCTCTCTTGAGATCATTGAGGATGTTCTGCTAAGTACGGCACCGAATTCTACTGAAAGAGCAAGAATTTTTATTGGTGCCTATGGTCGTGGAAAGTCTCATATTATTCTCGTTTTGCTTTCTCTTCTCTATAAAAAAGACAAATCCCTTTTTGCTGCTTTGCTCGAAAAGATGAAGATATGTAATCCGAAACTTTACGACTATACGAATGAGTTTATTGACAGCGATAGGAAGTTCCTTCCGATTGTTGTCGGAGGCAGCAGTGCAAGCCTTACTCAGTCATTTCTTTTTGCTTTGCAAAAGGCACTTGATGACGAAAATCTCAGCGATATTATGCCAGAAACTCATTTTATGGCTTCTGTTAATGCAATTGAAAGTTGGAAGAACGATTATCCTGAAACTTACAATAAACTTTTAGAATCCTTAAATGAGCCTATTGAACAGTTCATTCTTTCCTTGAAAGAATACAATGTTGAGGCATACGAGAGATTTATCGAATTATATCCGAGCCTAACTTCCGGTAGTAGTTTTAATCCTTTTCTTGGTTTTGATGTTGTGGAGCTTTACGAAAAGGTTGTTGACAAGCTATGTGAGATTGGGTATGACGGTGTTTATATTGTTTACGATGAATTCAGTAAATATCTTGAATCAAGCATAGGAAACGCCACAATCAGCGATATTAAACTGTTGCAAGATTTTGCCGAGAAATGTGTTCGCAGTGGTAAAAAGCAGATGCACCTTATGCTAATTTGCCATAAGGATATATCAAATTATATCGATAACAACCTCCCTAAAGAAAAGGTAGACGGTTGGAGAGGTGTATCAGGTCGCTTCAAGCATACGACACTTCACAATAACTTTGCTCAGATGTATGAGGTTATTTCTGCTGTTATTAAGAAGGAACCTGGTTTCTGGAAGAAATTTGTATCTAAACACAAGCTACAGTTTGAAGATCTTAAGGAACGCTATATTGCAAACGGTTTGATTGACGGTAAGGATATTGACGGCGTAAACTCTGCTATTTACGGTTGTTATCCTTTGCATCCGGTATCGACTTTTATTCTGCCGCGTCTTTCCGAAAAGGTTGCTCAAAATGAAAGGACCTTGTTTACCTTCTTGTCCTCTCAGGAAAGACATACTCTGTCGTCTTTCCTTGAGAGTGCAGATGGAGAGTTTCCGTTATTGACGCCTGATTATCTATATGATTATTTTGAACCTCTTTTTCGAAAAGAGGTTTATACCAGTGAAATTCATAAAATATATAAGCTTACTTCTAATATTCTACAGAAGCTTGACGCAAATTCTATTCACGCGAGAATTATCAAGACCATTTCCTTAATTTATATAGTTGAGCAGTATGAGAAATTGCCTCCTGTATACGACATCATTGTTGATGCCTTTTGCGAGAGTGTTAAAGACACAAAGGAAATCAGCAATGCACTTGAAGAACTTATAAACAAGGATTGCATCGTTTATCTCAAGAGAAGCAATAACTACTTGAAACTCAAAGAGAGCAGCGGTGTTGATGTTCCTGGTGAAATTGAAAAAAGAATAGAGAGTAATAAGGCAACTTTAAGAGTAAAGGATGTTTTTAATAACTCTTCTTTCGACAGTTATATGTATCCAACCAGATACAACGATGAGCACGAGATAACACGTTATTTTGATTTTCTTTTCATTGATAGTAAGGAATTTTGGTCCACAGAAGATTGGTCTGTAAAAATATCGGACACGTTGGCTGATGGTGTGATATACGCAGTTATTCCCGAGAATAAGGAAGATATTGCAAAGATCGAAGATAAGATTATATCTGGTATATACGAGGAAAGAGTTGTATTCTGCTTACCTAAGAAGTTTACAGATATTGAGAAGGTTGCCTTTGAATATAGTGCGGTTTGTGAACTTAAAGATCTAGTTGTAGACGATGAACTTTTGAAAGATGAATATGAGATTTATATTGATGATCTTGAAGAAGTGATTGGTTCGTTCATTTTTTCTTATGCTCGACCTGAAACCGATGGTGCTGATTATTACCATGTTGGCAAAAAGGTTTCCATCTACCGTAAGGCTCAGATGTCAGCTCTTCTCTCTGAAATTTGTAAGAAAGTCTATCCACACGCTCCGATTATTAATAATGAATCTATCAACAAAAACATTCTGCCAACAGTGGCTATTAACAGCAGGGCAAAACTACTTAAAGGACTGCTGAGCACTGAACTTGAACCAAATCTTGGACTTTCTGGAACCGGACAGGATGTTTCAATTATGAGAAGCACTCTTGTTCAGACCGGAGTTATTAAGAATATTACCGAAGCACCTGAAATCATTATTGCTCCAGAAGATGATAATATGAAGTATATGCTTCATACAATCCAAAGTTTCTTTGTGGATGCGGGAGTGAACGGTGAACAGAATTTTGACGTTCTTTATGAGCGTTTGACTCACCCCAAATATGGTATAGGATTGAAGATAGGTGTGATTCCAATTTATATCGCAGTTGTTATCCATTTGAACCATAGCAACCTCGTTATTAAAAAGGGTAATATGGAACAAAAGATAACTGCAGATTTACTTAACGGTATAAATGAGAATCCTGGCAACTATTCTGTAGTTCTTGAAAATTGGAACGAAGAGAAATCATTATATCTTTCTCAACTAGAGCAATTGTTTGAAAAGCATATTCACGAACAAGAGAAGGTATATAATAGTTTTGCTTATATAGTTTCTGCAATGAACCGTTGGTATATGTCTTTGCCTAAGTATGCCAAGGAAATGACAAAGATTTATAAGGGAAATGAAAATTTTAAGACTATTTCTGCAAGTCACCGTAAGTTTGTAAGTAGTCTGAAGCAACTTGACATTAATCCTAGAGAATATCTGTTTGAAAAGGTGTTCGTACTCTTTGGATTTAAAGAGTTCAGTGCTGATGTAGTGGATAATATTACTCAGACTAAGAAGGAATATGATAGTGCTATTGTTGCCCTGAATAAATCCCTTGTTTCTGATGTAAAGATTATATTTACACCTAAGAGTCAGGAAGTAAGAGGTTCGCTAACTTCCATTATTCAGGATTGGTATTCTTCTTTAAAGGACACTACTATACAACATCTTTTCGCTAATAATGAAAATCAGATTCTTGATTTGATGAAGACAATCACCAATGACGAGATTACCTTTATTCAACGTCTTGCTAAAGCAGTTACGGCTTTAAGAGTTGAGGATTGGAATGAAGGCACTATCTCAACCTTTATTAAGGATTTGATTGTATTTAAAGAGGCTATAGAAGATTATGATTCACAGATTATTGGCGAAACTTCTGCTGCTGATTCTTATAAGTTGATTACAACTGATAGTGAGGGCAGAGAGATAGTTAAGACCTTTAACAGAAGTGAGTATAGCACAAGAGCCCAACTGCTCTATAACGAAATTACTAATTCAATTGATGAAATGGGTCAGTCTATTACCGAACAGGAAAAAAGACAGATTCTTATCGAAATTCTCGAAACATTGTGTTAAAGAAGGTGTGGTATGAGCGAAGTTTATGATATGTGTAGGGCAATTAAGATCAACAGTCTGCATTTTACTTTAAATCCGCAGGATTGTTGGCATACTGTAGACAAGGAATTAAGTGATATTGTCAATTCCAACAAATGGCAAGAAATAAAATTTATGGATGACACCGGGACTGCTATTAATCAAATGATTGAAACTGTTCCTGCAGATATGGGCGGAATTTATATTTTTTTCCTAAAACCCGATATAGTTCCTACTATACATAAGTACATATTATATGTGGGGAGAGTACAATTAACACAATATCAGAATTTAAGAAAACGTCTTAGAGAATATGTTACAGATACACGAGGCGATATTGAATTTATGCGGGAAACTTGGGGAAAAGAACTTTATATACGCTATTTACCTTTGACAGACAATAATCTTATTAAATCATTGGAAAAGGAATTAATTAGAGTTATTGTTCCTCCATGTAATACCGACTATCCTGGTGTTCTTAATAAAGCAACTAGCTCTGCATTTTAAAAGGAGAAAAATATGAAAACACCAGCCATTAAATCTCAAATAGGAACATGGGTATATTATGTTTCCACTATGTCATTTAAACAAGTTCAGGATTATGTAAAGAGGATTGACGACGAACTGCATAAATCTACTTTGCTTAGAGAAATGCTTCAAAGAAGCATTTCAGATAATTATAAAAGCATTGCACATTATATTGAAACCCAGGAAGAGCATTTTTTTAATGCACTTATTCTAGCTGTTTATGATGGTGACCCTAAGTGGCACGAAATAAGGATAGAAACAGATGAATTGGACGAATATATTGGTTTAGGTGTTCTTGAATTGTCAGGAAATGAAAAAATCTTTCCAATTGATGGTCAACATAGAGTGGAAGGCATCAAGAAAGTTATGTCTTCATCAGATAAATATTCTAACGAGCAAATTCCCGTTGTTTTTATTGGACACAAAAAAGATGCAGAGGGGATGCAAAGAGCAAGACGCTTATTTAGTACATTAAATAGGTATGCAAAACCCGTTTCTATGCGTGATATTATTGCTTTAGACGAAGATGATATAATCGCTATATCCTCTAGAGAATTAATTGATAATCATATTCTTTTTTCAAATGATAGAATTCTTGATTCAAAAACAAAAGCAATACCAGAAACCAATACTACCGCATTTACTACGATCATCACTTTTTATGAGTGTAATAAAATATTATTGTCGTTATTTTTATCAGACAGAGAGGTTTTTAACAGCGACAACAGAAAATTAAGAGGAACCTCTAAAATTAAAGAGTTTATTAGAATTAGACCTAATGACGAAGATATTTCAGCATTTTATGGTTTATGCAATGACTTTTGGACAAGTGTCTGCAAGGCTTTTAAAGATGTTTCAGATTATATTAATTTAGATATTGCAGATACGCATTTATTTAGAAACAAAGAGGGAGGAAATATATTATTTCGTCCGGTTGCCTTAATTCCATTTGTCAAAGCAAGTGTTAGATTTGCCAATCAAAAGAGGTGCACTTTTGATAAAGCCTTTGTCACATTTCCTAAAACAATTCTTGCCTTAAACCAACCAATTTGGAAAAATGTATTATGGAATCCTCAAAGAAAAACAATGGTTATGAATAATCAATCTTTGACAGAATTAATTATATTGTATTATTGGGACAAATCGTTATTAACAAAAAAGGAAAAAGAAAAAATGTTCCAAGAATTACAAATATTAAACCAATTAAATAACATAGATGATGTTACGGATTTAGTTAATGGAGTTTTTTATGAGTGATTTAAAAAAAATAGCATACTTCGATAATGCTGCAACCACATATCCAAAACCTGAGAGTGTGTATGATTTTACTGACAGGTTTTACAGGGAATGCGGTGTTAATGTTGGAAGAGGTCAGCACAAACTTGCTTCCAAAGCATCGGCACTTGTTCAGGAAACAAGAGAGTTGATTTTAGAACTGTCTCATTGTCCTGCAAAAAAGGTTGTGTTTACTCATACTGCAACCGAGGCAATCAACTTTGTATTAAGAGGTCTACCTGTTAATAACAAATATACAGTTTACATTTCTCCTTTTGAGCATAATGCTGTTACCCGTGTTCTTTATCATTTGCAGTCGATATATGATATTCAGGTTGAAACTCTCTGTTTTGACAAGGCGACAATGACTTATAATTTTCCAAGGATTCGTAATCAGTTTGCTGAGAAGAAACCGAATTGGATGGTGGTAAGCCATGCAAGTAATGTCTGCGGTGTGGTATCTCCGATAAAAGAACTTTGTCATTTATCTAAAGAATTTGGTGCAATCAATATTATTGATATGTGCCAAACGGCAGGTCTTGTTGATGCCGATCTTAGTGGTGAAGATATAGATTTTGCTGTGTTCGCAGGACATAAGACCTTGTATTCACCCTTTGGTATTGCAGGTGTTGTCAGTAGTTTTGCAATCAAACCGCAACCGCTTTTGTTTGGTGGAACAGGTGTAGATTCTGCTAATCAAGCATTGCCTGAAAGTGTTCCGGAGCGATATGAGGTTGCAAGCCCTGATATCGCTGCTATTGCGGGATTAAATGCATCTCTTAAATGGATTAAAAAAACAGGAATTCAAAATATCTATGAGAAGGAGCAAAAAAATTATAAGCGTCTTGTTGAACTCCTTTCTAGGTATGAGAATATCAAAATTATTGACACAATCGATGCAGAGTCGATTGGCGTTGTTTCTTGTTTATTTGAAGGATATGGTAGTGATAGTATAGGACAAATTCTCAGTGAACAGAATGTTGCTGTCAGAACCGGACTTCACTGCGCGCCAATCGCACATAAATTTATAGGAACTTTTCCTGCAGGAACTGTTAGATTCAGCGTAAGCTACTTTAACTCTGATGAAGATTTTGATGTTTTAGAAGCTGCGCTTGATTATATTGAATTGAATTCATAGTTGAGCATATGAGAGAAGAAAATTTTGAATAATACTTACTGTCTGATGAATCAATTAAAAGCAAATTGAAGGCAGTAAATTCAAGACTTATTGAAAGAGAATTTGAAGTGGATCTTAATTAGATTGTATCCGACGATGATAAGATGTACGAAATACTTATTAGAGCAAAGCAGGAGACGAATGACCATAACGGTAACAATTTGACTCTTTTCGAAAGTTTTATAAATTATCGAACAGAACAAGATTTCAAACATTAGCTAAATACAAACACAAGGTGGTGTGATACTGTGAGTTTTCAAGAACTCGATATAAAAAAAGAATATCGTTCTCTGCTTGACAGTGTTGCAAAGGACTTTTATATTCCCTTGCTTAGCCAAGCAGTAAAGTATCAAAGAGCAGTTGGCTTTTTCTCGTCTTCTTGCTTGGTGGAAATATCGAAGGGTATTTCTGAATTTGCTAAGAATGGCGGTAAAATTCAGTTGGTTGCATCGCCCTATCTGTCTGATGAGGATGTTGAAGCAATTAAAAGCGGTTACGCCATGAGAGACCAGGTTGTAAAAGAGGCAATCCGCAGAGAAATGACAGAAGGAAAGACTCCTTTTGAAAAGGCTAGACTCAACTTGTTGGCGAATCTTATTTCGGATGGTGTTTTGGATATTAAGATTGCCTTCACAGAGGACTCCGATCGTATGGGAATGTACCATGAGAAGATGGGAATTATAACAGATGCTAAAGGGAATCGAGTTGCGTTTGCAGGTTCTATGAATGAATCTGCAACTGCCATGACGCTGAATTATGAGGCCATTGATGTATTTTGCTCTTGGAAGGGCGAAGAGGATCGCGTGATTGCAAAGGAAAATGCCTTTACATCTATTTGGAATGATACCGAGCCGAATATCAAGATAATCGATTTCCCCGAACTAAAGCAGGAAATCATTGAGAAATACAAACGATCTGTTCCGGACTTTGAGATTGATAAAAAGGAATACTCATCTAATATTGATACTGTTTTGCATACAGATTTAGGTACTCATACTGAATATTGTCCAAAGTTTCCTGAGTGGTTTAAGCTCCACGACTATCAGAACGAAGCAATCACCGAATGGCAGAAACACAATTACAGAGGAATCTTTGATATGGCTACCGGTACCGGTAAGACATATACGGGACTTGGTGCCCTGACAATCCTAAGCAAAAATATAGATTATAAGTTGGCAGCAATTATAGTTTGTCCTTATCAACACCTTGTTGAGCAGTGGGTAGAGGATATTCTAAGGTTTAACATTGACCCAATAATTGGATATAGTGATTCTTCTCAAAAGGATTGGCCAAAACGCTTGAAGGACGCGATTCGAGACCAAAAGTTAAAGGTAAGAGGAAAGGAATTCTTCTGCTTTATTTGTACTAATGCGACCTTCAGTTCCGACTATGTTCAAAACCAGTTGGCGAAGATAAAATCAGATATATTATTAATGGTAGACGAAGCACACAACTTCGGAGCACCATACTTAAGTTGTCTGCTCTATGATAATTACAAGTATCGTTTGGCATTATCAGCAACACTCGACCGTCATAATGACGAGGAAGGAACAACTAAACTCTATGATTTCTTCGGCGAAAAGTGTATTGAATATACTCTTGACCGAGCAATTGAAGAGAAAAAACTGACTAAGTATAAATACTATCCTATCGTTGTCACTCTTACCGAGGAAGAACTTGAGGCATACGATAATCTCAGTTATGAAATCGGAAAGTGTATTATGAAAGGTGAAAACGGCAAGATGAAGTTAAGCAGCAGGGGAGAAAAGCTTGCGCTTAAGCGTTCACGTATTGTTGCCGGTGCCAAGAATAAGTTGAAAATGCTCGAACAGGTGATTCAGCCATATATCCACGATAAACACATTCTTGTTTATTGCGGTGCGACTAAAGGTCTTGAACAAAATCAAGATCGATCTGATGTTGACAGTGAAGATGTTAGACAGATTGATGCAGTAACTGACTTGCTTGGAAACAAGCTCGGTATGGAAGTATCACAGTTTACATCAAGGGAAAGTGTTGAAGAAAGGGAGATTCTCAAACGAGAATTCTCTGCCGGTGATACATTGAAGGTCCTTATTGCCATTAAATGTCTTGATGAAGGTGTCAACATACCGAAAATAAAAACGGCATTCATTTTAGCAAGTACGACCAACCCTAAAGAGTATATACAAAGACGAGGGCGTGTGCTGAGATTAGCGGATGGTAAGGAATATGCAGAAATTTATGATTTTGTTACCTTGCCATATGATACCGAGTCGGTGACCTCGTTGACTGAGACACAGATCAAACGGAGTTTGACACTTGTAAAAAATGAATTGAGGAGAGTTGAGGAATTTTCCCGAATTGCTGTTAATATGGTTGAATCTGCAAGTCTTGTTGATGAGATTAAAGATGCATATGGAATACAAGAATTAAATTGGAATAACGAAGAGGAGGATTATGGTTATGGCTTCTGAAAAGATGGAAGTTAATGGTGTTGAAATAGATGTTCAAAAGGCACAACGTATGCTGCAACGCATAATCGTTCGTGAAAAAACTAACATCAAAACAAAGCAGTTCAATGATACCGAGATGGCAAAGAAAATTAAAAAGATGATTGAGGAGGAAGTACAATGCTATTAAAGTCGTTAAAGCTGAAGGATTTCCGCCAATTCAAAGGTGAACAGGAAATCACCTTCTCAACTGATCCAATTCGTAATGTAACCGTAATTATGGGTGAAAACGGCTCCGGTAAAACTACTCTTGCTCAAGCATTTACATGGTGCCTTTATGGGGATACTGACTTCGATGATAAGTCTATGCTTTGCAAAGCAACTGCACAATCAATGCTACCTGGAAACGAGGAGAAAGTTCGTGTAGAGTTAGCACTTAAACATAATAACATTGAATATCTTTGCATTCGGGAACAGCTCTATTCAAAGGATAATTCTGGTTCTATTAGAAGACATAATCAGACCACCTTCAAGATTGCTTACAAAAACACGGATGGTCAACGTGAGTATGTTCCTGACGGAGAAACGGAACTCCGCATGAAGGAAATTCTTCCAAAGGAACTTTCAAAGTATTTTTTCTTTGACGGTGAGCGCATTGGCAATATGAGTAAGGAAATTCGCAAAGGAAAAAGTGCTGAATTTGCACAAGCAGTTCGCAGTCTTCTTGGTCTGAGTGCCTTTCAATCTGCGCTTGACCATCTTGGTGGCCGTAATTCGGTTATAAAGATGTATAACGAGAGTTATGACACCAAGAGTGACAGTAAGATAGCTCAGTATACCAAAGAAATTGAAGAGTACGAAAAAAAGCTCCAGACTATTGAAGAAAGACTTGCTGCCATTGACGGAGAAGAAACTATTGCTACAGATAAGAAGGCAGAGCTTGAAGAAGAAATTCGTCAAAACAAGGATAGTGAAATTCTTGCAAAAGAACGTGATAAACTTGTGCGTAAGACCAAAGAACTAGTTGTACAAAAAGCTTCTAGTGAGGATTCATTGCTTAAAGTGTTCAATAACAATGCGCATTCTTATTTTGCTAAAAAGTTGATGAGCGACGCTCTTTCTCAACTTGCCGCTGCAGATAAGATTGATACGGGTATTCCTTATATTCATGCTAAAACTATTGAGTTTCTTATTAAACGTAAAAAATGTATTTGTGGTGCTGATATTGAATTTGGTAATGAAGCTTACAAGGAATTAAATGACCTGCTTGAGTTTATTCCACCACAGTCTATTGGTACATCTATAGGCCAGTTCGTCCGTGAGTGTGAGCTTAGATGCAAAAGTTCTGATACACTTTTTGAGGATATTTCTACTAAATTTGGTTTCATTAGAGAGTTTGACAATACATACAACAGTTATCAGAATCAAATCAACATTATTCGAGAGAAACTAGAAAAGATGAAAAATGTTGGTGAGTTACAGGCGCGTTTAAGCACCTATGAAAGAGCACTTCGTAATCTTTTTGTTGAAAGACGAGAACTTGACCGTAATCAGGCCCTGTTAGAAAGAGATAAAGAGCGCAGAGAAACTGAACGTAAGGAACTCTCTTTGAAGGATGAGAACAACCGTAAGATTGAAGTTTATAAGGCGTATGCTCAATATATGCACACTATATTGCTTTCTCTTTATCAGGAAAAGGAAACGGAAACTAGGCAGCAACTTGAGCAAACTGTCAACGAAATTTTCAAGAGTATTTATAACGGCGGTTTTTCTCTCAGTATCGATGAGAAGTACAACATTCAGGTTATCGTCAACGAGTTTGAGGGCGTTAATGAGGATGTTGAGACGTCTACAGCTCAGAGTATATCGGTAATCTTTGCATTTATCGCCGGCGTTATCAAAATGGCTCGTCAGAGTCAGAATCCCGAGAACGAAATGCTTGTGTCTGAGCCTTATCCACTTGTGATGGATGCTCCGCTTTCTGCATTCGATAAGACCCGTATCCGTACTGTTTGTGATGCACTTCCTAAGGTGGCAGAGCAGGTTATCATTTTTATTAAAGATACTGACGGTGAACTAGCGGAAACTTATATGGGCGATAAGGTTGGAAGACGTTTTGAATTTGACAAGAAAAACGAATTTGAAACTAATTTGGTTACGAGGTGAGAATGATGTTTGATAAAGAATATTCTTTTAGAGGAAAACACGCTGAATATGTTGTAAAACTTACGGCGGAATATGATGATAAACATCATAAGCTCTTCAATACCAACTATGATGTTTATGCTGTTGCTCCTATTATAGGCTTTTTATATCAAAGAAAAGCAGAACTTGATAAAACCGGAGATGCAACTAAGATATTTCCGGACAAGCTTATAAAAGAGCAGCAAAACCTTCTTTTTAACTATAGATTGATTATGTTGCTTGATGAAAAGCATGAACCTGATTTTAACGAGCGAATCAACAAGGCTTTTCGTTATTATGGACAAGAAAAGGCAATACCTGATGAAGAACTCTATGAAAACTATGTTAGAGGCGGCGTAGAAGTTCTTTTTGAAAAATTGATTGAACCTGCAAGAAGTGCTGAAGATTATTTGACAAATCTTTATGACTTTATGGAAGAGTTCGATGAGAGATATAACGACTCGGTTACAACCGAAAGCATTGTTGATCTGTGCCAGTTAGCAAAAAATTAATCATATGAGGTGCGAAGGGGGGTAAAATTGTGCACGAGGATATAATAGAAAAACTCTATCGGGAATATACTGTGCACGGTTTTATCTCCGAAGACCATATCTTTGATGTACTTGAAGAGAATGGTATTTCGTTATTTGATGTAGAGTATATCTGTGATCATCTTTTGTCGAAAGGTGTTATTATTCGTGATGATACCTTGACCGATGATGAAGAGGACGAGTATGACAGAAGCAATGTTGATTATGAAGCGGTATTTTCAGAGGTTTTGGAGATTGACGATACCTTCACAGATTTCATTGAATACATTCGTGGGATAAAGTCGCCGCAGCACAGAGAATGGATGAATCTGATGCCACAGGTGAAACTTAATAATCCATATGCTCGGAACCGTATTTTTGAAATGTATATGAAAGTGGCTTTGAGAATTGCACTAGTACATGCAAAAAGATATCATCTTTCCTTAGACGAAACCATTCAGAATGCAATGATGGGTCTTTATGTATCGATAGATAAATACGAAACTGCCTGTCAGGAAAATTTCGCATCATACTTTCCATTATGGGTCAGACAGTACATAATGAGAGATGCTCCAACGTTGAATCCGTTAGTTTATTTTCCAACTCATGTCAAAGATAAACTTTTCTCTATCTATGATAATATGGAAGATTATTTCGAGAATATTGATGATAGAACAGAGCCTGGAATTGAACTTTTTCAAAGTATTGCAACAAAACTTGAGTGCAGTATAGAAGAGGCAAGACGACTTTTTGATTACCTTGCACCCTATGAAAGTATTGAGGAATTGTTGGGAAATGAAGAAAATGAGTTGTTGTTCTCAGATAACGGGGTCGGTTATGAGAATATGATTGCATTAGCCGAGAAAAATTTTGACAAAGAAGGCCTCTACAAAAAGTTGTCACTTCTTACATGTCGAGAGCAAGAAGTGCTTAAATTTCGTTATGGCATAGGTCTTAATCATGAATGTACGCTTGATGAAATTGGCCAAAAATTCAATATTACAAGAGAACGTGTTCGCCAAATTGAAGCTAAGGCAATGCGAAAAATTCGTAGAAGCTACGGGATAAAAGAGGACGACAAAGATTAGTATTTGGTATAAATATTTGAAAAGCTTGGGAATTGAAGAAATTTGATTATCGCTCAAAATTCCGAATTTGCAGAGGTGGATTATGAAAATAACATACATTAACCACAGCGGATTTTTGGTTGAAACCGAGAACTGCTACTATGTTTTTGATTATTACAAAGGCGAGATGCCGAGGCTTGACAAAAGCAAGGAAGTTGTCGTCTTTTGCAGTCACTTTCATCAAGACCATTTCAATCCGAAAATCTTTGAAATTCTTGATGATATAGGTGCGAATTATCAGGCTGTTTTGGCGAAAGATATCAGCAAAAAGAAGTATCCTGCCGGTGTGAAAGTCACGACTGCTTATCACGATCAAACCTATATTCTTGACAACGGCACACAGGTTAGTACGCTTCTTTCAACCGACAGCGGTGTGGCTTTTATCGTCAAGACAAGCGAGGGCGCAATTTACCACGCAGGTGATTTGAACGATTGGCATTGGGAGGGTGAGACGGAAGCCGACAACCGCCACATGACCTCCATGTACCGTGCAGAGATTGACAAAATCAAGGGCGCTCATTTTGATGCTGCATTCGTTCCCCTTGACCCAAGGCAGGAGGAACATTATGCTGACGGTATGCTTTATTTTTTGAAACATGTTGATTGCAATGCCGTTTTTCCTATGCATTATTGGAACGAGCTGAGCGTGATTGATAGGTTTATCACCGAATATCCGCAGTATAAATCACGAATAAAAAACACAGAATCAGCAAAAGGAGAAGAAATATGAGCTTTAGAATGATTCATGAAAACTATAATGTTTCCGATTTGGACAGGTCGATTAAGTTTTATGGCGATGCGCTTGATTTGCACGAGGTCAGTCGAAAAACCACCGACGATTTTATTATCGTTTATTTGAGCAATGATTCAAGCGATTTTGATCTTGAACTTACTTGGCTTAAAGAACATCCGCAGCCGTACGATTTGGGCGAATGTGAATTTCATTTGGCATTTAAGGCAGATGATTTTGATTCTGCACATAAAAAGCACGAAGAAATGGGCTGTATCTGCTTTGAAAATCCTGAAATGGGTATCTATTTCATCGAGGACCCGGACGGCTATTGGCTCGAAATTTTACCGTAATATTGAACTATACTATAAACAAAAAGAGTTGAGAAACACAATTTCTCAACTCTTTTATGTTTATGCAAGCAGTTTATTTAATTTTGAAACTATTTTTTCTTTTTCGCCGCTTCCTGTTGTGTTCAACTTCTTTAGCGGTAAGTCATAATTTGCGAAAATGCCGTCTTTTAAAATATCCCTTTGATAAGATTATACACAAGGTTTTAGAAATCGTAATAAGAAACTTTGAAGTTTGAAAAGTGGCCTGAGAGCAGTTTTTCGAATAGAATCAAGAAAAACAAATAACTATAATTAACCTTACGGAGCCGTTCGAGTAACAGCTCCGTTTTGCTTTGATTTTTTCTTGCTTTTCCCTTATAAACCCGCAATAATCATTGATTTTAAGTGCTCTGTGTGATATACTAAACTTGTACAATTGTAATTATCTGAAAGCGAGGAAAATCTAATGGATTCTAACATCGAGCGCTGGTACTCAATGAAAGAAATATGCGAATATCTTGGCGTCAGCCGTGATACCGTACTTGATTGGATAGAAAGAAGAAATATGCCCGCAGCAAAAATCGGACGCCTTTGGAAATTCAAAGTCAGCGAAATTGACGCTTGGATGAAGTCCGGTATTGCAGCGGATAAATAATCAAATTTCGGAGGCATATATGAGTTTTATTGAATCTTACAAGCATCTTGATAAAATATGCGGAGAAATGTTTGAAACTCAATATGGAGTATCCGCCTATATAGAGGAAATGCTAAACAATCCTCGGGGTTCTTTTCTTGTCAGAGGATGGGAAAATGATTTAAAACAACTAAAGCACTATCGTTGGATTAGGAATCAAATCGTACACGAACCCGATTGCTACGAAGAAACTATGTGCGAAGCCGGAGACGATGAATGGCTTGATGATTTTTACGATAGAATTATGAATCGGAGCGACCCGCTTGCCATGTACCGAAAGGCAACAAGACCTCAGCCTGTCGCAAAATCCGCACAAAATCACGAACCGGCTCAACTGCAATATACATATTCTAAACAACCTAGCCAACCAAAACATAAATCAAAAAAGGTCGTAAGATGGATTGTGTTTTCAATTATCGTGGCTATTGTTCTACTGTACTTAGTACTTAAATACTTTATCAATTGATTTTGGAGGTGCAAATATGCCTGACAAGAATTGGCAATTTGAACTTGAAGAATATATAAAGCAAGGCGAACCCGATAAATCCGAAAAAAGCGAAGCGTGGCAAACTGCCATCGGTTTGCAGGCTGTTGACGGGCTGAATACATCCGACTATTTGTTAGACACCGCCAAAGAGCATATCGAGGGTAAAATCACAATTGATGAGGCTCAAAAGCGTATTCACAGTTACTATGAACAGCGTTGCGTACGCACCGAAACGGAAAACGAAACCAAAGAAGCGGACATTGTTTCGGCAAGAATTGCAAAGTTGTTGGGAGAAAAAGCGTTTCAGTTCTCTCCTGCCGAGTGGCTTTCGATTCATCGAAGATTGTTCGAGGGCGTATTCAGTCACGCAGGACAAGTCAGGCAGTACAACATCACAAAGAAAGAGTGGGTACTGAACGGTGACACAGTCATCTATGCGGATTGGAACAGTATTAAGGAAACTTTGGACTATGATTTTTCAACCGAAAAGCAGTTTTCTTATGAAGGTTTGTCTGTAGATGAAGCTGTAAAGCATTTGGCAAAATTTGCTTCGGATATTTGGCAAATTCACCCGTTCAGCGAGGGAAACACCCGTGCAACTGCCGTATTTATGATAAAATATATGAAAACATTCGGCTTTAGCGTAAACAACGACGCATTCGAGAAAAACTCTTGGTATTTTCGCAATGCTTTGGTTCGTGCTAATTATAACAACCTGCAAAAAGGCGTCCATTCCACAACGAAGTTTTTGGAAATGTTCTTTTCAAATCTTTTGTTAGATACGCATTATGAGTTAAAAAACAGATATATGCACATTGATTATGCGGACGAAAGTGCCTTCCAAAGTATCAACTCCAAAGTTCCAAAGTATCAATTTGATACTTTGGATTGCACTTTGGAAGAACTTGCGGTTTTAGAATTAGTGGCAAAGAACCAGACAATAAAACAGCAAGAAATTGCAGAACAAACCGGAAAATCCATTGCAACGATAAAGCGAATTATGAAATCTCTACAGAATAAAAACTATATCCGCCGAGAAAGCGGCAAGAGATACGGTAAGTGGGAAGTTTTAGTTTAAAGCATACAGTAAAAAGAAGCATTGCGAAAAGGTGATTAAATGAAGAAGACACAAAAAGTTGGAACAACAACTAACAAGAAATCTGAAACAATAGAACATCAAAATGATTTTTCAAAGAGATGGAATATAAAAATTTCTGGCAATTATATGGCACTTAAAAATCGAATCATCGTAATTCTTGATGGTGTATCTTTTGATTCATATTGGATGTCAAGTTTTGAACGAGAAATATTCTATCAAGTTGGTCAAAGTTATGTTGATCAAGATTATTTGCCATTTTCATTTTGCTTTTCTAAGACATGTTTATATAAATTTATAAATAAATTGGATATGTCGAAGGAGTCTCATCAACTGTTGCTTATTTACATATTAGAAAGCATATTGAATTCTGAATATGATATCGAAATTCCTGATATAGCACGAAAAATTTCAGAGGCACTTGTTTTATCTGGTATAAACATCGAACTCTATAAGCGTGGATCTAAATACTTGTTCTATCCTTCCGGTGCCGAAATCTTAGACACAAAATTAGTTAACAATAATTTGAATTGGCTAGAATTGTATCCCAAAGCCAGAGAAAAAATGCATTTGGCATTATCGTTGCAGCAACGAAACGGACAACCCAGACAAATTATCGATAATATGCGACTGTCATTTGAACTTTTTCTAAAGCAATATTTAAATAATGAAAAATCGTTAGAAAACCAAAAAGAACTATTAGGTAAAAAACTTCAAGAATGTGGTATATCAAAAGAAATTAGAGATATGTACGCTACGCTTTTCTCTTTTTATACAAGATACAACAATCAAAATGTAAAACACGATGACAAATGTGCAAGTGTTGAAACAGAATATATAATCTACTTAACGGGCACATTTATTAGGTTTCTAATTCAAATAGATAAAAAGGAGGAAAAAAATGGCCGGAAATAAAAATTTAGGAGATGCTAGAATTGCAAAAGAAGACGAGTTTTACACTAAACTTACAGATATTGAAAAAGAAATGCGATACTACAGAAAACATTTCAAAGATAAGGTTGTATTTTGTAATTGCGATGATCATTTCGAAAGTAATTTCTTCAAATATTTCGTGCTGAATTTCAATTGTCTTGGTTTGAAAAAGTTAATTGCTATTTGCTATGCATCTTCACCGATAGCAAACACCCAACTTTTATTGTTTGATGTTGTAGGCACAAAAAGATAATCGCCTTGTTTGGTATATGTACCGCAGAATTGTTCAAATAATGTGTTATTCATAGTAAAACCTCCTTTGATACTCAAATTGTACCAAAGGAGGTTTTCTTTT
The DNA here is from genome assembly GCA_003526845.1 of Oscillospiraceae bacterium. Taxonomy (GTDB): domain Bacteria; phylum Bacillota; class Clostridia; order Oscillospirales; family Acutalibacteraceae; genus Eubacterium_R. The sequence goes on from DPVM01000001.1 coordinate 22,392, forward strand.
GCGAATGTGCGATTTATAAATTTGTAAATTTCGTTCGTGCCAAAAATTGCAAGACGATATAATTATGCAAAAGAAATCTTGTCGTCATTCTTTGAAAATTCAAGAAGATAATAAATATTCCGATTGAAAAATGAGCCGAGAGGGGATACCTCTTGGCTCATTTTTTGTGAACACACAACACTTATTTAAATTTTGATGATTATTTTATACTTTATTGAATTGGCTTTTAATTGAAAAACGCTTAAAGCCCTTGAAAACAGTGGGTTTTTATCGTAAGTCTCAATCATTATATGATTATGATACATAGGTGCTTACGAGGGTTGTTTTTCCTAAACCGCTATGCAAAATTCGTATGTAATCGGCTGAAGTTGGTTATTTTTAGCCCAATTTGTACGCTGAAATTGCACGGTTCGTACAGGACACATTACATTAACCATTTGACCACCGACTGAGCCTGCCTGCTTTGCAGTAAGGTCGCCGTTGTAGCCCTGCTTAAGATTTACACCAACCTCTGAAGCTGCTTCCATCTTGAAACGGTTAAGTGCTTCCTTAGCCTCAGGTACTGTGCTTGCCATTGTGAATACACCTCTCTTTTCATAATCTGCAAAGGCGGTATGATATTTTGCAAATTGCGTCATACGCCTTTGCATAACATCATTTTCGTCTTGCAAGTTTATTTTGCGCCGCGCATTCACTTTTAAAACTGAAAAATTTTTACAATTCAATCAAATGTGCAAAGCCTTATCAAAGCAAATTGCTGCAAACATTTTGTCATCTACTTTATATCTTATCCAATTCTACTCGGATTTGAGGAAATAGTCTTTGACAAGTTCGGGGTGATTGTCTTTTGATTTAATATATTCCTACAAATAATTAATGGTTGTTGACATAATCATTGCCTTACATATAATTCTTTAAATCGTTTATATAAAATTATTATACCGGTTAATATTTAGCTTGTAACACTTACTTAATCACAAGCTGAGGAAGAAAGGCGAAGAGGGCGCCGACGGATACACTGAGGACGATGTAGAGAACGGCGAGGGCGATACTGCCGTTTTTGACAAGCTCGGCGGTTTCGAGCGAGAATGTTGAAAATGTGGTGAAGCCGCCGCAGATGCCGACCTTTAAAAACAAAATCAGCCGTGAATCGAGGTTTGAATTTTTCGCCGCGAGACAAGCAATGACGCCGATTGCAAGCGAGCCGAAAACATTAATCAAAAAAGTATTTATAGGAAAGCCCGAAGGATTTTTTATTGGGATAAGACCGACCAAATACCTGAGAATTGAGCCGACAAAGCCGCCGAGTCCGACAAAAATACAATTAAGCATAATTTTTCTCCTTTTTTATTATTTTCAGATGATACAAAATACTGACAATATGATATCATAAAACGCGCAAATCTTCAAAAAACATTATACATCGTCGATTCAAATATCAATTTGTATAAAAATTACAGATATGTTTTGCAATTATTGTGGATTTTTCATAATAATAATGTTATAGTATAGTTGTTGCGGCACATTGCAGACAAAAGGAGAAGCATATGGCTGATTTAAAGGGTAAAATCAAAGAAATCACAACAAATTTTAAGGAGCACCGGAACACTTATGACAATTTTGGGTGCGGCGGCAACACCTGCAATGCCTGAAACCACCAAGGAGGAAATCAAGGCAAAATCGGCGGCACTCAATAAAAATCCACGCAGAGTGGAATGTTTCCGCTGTGCGTGCTTTGCAGTTTTGACAGCGATATGATATAATTTGAATAACGAAACACCGACAATGCGAGGTTAAATATATGGACAACGCCAAAATAGGCAAATTTATAGCAGAAATGAGAAAAAGCGCAGGCTTGTCGCAAACAGAGCTTGCAAAGGAGTTGAATATAAGCAACCGCACCGTGTCGAAATGGGAAACCGGCGACGGTCTGCCGGATATAGCAACAGTGCCGCAAATTGCGCAATTTTTCGGCATAACGGTTGACGAACTGCTTGCAGGCGAAAGAAAGCCGAGTGTGGCACAGGAAACTGCACCGAAACCTGTTGCAGCGCCGCCACAGCCGTCGATACCTCAACCGGTGCCGATTTTGTATCAAAAAACATTCACCGAAAATGTCAGAGAAAAAGCCCATTCGGTCAGAGCGGCATTATCGAAAAAATCGCCGAAATGGTGCGGTATAGTGACTTTCATCTGCTTATTAATTGATTTAATATGTCTGAAATCAACCAGCGCCGAATTCGGCATTAATTCATCGGCGACGCCGACAATTTTGAATATTGCAATTGCAGCTGACGCACTTGCATTGGCATTAATTGTCTTTGGCGAGTACATAGTCGCATTGGGTTCAATATCAGAATCAAAGCAAATTAACGGCGGCAAAAAGGTACCGGAAACCGTGACATTTTATGCCGACGGTGTAATCATTTTGACCGAAGGCAACACAACGCAACGCTTTTATATGAAAGACATTACGGGATTTTCCGTAAAAAAAGATGTTCTCGCGTTTAATTTGCACAAAAATGCGATGTTTTATATCCCCAAAAGCGCGTTTGACGAAAACGAATTGCTCAGCTTTTGCGGCTATATGCAAACATATGCCCCGACAGAACAAAAGAACAAAACCGCCAAGGTATTGTCTATTGTTATGACGGCAGTAATGATTATAATGACTGTAGTTATGCTGTCAGGCTCGATTTTGTTAAACAAGCTCGGCGGATTATATGTTGACGCAGAAAGATTTAATAAAATGAGCACTGCCGAAGCAATTGAATACATAGACGGTCACTACTATGACTATATCGAATATGATGCGCGCAAAACGGACGAAACGTTTAAAGGCGCGTCAAAAGCCGAAAAAGCAATATACATAGTTGAGGATTTTAAAGCATATTATATGAGCGACGGAATTTGCGCATATTTTTGCGATGACGGCGACATTTTTTCAAGTGATTTGACAAGCAGTATGCGCGAAATAGGTTTGAATGACGCGGCAGATACGATAGATGACTTTATAGAGAAAAATAATATCGACTATTCAAGATACTTAGAGGCAAACGAGGAAACGGAAAAAAACAAATATCCGTATGCAGCACTTGATAATAAATTAGCTTCGACCTTTGACAGTCAATGCAACGAAACGATTGCAAAATACGCAAAATCGCACGCAAACGAACTGCAATATATCATGAAATAAAATGCGACAATTTTTTATTGAATGTTTCGGCTTGTGATGATATAATGTTATACATAACTAACATAAATCACCGAGAGAAAGGGTTTTTGATTTTATGGTACAAGACTTTTGCAGACAGTTGCAGGAATTTTTGACTGCGCACGGAATACCGGATTGGCTTGTAGTTTTCATCATATCGGTTTGCCCGATTTTGGAGTGCAGACTGGGTATGTTTACGGCGATTGTGCTTTTGGAAATGAATCCGTTTGTCGGATTTATAATCAGCTTTTTAGGCAACATATTGCCGATACCGTTTATATTGCTTTTGATAAATTGGATTTTCAAGGTGCTGAAAAAAGTGCCGGGAATAAACAAGGCAATATTTTGGCTTGAAAACAAAACGATGCAAAAGCGAGATAAGATTGACAAATACGGAATATGGGGGCTGCTGATATTTGTTGCTATCCCCTTGCCGGGCACAGGCGGTTGGACGGGCGCACTGCTTGCATCTCTGCTTGAGCTTGACAAAAAGAAAAGCTTTTTAGTAATTTCGCTCGGCGTATTTATCGCAGGATTGATAATCACCGTATTAAGCCTTGTAATCGGCGCGGCGGTATTCAACTAAAATCGAATAAAGAACAGAATAATCGGGAGGCTGATTGGTTTCAGCCTCCCGATTTTGTTATATATTGTTTAGTTTCTGAAAGTGTTTAGCAATCGTGCATAATCCTTGCCGTTGATGATACCGTCATTGTTGACATCGGCAAGTGCAACATAATTTTCGGCGCCCTTTTCAGCATTCAAAATCGCTGTGAACGAGGCGTCAATCTGCTGCTTGCCGCACTTTGTGCATTCGATATGAACGATATTGTCATTAAAACTTGTGACAGCCAAAGAGTGATCGTCCTTCCAAACCGCATAAGTTTCCATATCGGTTGTGATATTTGTTAAATCCGTGCTCCAATTCACAAACGCTTTGCACTGCGGTGTGTCGGTGATTTCGGGAGCGGTTGCCGTTTCGCCTTTATTGACAATAACAGTGCCGACAACTTCGGTTTTTGTTTCGTCTTTAAAGAATTTGACTTGATAGAAATTGCGGATTGGGTTGACCGTTACTTTCATATCTTCTGCAAAACTGAGCCCGGTATTATAATAATATTCAATGCCGTTGATAATCTCGTCTGCATTTTGCGGCGTAAAATCAACGCCGTCATATCCGGGAACGGAAACCTCAACACCGTCAACAATATCAACCCTGTCAAGCGAGGTTGAAGTGATATTTGACGGATTTTCGATAGCAAGCTGAACAAAAATAGCAGGATCTTCATATCTTGCAGGTGCATCAACCGTTTGATTGCCGATAAGCGAATTTGAAGCCTTTTCAAGTGCCGTATTCGCACTCAAATCAAGTGTTTTGAGGTGGTTGACCGAGCAGTTGAGCGTTTTCAGCGCTGTTAGTGCCGAAATATTGAGGCTTGTCAAATCGTTTTGCTGACAATACAGTGCAGTAAGTGCGGTGTTTGCCGACAAATCAATCGAGGTGAGCTTGTTAATATAGCAATCGAGCCTTGTAAGCTTTTTGTTTGCCGAAATATCAAGTGTGCTCAGCACATTACTCGGGCAATTGAGCCATTCGAGATTTGCGTTTTGGCTGACATCAATCGAAGAAAGATTGTTGCCGCCGCAGGTAAGCTCGACAAGTTGCGGCATTTTTGAAACATCAAGTGTGTCCAAACCGATGCCGCCGCAACGAAGGCGAACGCAATCGGTGAAATTTTCAATACCGGTTAAATCGGAAATTTCGGCATCTTCGCCGCAGGTGTCCTCAAGCATACCGGGGATTGAAATTGTTTTAATGCCCTGAATTTCGCTTTGCTGTAAAACGCCGTCGCTGTCTGTATCATACCATGCGGAAACAACGTCGCGCAAATTCGCATCGGGGAAATTTGCCGCATTTATAACCACCGAGTCGGCACCGTAGGAAACAAATCCTACGGAAAATGCGCCGATAACGGTTGCCACGGCAGCCAATGAGGATATATATTTTTTAATATTATTTTTAAACATTATTATATATACCCTCCTTATCGTGAAATTGTGATTGAAATTGATTTTGTAACGATTGTGCCGTCGGTATTTTTAACCGAGCATGAAATTGTTGCGGTGTTTGTTTTCATCAGCTTGCCTGCCGTAGTAAGCTCAACAAATCCGTTTTCGTCAACGGTGATATATCTTGTGTTGCTTGAGCTCCATGTAACCGAAACAGGGTCGGTTGCATCTTCGGGAGCAATGACATAACCGAGCTGAATACCCTTGAATGAGATGTAGCCGATTCCGTGTCCTGACGAGGTGTATGAATTTGCCGTGTTTTCAACGCCGTCTACGGTAAAGGTGAAATCGGTGATATTTACAATCGCATTGATAACCTTGATTGTGTAGGTGTATGTTGTTGTGCGGTCGTAAACATCGGTGATTGTGAGCGTTGCATCAAGCGAGCCTGTTTTCTCTGTCTTGGTGATAACAAGGTTGTTGCCGCTTTGCTCTGCCGTTGCGCCGTTTGCGTTTTCAACTGTCCATACAGCCGATTTATACATTGCGTCGCTGTTGATTGTTGTTTCAACGGTTACCTGACTGTTTTCATCGATGACATATGACGCATTGCTTTCAAGCTCGGCACCCGAAACGGTGAAGGTCGGTTTTGCGGTTACAAATTCGTGACCCTCAAGGTTTGCGATTGCTGTTGTGAGAGCGGCGCAGGCGATGTTGATTTCCTCCTGAGTTGCATCAGGATTTGCATAGACTGCCTTTGCTTCCTCAAGCGAATTTTTGAGTGCCATACCCTGCTCGTAAGCATAGTCGGTATAGGTATATTTTTCGCCTTCGGTAATTGCCGCTTTAAGCGCCGATGTATCCCAAGTTGTGATTGCTTTAATCGTGCCGCTGTATCCGCCGTCCTTTGCAGTGACGGTAATGATTGCGGTGCCCTGTGTTTTGAATGTGACAACGCCGTTTTCGTCAACCGTTGCAATGTCCTCATTATCGGATGAATATGTGCACTTATTTATGATTGATGTTTGAACATACGTTGTTTTTTGATTCAAATTAGGTGTAATTTGCCTTGTTTCCTGCGGAGCGCCGTAAACCTTGTCTGTATCGAATGTAACAGCGGTTACGCCGTAAACTACAAACGAAACGGTGACGGTTGTTGAATATGTATTGTCAAACTCGTCGATGACGGTGCAGGTAATATCAGCATATTGAGCCGAGGACGAATTACAGGTAACAAGACCGAACTCATCAACGCTGACATTATCATTTGACGATTTCCACAAAATCTCCTTATATACCGCTGTCGGTGTCGGGAGAGGTGTCGCCGTGAGCTGAATTGTCTTTGAGCGGAGAAGGTTGCCGGTGTATCTGAAGTAGCCCGGATTTTCCTCCGTAACGCCGGAGGTTTGCTCAAATCCGATTTGAACGCCTGTTGCAGCAACATATTTAACAAGTGCATTGTATGCCGCAACAACGGTTTCATACATTGCGTCAACCTCTGCCTGGGTTGCGGTGCCGTCGTTAACCATCTTGCGAGCCTGCTCAACCGCCGTTGAAAGCGTTGCGAGCGACTCTCTTGTATAAACATAATTATCTGTAGATTCAACAATGAGTTTAGTATATTCGTCAACCTTTTGAGCGAGCGGCTCAAAGTTTGCGATAACTGTGAGGTCAACCGTTGCGGTGTAGCCGCCGTCGAACGTTTTTGCTGTGATAACGGCATTGCCGATGTCAACCGGAGTAACAAGACCCGTTGATGAAACGGTTGCAACGCTTTCGTCGCTTGATGACCAAATAACATCTTTAAACTCAGCATTGCCGCCGACTGTTGCGGTGAGCTGATATGAGCTGTCGGATGCCGCAAGCGAAAGTTTTGTTGCATTAAGCGTGATTCCTGTTGCAACATTATCGCTCATTGTGACATAAATTGTGCGTGTGGTTACCCTGTCATAATCATCGGTTACGGTGACTGTCAGTTTTGCCCATGCACCTTTACTTTTATCTTTCGGTGTTACCGTGAGCTTTGTGCCGTCTGTCTTGATTGTTGCCTCGTAGGAGCCATCTGTTGACCACTCAACCCTCTTAGAATCTGAATTTAACGGAGCCGCAGCTGCATTAAGTTCAACCGTATTATAATTGTTAAGATTAGAATATTTTTGAGAAAGGTTGATTGAAAGCGCGTCACTTGAGCCGACTGTGCCCGAAGCAATTTGAGTTACTTTTCCTAAAAGGTCGGATTTTGATGAGGTATATGAAATATCAACACCGCTGACCTTGACGAACGGATGAGCAATCATTTCCTCTGCGGCGGTAACAAGAGTGCTTGCCGCCTCGTTGATTTGCTCCTGCTTAAGCGAATAATCGGTGAGCGCCTTTTGTGCGCTTGCATAAGCCGCCGTAAATGTTTCGGCATAATCCTTTTTATACTCGGTTGTGTCAATATCTTTATACTTTTCGAGAGCTTCCTTAAGTGCACTTCTGTCACCGTCGGTCGAAACCTTACATTCGCCGGTGATACCGCCGTCATACGATACGGCGCGAACTGTTGTCGAGCCGGCGCTGACAAATGTTACAAGTCCGTTTTTGTCAATTGTTGCAACATTTTCATCGTCGGACTCCCAATAATAATCTTGAATTGATGCGGCACCGAGATGACCGACCGATGTGCCGGTAGGCTCAACAGTACATGTAAGTTGATATGTCGAGCCGACTGCACCGTTAATATTTGTTTCGCTAAGTTTCATTCCCGTTACCGGATAGTATGAGAATGAAACATAAACGCTGTCTGTGAACGAGTGACCGAAGTAGTCGGTTACCGTACAGGTGATTGTGCTCCAGCATGGCTTGTTGACTGTCGGTGAGCATTTACCGTCAGATGAGACTGAAACATTGCTGTCAGATGAAGCCCAAACTACATCTTTATATGATGCGTTGTTGGGGTAAAGCCTTACATTAAGGTCGAGCACTGCGTTCTTGTAGCTTAAGCCCTCTTTCAAAATTCTCAAATCGTATTGATAAAATTCCGAGGTAGGCTCGCCGTCGAGATAAAGCTCTATCTTTTGAAGATAGTTGTATTTTTCAAGCGAATTATATGCATCTTCAAGTTTTGCCTGCATTGCGTCAACCTCTTTTTGTGATGACGCATTTGCTTCTACAAGGGCGTTTGCCTCCGCCATTGTGGCTGTGAAATATTGCCACGTTTCGGGATAATAGCTCGTTTCGCTGAGCTGTAAATCGTTGTATGATTTGATGAGGAGCTTAAGCGAATCGTAGTTTGTAACAACATTGACCTTGCAAACAGCCTCAAATCCGCCGTCCTGAGTTTTGCAGATGATTTCGCAATCGCCGCCGTAAACGAATGTTACAACGCCGCTTTGGTCAACCGTGGCAACCTTTTCATCGCTTGTTGACCAAACAAGACCCTGACAAGATGCAGTTGAATTGTTGAATGCGTTTTTCGGCAAAACCGTTGCTTTGATTTGCTGTGTTTCACCGACTTTGCCGCCTACAATCTCGGTTGAGTCGAGAGTTAATCCGGTCGCCTGCGTTCTTGCAAAAGCCACATAAACGCTGTCGCTTACCTTTGTGCCCATATAGTCTGTAACCGTGCAGGTAATGAGCGCGCTGCAAGCGTCGTTTGATGTCGGTTTGCATCTGCCGTTTTTATCAACGGAAATGCTGTCACTTGACGATTTCCATTCAACCTGATTATACATTGCGGAGGACGGATTGACAACATAATTCAAATCATATGATGATTTTGTATAGTTTGCCGTTGCGCCGACCTTGACGCTTACAAAGCCGTTTTCAATATCCGCGCCGTCTGTCTTTTTGATTGAAACACTGTTAAGACCGACAAACCCGCCGATTTTGTAGAATGCCGACAAAAGATTTCGCGCCGTTGTTTCACATGTGTTTTGCGATGCCATATCCTGATCGTACAGAACGGTGTATGCCATATCAAGTTTGCGCATATATGTTTTATAAAGCTTTTTGTTTGCCTCTGTTTGAATAACATTTGCATTGTCGCAAAGGTCAACTATTTGTTTAAGATATGTTTTGTCGGGTTTGACAACAACATTTGCCGTTGCAATAATGCCGCCGTCAGCCGATACGCAATAAACCTTTGCCGTGCCGACATCGTTGCCGGTAATTATTCCGTCGCGGTTAGCGTTTGTATTTGCTTTAACAGAGAATATTGATTCGTCCGACGAATACCAATTTGCCTTGTAGCATGCATATGCCGTATCTGTCAACGATCCGTCAAAAGCAAGCGAATGCTTAACATCTGCCGTTTTGCCGTTGATAACCTCAATTGTATCACCGACAATTGTATTTGATTTAGCCGTGTTTCTTGTTATGCATACGGTGATTGTGTTTGAAACAATCTTGCCGTCATTTGAAACTGCATAAATATTGAATGTGTCGGCAATCTCATGACCTGCCTTTTGTTTAACACTGACGGTGTTATCTTCCGAAGCGTCAACGCTGTAATAGTCGTTATCAACAACCCATTTAACATTTTTTACGGTTGCATCTTCAGGATAAACGGTTGCGGAGAATTTTGCGCCGTTGCCGGCGTAACCCTCCATAATATTTTTCTTAACGGTTATGTACTGATAATCAGTGCCGTTGACTGTTATATTATTTACATTTTTAGCAGTATCGCTGTTTGAGGTGCCACCGGTGCATTTGATTTCGATTTTTTCAACCGGAATACCTGTTGAGACCTCTTTTGTCGCAACGCGCGACGAAATTTCATAGAAATTGCCGGTTGAAAGGCTATAGCCTGTAACCGCCTTAACGGCAATCGTTGATTTGCCGCCGCCGACAGCCGTGTAATGACCGCTTGACGAAATTTTGCCGATGCCGTCTGTTGCGTCGTTTTCACTGTCAGCCCAAGTGTATTCGGGATTGCCGTCATCATCAGTGCCGGTTTGTATGCCCCAATGAACATACAAATTGCTTGATTCGGCAACACGCTTCGGATAAACAGCACAACTGTAATCCGATTCGCTGTTGATTTCGACCTGATTCGGTCCGTTTATGTCAACTCCGGAAACATATTTGCCGTTTTTCTTTTCGACCGTGACAGTAACGGATTTTGTAATATTTCCCGACGGAGAATGTGCGGTGATTTTGACCTCTTTTGACTGGCTCAAAACAGAATCGCCTGCATCAAGGCCTCTGATTACACCTGTTTTCGGGTCAACCGATGCAACTGTCGGGTCGGAGGAGGACCAAACAATGTCGGAAGTGTCGCCTGCGTCGGGCTTGACATCAACTATCGAAAGCTGAATTTCCGAGCCTTCCTTAACTGAGGTAACTCCGCTGATATTGAAATCGGTGAGCGGCTTTGCCTCAACAACATTAAATGTGATTTTATCGTTATACGCCATCTGCAAAATAATGTTTGCGATGATTTGAACAGCGGTTGCCGTGAGCTGAATGGGGTCTGCCGTGTCTCCGACAATCTTGTATATCGCGAATGCTGCGTCAAGCAATGCAGCAAGAACGTTTCTGTCTATATCAACACCCATATACTTGATAAGAATGTCGGCGATTTTTGCCGTGTCAAGTGTGCCTGTGTTATCAAGCTTGTATAGGTAGTTGACCATTTTCAAAATAGATTCGATAACCTGCTTTGAATCGGGTGAAACAATGATTGTTGCGGTGCCCTTGCTCTTGAATGAAACAAGACCGCTGTCGGTTACGGTTGCTACCGCCTTGCCGTTTGTGAAAATCGAAGAGGTTTTAACGGAATAAACGGTACCGAAACCAAGGCGCTGAGGCGTTGTGATGGCATAAATTTGAACACTTGAGCCTACCGCCTGAGTTGTGGCAATTTGTGATTTGTTTGTGATGTGTGTGCCGTTCGGAAGAAAAGTCGCATACCATTCCTCACACTTTTTAACGGTGACATTTACGCTTGCCGTTGAAACAGGCTTTGTGTCGGAAACGCTCGGGTCGTAAAGCTCGCACACAATCGGCGTGTTTACCTTGTCAAGGTACACTCTAAGCGAATCGATAAGCTTGCCCTTATATGCCTCAATATAGTTGGCAATCCAGCTTTCGGAGCCGAGAGCTTTAACCAAAATATCGACAATCTCCTCGGTATCCATACTGTCGAGGTCGATTTTATCGTTGAAAAATGCTTTTTCAAGCACCTTGCCGAGGGGCTTACCGATTATAGGGATAGGCTTAACCTCGTTATCAATCCAAGATTGAATAACGGCACCCTTTGACGAATCGAATGCCTTGATTTTACCCGTTTGGTCAACATCGACAAGAACAGGGTTTTCACTGTGCCATTTAACATAGCTGTTGTCGGGAGCGACCGAATCAATCAGCTTATATGTAAGCTGAAGCTCGTCGCCTTCTTTCATATACTGAATAAAGGTGGTTTTGCCGTCCTCCTGATATTCGGGAACGACCGTGTCGGTGTCGGCATAAAAAAGTTTCATTTCGATTTTATCGAAAACACCGTCGCCGGATGCCGCAAATGCGCTCATTGCGGGAACAATACCGGACACTGCCATAAGAACACTGAGCAATATGCTGATTGCTCTTTTTGATTTTGTTCTCATTTTTCATTCCTCCTTGAAAATGAGTGTATACATACGAGTTAATAGACAATAATCTAAAATTAGTATTATAACTGCTATTATATTTATTATATAATTATTCCGACACACGGTCAATGAAAAGAATGTGGTTATATTTTACAAAATTTCGGAGCGTGATTTGTAAGATGTGACTGATTTATAAACGAATTTAAACAGTTCCTTAATATTTCTTATAACGACTTGTCTTTTTTTGACTTTGTGATACAATTAACAAGGGTATTCGTCGAACAGCCGGATATTTGACAAATAATTTCCAAATGGTAAAATATAGTAAGAGAGGACTATGTGCGGCGGAAAATCGCCAAAGGGAGTGATGAAAATTTTAGATAACGACGATTTGGCGTTTGAGGTTGAATTTATGACCTGCGTTATCGACAAGGCAGACAATCTTGTTGTGGTTGACTGCGACAGTCATTTTTCTGATTTTGTGGGTGTTCACCCTTCTAAAATAAAGCAAGGCAAGCTTTTTTTGCACGATGTGCTTGTGCCCAAGGAGCGCGAAAAAATAATGCGTTGCATTTGCAAAAAAAACTCACCTTACATATACTTTGATTTCTATTTAAAGAACAAAGAACACAACTATATTTATGTTCACTGCACAGGTCAAAATGTTGAGGGAACAACACTTTGCAGGCTGACAATGGCGGATGTTTCGCGTTCGGTTGAAAAATCCGAAAAGCTCAAGGAAACCGCCAAGGAAATGAACAACCTGATTGACCTTGTGACGGGCGGCGTGTGTTTGTTCAAAGTTAACAAAGATATGCACTTTGAGCCATTGTATTTAAACAGTGCCTGCTGCCGCTTTTTTGACACTACAAAGGAAAACTACAAAAACCAAATTTATCGCCTTGACGAGCTGATTTATCCCGACGACAGAAGCCTTGTTTTTCAAGCAATCGGCAACTCTATGGCAACCAAAAAGCCGATTGATATAGAGATAAGAATCAACCGCCACAAAGACGAATTTATTTGGGTTAAAATGAACTCGGCAATTCAGCGCTATGACAGCGACAAATGCCCTGTTTTTCATGCAATTTTCACAGATATTACAAGAGTAAAGCAGGAGGAGGAAAAGGCTGACAGGCAGACCGATACAATGGTGAGCCTGTTTAAAAATCTGCCCGGTCCCCTGTTTTGCACAAGCCTTGAGGAACCGTTTAAACTTGATGTTGTATCCGAAGACTTTATAAAACTTTTGGGCTTTACACGCAAAGAGCTTTTTGAAAGATACAACGGCGATTTGGCAAACCTTATCAGTGCGCGCGAGATTGTTATGGCAACGCACGCAATTGAAAAACAATCGCAAACAGGCAATGTCACAAAAACGACATATTCGCTCAAAATCAAAGGCGGCAAGCACCTTGTTGTGGTTGAAAGGCGCAAAATAATCGAATCGCCCGACGGCAAAAAATCGACAATCGGCATGGTACGCGACATAACATCAATGCACCTTGACGAGGATTTTGACATATAACAAAATATCGACACAGCACCGAGTTATTATACTCGGTGCTTTTTGTTTTTGGATTCTTTTGCCGTTTAATATTAATGCCTTTTGTTATTTTACACTAAAAAGAGGGTGTAACAACGGTTAATTTCTTATTATTAATTTATAATGTCTTTGTTGATATTAAAAAAGATTTATGTTATCATATTGATACTTGAAAATTTATTTCACAAGGAGAGCGAAAATGGCAAAGGTATATCGTGTATTCGTCGAAAAGAAAAAAGGAAACGATATTGAGGCAGGTCAGATTTTAGAGGACTTGCGCGGCAATGTCGGCTTAACGGGGCTTGAGGATTTGAGAATCATCAACAGATATGATGCTCAAGGCTTGAGCGACGCGGAGTTTGACTCTGCCGTTAAGCAGGTTTTTTCTGAAACAAACCTTGACAATGTTTATTATGATTTAAAAATTGATGACGGTTGGAAATATTTTGCAACCGAATATCTGCCCGGTCAGTATGACCAGCGTGCAGACAGTGCGGCACAATGTATTCAGCTTTTGACGGCAGGCGAGCGACCGAAGGTTGCGTCGGCAAAAGTAATAGCCGTTAAGGGCGATATTTCAGACGATGAGTTTGAAAAAATCAAATCATACATTATCAACCCGGTTGAATCAAGGGTTGCATCAATGGAACTCCCCGAAACACTCGACATAAAAACAGATGTACCCGCCGACATTGTAAGAATTGACGGCTTTATCGAAATGAGCGACGACGAAATTGCGGCTTATCACGGCTCTATGGGTCTTGCAATGAGCGTTGCGGACCTTTGTTGGGTGCGCGACTATTTCAAAAACGACGAAAAGCGCAACCCATCACTGACCGAAATCAAGGTAATTGATACATATTGGTCGGACCACTGCCGTCACACCACCTTTGCTACACAGCTTGATGAAATCACTATAAATGAGGGCAAGTATTCCGCCGCAATAGAAAAGGCGCTCGACCAATATTTTGAGGCAAGAGCGGACCTTTATGCAGGCAGAACCGACAAAATCGTTTGCCTTATGGATATGGCGTGCATCGGCACAAAATATCTCAAAAAACACGGCTATGTTGACGACCTCGACGAGAGCGAGGAAATCAATGCCTGCTCAATCAATGTTGATGTTGAAATTGACGGCAAAAAAGAGCCGTGGCTTGTTCAGTTTAAAAACGAAACACACAACCACCCGACAGAAATCGAGCCGTTCGGCGGCGCGGCAACCTGCCTCGGCGGCGCAATCCGCGACCCGCTTTCGGGCAGAGCATATGTTTACCAAGCAATGCGCGTAACCGGCTCGGGCGACCCGACAACTCCGTTTGAGGACACACTTGACGCTAAATTGCCGCAAAGCAAAATCACAACGGGTGCGGCTCAGGGATATTCGTCATACGGCAACCAAATCGGTCTTGCAACAGGTCAGGTAACGGAGCTTTACGATGACGGCTATGTTGCAAAGAGAATGGAAATCGGCGCAGTAATCGGCGCATCACCGAAAGAAAATGTTATCCGTGAAGTTCCGCAAAATGGCGATGTAATCATCCTCCTCGGCGGCAAAACAGGCAGAGACGGCTGCGGCGGTGCAACAGGCTCATCAAAAGCGCACGACAGCCATTCAATCGAAACCTGCGGCGCAGAAGTGCAAAAAGGTAACGCACCGACAGAGCGCAAAATCCAAAGATTGTTCCGCAACCCCGAGGTTGCAAAAATGATTAAACGTTGCAACGATTTCGGTGCAGGCGGTGTCAGCGTTGCAATCGGCGAACTTGCAGACGGTCTTAAAATTGACCTTGACAAGGTGCCTAAAAAATACGAGGGACTTGACGGCACAGAGCTTGCAATCTCCGAATCGCAGGAGAGAATGGCTGTTGTTGTTGACAAGTCGGATGTTGAAAAATTTGAAAACCTCGCAAGAAAAGAAAACCTTGAATCAACCGTTGTTGCTGAAGTAACAGACGAAAACAGACTTGAAATGACTTGGAGAGGCGACAAAATCGTTGACCTTTCGAGAGATTTCTTAAATACAAACGGCGTTGTTCAGCACGCCGCAGTAGAAATTGAGGCAATCGGCGACGATGAATACAGAACACAGGTGCCGTCGGCACTTGAGAAAATGACAAACGCCGAGGCTCTCAAGGCAAACCTTTCAAGGCTTGAGGTTTGCTCACAAAAAGGACTTGTAGAGCGCTTTGACTCATCAATCGGTGCGTCAACAGTTCTTATGCCGTATGCAGGCAAATATCAGCTCACTCCGGAGGAGGCAATGGTTGCAAAAATTCCGCTTATCAAGGGCGAAACAGACACGGCAACCGTTATGGCATACGGATTTATTCCGAAAGTATCACGCTGGTCACCGTTCCACAGCGCGGCATTTGCAGTAACCGAATCGCTTGCAAAGCTTGCCGCAGTAGGATGCGACCCGTCAAAAGCAAGATTGACATTCCAAGAGTACTTTGAAAGACTCAATGACGCTCCGACCCGTTGGGGCAAGCCGACAGCCGCATTGCTCGGTGCTCTCACCGCACAGCTCGGCTATCACACACCGTCAATCGGCGGTAAGGACTCAATGTCAGGCTCGTTCAACGACCTTGATGTTCCTCCTACCCTTGTATCGTTTGCAGTAGGCGTAAGCGAGGCGTCGAAAACTGCGTCGGCTCAATTCAAGAGAGCAGGCTCAACCGTTAAACTTGTTGAAATCCCGGTTGACGGCGAAACAGGACTTCCGAATTATGACAAGGCAATGGCTCTTATGGTTGATGTTTGCAACAAAATCAGAGAGGGCAAGGTGCTTGCTGCAGGCGTTGTTAAAGAGGGCGGTGCTGCCGCATGCGTATGCAAAATGGCATTCGGCAACAAAACCGGCTTTACATTTGAAACAAAGCTTGACGCAAAAACACTTTTTGCACCTCTTCAAGGCTCGTTTGTACTTGAACTTGCCGACGAAAATGATTTCGACGGCATTACATTAGGCACAACAAACGACAACGGCGTATTTATCATTGACGGTACTGTTTACACCGCCGATGAATTAATCGCAGAGTGGACATCAAAGCTTGAAAAGGTATTCCCGACAGACTCGGGAAAGACGGCTAAAATGCCGATTGATGTTCCGCTTTATAAAGAACGCAGTATTTTTGTTGCCAAGAACAAAGTTGCAAAACCTAAGGTATTTATTCCGGCATTCCCGGGAACAAACTGCGAGGTTGACACGGCGCGCGCATTTGAAAAGGCAGGCGCAGAGGCATCAATCCTTGTTGTAAACAACCTCACACCGGCAGATATTAACGAAACAATCGACAAAATGGTTAAGGAAATCGAGACGAGCCAAATCGTTATGCTCCCCGGCGGATTTTCCGGCGGTGACGAACCTGAAGGCTCGGGCAAATTCATTGCCACAACATTCCGCAACCCGAAAGTTTCGGAGGCTGTAACAAAACTTCTCAACTGCCGCGACGGACTTATGCTCGGTATTTGCAACGGTTTCCAAGCACTTATCAAGCTTGGTCTTGTGCCGAACGGCAAAATCGTTGACATTAAGGAAAATGACCCGACGCTCACATTCAACACAATCGGCAGACACATTTCGTCAATGGCTTACACAAGAGTTACCTCGGTTAAATCACCGTGGTTCAGCGCCGTTGAGGCAGGCGATGTTTTTGCTGTGCCTATCAGCCACGGCGAGGGCAGATTTGTTGCCGACGAAGATGTAATGAAAAAGCTTGTCGAAAACGGTCAGGTTGCAACACAGTATGTTGACCTTGACGGAAATGTTGCAAATGAAATGCCGTTTAACCCGAACGGCTCCGTTTGCGCGGTAGAGGGTATCACCTCACCTGACGGCAGAGTTCTCGGCAAAATGGGTCACTGCGAGCGTAAGGGCGACAATCTTTACGGCAACGTTCCGTTTGAAAAGGATATGAAACTCTTTGAAAGCGGCGTTAAATACTTTAAGTAATTAAATCTCAAAATCAGGAGATAGTATATTATGAAATATGTAGTTGTATTATATGACGGAATGGCAGATTATCCCGTTCCGGCATTAGACGGAAAAACACCGATGCAGGTTGCCAAAAAGCCGAATATGGACTATTTGGCAAAGCACGGCGAGGTAGGACTTATCCGCACGGTAGCCGAAGGATTGAAACCGGGCTCGGATGTTGCAAACATGAGTGTTATGGGCTTTGACCCAAAGAAGTTCTACACCGGCAGAAGTCCGCTTGAGGCTCTTTCAATGGGCATTGATATGAAGCCGACCGATGTTTCGCTCAGGACAAATCTTGTTACCCTTTCGGAGGACGATTTGCCGTATGAACAAAAGACAATTGAGGATTACTGTGCAGACGATATTTCTACCGAGGAGGCAGAAATTCTCATCAAATATATTGACGAAAAGCTCGGCACGGATGAATTTAAGTTTTATCCCGGAATCAGTTATCGCCACTGCCTTATTTGGAAAAACGGCACAACCGAGCTCGGCAAGATGACACCGCCGCACGATATTACCGGCAAGGTAATCACCGACTTTCTTTCAACCGCCGAGAACGCAAAGCCGCTTATCGAAATGATGAAAAAATCATACGATTTGCTCAAAAACCACCCTGTAAACATTGCGAGAAAAAAGAACGACAAACGCCCCGCAAACTCGATTTGGCTTTGGGGCGAAGGCACACGCCCTGCTTTTGACACATTTGAGAGCGTTTACGGCGTTAAAGGCGGCGTTGTATCCGCAGTTGACCTTATTAAAGGACTCGGCGAATGTGCAAAAATGGATGTTGCCGAAGTTGAGGGCGCAACAGGATATATCGACACAAACTTTGAAGGCAAGGCAAACGCCGCACTTGACCTTTTGAAAAAGGGCGACGACCTTGTTTATATCCACTTTGAGGCACCCGACGAATGCGGTCACAGAAACGAGCCTGAAAACAAGGTTAAGGCAATCGAAATGATTGACACAAGAGTTTTGCCAATCCTTTTTGACGGTCTTAAAAAATATGACGACTACAAAATTATGATTTTGCCGGACCACCCGACCCCGATTGTAACAAGAACGCACGCAAGCGACCCTGTTCCGTTTTTGATTTATCAACACAGCAAAGAAAACGAAACAGACAGTGGCGTTGACTCAATCAACGAGGAAAGTGCAAAGCAGACAGGCGAATATATTGACTTCGGTCCGTCAATTATGGGCAAGTTCTTAGACAAGTGATAAACGCGCGGAGGTTTTATTTTGGAAAATCGAAGCCATATTCATCACCACAGTGATTTGCACAAAAAAGAGGTGTCAAACCGTCTTGCACGCGCAATAGGTCATTTGCAAAAGGTTAAGCAAATGGTTGAGGACGATGAGGATTGCAGTGATGTTTTAATTCAGCTTGCCGCCGTAAAATCGGCTATAAACAACACGGGCAAGGTGATTTTGAAGGATCATATGGAGCACTGCATTGTCCACGCTGTCGAGGACGGCGACTTGCAGGCGATTGACGAGTTGAACGCCGCAATAGACAAATTTATGAAATAAATCGGATTTCCCGAGCAAAAATTAACCCCCAACCATTCAGGTTGGGGGTTTGATTTATATAAGTCAAATTAATTTTTAACGAATTTGCGAACAAGAAAATTTGCGCCGGTGGATTTGCATATTTTGCGTGCGGTTTCAATATCCTCATCTGAAATGACATCAACAACTGTCATACGCACATCTGCGCCGCATTTAACACAGTCGCTTGTGAATTTGAGGAGCGCGTCAAATGCTCTGCCGGGAAAAATGTTGCGTGTGATTTTGTCGTATTTCTCCGATGTCATTTCGTTTAACGAAACAGAAACTGCGTCGATATTTTTGCAAATCAGCTCTGCGGTCGGTTTACCGTTGATAAGGTCGGACAAACCGTTTGTATTTACGCGAAGCTTGATTTCGGGATGAATTTTTTTCATATACTCTGCCGTTTCAAGCAAAAGGTCAAGCTCATTTGTCGGCTCGCCGTAGCCGCAAAAAACAGCACTGTCATATCCAGACCAATCAAACGAATCAATCGCCGCCTTAACATCGGCAAATGTCGGCTGAGAATCGTGCCACATTTTTTTAGCCTCGCCGACAACATCCTTTTTATCTCTGACGCAGAAAACACAGCGGCACGGACACTTGTTTGTTATGTTAAAATACGGGCTACCCTCAAATGTGTAAATAATATCAGCCATTGTAAATACTTCCTTTTATTTTATAAATCTTTGAATTTTGGCGGCATCGAGCGCACTGCCGATTATCAAGAAAATAACGGCACTGCCTGTTGCCTGAATAAGACTGATTGGGAACGAAGTCCAAGCAGTCGGGAACGAATACATAATTCCCTCGGCAAGAAGATAGCCGAAAGCGGTGATAAGACCGGAAACAATCGTCATCAAAACCGTTCTCAAATTAACGATTCTGTGCTTGCCCTTGCTTTTTACATAATAATGCATAGCGACAATGAACGGAACAGCGTTACACGCCTTGATGATTGCCGTTGCCGGTGCCCAAGTCGGAACACCCGAAAGAATATCTGCCAACGCGCCGCCGATAGCCGCAGAAAGCGCCGCAATAGGGCCTAAAAGACAGCCTGCAAGATAAATCATCGAATCGCCGAAATGGAGGTATCCGTCGTTGATACCTGTCGGGATTTTTACAACCGTTGTCGCAACCGTTACAAGTGCTGCGAAAAGTGCGGCAAGCGTAATTTTCTTAACGCTTATTTTCTTTACTTTCTTTTCTGTTTCGTTACTCATATGTACCTCCTATATTTTACAAAAAAACAGGCAAATGTCAACAAATTTTGCCGATTAATCAATAAATACATTATAATATGTTTTGTGCATATTTATAGGTACAAATTTTATATTCTTTTGCGGTACAGATGAGCAACCGTCTGACGAGTTTACATATATTATAACAAAGCAACCATAGGGGCGAACTGCGTTCTCCCCTACGATGGGTTGCATTAAGATTTTCATAAAAAAACAAGCCTTTCCTTTTGCGGAAAGGCTTTTGATAAAACGGTTTATTTTTTAATTAAAACGCAGATTGAATAAATTATATAGGGCACTGTTCCGACTATGCCGACAACGGTGATTGCCGCAAGGGCAATAATGTTGAAAAAGCAAAGCAAAATTTTGCCGCGGCGCGAAAGCTCCTTAATTCTGATAAAGCAAATGCAAAAGCCCGAGAACGATGCGCAGGGCACATATGCACAGCCGAGCGCAAGGAAAACCCTTTGCGCCGTTGTCATATCAAGTGTTGAGCCGTAGGCGTTGCCGATGCCGAAGATAATCAAAAAAGAAAGCAGCGCAAACACGACAAACATTGCCGAAACTATCAACAAATATCTTTTTGCAACAGATTTTTTACTCATAATATTATACTCAACCGTTAAAACGGAGCGATTATTTATTCTTCATTCTTTCTGCGGCGGCAGTCACAAAACCTCTGAACAACGGATGCGGTCTGTTGGGTCTGCTCTTAAACTCGGGGTGGAACTGGCAAGCGACAAACCACGGATGCTCAGGGATTTCAACCATTTCGACAATGTGATTGTCGGGCGATGTGCCGGCAAAAATCATACCGCCGTTGAGAAGGTCTTGACGATAATCGTTATTAACCTCATATCTGTGACGGTGACGCTCATAAATCATAGACGCACCGTAAAGTTCGTATGACTTTGATTCGGGGTTGAGCACACAAGGATACTGACCGAGGCGCATTGTGCCGCCCATATCGGTGACATCCTTTTGCTCAGGCAAAATATCAATAACCGGATGAGTTGTTTCGGGATTGATTTCGGCTGAGTTGGCGTCCTTATATCCCATAATGTTGCGTGCAAATTCGATAATTGCGATTTGCATACCGAGGCAAATGCCGAGATACGGAATTTTGTGTGTTCTTGCATAGTTGCAGGCAAGAATTTTTCCCTCTATACCTCTTGAACCAAAGCCGCCCGGGACAAGGATACCGTCCATATCGCCAAGGATTTCATCAAGATTAACGCCGTCGCCCTCGAGAGTTTCGCTGTCTATCCAATGAATATCGACAGCCGAGCGAGTGGCAATTCCGCCGTGCTTGAGAGCCTCGTTAACGGAAATATATGAATCGTGAAGCTCGACATATTTGCCGACCATTGCGATTTTGACTGTTTGAACAGGGTTGCGAAGAGCGTCGAGCATATGCTCCCAATCCGACAAATCCTGATTAGGAGCGTCAATGCCGAGGCGGCGCAAAACAACCTCGTCCATCTTTTGCTCCTTGAGCATCATAGGCACTGCGTACAAAATATCGCAGTTGTTGTTTTCGATAACACACTCTTCGTTAACATTGCAGAAAAGTGCAATTTTGCGGCGAATATCGTCTGTAAGCGGATGCTCCGTACGGCAAACGATAATGTCGGGGCTTATGCCGAGAGAAAGCATTTCCTTAACAGAATGCTGGGTCGGCTTTGACTTAAGCTCGTCCGACGCTGCAAGATACGGCACGAGAGTAACATGGATAAAGAGGCAGTTTTCTCTGCCGACCTCAACGGCAAACTGACGGATTGCCTCAAGAAACGGCTGAGACTCAATATCGCCGACCGTTCCGCCGATTTCGACAAGGCAAACATCGGCACCGGTGTCGGCATTTTTATGAATTGATTTTTTTATTTCGTTTGTAACATGGGGAATGATTTGGATTGTTTGACCGCCGTAAACGCCCTTGCGCTCGTCAGTGATAACTTTCCAATAAACTCTGCCCGAGGTGAGGTTTGAGTTTTGTGAAAGCGATTCGTCGATAAATCTTTCGTAATGTCCCAAATCAAGGTCGGTTTCGGCGCCGTCATCGGTGACGAAAACCTCGCCGTGTTGAACGGGATTCATTGTGCCGGGGTCAACATTAAGATATGGGTCGAGCTTTTGAGCGGTAACTTTAAGACCGCGAGATTTTAAAAGTCTGCCGAGGGATGCCGCAGTGATTCCCTTGCCGAGTCCGGAAACTACACCTCCGGTGATAAAAATATACTTTGACATAAACCGTATCCTCCAAATAAGATTATGTAAAAAACAAAAAACGGCTGTACGCGATGCACAACCGTCTGTACTTATATATTATAAAGCATTGCCTTTTCAAAATCAACAAAAAAATTATTTTTTTGAAATCATTGTCTTGATTGCGTTGATTTTTTGATATATTATAAAATTGAATAAAAAGCTATACTAAAAGGAAAAGGAGCGATAAATATGCTTGGAAAATACCTTGACAATGTGCGAAAAGCGTCTCCGCTTGTGCACAATATCACAAATTATGTAACAGTCAACGATGTTGCAAATGTTATCCTTGCCTGCGGCGGCAGTCCGATTATGGCTGACGAGCCGGACGAGGTGCAGGATATAACCGCTATCTGCGGCGGTCTCAATATCAACATAGGCACGCTTAACAAAAGAACGGTTGAAGCAATGCACCTTGCGGGGGCAAAGGCAAACGAGCTTGGCCATGCCGTTTTGCTCGACCCGGTGGGAGTCGGCGCATCAAGATTGAGGACAGACACCGCGGTATCCCTTGTCGAAAACATCAAATTTGATGTAATCCGCGGCAACATTTCGGAAATAAAGGGCCTTGCGGCAGGCGGAGGAACAACAAAGGGCGTTGACGCCGATGTTGCCGACACCGTGACAGACGAAAATCTTGACGGTGCAATCGAATTTGTAAACGGATTTTCAAAGGAAACAGGCGCAATTATCGCCGTAACCGGTGCGATTGACCTTGTGAGCAACGGCGAAAAATGCTTTGTAATTCGCAACGGCAAGCCCGAAATGAGCAAAATAACAGGCACGGGTTGTCAGCTTTCAGGCATGATGACAGCGTTTATCACAGCAAACCCCGACAGTAAATTTGAGGCTGCTGCAGCTGCTGTTTGCACAATGGGCAGTGCAGGCGACCTTGCGCTCGGCAAAATGCTCCCGGGTGACGGCAATGCGACATATCGCAACAGAATTATAGACACAATATACAATATGACCGGCGATATTTTGGACATTGCGGCTAAATACGAAATTAAATAATGTGTGCATAAAGCGCAAAAAGTGGCTTGAACTCGATGTTCAAGCCACTTTTTCAAGTCAATAGTTATAACAAACGCCTGCGCAGGAGCAAATCGCTGCACTGCAAATCACTATTAGATTTTTTTAATCGGCGCGGTTTAGCCGCTTTATCGAAGCCTGTCGATTACTTAATGATTGTGCCCATTGTGTTAGGTGCCATACCTGCGGCATTTGCCTCGTCTGTATCAATATGCATTGCAAGAGCATAGTTGTCTGAAACACGGCAAACCACATCGCCGAAAACGAGGTTTCTTTCGTTTGATGTCGGAATTTCGACAGAAACGATTTGGCCGTTTTGGATACCAAGCTCCTCAGCATCCTTTGTTGTAGCATGAATGTGGCGCTTTGCGGCAATAACACCGTAAGGAATTTCAACCTCGCCTGCAGGTCCTACAAGTTTGCATGTGCCTGAGCCTTTAACATCGCCCGACTCTCTTACCGGAGCGGTAACGCCAATTGAACGGGCGTCTGTAAGTGAAAGTTCAACCTGTGTGTCCTTTCTTACGGGACCGAGGATTGAAACTCTCGGGAACTCACCCTTAGGACCGATAACTCTTACTCTCTCCTCACAAGCGAACTGACCCGGTTGTGACAGCATCTTTTTAACTGTAAGCTCATAACCTTTGCCAAAAAGTGTTTCCAAATCTGCCTGTGAAACATGAACATGACGGGCAGAAATTTCAACCAATACCTGATTTGCCATTTTAAAAATCCTCCAAAATTAAAAAAATATATTTTTCATTGATATTTTATAACACTTTTAATTGTATTTCAACCATAAATTTGTTATTATATAGGTAAATTAAGTTTGAGGTGAAAATATGACGCTTGACCAACTTGAAACCGAATGCAAATCCTGCACAAAATGCGGACTTTGCGAGGGCAGAACAAATCTTGTTTTCGGCGTGGGCAAAAAGGACGCCGACATTATGCTTATCGGTGAAGGCCCCGGTGAAAACGAGGATTTGCAGGGTGAGCCGTTTGTCGGCCGCTCGGGCAAGTTGCTTGACAAGTTTCTTGAAAGCATTGATTTAAGCAGAGAAAAAAATGTGTATATCGCAAACATGGTGAAGTGCCGTCCGCCGAAAAACAGGGACCCAAAACCCGAGGAGCAGGAAATGTGCATCAATTGGCTTCGCGAGCAGTTTAAAATCATCCGACCGAAAATCATAATCTGCGTAGGCAGAATTTCGGCACAAAAGCTGATTTCGCCCGATTTCAAGGTGACGAAACAGCACGGCGACTTTATCGAGAAAAACGGCGTTTTGATGATGGGCACATATCACCCTGCCGCAATTTTGCGCAACCCCAACAACAAGGAGGCGGCGTTTGCGGATTGGCTTAAGGTCAGAGATAAAATCAAAGAACTTAATATTGAAATATAAACGTAAGGACAAATATAAAAAATGAGTAAAAACTTAATCATCGGTCAGTCCGGCGGACCGACAGCTGTTATCAACTCAAGCCTTGCCGGTGCAATCGACTATGCGCTCGGTTGTGACGAAATCGGCAGCGTTTACGGAATGATAAACGGAATCGAGGGCTTTCTTGATGAAAATATAATGAATTTGAGCAATATGTTTGAGCATATGCCGTATGAATTAAACAGACTTAAACTGACACCGGCAATGTTCCTCGGCTCGTGCCGATATAAGCTGTCGGACAATGAGGAAGAACTTGCAAAGGTTGTATCCATTATGCAAAAATACGATATAGGATATTTTATCTATATCGGCGGCAACGATTCAATGGACACGGTCAAAAAATTATCTGACTACACAACATCACATGCCATCGACATAAAAATCGTAGGCGTGCCCAAAACAATCGACAACGATTTAAACGGCATTGACCACTCGCCCGGATTCGGCAGTGCGGCAAAATACATCGCATCATGTGTGCGCGAGGTTGCATACGATACAAGCATTTACAGCATCAAGAGCGTGCACATTATAGAGGCTATGGGCAGAAACGCAGGCTGGCTGACCGCCGCATCATGTCTTGCAAGGCAAGAAGATATGGTGGCACCGCACCTTATTTATCTGCCGGAGGTTGATTTCAGCGTTGAACAATTCGTAAGCGATGTTAAGGCAAAGCTTGAGGAATACAACTCTATCATCGTTGTTGTCAGCGAGGGAATACACGACAAAGACGGAAACTATATCAGCGCACAGCACTCGAAGGTTGACGAATTCGGTCACGCTCAAT
Source organism: Oscillospiraceae bacterium (assembly GCA_003526845.1). Taxonomy (GTDB): domain Bacteria; phylum Bacillota; class Clostridia; order Oscillospirales; family Acutalibacteraceae; genus Eubacterium_R. The sequence continues at coordinate 48,034 of DPVM01000001.1, forward strand.
TAAGCGGAACAGGCGCATATCTTAAATCCGTAATTGAAAAGGAAATCGGATGTAAGGTCAGAGCGCTTGAGCCGAGCGTTATCCAAAGAAGTGCCGGCCACATTTCATCTCTCACCGATGTTGAAGAGGCATTTAACCTCGGAACGATTGCCGTAAGGGCGGCTGTTTCAGGCAAAAGCGGCGTATTTTCAACATTGCGCAGAATTTCCGACAAGCCTTACAGTGTTGAGTATTCGACAGAAAATGTCGCCGTTGTGGCAAACACGGAAAAGCTTGTGCCGAGGAGCTGGATTAACCCCGAGGGCAACGATGTTACGCAGGATATGGTGGATTATTTAAGGCCGCTTATTGAGGGCGTTGTTCAAACACCGTACAGAAACGGATTGCCCGATTATATCGACGTTCGCCACCTTGATGTGAGAAAACAGAAATACAGCGATTAGTTTCGCAGTATATATAAACAAAACAAAAATATATTTGAGGAGTTTTACATTATGAAAAAATGTCCAAATTGCAATTTGTATTATGATGACAGTGCAAATGTTTGCTCTGCATGCAACGGTGCATTGGTAGACGCCAATGCCGCACCGCAGGCACAGCCTGCACAACAGTATGAGGCACCGCAGTATGAGACACCGAGCGAGCCGGCACAGTATTATGCGCCGCAACCGACACAGCCGGCACCGGAGCCACAACCGCAGGCTCAGCCGGCATATGACTATTCACAGCAGCAGGCGCAGGCTCAACCGCAATATCAACAACAATATTATCAGCCACAGCAACAACAGCAATACTATCAGCCGCAGAATGTTGCACCGAGCTATGACAACACATCAAAGCCGGTTACAGTCGGCAAATGGGTAGGTCTTTTGATTCTTTCGGCAATTCCGGTTGTAAACATTATTTGCTGGATTGTTTGGCTTTGCAGCAGCACAACAAACAAGAGTATCAAAAACTTCCTTGTTGCTGAAATTGTCGTTTACGCAATTTGCATAGGAGTTGGTGTTCTTGTTTCGGTTTTGTTAGCCTCACTCGGGGTTTTGGCAGGAAGCAGTTTTCCCGATTTTAATGAAATGATGATAGGAATGTTGTTTTAAGTACATAATTAATATCTAAAAATCAAAGGGAGGCAATACCTCCCTTTTTGTGTGCAAAAATGTTTAAAATAGGTCGAAAATGCCGATGTGAATACATTTTGCCTCCGGTTTGTCGTTTTGCAATCGGGCGAACACAGTTCGCACGCTGTAAAGGGAACAAAGACAAACTCCGACCGCTTATAACAAAAAATCCCGAGGGCGATGCTCTCGGGATTTATATATAATGTATGATTATGCTCTGTGGATAATTGCTTCTCTTTCAGGGCCGTTTGAAACCATTGTAATCTTATGGCCAAGCTCGCCCTCAATGAATTCAACATAATTCTTTGCCTCCTGCGGAAGGTCATCGTAATTTTTGATGCCTCTGATGTCGCAGTGCCAGCCCTTGAGGGTTTTGAAAACAGGCTTTGCTTTTTTGAGAACATGAGTTGTCGGGAAATCCTTTGTTATTTCACCGTCAATATCATAAGCTGTGCAAACCTTGATTTCGTCAAGATATGAAAGGCAGTCGAGAGCCGTCATTACAACCTGGGTTGCACCCTGACACTCAATACCGTATTTTGATGCAACGCAGTCAAACCAACCGACTCTTCTCGGTCTGCCTGTTGTTGCGCCGAACTCGCCCTTGTCTCCGCCGTGAATACGAAGTTCTTGTGCCTCGTCGCCGAAAATCTCGGAAACAAACTCGCCTGCACCGACTGCCGACGAATATGCCTTTGTAACAACAACAATATCCTCGATTTTGTGAGGTGGAATGCCTGCGCCTACTGCACCGTAGCCTGCAAGAGTTGAGGAAGATGTAACCATAGGATAAATGCCGAAATCAGGGTCTTTAAGTGTGCCAAGCTGACCCTCGAGGAGAATATTTTTGCCCTCTTTGATTGCGTCGGCGATATACTTGTGAGTATCGCAAACATAAGGAGCGATTTTTTCCTTATATTCCATACAGGTATTGAAAAGCTCGTCCTCGTCAAGAAGCGGCTTGTTGTAAACATATTTGAGGGTGAGATTTTTGAGTGTGCAGATATTTTTAAGCTTTGCACGGAGTGTTTCATCATCAAAAAGCTCGTTTACCTGAATACCGATTTTTGAATATTTATCCGAGAAGAACGGAGCAATGCCGCTTTTTGTCGAGCCAAATGCGTTTTTGCCGAGCCTTTCCTCCTCGTATGTATCAAGAAGAATATGATAAGGCATAAGGATTTGTGCTCTCTCGCTGACCAAAAGGTGCGGATTGAGTCCTGCCTTTTTAACATCGTCAAGCTCCTTGATGAACTTGTTAATATCCAATGCAACGCCATTGCCGATAATGCAGGTTACGTGGTCGTAGCAAACACCCGACGGCATAAGGTGCAATGCAAATCTGCCGTGCTCATTAATAATAGTGTGTCCTGCGTTGGCACCGCCCTGAAAACGAACGACAATATCGCTTTGTTCAGCGAACATATCGGTGACTTTACCTTTACCCTCGTCGCCCCAGTTAGCGCCTACAATTGCTCTTACCATAATTTATAATCTCCTTTGATATGGTTTTTTATTAATTAATCAGCGGAATTATTTTTTGATTTTTCCGCTTTTATTTTTGCTGTATTTAACTTTGCTGACTGCAACTTTTTTGGCTTTTTTCGTTTTATAAATGCCATATTTTTTGTTGGAAGTGATTTTTGTTGATTTTACACTTCCGCCTGCTCCGCTTGTAAAATAAATTCCGTTGCCCTTGTTTGATGAAACCGTGCAGGATGAAATTGCGGTTGAGGATTTGTTGTTGCAGTAAATACCGTCCTTTTTATTTGACGATACGGTGCATTTTGCGACGGTGACTCTGCTTTTCTTGCTTGAATAAATTCCGTAACCGGAGTTTTTGGAGCTTGTGACGTAGGTCAACTTGCCCTTTGAGTTGCTGAAAGCAACGCCGTGCTCGCCGTTTGCGCTGATTTTGTCGCCGCTCATTGTGTTTGCGGCGGTGGTGTCCTTAAAATAAACACCCTTGTATTTATTTTTTGAAACAGTGTTTTTTGAAAACGCCGCTTTTGACGAATTTCTAACATAAACGCCGTGCTCACCGCTGTATGACACCTTGTTTTTGCTCAACGATGCCGAAGATTTTTTATCAAGCAAAACACAGCTCTTTTTGAATTTTGTAACCGTGTTTGATGTGAGCTTTGCACCGCTTGTGCCGGTGAGATTGATTCCGTTGCCGCTGTAAGAAAGATTGTTGCCGTTTATACTGTTTGACGAAACGGTCGGTGACGAGCAATAATCCGCACGAAACGCGTGTACGGTATCTTTAACGGCAGTGTTTTTCGCCAAGGTGATTTTGTTTGACGAAACCTTTGTGCCGACAGAGCCGTTCAGCCAAATACCATAGCCGGTATAGCCAACGGTGACGGTGTTTGACGAGACAGTAACATTGTATGCCCTGTAATCGCCTGCCTTGATAACACGCTGTTTACCGGTTGAATCCTTATCGCTCGGTAAATTTGAATTTTTTGAAACATTCACACCGTAAATTTTAATGCCGTACGGAACAACATTAAAGCATTTGTCGGGTGACTTTTTTGTCGAAATAACATTGTTGCAGATTTTTGTCGCCGGGTCGCGCGTGATGCCGTCCTTATAATGATAAGTGTTGGCAAAATTCTGATTCACCGTGCGATAAAAAATGCCTGCACCGCAGTTGTTGATTTTGTTGTAGCTGATGTCGCAATTTATAATTCCGACTGCGGTAACGGCGTAGCCGTCAACATAGTTGAAGGTGTTGTTTTTCACAACAAAGCCGTTCATATAATTTCCCGTTTGCGAGCTGTGAGAGCCTACGCCGCGGTTAACCTTGTTAAAACGGCAATTGGTGATTTTGATATTTTTGTTTGCCGTGCCGTCATATGACGCCGCAGGCAAGCCCGAATAGTGGCGCTTGTCAAGAATGTCAAGCTGGACAGCCTCGTTGTTTGCGGTGTTGCCGGAGGAGCGATAGCTGTTTTCAAATGTGCAACTGTCAATGTTGACATTGCGACAGCCGGCAATCGAAATATGGTGGCTGTTGCGGCAATTTTTTAATGTTGTGCCGCTGACCTTGAAATTATCCGTATGATGAATTGCCCAAATTCCGCCTGCGTTTGATTCGATTGACGCGGCATTTGCGTCAAATGTGCCGCCGATGACTGTTATGTTTTTATAATAATCGTAGCCCTTGCTGACATCATCAGCCAAGCCGGTTTTGAGCATCGTTGCACCCGAAAAGCCGTTTGCTTTTATGAATGTGACACCGGTGAGGTCAAAATTTGTGTTTGAATAAATATTAAGCCCTCTTGTCAGTTCATAGGTGCCCGGCTCAACCTTAACAGTGAAGCGATTTTCGGGTGTTGCGCTTAATCCCGCCCGCTTTAATGCGGCACGCAAATCCTCTGTAATATCGCTTGAATCGGCTGAAACGGTTATTTGATTATTCTCCTGCGCAAACGATGCAACAGGTGTGCAAAACATCACGCTTGCCGCCATAACGGCGCAGAGAAAAAGCGAAAATATTTTTTTCATTAAATCACAAGCCTTTTCAAAATGAACCGGGGTGAATATCTTATCAGTGGTGGAAAAGACGGATGCCTGTCATCGCCATTGCAACGCCGTGCTCGTCACAGCAATCGATAACATTTTGGTCTCTTACCGAGCCGCCCGGCTGAGCGATATATTTAACGCCCGATTTAACGGCACGCTCGATATTATCCTCAAACGGGAAGAAAGCGTCGCTTCCGAGAGCAACATTGTCCATTTTCTCATGCCATTGAGCCTTTTCTTCGGCTGTGAACGGCTGTGGCTTTTCGGTGAAATATCTTTGCCATACGCCGTCCTTCAAAAGCTCCTCATAATCGTTGCTGATATAAAGGTCGATAGCGTTGTCGGCGTCGCACTTGCGAATACCGTCGATAAACGGAAGGCTCAAAACCTTTTCGTTTCTTCTCAGCCAAAGCATATCTGCCTTGTCGCCTGCCATTCTTGTGCAGAGGATTCGGCTTTGCTGACCTGCGCCGACGCCAAGGGTTTGACCGCCCTTTGCATAAACAACGGAGTTGGACTGAGTATATTTTAAAGTAATCATCGATATGAGAAGGTCGATTTTTGCAATTTGCGGAATTTCCTTGACCTTTGTCGGCATATCGTCAAACAAATCCATTGTGATTTTGGCGTTGTTGCGCTTTTGCTCAAACTTGATACCGAAAACCTGCTTTGTTTCAATTTCATCGGGAGCATAGTCGGGGTCCATTTTAATAACAAGGAAATTGCCGCGGCGCTTTGATTTAAGGAGCTCAAGCGCCTCGTCTGTATATCCGGGAGCAATGATACCGTCGGAAACCTCTTTTTGGAGGAATTTTGCAACGGAAATGTCACAAACATCGGAAAGAGCCGCAAAATCGCCGAAAGATGACTGTCTGTCACAGCTTCTTGCTCTGACATAAGCTTGGGCAATCGGTGAAAGCTCGAGCCCGTCGGGAACCATACAAACCTTTCTGTCAACCTCGTCGAGCGGTTGAGCAACCGCCGCACCTGCCGGTGAAACATGCTTAAAGCTTGCAGCTGACGGCAAACCGGTAGCCTCTTTAAGTTCCTTAACAAGCTGCCAGCTGTTGAACGCGTCAAGCAGATTAATATATCCTGCCGCGCCGTTGAGAATTTCAAACGGAAGCTCCCTGCCATCCATATGAATCCTTGCCGGATTTTGGTTTGGGTTGCAACCGTATTTCAATTTGTACTCTGTCATATCAATGCTCCTTAATTACTATATTATAAATACACAGTACATTTTACAATACTTCATTGAAAAAAGCAAGACACAGTGATACAATAAATGCAGAATAATGCAGGCAGGTGGCAAAATGAAGGGTTTTTTGGCAATAAATAACTTTTTACACGGCGAAAAGTATGATATTTTGCACAACTCTCTTGTTAAAAGTGCAAAAAACTTTGGCTGTGAGCTTAAAACTAAAACAAACCAAGAGCTGATTTTTGAAAGCGAAACGCCCGATTTTGTGCTTTTTTGGGACAAGGACACAAATGTTGCGAGAATGCTTGAAAATAAAGGCGTGCCTGTTTTCAACAGTGCAAAATCAATTGCGCTTTGTGACGACAAGGCAAAAACATATATTGCGCTTGACGGAAAAGTAAAACAACCAAAAACGATTATTGCGCCGATGTCTTTTTTCAAAGCCGATTACGGCGAATTTGTCGATTCTGCGGCGCTGATTTTGAAATATCCGCTTGTGTTTAAAGAATGCTTCGGCTCATTCGGGCAGCAGGTGTATTTGTGCAAAAACAGAGCCGATGTGCTGTCGCATATAACGGAAAAACCGTTTATTCTTCAAGAATTTATCGCCGAGGCAAACGGCAGTGATGTAAGGATAGAGGTTGTTGACGGCAAATGCGTTGCCGCAATGAAAAGGACAAACAAAAACGATTTTCGCTCAAACATAACAAACGGCGGAACAGCCGAAATATACGCACCGAGCGATGAGGAAAAGGCACTTGCCGTAAAGGCGTGCGACATTTTGGGGCTGACATTCGGCGGTGTTGATATAATCGGCGGCGACTCCGTTTGCGAGGTCAATTCCAACGCGCACATAATCAATCTGAAAGAGTGCACGGGCATTGACATTGCACCGATGATTTTTGAGGCAATCGAAAAAAGGATAAACAAATAATATGAGAAACGAATTAAACCCGATTTTAATTTATCCGCCCGATGAGGCACGGCGCAACAGTTTTGTTGTCGAAAAAATCGAGTGTGAACTCGGCGCAAAGCTGAAATCCCCCGATTACCGCGGCGATGCGCTTTATGTAATCAACCGCACAAACGATTACAAAATCGCCGAATATTACGAGCAAAGGGGCGTGCGCGTTTTCAATCCCTCTGCCCTGTCAAAAATCGCAAACGACAAACAGCTTTGCTATGATTTTATGGAGAAAAACGGCATTGAAATTATGCCCACGCACTACAAAAATCCGCCGTTTGTGAAAAAGCCACGCGACGGTCACGGCGGAGCAGGCGTTGTTTGGTGTGACAGCGCCGAGGATTATGACGAAAACGCCGTGTGCCAAATGCCTGCGAGCGACACAGGCAAAGATTTGCGCGTTTGGATAATCGACAACAAGATAATCACGGCGATTTTGCGAGAGAGCAAAACGGATTTTCGCTCGAACTACTGCCTCGGCGGCAGAGCGACACCGTATAACCTATCGAATGAAGAAATCGAAAAAATAAAAAAAATAATCGCCCTGATTAAAGGCGATTATTATGCGATAGATTTTGTTTTCAACAACTCAAAAATCGTTTTCAACGAGATTGAGGACACGGTGGGCGCAAGAATGGTGTATGACAAAACGGATATTGACATTATTCACCTTTTTTGCGAGCACATAAAAAATCAGAATATAAAATAGCAAACGCAGGCATAAACAGTGCTGAGCATAACGAGTATGTTTGCCGCCGCATTTGTTTTGCCGGCAATCATTCTGACGATGATGCCCACAGCGGCAAGCAAAAGGCCGCACCACGCAACTATTGTTTTAACACTTTCACCCGCAGGTATTGCTGTGGCGTTGATAAAGGTTGCAAGACTTGCAAGCGCAACGGCAAGCCAAAAGAAAATGATATGCACCGTTTCGTTGCCCTTTGGCTTGAACATAAAAATTGATGTGATGATAAACGAAAAAGCTATCACGCCGTATAATATCAAAAGCGGTTGAATTGCCATGACTGCACACTCCGAAAATATTTTGTGTAATAATTATACTATAACAGATTAATTTCGTCAAATAATGCCGATATTTATAAATTAAATGGCAATAAAAAAACCTGCTCTGAGAGCAGGTTTTGCAATGGTGACCCGGACGAGAATCGAACTCGTGTTACCGCCGTGAAAGGGCGGTGTCTTGACCGCTTGACCACCGGGCCATGGTGGCTTTAACTGGATTCGAACCAGTGACACCGCGGGTATGAACCGCGTGCTCTAGCCAACTGAGCTATAAAGCCGTTTCCAATTGCAAGCAAGATTATATCGTATATTTATATAAATGTCAACACTTTTTTTCAAATAATTGAGAGTTTGGAACCGCGTCGCACAATTTATAGCACATTTGTTTGACAAAATACATACTTAATGGTAGTATATAATATAATAATTAATTTATGACAGAGAGTTTAAGCAAGGGAGCGGCTTTATGAACAGCTTGAACGCAAAACAAAAAATGATGTTCAATTTCATAAAAGACACAATCGACGAGCGCGGAATTGCACCGTCGGTGCGCGAAATCGGTGCCGCGGTGGGGCTGAAATCGACCTCATCGGTGCAATACAATCTCAACGCCCTCGAAAATGCAGGTTACATCGTGCGTGACGCAAATTTGAAGCGCACAATCCGCATTTCGTCGCAGGACAACGCTCGGCACATTCCGCTTGTCGGCACGGTTACGGCAGGCAAGCCGATACTTGCTGTCGAAAGCATTGAGGACTACATACCGATTCCCTCAAAATCCGCAAACCGCGACCTTTTTGCTCTGCGCGTCAAGGGCGACTCGATGATAAACGCCGCTATTCTTGACGGTGATATTATCGTTGTGAACAGAACGCCGGTGGCGCAAAACGGCGACATTGTTGTTGCACTTATCGACGACGAGGCAACCGTTAAGCGGTTTTACAAGGAAAACGGTCATTTTCGCCTGCAACCCGAAAACGAAAGCTACGAGCCGATTATCGTTGACGAGTTGACCGTTTTGGGCAAGGTTGAAATGGTTATCAGAAATTATGGCTGATTTTGAAATTAAACAGTATTGATATTTTGATATTATTGTGTTAAAATTCTTTAAAATTATTATAATAAATATGAGCCTTTGTGCTTATAGATTTTTGGAGATGATTAAAAGTGAGCGAATGCACACACGATTGTTCAAGTTGTTCGAGCAACTGCAGTGAAAGAACACAGCCGGAGAGCTTTATTAAGCCGATGAACAAAAATTCAAACATTAAAAAGGTAATCGGCGTTGTATCGGGCAAAGGCGGCGTAGGTAAAAGCCTTGTAAGCTGTCTGCTTGCATCAAAATGCCGCAAGGCAGGGCTTAAAGTAGGTATTCTCGACGCGGATATTACAGGTCCGAGCGTGCCCAAATCATTCGGAATCACAAGCCGTGCAATGCAGGACGAAACGGGTCTTTTGCCGACAGTGACCGAAAGCGGAATAAAAATGATGAGCATAAACCTTTTGCTCGAGGACGAAAATCAGCCTGTTGTATGGCGCGGACCCGTTATCAGCGGCGTTATTCAGCAGTTTTGGACCGATGTTAATTGGGGCGACCTTGATTATCTTTTTGTCGATATGCCCCCGGGAACGGGCGATGTTGCACTGACTGTTTTTCAATCACTGCCGGTTGATGGAATTGTGATTGTTTCAACTCCGCAGGATCTTGTAAAAATGATTGTAAACAAGGCATTCAATATGGCAAAAATGATGAATGTGCCTGTTTTGGGACTTGTTGAAAATATGAGCTATTATGTATGTCCGCACTGCAACGAGAAAATAAGTATTTTCGGCGAATCGCAGATTGACGAAACCGCCAAAGAGCTTGGCGTGCCGGTGCTTGCAAAGTTGCCGATTAATCCCGATGCTGCAAAAATGATTGACGCCGGCAGAGTTGAGGATATTGAAGCAGGCGAGCTTGACGAATTCGTCGACACATTAAAATAAAGGCTTGCTGCCGCATTTAACAACGAAAGGCAACGGTGAATCACATGTCGAAAAGAGAAGATTATATTTCGTGGGACGAATATTTTATGGGTGTTTCCTTGCTTGCATCTATGCGCAGCAAGGACCCCAATACTCAAGTCGGTGCTTGCATTGTCGGCGACGATAACAAAATAATTTCAGTCGGATACAACGGCTTTCCGCGTGGATGCAGCGACGATGTTTTTCCGTGGGAGCGAAGCGGCGCAAATATGAACGACACAAAATATCCGTTTGTTTGCCACGCTGAGCTTAACGCAATATTAAACGCCGGCGGTCAAAATCTTGCCGGTGCAAAAATTTATGTTGCGCTTTTCCCCTGCAACGAGTGTGCAAAGGCGATTATTCAAAGCGGAATAAAAGAGGTTATATACATATCCGACAAATATGCCGAAACGGACGCCACAAAAGCAAGCAAAAAAATGTTTAGCGCCGCAGGTGTTAAGCAGACTCAATTTGAAAGTGACAAAAAAATAAGCATTTCGTTTGACGCAAGCGAAGTGTAACACAAGGACAGCGTATGAAAAAAGAGATAGACATTTACGATTTTGACAAAACAATCGTTCCGTTTGACAGCGGCTCACTTTTCACGGCGTATTGCTTTTTGCACTATCCGTGGTGTTTTATAACACTGCCGATAATCGCAGTGGCGGCGTTGCTGATGGTTTTACATATAATCAATTTTACATCGTTCAAAAAAACATGCTTTTTGTTTTTGCCGCTGATTCCAAAGGAAAAAGCTGTCAAAAAATTTTGGGACAGACATATCAACGAGGTGCATCCGTGGTTTAAGGAGCGCACAAGATACAGCGTTGTTATCAGCGCAAGCCCGGATTTTTTGCTGAACGATATTGCAAAAAGGCTTGGTTTTGACAAGCTGATTTGCACACGCCACAACCCCAAAAACGGAATAATTATCGGCGAAAACTGCCGTGACGGCGAAAAGGTGCGCCGACTTTACGAGGAGTTTTGTAGAGATTGTGTTGAGGTTGAGGATGTATATTCTGACTCATTGCGCCACGACAAGCCGATTTTTTCACTTGCAAACGGCAAATGTTATCATATAGTTAAGGGCGAAAAAATCCCCTTTGATTTTAACGAGGTGTACGGCGAAAACACCGAGGTGAAGAATTAGCATATATTCACACGGCTTGCCGACACAAGGAGAAAGTGCAGTATATGAAATACTTTTTAAGAGTTTTGCTTGTGCTTGTTATCGCTGTTGCTGTAGTTTGCGGTTTTTACATATACAAAAACGGCGGCATTGAAAAAAGCACCGCCGACACAAGCCTTACAACGGTGACAAAGCTTGCCGCAACCGAAAAAAACGGCAACAAAACGCTGATTGCAAGCCTCAAAAATGAAGGTTTTTATCTTTATAAAAGCGACGGCACAATAATACTTGAGCACGATTCAAAAAGCTACGAGTTTAAAAATTGGAATATTGACGAGCACGCCGAAGAGCCGAAAATGTATTATATGGATTTTGACGGCGACAAGGAAAACGAAATACTTGTACGATGTGTTGCGTCAACAGACAACAGCACAAAACAGAAGATATACAATCTGTATATGCTCGACCCGAAGACCGACTCAAACAAAAAAACAACATACAAAGTAACTCAGGCGGCACAAAACACCTGGAGCAACATACTCAACAATGTTTTGTTTGAGGAGCTGACTCAGCTTAAATCGTGTAACAAGATTTTGCAGTTTGCGATGAACTACTCATCAAAATCAATACCGTATGACAAAACTACCGGCATTGTGAGCGGTGAGGTCGGCAGTGTAGGCTATCTGCGCGCTTTGCAGGACAGCAAGGGCAATTATCTCAAAATAGACAATTGGTATAAGGGCACAGGAATTTACACCGTTGACGATAAAGGCAAAATAAGCATATCGGTTGATATTAACATAAAATACAAAGGCTCCGACACCGTTCAGCAGGGCGGCAAAATAGTTTTCGGCTTGGATTACAGCGAGAAAAACGGCTTTTATCCTGCAAAAAAATCGCTTGAATTTAAGCCACAGAGCGAATACAAGGTTGCCGACCCGAGAAATGCGGCAACAAAATCGTGGAGCTATACCGAAAACAACATTGATAAAACAGCGCCCAAAACAAATACTGTTATTGACTGGATAAGTTATTCGGAAAAATTCGACTCGTCGGTCACAACGCAAAGCAAAAGCTTTGCCGCCGAAAACACAGATATTAACAGCGTTTCAAAAATCGTTTTGACAGATAAATATATCGAGCTGACATCAAAGCCGAATACACAGTTTGACACCGACTCCGTGAACAAGCGCGAATTTTCTGTCATTATAAACGAGAAAAAGGACGATGAATACGAGATTGCATACACGGCAACGATTACTCAATCCGGCAAATCACAGGTTTTGAAAATCAATTTCGACCGAGCATATGCCGCAAAGGAAATAAAATCGTTTAAGGTCAATTTCGGCATTAAATAAAAAATAAACAAATTTTTGCGCTGTGCTTTTAAATTGCGGCACAGACAGAATATAATACCAAAAGAAAGAAGGGGAAATATGCCAAAAATCAAAGATGTTTTAATTACAACAGACTCAACCTGCGATTTGCCGCAAAAATATGTTGACGAATACAATATCAAGGTGATTCCCCTCTCGATTCTTTTGGGAAACAACGAATATTCGGATGGCGTTGACATTAAGCCCACCGATATTTACAAACATGTTGAAAACGGAGGAGACTTGCCGAAAACAGCGGCTGTTCCGCCGTCAAAATACTATTCAATATTCAGCGAGGCGGTAAAGCAGGGCAAAAAGGTTGTTCATATCGGGCTTTCGTCCGCAATATCGTCAACATATCAAAACGCCTGCGTAGCGGCGGCTGAATTTGACGATGTTTACTGCGTAGACTCAAAATCGCTTTGCACGGCAATGGGCTTGCTTGTTTTAAAGGCATGCGATTTTCGTGAAAAGGGATATGACGCAAAGAAAATCCACGATAAAATCGAAAAGCTTGTACCGAAAGTAAGCACAACATTTGTTTTAAACTCGCTTGAATATCTGCACAAGGGCGGCAGATGCAGCGGCGTTGCGCGCTTTGGCGCAAATATTTTGGGAATAAAGCCGAGCATCGCGGTTGACAACGCAACAGGTGCGCTTGATGTCGCAAAAAAATACCGCGGAAAAATGGAAAATGTTTACAAGCAGTATGTAACGGACTGCGTAAAAGATGTCAACAAAATTGACACTTCGCGCATTGTAATTGCAAACAGCGGCAACATTGATTCGGCAACGCTTGCATTTGCAAAAGGTCTTATTGAGGGCAAAAACAAATTTGACCAAATTATCGAAGCTGATGCAGGATGCACCATTTCATCACATTGCGGCCCGAAAACGCTGGCTGTATTTTATATAAGAAAATAATTTATGCATTTACTTGCAGGCAACACGCTTGCAGGTTTTTGTTTTGAAAAGGAGCACAAAATGGCTACCAAGGACAATGTTTTAAAAACGCTTATATCAAGCTCCGACAGATACATAAACGGCGAAGAGCTTGCCAAAACGCTCGGTATAAGCCGCGCCGCAGTATGGAAGGCTGTGAAATCTCTGCAAAAAGAGGGATACACCATCGACGCAGTGACAAACAAGGGCTATCGCCTGACCGATGACAACGATATTTTGAACGCCGAACTTGTCAAATCAAAGCTTGACGAGGATATTGAGGTAATATACTACCCGACAATTGACTCGACAAACACGCAGGCAAAACGTCTGATTAACGAGGGCAAGACAAATACAATGCTTTTAATCTGCGATGAGCAGACAAACGGCAGAGGCAGACAGGGCAAATCGTTTTATTCCCCTGCGCTGACAGGAATATATATGACATATGTCACCCACCCGATGACGGCACTGCAAAACGCTGTGACCGCAACAACTGCCGCCGCTGTCGCAGTGTGCAAGGCAATTGAGGAGTTGACGGACAAAAAGCCGAAAATCAAGTGGGTAAACGATGTTTATCTCGGCGACAAAAAGATTTGCGGCATCTTGACCGAGGCGGTAACAGATTTTGAAACTCAAACGGTTACCTCCGTAATCATCGGAATAGGCATGAACATAAAGACAATCGATTTCCCGAGCGATGTTGAAAACGCCACAAGCCTCGGCGCAAATGTTCGTCGTGCAGACCTTATCGCCGCAATAGCACGCGAACTGCACGCGATAAACAACAGCAAGTACAACGAGTTTATCGACTATTATCGCACGCACTCGCTGATTATCGGCAAAAAAATCAATTTTATCCAAAACGAAAGAGTTACACCTGCCACGGCTGTTGCTATTGACGAAACGGGCGGTCTTGTTGTTGAACTTGAAAGCGGAGAGCAAACTGTTTTGCGAAGCGGCGAAATAAGCATAAGGAGACGATAAATATGGGTAAAAAAGAAGACAAAACAAATGTTATGCGAATACTCGACCAAAAGAAAATTGAGTACAACCATTATTCATATGACAATATGACAACATGTGCAAAAGATGTTGCCGCAGGGCTTGGCGTTGACCCACAGTTTTTGTATAAAACGCTCGTGACGGTCGGCAAATCAAAGGAGCATTATGTTTTTATGGTCCCGGGCGAGGAGGAGCTTGACCTCAAAAAAGCGGCAATCGCAGTGGGCGAAAAAAGCATAGAAATGATTCACCAAAAGGAGCTTTTGCCCCTGACGGGATATATCCACGGCGGATGTTCGCCAATAGGAATGAAAAAACAGTTTAAAACAACTATCCACATAAACGCCGAAGGTGCAAACAAGATTTTCTGCTCCGCAGGCAAAATCGGCAGGCAGGTCGAACTGTCACCAAAGGATTTGGAAAAAATAATTCCCCTTCAATACAAGGACATAACAAAATAAAATCCGCGCATTGGATACACGGCACAATAAAGCAATCGGTTAAAGCTTCTTGCAGTGCACCAATGCGCGTTTTTTTGTGCAGTGATGAGTTTATTTTCACTTTTTATAGTACAAAATTCACAAAAACTTAAATACGCTTGCATTGTATATTAAAAATAAGTATTATATAACAAAGACAATATTCACTTTTTAAAGAACAAGGGGTACACATATGAATTCGTTTCTTTTCAGCGACGAGAGCGAAAAAAAGCACGCACTCGCCTGTCTTGAATTTGCAAAAAGGCTCGGTTTAATTGACGATGAAAGCCTTGACGGCGTAAAAAAAAGATGCGACGCCGAGAATAAAAAAAGAGCCGTTCAAATTGAAAACGGCGAAACGGTTTACGGTCTGACACGCTTTTCATACCCGGCATATCTCAATTATGAATTGACGAGGCTGAAACTCGACTTCGTAGGCGAAACAGAAAAAGTAAAAAAGGTTTATGACTATCCCCAAATTACACGCAGAGAATTGAAAGACTATTTCAAAAACAACAGAGATTTGTTCTCAAGATATAATAACGACAAATTTTTCTTTTTTGAGGTTAAAACCGTTATTTATAAAAAAATAAGAGAGGAGCAGTATGATGCCGAAATCAACAATATACTTCGTAAGCTCGATTAACGGCAATGACGAAAATGCCGGCTTGAGCGAAAGCACTGCTTTTAAAAGCCTTAAAATGATAAACGAACTTTCGCTTATGCCCGGTGACAAAGTAATGCTTGCAAAAGGCTCTGTTTTTGAAAATGAGTTTTTGCATATCAAAAACTGCGGCGACATAAACGGCGATTTAATCGAAATTACATCATACGGCGACGGCGATTTGCCGAAAATCAACGCAAACGGCAACGGAATTTGGCACCAGGACTACGGCACGGAACTTGATTTTAAGGGCCACCGATACAAGGGCGATGTTTCTTCCGCAATTTTGCTTTATGATGTTGAAAACATACTTATAAGCGACATTGAAATTACAAACAAAGAAGAATTTACCGATTTGGAAAACTATTGCGCACCTGACAAAATCGACAGAACAGGCGTTGCCGCAGTTGCTAAAAACAGAGGCACTCTGCACTCAATCACGCTTAAAAATCTTTTTATCCACGATGTCAACGGCAATGTTTACAACAAGCATATGAACAACGGCGGAATATATATGACCGCCTTTAAGCCCGATAACGAGGCAAAAACAGGCGTTGCAAGATATGACGGCGTTGCCGTTGAGGACTGTTTTGTAAAAAATGTGAGCAGATGGGGAATCGCAGTAGGCTACTCTTATCGTCACAAGGATTTTGCGACAAAGGAACTTGCCGATGAAACATTTAAAAAATACGGCAACGAAAATATTTTAATCAAAAACAACTATGTCAAATTTGCCGGCGGCGACGCAATCACTCCTATGTATGCGCTAAATCCCCTTGTCGAGCACAATGTTTCGGACTCCTGCGCAACGGAAATGAACGACAGATATTATAAATATCCGCAAAAACGCGCAGGCAAAGTTGCGGCGGCAATTTGGCCGTGGAAATGCAAAAACGCACTGCTTCGTTTCAACGATGTTGTCGACACAAAACTCAATCAAGACGGAATGGCTTATGACGCCGACTCCGGCGACGGCACAAAATACGAATACAATTATTCACGCCTAAACGAGGGCGGCTGTATGATGTTTTGCCTGCAGGAGGCTGTTCACAACACATTTGAAAACAACCTGAGCGTTGACGATTTGAGCGGCACGATGACGCCGGCGAGCAATCCCGATGCCTATGTTGCAAACAACACATTTTATGTAAGGCACGGCGTTCCGTTTGTCCGCAAGAGAATGCACGGCAAAATGACGGTCAAGGACAATAAAATCATCAAAATAGAAAAATAATGCCCGGAGGTACAAAATCAATATGGCAAAAAGCAAAGGCAGAGTAACAATCCCTACAGATATGGATGTTGTTAAGGAGACGCTCGATGTAATGGATAAATGGGGCGCCGACGCTATCCGCGACTGCGACGGAACGGAATTTCCGCAGGAGCTTCGCGACACAGGTGCAAAGGTGTACGCTACATACTACACCACAAGAAAGGACAACGATTGGGCAAAGGCAAATCCCGACGAAATTCAGCAGATGTATATTATGACAAAGTTCCACACTGCTGTTGACAACACACTTTCAATTCATCTTATGGATAACCTTTATCCGGATATGCTCAAGGTCAACAACCGCGACGATATTACAAGATGGTGGGAGGTAATCGACCGCACAACAGGTGATGTTGTAGCGACGAACGAATGGAGCTATGACGAGGAAAGCGGCAATGTGACAATCACAAACGCAAAGAAATTCCACGAATACACAGTAAGTTTTTTGGCTTACATTATGTGGGACCCGGTGCATATGTATAACGCCGTAGTAAACGAATGGGATGTTGAGCCGCAAATCACATTTGATGTCCGTCAGCCGAAAACGAGGGCGCACTCACTCGAGAGGCTGCGCAAATTCCTCGATACGCACGAATATGTTGATGTTGTAAGATTCACAACATTTTTCCACCAATTCACGCTCATTTTCGACGAGCTTGCAAGGGAAAAATTTGTTGATTGGTTTGGCTATTCGGCATCTGTCAGCCCGTATATTCTTGAGCAGTTTGAGAACGAGGTTGGATACAAATTCCGCCCCGAGTTCATCATTGACCAAGGTTATATGAACAATACATACAGAATCCCGTCAAAGGAATTCAAGGATTTTCAGGCATTTCAAAGACGCGAGGTTGCAAAGCTTGCCAAAGAAATGGTTGACATTGTTCACGAATACGGCAAGGAAGCCATGATGTTTATGGGCGACCACTGGATAGGCATGGAGCCGTTTATGGATGAATTTGCATCAATCGGGCTTGACGCGGTTGTAGGCAGTGTCGGCAACGGCGCAACGCTCCGCCTTTTCAGCGATATTAAAAATGTAAAATACACCGAAGGCAGATTTTTGCCGTATTTCTTCCCCGATGTTTTCTGCGAGGGCGGCGACCCTATCAAAGAGGCAAAGGTTAATTGGGTAACGGCAAGGCGCGCTATTTTGAGAAGCCCGATTCAGCGCATCGGCTACGGCGGCTATCTCAAACTTGCACTTCAATTCCCAGATTTTATGGATTATATCGAATCGGTATGCGACGAATTCCGCACGCTTTATGACAACATTCAGGGTGTAACGCCTTATTGTGTAAAAAAAGTTGCAGTTCTCAACTGCTGGGGCAAAATGCGCGCATGGTCAAACCATATGGTGCACCACGGCTTGTATTACAGACAAAACTATTCATACTTCGGCATCATCGAGGCACTCAGCGGCGCACCGTTTGATGTTTCGTTCATCAGCTTTGACGATATTAAAAACAACAAAAATCTGCTCGACAATTTTGATGTAATCATCAATGTGGGCGATGCCGACACCGCACAAAGCGGCGGCGAATATTGGGCAGACGAGGAAATTGTCACCGCTGTTAAGCAGTTTGTTTACAACGGCGGCGGATTCATCGGCGTCGGCGAGCCTGCTGCTCATCAATGGCAGGGCAAATTCTTCCAACTTGATGATATTTTAGGCGTTGAGGAGGAAAACGGATTCACTCTCAACACTCGCAGATACAACACCGAGGAGCACAGAGACCACTTCATTTTGGCAGACGCCGACGGCGAGGTTGATTTCGGCGAGGGCAAAAAGAACATTGTCGCACTCGACGGAACTACGGTGCTTATCCAAAACGCAAGCGAGCTTCCGTTTGCTGTCAGACACGCCGAAGAGGTGCAAATGGCAGTTAAAGAGTTCGGCAAGGGCAGAGGTGTTTATATCAGCGGACTTCCGTATTCATTCAAAAACAGCCGCGTGCTCTACCGCGCAGTTCTTTGGAGCGCATCGGCAGAGGACGAGCTTAACCGTTGGTATTCGACAAACTACAATGTCGAGGTGCACGCATATGTTAAAAACGGCAAATATTGCGTAGTCAACAACACCTACGAGCCGCAGGACACAACAGTGTATGTAGGCGACGGCACAAGCTATCCCCTCCACCTCGAAGCAAACGAAATCAAATGGTATAAAATCTAATTCAAACATAAAAAATCCCTCTTGACATTAAGAGGGATTTTTTCTTGCTCACAAAAATAAAGCAAAGCCGTCCATAAAGTAACAATTAATCTTTAAGCATAAGGACAAGTATAGACGAGTTCTTCCGGGCAACCGGTTACATATCTGGTACAAGAGAAAACGGCGGAGCCGAGGGTGTCGGGTCCGCCGTGGTGAATCAGTTGTGGTGAATCAATATTTAACCGGTGTGGAGTTTAGGTATTTGTTGACCATGAGGGCTACCTTAAATACAATAGCGTCGTCAAATTCTCTCAAATCAAGTCCGGTGAGTTTTTTGATTTTTTCAAGTCTGTAAACAAGCGTGTTTCTGTGAACGAAAAGCTTTCTGGAAGTTTCGGAAACATTAAGATTGTTTTCAAAGAATTTTTGAATGGTGAACAACGTTTCCTGATCGAGCGAGTCGATTGAACCTTTTTTGAATACCTCTTTAAGGAACATGTCGCAAAGTGTTGTCGGAAGCTGATAAATAAGTCTTGCGATGCCGAGGTTTTCATAGCTGATGATTGAGCGCTCGGTATCGAATACCTTGCCGACCTCGAGTGCAACCTGTGCCTCTTTGAACGAACGAGCAAGCTCTTTTATGCCTGTAACGCATGTGCCGATGCCGACGATTGCGTTGCAATAAAACTCGGTTGAAAGTGTGTCGCAGATTGACTGTGCAAGCTTTTCAAGGTCCTTGCCGTCAACATTCGGGCGAACCTCTTTGATAAGTGCAATATCGGTTTCGTTGATGTTGATGACAAAATCCTTTGTCTTGTCGGGGAAGAAGTTTTGAATGACATCAAAAACAGAAACATCGTTTGATTTTGTCACCCTGATTAAGAACACTACGCGTGTTGCATCGTTGTTGAAACGAAGTTCCCTCGACTTGATATAAATATCACCCGGAAGGATATTATCCAAAATAACATTTTTAACAAAGTTTGAGCGGTCGAATTTTTCGTCATTATTTTTCTTAATTTGGTCAAGAGCAACAGCAATAATGTCCGCAAAATGGCGGCTCATTTCGTCTGTGCCGTCAACAAAAACAGCATATTCCGGATGAACGCTGTCGCCGAATGCCTTGTATGTGCAGGAATCAACACAAATCTGTACGCCGTTGAAAACGCCTGCAGCGATAACGCCCTTTCTGATTTCGCCGATAAGTCCAAGCTCACTACATGAAATAACTGTTCCGCTTTCATCAACAACGCCGATAATTCTGTCTGTCGCATCGCGCATTTGGTTGATGATGCCTTGAAATAATCTGTTTGGCATAAATATTGTCCTCTCTTACATTATCTTGTGAAATTATTATATACAAATCTGCACAAAAAAAATTCAAGTTCATTGTAAATATTATACAATCAACTTGAATTTTTTGCAACCTTTTTCACAAATTTTTTTGAAAAAATTGTGCTTATTGCATAAACAAGCAAAAAATACGCAATATATTGTGTTGTTTTTTGGTAAAAACAGACTATATAGTAACGCCGCTTCGACATTTTACGGCATTTATTTCGTCATTTGTCAAATATCTGCATTCGCCCGGAGCCAAATTTTCGTCAAGCGGCAAATTGCCCATAGCAACGCGGTGCAGTTCAACAACCGTGATTGAATTCTTTTTAAACATTCGCTTGACCTGATGATAAAGCCCCTGTTTCAGCACAACACGCGCAATGTGATAATCGCCGTTGACCGGCTCGATATGTGCCTTGAGTAGCTTTTCGCCGTTGAGCGTCATTCCGTTTTCAAAATCCGCGGTGACCGATGAATCAAACGGCTTGTCAAGCGTTGCAATATATGTTTTGTCGATATGCTTTTTTGGACTGAGAATATCGTGGGCAAATTCACCGTCATCGGTGATGAGCATAAAACCGGTTGTGTCCTTGTCGAGCCTGCCGGCAGGGAAAAGATTTTTTCGTTTCATTTCCTGCGGCAAAATGTCGACAACGGTGACATCATCAGCCGATTTTGCGGCGGAGATAACGCCCTTCGGTTTGTTCATCATTATATATACATATTTATTGTTTGAAATCAATTCGCCGTCAACCGAAATCGCACAGCCGTCGGGGCATTTTAAATCGCCCGAGGTGGTAACTTTGCCGTCAAGCGCAACGCGCCCGGAGCGCAAAAGTGTTTTTGACTGTGAGCGTGTAATATTCAGCTCGCGTGATAAAATTTTGTCTATTCGTTCCATAATTTGTATTTTTTTCGGGCGCGGCTAATCCTTTCCGCTGAGGGCAGTTAAAAACCCGCTGTCGGCAGATGGGTCGCACAAATCGGCGCCGATAAGTTTGCCGTCATAAACAATTAAATCGGCAACAACATTGTTGTTTGATTTGTAGTTTGTTATGCTGTATGTATAAATCGTTGCCTTTTTGCCCTTGTATTGCTCCAAATCAAAGCCCTGCTTTTTTTGAATATCATTGTAGCGAGTATAAACATCGTTGAACTTTGAGGGGATAATGATTTGTTTTTTGTTTTCGTTGCCATCGGTTTCCCAACCGACGGAATTTAGATATTTAACCCTTTCCTGCGTGTTGGCACAGCCGATTGCCGCGCTTGTCGGCTCTGTTTTTTCGCTGTGATTGCCGGCAAACGAAAGAATGATGACGATTATACCGGTAATGGCAAGAACTATGCCGAAAATAGTTTTTGGGTTTGCTTTAAAAGTTAAAACTCGCATAAAATCACCTAAATAATTCTATGCGAAGAATTTATATAATATAATCTTTTAATTGCTTTATGTCGGAAATGTTCACGGTCGCATCGTACAAAACGCCGTTTTCTGTATATTCTTCGGAGTGAACCGTACCGTCGCGAACAAGTGAAGAAAGTTTCATTTTGTCAAACGGCAAAAGAATTTTCACCCTTTTTCTGTCCTTGGGCAGTGCGTTTTCTATCGCTGTGAGCAAAGAGTCAATTCCGTCGCCGGTGGCGGCGCTGATTTTGACCGAATTTTCAAAGAAATCAAAATCAAGTTCTGTTGGTTTGTCACACTTGTTGAGAACATTTATAATCGGTTTTCCGCTGCAACCGAGGTCGCTCAAAACCGACTCGGTAACTCTGATATGCTCGGCACATTCATCGCTTGATGCGTCGCAGACATTGAGAATAACATCAGCCCAAACGGCCTCCTCAAGCGTTGAGCGAAACGCATCGACAAGCTGATGCGGCAGTCTGCGGACAAGACCTACTGTGTCAACAAGCATAATTTGTCTGCCGTCGGGCAAGACGAGCTTGCGCGCTGTCGGGTCAAGAGTGGCAAAAAGCTTGTCCTCTTGCAGAACGCCGGCGTCTGTCAATCTGTTCATTAGCGTTGATTTGCCTGCATTTGTGTAACCGACAATGGCAACGCAAAGTGCACCGTTTTTCTTGCGCCTTTGGTGCATTGCAACACGGCGCTTTTCAACCTTGTCAAGCTCCGCCTTAAGATTTTGTATTCTGAAACGGATATGCCGCCTGTCGGTTTCGAGTTTTGTTTCACCCGGACCTCTTGTACCTATTCCGCCGCCGAGTCGCGACAGCGCAGTGCCTTTGCCCGAAAGGCGCGGCAACGAGTATTTCAGTTGTGCAAGTTCAACCTGAAGTTTGCCCTCGCTCGACCTTGCTCTGCCTGCGAAAATATCAAGTATAAGCGTTGTTCTGTCGATAACACGAACGCCTGTCAAGTCCTCAATGTTTCTTATCTGAACGGGCGAAAGCTCGCCGTCGGCAATAATCAAATCGATGTTATGGTTTGAACAAAAGTTGCATATTTCCTCAAGTGCACCCTTGCCCATATATGTTGCCGCCTCCGGAGCGGGGCGTTTTTGAATCATTTCGCCGATTATTTCGGCGCCGCTCGTTTTTGCAAGTTCCTCAAGCTCCGCCATGGAGGACTCGGCGTCATATTCGCCGCAGTCGAGAGAAATCAAAAACGCGCGTTCTTTATTTTCTTCGTTATAATTTTGTGTCATTAATATTTTTCTACCAAAGCCTTAAGCACGCTGTTTGCAATCGGCGCCGCCGTTTTGTGACCCGAATTGCCCTTTTCGACGGTGACAACGAATGCGTACGGATGGCTTTCATCTTTCATGTAACCGACAAACCATGCGATATTGTGAGCATCCACATTGTCTATTTGCGCCGTGCCGCTCTTTGCGCAGACATTCAAATCGGTGTCCACAACATCATCATATGCCTTTTTGCCGTTGTTTTCCATCAAAGCGCCGATTTTTTGCGCAACTTCACTGCTGAGCATTTTTGTTGTTGATGTGTTTTTGTAATTAATATCGAGGTTTGCGCCGAGCTGATTTGAAAAGCCCTTGACTATGTTGAATGACGGAGCCTCGCCGCCGTTGCCGATTGCCGCCGCAATGCGAAGCATTGTAATCGGTGCAACCCTTGTGTTGCCCTGACCGATACCGGTCCAACCCAAAAGGTCGGTGCCTGCTGCACCGCCGTCAAATTTTCCCGCAAAGGATACGATTTTGTCGCTGATTGTGACGGACGAGCCTATTCCGAGTTCCTTGGCAGTTGTTTGCAACTTTTCGGTTCCGAGTTCAATTGCGATTTGAGCGAATACGGCATTGCAGCTGTCCTTAAACGCCTCCTCAAATGTTTCGTGACTGCCATGGTTGGCGTTGCACTTAATCGGAGTGCCCGAGCCTGCGTCATATTCGCCGTTGCACTTCCATGTTCTCGTATAAACATCGCTCATGTTTTCAATCGCGCATACGGCGGTGACAATTTTGAATGTCGAGCCGGGCGGATAGTGAGCGCTGATGAGGCGGTTGATATAGACGCCCTCGTAATCACTGCTTGTTTCCAAATCGTCGGGAACATTGTTTACATCATATGACGGCGAAGAAACCGAGCACAAAATGTCGCCCGTTTTGTAATTGACAACGGCAACCGTGCCCTTTCTGCCGTTGAGCTTTTTGTATGCAAGGTTGCAAATTTCGCTGTCAACTGTCAGCGTCATATCATTACCTTTGCCGTATTTTTCTATATTATACACGCCCGAAACTATACTGTATCCGGTAAGTTCGGCGTCAAACTGATTTTGAACGCCTGTTGAAATAAAGTTTTTAGGGTCGCCGACGATATGGAGAGTCGATTTCCTTGTTGTTTTATCGTCGCTGTAAACACGGTTGCCGTCCTTTGTCGAAACAAGCGCAACCTTGTTTGAATCGTAAATTGTGCCTGCGGCAATAAGCTCGCCGCTTTTGTAGACATGGTGGTTGTAGCTTTTCATAACCCAGGTGCTGCCCTCGGTTACGAGCGAATATGTCATAAATCCTATTCCGATAAGAAATGCGAAGGACAAAATCCAAAGGAAAATGCCTCTTTTTGTAATCATTTTCATCTTTTCTTCACACCTCCGAGATAGTTATAGGTGCGTATATCCGAAGCCTTGATGAACGCAAGAAGTCCCCAACAGCTCATCATTGACGAGCCGCCCTGGCTGACAAACGGAAGTGTAACGCCCGTAAGCGGCAAAATGTCGGTGATGCCGAAAATGTTGAGCGCACATTGGAACAAAAGAAGTCCTGCGGCGGCAACTGCGCCGATTGAATAAAATGTTGAGCGTGACGCAATCGAGTTCACAAGTGCCGAAACGGCGATGCATACAAACGAAAGCACAAGCGCAATTGCAAAAATATATCCCCACTCTTCACAAATCACGCCGAAAATAATATCCGTTGTCGATGCGTAAACATTGCGCACATAGCCGTTGCCGATTCCGAGTCCGAGCAATCCGCCCGACGCCATACCGATGAGCACTCTTGACTGCTGAAATCCGCCGCGCTCGTTATAATGCTCCCAAACATGGCGGTATGCGGCAAAGCGCGTTTTAACATATGCTTTGTATTTAAGCACGATTGCGCCGCCCATGACTGCCGAAACGACAGCCAAAATAATTGTTTTAATATCGCCCGAGTTCATAAAAGCGATGATAAGAAATGTTATAAAGAAAATCAGCGCCGTGCCGAAATCCTTGATTATGATAAGCGCGCCGACGCACGCAACAGAAAATCCGATAAATGCAATGATGTTTTTTGAGGTTTGGATTTTTTCAAGCGTTGCCGAGCCTACAAAAACAAATGCTATTTTTACAAATTCCGACGGTTGGAGCGTTACTCCCGCAATTTCAATCCAGTTTCGCGCGCCGTTTGTCGTTTTTGCTATGACGAGATTTAACAACAGCAGTGCGATTGCCGCAATTGCGACATACAAGCGCATTTTCATACAAAAATCGACATTGCCCATTATAAATACAAGGCAAACAAAAATTATAACGCCTGCCAAAATCATTAAAAGCTGTTTAAATGCCGCGTCGGGATTGATACTGCCGATTGTGGCAATTCCCACTCCGCACAGGAAAAACGCAATAACCTCAAGCTCAAAATTTCGCCTGTGCATCGCAACATAAAATACTATAAGATAAATCCACTCGATTGCAATAAGGCAAATCATCGCAAGCAAAACCGAAAACTCGAATTTGCCCTTTGCGTTTGCCGAAATGTAACCGGTGACAAGCTGAAACACGCTCAATACCGCAAGCAAAAGGAAATTGTTTACGGGCTTTATTTTAGGTGCTCTTTTATTTTTTACTTTGGAAGCCATAAAAATCTCCTTTCGTTATTTATCATAGAATACGAAAACCTTGTCGCCGAAGGTCAGCATATCCTCGTCAAAAATCAACTGCGTCTGATTGATATATCTGCCGTTGAGCTTTGTGCCGTTGTGTGAATCAAGGTCGGCGACAGCCCAACCGCGGCTTGTCTGGTAAATGCGCGCATGGTTTGAGCTTACCGTATCATCAAGAATTTGAATATCGCAATCATTGCCTCTGCCGATAAGCACATCGCGCTTTTTCAAATAAACGGGGCGCTTTGTTTTGACATCGACAAGCACGCCGTATGCAACTGTATTCGGTGCCGTCTGCACCTGTGAGCGAAGTTGAGTTCTGCTCTTTTGCGAAAGCGCATCGTCACACTCAAATTTAAGCGGAATGTTGCCGATTGTGATAATATCGCCGTTTTCGATAACAGCCTTGCCGTCGACACGGCGACCGTTTAGCATAATGCCGACCGTCCTGCCCGATGTGTCGGTGATTACCCATTCTCTGCGCTTTTTTGCGATAACTGCGTGAAAGCGATAAACCGTCGGGAACGGTAAAACGACATCATTCGCCTTGCTTTTGCCGATTGATGTTTCCCAATGATTGATTTCGATTTCCGACCCGTCATTTTGGTCGATTAGTTTTGCAAGCGTGTGTATTCTCGGTCTGTTTCTGAAAAGCGAAACAATGCAAACAAGCAGTATAACAACCGCCGCAACCGGTGACACATAGCGCATAGCCGATATGAGATATTCCATAAATCTGCTCCTAAATATACTTTCTTAATTTAATATAGTAATAATATTTTGTAAAAATGTCAAGCGGGGCGCGCAATAGTTAACAATTAATACACTTGAAATTGCACTCAAGATAATATATACTCTAACTAACAAATATATAAAGGGGCAATTTTTATGAGTATTTCAAAATCCGTTTTCGGCAAATTAGACAACGGAACGGTTATTGATTTATACACAATCACCAACAAAAGCGGTGCAAGCGTTTCGCTTCAAACACTCGGCGCAGGTATTCAGTCAATAAAGGTGCCTGACAAAAACGGCAATTTGGCGGATGTTGTGCTCGGCTTTGACAATCCGCAGGCATACAAAAATCCCGACAACGGCTATCAGGGCCTTGTTGTCGGCAGATGGGCAAACAGAATCCGCGATGCAAAATTCACATTCGAGGGTGTCGAATACAACACTCCGAAAAATCAGGGCACATGGACACTTCACGGCGGCGGCAGATTCAGCTTTACACCGTGGGAGGTTGACGACACAAACGACAACGGCGTTACATTTAAGCGCTTTTCGCCCGACGGTGAGGACGGCTTCGGCGGCAATTTCACAATGAAGGTTAAATACACTTTTGACGATGACTGCACGCTTAAAATCGAATACATTATTTTGAGCGACAGCGACACTGTTGCCAACCCGACAAATCACGCATATTTCAACCTCAGCGGCGACAGCAAGGCAACTGTCGAAAATCATCTTCTTCAAATCAACGCAGATCATTTTACCGAAACCGATGACAGTCAGCTCCCGACCGGAGAACTCGGCGAGGTTAAGGGCACGATGATGGATTTCACCTCAATGCACAAAATCGGCGACAAAATCGACGAGCCGTTCAGAGCAATTATCGACGGCATTGGATATGACAATAACTATTGCTTAAATAAAAAATCGGGCGATTTCACCTGTGCAGCAATCCTTAAGGACGAAAAAAGCGGAAGAAGGCTCGATGTTTACACCGACCTGCCGGGAATCCAGCTTTATTGCGGCGGCTGGCTCGACAAAAACAACACCGACGGCAAGGGCGACAGCAAGGTTACATATCGCCGCGGCGTTGCGCTTGAAACACAGTTCTATCCCGACACTGTAAATCATCCGAATTTCCCGTCAAAATTCGTCAAAGCAAACGAAGAGTTTAAAACAACAACCGAATTCAGATTTTCCGTTGAATAAAATCAACTGTTTCAACAGTTTTAAACAAGGAATAATACGGGATGATTAAAATAATGTTCGTCTGCCACGGCAACATTTGCCGCTCGCCAATGGCGGAATTTATACTTAAAGATATGGTTAAGAAAAAGGGCTTGCAGGATGATTTTGTTATCTGTTCAAGTGCTACGAGTACCGAAGAAATTTTCAACGGCGTCGGCAATCCCGTTTATCCGCCGGCAAAAGCCGTGCTTGAAAACCACGGAATCAATCCAAACGGAAAGTACGCTGTTCAACTTAAAGCAAGCGATTACGACAAGTACGATTTGTTCATCGGCATGGACAGCGCAAATATCAGAAATATGAACCGCATTCTCGGCGGCGACAGCAAAGGCAAAATCCGCAAACTGACAGAATATTCCCACAGCACCGCCGATGTGTCCGACCCATGGTACACGCGCGATTTTGACAAATGCTACAGCGATATTTACAAAAACTGCCAAGCCTTGCTTGAATCGCTGATGTAAAATTTACTCCAAATAAAAATACACAACAAATCATTAAATAAAAACGCAAAGGTTCGGGGATGTACTCCAAAACCTTTGCTTTTTATATTTATGCTTGACAATGGGGTGCGGGAGTGTTATAATTGCTTTGTCGCTTAAAAGCTTTAAAGTGCTAAAGCGTTGAATAAAAAAGAAAAAGAGGTAACGGCTATGACACCGAGAAAAGGAAACCTTATGTCCGTGCGTAACGATATAAAGGTGCTTGACGCAACAATCAGGGACGGCGGACTTTGCAACAATTTTGAATTTACAGATGAATTTGTTACCGAGCTTTATAAAACAAATATCAAAAGCGGCGTTGATTATATGGAATTCGGCTATCGTGCGTCAAAAAATCTTTTTGACCCGGCAAAATTCGGAAAGTGGAAATTTTGCAGCGAAGAGGATATCCGCGCAATCGTCGGCGAAAATGTGAGCGATATGAAAATATCGGTTATGGCGGATGTCGGCAGATGCGATTTTAAAACCGATTTCATTCCGAAAAGCGAAAGCGTTATTGATTTGGTGCGTGTTGCGTGCTATATTCACCAAATACCTGCCGCAATCGAAATGATTGAGCATTTCAAGGGGCTCGGATACGAGGTAAGCTGCAACATTATGGCAATTTCACAAGCAAGCACCGAGCAGATTGACGAGGCACTCAATATGCTTTGCGAATCAAGCGTTGACATCATTTATCTTGTTGACAGCTACGGCTCGCTTTATCCCGAAAACGCGGCAAAGCTTGCGCAAAAATATCTTGATAAAGCTGAGGCGGCAGGCAAAAAGGTCGGTTTCCATGCACACAACAACCAAAACCTTGCGTTTGCAAACACAATCGAAACGATGTCTTACGGCGTTTCATATCTTGACGCAACCGCAATGGGCATGGGCAGAGGCGCCGGAAACTGCCAGATGGAACTGCTTTTGGGATTTTTGAAAAACCCGAAATACAGCCTTTACAGCCTGCTGACTTTCATTGAAAAATACATGATTCCGCTCAAGCAAAGCGGCGTTGTCTGGGGATATGATTTGCAATATATGATGACGGGTCAGCTCAACCGCCACCCGAGAGAGGCGATGGCATTCACTGCCGAAAAGCGCTCCGATTACTGCGAATTTTACAAGCAGCTGCTTGACAACGATTAAATTTAAAAACACATAAACAAAGCAACCGAAATACACACTGCATCTCGGTTGCTTTTTATATACCTATTATATTATATATTATTGCTTTTTTCATCAAGCGGTAGAGATACGGTGAACTCGGTGCCCTCATATGGCTTGCTGTCGATAGTGATTTTGCCGTTGTTCAAATCAACAATTCGCTTGACTATCGACAAACCGAGGCCGTTGCCTTGTGTGTTACGGCTTGAATCGGCTTGATAAAACTTGTCAAAAATATGCGACACCGTTTCGTTATCCATACCGCAACCGGTGTCCTTGATTTTTACAACGGCAGTGCCGCCGTCGGCATAGACCGAGCAGTAAATACTGCCGCCCTCGCCCGTACATTTGATTGCGTTTTTAATGAGATTTATCCAAACCTGATTCATCATATCCTCGTTACCGCAATAGGTAACGGGGTCAAACTTGCCCTCGAGCGAAATATTTTTTTGCATCCAATCCTGCTGCAGGAAAATCGCGCATTTTCGTATTTGCTCATCAAGCGAATACGGCGCAACATCGGGCACAATCTGCGTGTTTTCGTACTTATTGAGCAAAAGAATATTTGTTGTGAGCGACGAAAGGTGCTTTGACTCGTCAATGATAATATCGACATATTCCCTTTGCTCGTCGGTGAGGTTGTCACCCTTGAGCCTGCGCGCAAAACCGTTGATTGATGAAACGGGAGTTTTGTATTCGTGCGAAATAGTGTCGATAAAATCGTTTCGCATAACCTCGATGCTGTTCAGCTCACGCGCAGTTTTATTTACGGTTTGCTTAAGCTGACGGATAATCGCAAGGTCCTTGTCGCACGGCAAATCGACATCGAAATCACCGCCGGAAAGCCGATTCATCGCCTTGATAACATCGTCAATCGGCTTTGTGTAATGGGCGCAAATTATGCTTGCGAGTATCGCGCCGACAATGTTGCACACAATGACGATGATTGCAAGAATCCAAAACGCAGGCAGTGTGCCGTATTTGATAATATCAAAAAACACAAGTAAATAATAAATTGCAACCGCAAGCAGTGACGATGACAGCAAAACGACAAAAACCGACAGCGCCATTGCAAGGCGAATGTTTAAATTTGCATTATCCTTAAATATTGTCTTTTTTTTGTTATTTTTTGATTTGCTTTTCATTTTGATTCTCCAAAACGCTCATATAACCGAAACCGCGAATTGTTTTGATATAAAAATCGCTGTTGTTTTTAAATTTTTCGCGCAGGCGGTTGATATGCACCTCCACGGTGTGTTCGTCGCTTTCGGTGTCAAAATCCCAAATTTCATCCATTATCTGATACTTTGTGAAAAGCTGATTCGGGTATGACAAAAGTTTGAACAAAAGCAAAAATTCCTTTGGCGTCAGCGTGACGAGCTTGCCGTCAACCGTTGCGCTCATCGACGCATAATCAAGCGTTGTCGAGCCGACGGTTATCTTTTTCTCCGTCGCGATTTTCGAGCGGCGCAAAAGCGCTTCGACGCGCCAGAGCAACTCCTCATCGTCAAAAGGCTTTGTGAGAAAATCGTCAGTGCCGACCTCAAAGCCTTTTTTCTTGTCCTCGTGCGAAATTTTTGCGGTGAGCATCAAAATCGGAATTTCGCACTTGCCGTCGCGCAGTGTTTTTGTGAACTCGTAGCCGTCCATTCGCGGCATCATAATATCAACAATCGCAAGGTCAACATGGTGGTTGTCCATCGCATCGAGCGCGTCGATGCCGTCTGATGCGGTGATGCAATTGTAGCCCTCGTCTGTCAAAATCGCCTTTATAAGGCTTCTTACATGAGGGTCGTCCTCAACTACTAACAAATTAAACATATCATCAGCCCTTCTGCCGTGTTTTATTTTACTATATCATATTTTGACTTTAAACTCAACGAAACCTCAACTTTGAAAAAGCAATTTTGAAGTAATGTTGAAAATCGGGCATTAACATAGTGAAACGAAAGAGAAGAAAGAGGGCTTTACCATGATTTTGACAAACAGTAAAACCTTTCACAAGGAAGGCGGCACAATTAAATTATACGATTATGACATAACTCACCTTTGGCTTGCAGGTCTTGTATTTGCAAACATCGGATATTGGGTTGAAAACCTGTTTCGCCTTGTATCAAAGGGTGTGCTTGATTCGAGAAACCAAATTTTTCCGTTTTTGTTTTGCTACTCAATAGCAATGTGGGCGCTTTATCTTGCGCTCGGAACGCCGAAGAAGGCACGCTGGTTTGCGCACAGAATGTTTTATGGCGATGATAAAAAGGCGGAGTTGCATTCGCAGATATATTATTTTGTTGTAGTGTTTTTGTTTATATTCTTCGGCGAAATAATTGTCGGCACACTGTTTGAGCGCATTTCCGGTCAGCAACTTTGGAATTACAGCGGAATACCGCTTCACATCACACAATACACAAGCATTCCCACAACGCTTGCACTGACAACAGGAGTAATGGTTTTGATGGAAAACTTCTTCACTCCGCTTATGACGAAAATACAAAAAATGCCGTACAAAACGGTGGTCAGACTTGATTATATTTTGGGAACGCTGATTGTTGCCGATTGGCTTGTTATGATGATAAGCATAAACTTTTTCAAAGTTCAGCCGGCATATTGGTCAATTCAGTTTTAATTTTGCACGGTAAAATTTTTCATAAAGGCTCCCCGATGAGATGCATTGCATTTTGTCGGGGAGTCGATTTTTTGGATTATTGTCCGGTGTTAATATTATAACTGAGACAAGTTTACAAATTCGTTACAGAATTTACAGATAAATAACAAAAAATACTTGCATATTATTTTAATTTGTTATATTATATTCAGTGAGTATGGGGCAGTGCCCCTTTATACCGTTTGCACAAAACGGCAAATAACCTGTTTAAAATTTAGGAGTAATTATCGTGATTGAATTTAAGGATGTTACTAAAGTATATGACAGCAACGGCACGCACGCTCTTGATAATGTAAACATCAAGATTGAGGACGGCGAATTTGTGTTTGTTGTAGGCTCATCGGGTGCTGGCAAAAGCACATTTTTAAAGCTTATTATGCACGAAGAAAAGCCGACATCGGGCGAAGTTATCGTCAACGGCTATTCATCGGCAACGCTGAAAAAGAAAAAAGTGCCGTATTACAGAAGAACAATGGGCATCGTTTTCCAAGATTTCAGAATCATTCCGAAAATGTCGGTTTATGACAATGTTGCGTTTGCAATGCGTGTAATCGGCGCCAAGGAAAAGGATATAAGAAAGCGCGTGCCTTACATTTTACAGCTTGTAGGTCTTTCAAAAAAGGCGCGCTCAATGCCAAACGAGCTTTCGGGCGGCGAACAACAGCGTGTTTCGCTTGCAAGAGCGCTTGTTAACAACCCGAAACTTATTATTGCGGACGAGCCGACAGGTAATGTCGACCCCGAAATGAGCCACGAAATCGTTGATTTGCTCACAAAAATCAACAACTCGGGCACAACCGTTGTAATGGTTACACACGAGCACGACCTTGTGCGCTCCTTCCAAAGAAGAGTTATCGTTATCCAAAAGGGACAAGTGGTATCCGACACACCGGACCCGACCTTTGCAAAGTTTAAAGCACCGGCACGGGAAGAGGCAACCGATATGTTCTATTATGAGGAGGATGTTAAGCAAAAGAATGTTTCCGAGGTGTATAACTCCTTGGAGGAAATTGCAGACAGCACCTCCGACAAAGAAGACGAAAGCAACAAAGGAGGCGAGGAATAATGACAGGCTCAAGCGTAAGATACCTTGTAAAAGAAGGCTTCAGAAACAGCTGGACAAACAGAATGATGTCTGTTGCATCAATTTGTGTTTTGCTTTGCTGTCTTGTTCTTATCGGCTCCGCGTCGATGATATTTGTAAACATAAACTCGTTTGTTGACAAAATCGAGGACGAGAATGTTATCATGGTTTACATCAAAGACGAGGCTACCGATGCAGACGAAAGCAAGCTTGAAAGCGATATTAAAGCACTTGACAATATTCAAAATGTTGAATTTATTTCAAAGGAATCGGCTTGGAAAGAACAGCTCTCTACCATGGGCGATGCAGAATCAAAATTTTTCCAGGAATACAGTAACAAAATTCCACTGCCTGACGCCTACAAGGTAACGGTTAAGGATTTGACAAAATTTAAAACAACTGTTGCAAGCATCAAAAAGCTTGACAGCGTTGACACCGTAAGAGATAACAGCAACCTCGCAAAGAAAATCAACACAATCAGCCGAGGAATAAGCATTGTAGCAATCATCATCATTGCTGTTTTGTTTGCAATTTCACTGTTCATCATTTCAAACACAATCAAGCTTGCGGTTTACTCACGCCGCCTTGAAATCAGCATTATGAAATCTGTAGGCGCAACAAACTCGTTTGTAAGACTGCCGTTTGTTGTTGAGGGCATTGTGCTCGGCGTAATATCGGGCGTGCTTTCGCTTGCGGTTGTTTGGGGCGTTTATGAGATAGCCGTTCAAAAGGGAAACGAAATTATATTTGACACAATCGGCGTAAATCTTTTGCCGTTTACCGATTATGCATTGCCGATGCTCGGAGCATTCGTTCTTATAGGTATTATAAGCGGCGTCGGCGGCTCACTTATCACAATGAGCAAATATCTTAACAAGGAAGGCAGTGAGATAAGTGCAATCTAAAAGGATAACAAAAGCGCTTTCGTTTGTATTGAGTCTTTGCTTTTTATGCTGTGCGCTTTTCGGCTCGTCGGTGACAGCAAAGCCGACAACGGTTGCGTATGCGTCATCAAAAACCGACCGACTGAAAAGCAAAAAACAAAAAATCCAAAGCGAAATCAACGAAACGCAAAAAAAGCTTGATAAGCTTAAACAGGAAAAATCAAAGCAAGAGGATTATGTAACCGAGCTTGATAAAAAAATCCAGCTTTTGCAGGACCAAATCGACACGCTCCAAAGCGATGCCGATGACCTTCAGTCGGAAATTGACAAAACTGAGGACAAAATCAGTCAAATTGAGAGCGAAATTCAAAAAACTCAAAAAGAGATTGACAAAAAGCAAAAGGAGCTTGACAAAAGCTTTGACGAATATTGCCAAAGACTGCGCGCAATGTATGTTTCGGGCAGAGCAAGCAACCTCGAAGTTTTGCTTGAGTGTGACGACATCAGCAGTATCCTCACCCGCTCACAAATGATTAAATCCGTATCGAAAGAGGATAGCGATATTCTCAATCGGATTATGGAAAAAATCAAATCAATTGAGCAGGACAAGGCAGATCTCGAAAAGAAAAATGTTGAACTTAAGGAGTCAAAAGACAAGCTTGTAAAAAGCAAAAAGGCTTTGACCGACAGCATCAACCAAATTTCGTCATCAAAGAAAGAACTTGACGCAGAGGTTGCCGAATGCAATGCTGCAATCAGGGAACTTTCAAAAAAATCGACACAATATATGGAATCGATTGACGAAAACCGCGAGGCAGCTGCGGCAGTTGAGCGTGATATTCAGGCAGCGTATGCAAGCGCAAGCAACGCATCGCACGGCACAGGCTCCATAGGCGGCTCGAGCGGCAACGGCTCACACAGCGGCGCGCTCGGCTATCCGACATCGTACAGAACTATTTCTGCCGGCTATCCAAATTATTCAAGCGGCAGATACCACGGCGGCATCGACTTTCCGTGTCCTAAAGGCACAACAGTTCGCGCGGCGGCATCAGGCACCGTAATTGTTGCCAAAAACCTCAATTACAGCTACGGTCACTATTTGATTATCGACCACGGCAACGGACTTTCAACGCTTTATGCCCACAATACAACGCTTGTTGTAGGAGTCGGCGATAAAGTATCAAAAGGACAGACTATCGCATACAGCGGCTCAACGGGTAACTCGACCGGACCGCACTGCCACTTTGAAGTGCGTGTAAACGGAACAAGAGTAAATCCGAATAATTACTTATAATATAAAAAATAAAAATCTCTCATAACACATAACAAAACCCCAGCACCGAATCCGAGTGTTGGGGTTGTTTTTTGTTGTTTTTAGTTGTTTTGTGCAGGCGGTTTTTTATTATGACCGCTTAAATTTTGACTGTTTACATACAATCAGTCTTGACCGAGTACAAACTTTTTTACCGCCGCCGCAACTCCGCTTTCGGCATTGGTCAGCGTTATATATTTCGCTGCCTCCTTTACCTCGTCGGTGCCGTTGCCCATTGCAACCGAATAACCGGCAACCTTAAGCATTGAAACATCGTTGCCTGCGTCGCCGACAGCCATTGCCTCGCTTGCGTCGATGCCCAAAACATCGCACATACCTTTAAGCGCTGTACCCTTGTCAACGCCGATTTTCGTCATTTCCATATTGCCGTCGCCCGGGAGCGAGGAATCAAAACAAATTTTATCGGTCATGCTCTCGAAATAAGCGCGCAGTTCCTTTGCCGCCGCAGAATCGTTGCTGTAAACGGTGATTTTTTCAACATCCTTGCCGAAAATCGCCGCCTTCGCGTCGGTGCAAACCTCCATTCGGTCCATAAGCGCGTCGATAAACTCCTTGGGCAAAACATCCGTGATGAAATATGGTGCTCTGTCCTCCTGAACATACGATTTGCCGTCAACATAAAGTTCGTAAAAACACGGCTTTGTGTTCAAAAAATCAATAATTTTTTCGCTGAAATCCCAGCTCATAAGGTTTGAATAAAGTCGCTCGCCGGTTTTTCTGTCAACAACACCGGCGCCGTTTGAATGAATGATATAATCCACCTGTGGAACCTGCGTGCAGACATCGCCCATAATGGCAAGCGTTCTGCCTGTCGCAACAGCAATTTTTACGCCCTTTTCGTGTGCCGCACGGAGCGCATCCTTATTTTCCTGACTGACGGTGAGGTGGTCGGGTGACATCAGCGTTCCGTCCAAGTCAAGAGTAATGATTTTAACTGCCATTTTAAAACTCCTATAATTTATTGTCGGGCGGCAGACAATATTAAAAAGCCGCAGTCTGCACGCCCAAGCGAAATTATTATTTATAATTGTTTTTATTTTCTTGTCGGTAAAATGCCTTTGTCGTTAAAACGGTTGTAAAGTGCCCAACCGACAAGGATAATCGAGTAACCGATAATTGCACCTGCCGCAACATCGGTGAGATAATGAGCACCGGCTACAAGCCTTGACCAGCCCATCAAAAATACATATACAAACGAAACTATGAGTGCAATCGGCGCAAATTTTTTGAGCCTTTTGAATGCGCCGCAAAACAGAGTCGAAAGAAAAATTGTGCAGCTGTAAACGGTGTGACCCGACGGGAACGAATCCCTGTGATTGTAATAAGTAAGGCTTGTGTCGCCCTTTTGATACCATTTTGTGAAAGGTGCAAAATCGGTGTATTTAATCATATTTGGGTTGAGCTTTGACTCAAATCCGTCAAGACTTGCATGTGAAACGGCAGGAATAATAGGCGAGCCGTTGGAATCGCATTTTACGATGCCGTTGCTGTATGCCACCATTTCCCTGAAACGAATGCGCGCCGTAACACCCTTCAAATTCTCGACAACCCAAAACCAAAAGCCGACAAAAATGCCGACAAGCGCAAGCGACTCGAGCTTGTTCAAAATCCTTTTATCTATTCTCGAAAAGAGGAAAAGGAAAATTACGGCAACGATTGCACAAATTACAAAATATACCGGTTGGCTCAAATCAACAAATTTTTTGAGCACATTTTCAATCAGCTTTTTGTAACCGACAACCGACATAACAAAAAAGAAAATGCCGAGAATATTTTTTACAATGAAATTGAGCGATTGATAAACCTTTAAATTTTCGTCCTTGAACGGCTTGATAAACGGAAAAACTTTGTTTGCGATTTCAAGCCCCTCGTTGAGGCTGTGCCTTGTGAGGCAAAGCACCGTGAACAACGGGCCCCACATTGCCCAATAAACAAATATGCCAAGCGTTTCAAATGAAATGGCAAATTTGCTTTGTGGATTGAAAAGGCTGATGTCGATTTGCAAATCTTTAGCCGTGCCGACAGCCATCAAAACAACCGCAACGGCATAAAATGCCACAGATCCGAAAAACAGTATCGGATTTTTGACTTTTTTCATATAACACACTCCCTGTGAATTGATTAATCTAATTTTATCAAAAAAAGGCGCGATATACAATGTTAAATTTGCAAATTTTATCATTCGGTAGTATAATGTAGCTGTATTAAGCAATATAAACAATAATTCACATAAAATCACAGCCGCGCAATTGCGCAAAACCGCTCGGCTGACCTGAAAGGCGCGTGAAATTATATGAACTGGGCAGAAATAAAAACAAACGACATTGCCAACGGCGAGGGTGTGCGCACGTCGCTTTTTGTTTCGGGATGCCGCCACCATTGCAAGAACTGTTTTAATGATATTGCTTGGGATTTCGGATACGGCGAGCTTTTCACCGAGGAAACTATGGAAAAAATATTCGACTCAATCGACCACCCGTGGATAAACGGAGTGACACTTTTGGGCGGAGAGCCATTTGAGCCGGAAAACCAGAGGGTGCTTGTCCCGTTTCTCGTAATGCTTCGTGAAAAATTTCCAGACAAAACGGTTTGGTGCTACACCGGTTTCACTATTGAACAAATTTTGGGCAAAAGCGAGCCTAAGAGCCGCGCCGCAACCGATGTGTCAAACGAAATGCTGTCGCTGATTGATGTGCTTGTTGACGGTCCTTATGTCGAAAGCCTGCACGATATTTCGCTCAAATTCCGCGGCTCTTCAAACCAGCGCGTGATTGATATGAAAAAATCAATCGAAAGCAATAAAATCGTGCTTTATCTTGAATAACAAACAACCATTGCTTCGTGGATTACAAATTATTCTGTTTGTAATCGGCGGAGTTTTCTTTTTTACAAAACGGCGAAAATGCTGTATAAAATCACAAATTCAGTTATAAATAAAGTAAAAACTAAGTTAAATTTGTATTGTATTTGTGATAAATATTTGATATAATAAAGAGGATATTTTAAGTTGGGGCAGAGTTTCTGTTGCCAACAGATTTTTTTTGAAAGGGGTTTCTTTATGGCAAAGAAAACTGCTGCTGTTGCAACGGCTGAGGGTACCGGCGCACCGGCAGAAAAAAAGTATATGAAGCCATCTGAAGTTGTAACCTTCGGTATAGGACTTTTCGGTGTTGCACTCCTCACCGGATGGATGCCTGACTACACAACAACATTCTTCGCTGACTTCGCATTTAAAGGAAAAGGATTTGACTCAAATCAGCTTTCCACAATCGTTTCGAGCGTATTCGGCGTTGCCGGATTTATCGGCGCTATCTGCGAGCTTATCATCGGTATGCTTGTCGACAGAACAAGAACACCGCTTGGCAAGGTTAAGCCGTGGGTAGGTTTCGGCGCAATTCCGCTTGCAATCGTTGCAATGCTTGTATTTGTCGCTCCCGACACAAGCTCGCTCTCAACAGCTACAATTTGGATGTTCGTTATTTATTCGCTATACACGGCGGTGTCGTGCGCTGTTGAATCGCCTTCAAACTGCTTTGGTGCGCTTTGCTCGCCAAACCCGAAGGAAAGATCAACCGCTATTTCAATTTCATCCTTTCTCCGCAGTGTCGGTCAATCGGGCGGTCAGGTTGTAATCATCGTTGTTCCGCTTATCATGAAAGCACTCATGGGTCAACAACAATACAAGAATGCCGAGGGTCAAGGTATCGACCTTATCATTTCAACTGCTGTCTGCGCACTCGGTATGATAATTTTCGTTATGATTTTCTTTGTTAACAACAAAGAGCGTGTGCCTTACACAAACGAAAAAGTTTCGCTTTTTGAATCAATAAAGCTTGTTTTCACAAACAAAAACCTTCTTATGGTTTCTCTCACAAAGCTTTTCGGCTTCGGCAGAGGCGTTTACGGCACAGTTTCACTTTACATCGCAGTTTATCTTCTCGGCTCAAAGGGACTCAAACTTGCACTTATGCTTCCTATGGGTATCGGTACTGCAGTAGGTACTCTTCTTGTTAACTTTGTACTTAAAAAGTTCTCAACAAAGAAAACTTACATTTTGTTCTGTATCTACGGTGCGTCGGCACTTTCGATTTTGTTCCTTGTATCAAAGGGAATCGGTTTCAACAGCAACCTTATCATTCCGTTCCTCATTCTCAACTTCTTCTGCGGTATTCAGCACGGCAACACAAATGTTACACCAAACATTATGATTGCAGACTGTATCGACGAGATGGAATACAAAACAGGCAAGCGTCAAGAGGGTCTTGCATATGCAGGCTACGGCCTTTTCTCAAAGATTGCGTCTGCATTCACAAAATGGCTCGGCCCTGTACTTGTTTACAAGTGGAGCAGCTATCAATTCTCAACAAACCCGAGCGTTGCATATGCTACACAAGCTGACGCAACACTTAACAAGTTCCTTGCAATTTACACAATCATCCCTGCAATTTTCGTAATTCTTCAGTTTGTTCCTATCCTCTTCTACGATATGGTAGGCGACAAGAAGGACAGAATCACTGCCGCACTTGCCAAGAAGCGTAGCGCAGAGGCAGAGGGCGCCGCATTAGAGGCTGAACTTGCAGAGGCAGCAAAGGAAACCCCAATCGAAACAGACGACTCATCAACCGATGACGAGAGCGTTGCAGAGTAAGGAGGGATAATAATGGCTGAAACAAAAGAAAAGAAGGGCTTTAAAGCCGGTTTGTATGCTGTTATTGCCGGTGTGCTTGTTGCCGCTATCCTTATTGGCTTGACTGTATTTGCGTTTACCACAAGATACAACGCCTTCAAGCCGGAAAAGATTGCAACCGAATATATCGACACCATTGTTCAATCGGGCGACGGATACAACGCATACAAATATTCATTGGTATCAAAAAACCAAAAATACGGCAATTTCATCATCAACACATATATGGCACCCTATGTTAACGACGGCGACGATGTTAAGCAAGCCGATTTCGTAGGCAAGGGCAACGCCGAGGAGAACAAAAAGTCAAACAAGCTTTACAGTGATATGTTCCAAAAATACGCAGAGCTTGTTGACAAATACGGACTTGACGATTACAACGATGTTTTCACAGAATATTTTGCCGCTCTTAAGACAGAAAGAGAAACCGTTTACGGTGACAAATATATGGACACCGAATTTATGTTCAGTGTTTTTGAATCAAATGTTGCAACATACGGTGACCTTTTGAAGGGCACCGAAAAGAAAATTGCCGACGATAACAAAACTATCCTCACACCCGAAACAGAGGGTCTTTATCAAAAGATTTTCGGCAAAGATTACAAGCTCACCGTTTCCGTTAAGGACACAAAGGCACTCAGCGACGCAGAGGTTAAAACCTATGCAGAGGAATACAAAAAGAGAATTGCTCCGCTTGTTGACGATGCCGAAAAGAGAGCGGACCAATTCGGTCTTAAGGATGTTGACAAGAAACATCAAAACAAAACAAACTATATCAACGGTTTTAAAAACCTTGATTCGTCAGACAAGTTTGACGCAGTGAGCGTTTGCACCGCTGAAGTTAAACTTGAAAACGGCACAACAGTCGGCGAGGTTCAGGTTTATGTTGTTAAAATCGGCAACAGCTGGTATGTTGACGACACAAACACAGACACCTCATCACTTTATAAGCTCGGCGACGGCACAAACAGCGTAACACCTGAAGCAATCCTTCAGCAAAAGGCTGTTTACGATAAAGCCAAGGCAGATGCTGACGCTGCAAACGCCAAGAACGAGAAATAATAAAACATAACCCAAAACACCTCGGATTTCTCCGAGGTGTTTTTTGATTAACATTGTTGTTTTTTCATAATCTATCTGCATTGCGCTCGTAGGGGCGAACTGAGGTTGCACCTACAATCATTTAATTTATTACTTATATAAAAATATAATCGTTCCTCCGATTAAACACACCGAACACAAATCACCTATGCGGTTTTAACTTTGACCGAACGCTTATAAATGAAGAACGCACAAACAGCTGTGATAAGCTCGGCAATCCAAAAGGCATGCCAAACACCGGTTGCGCCGAAAACACGGCTCAGCAAAAATGCCGCCGGAACAATAACAATCATATAGCGCATAAGCGAAATGATGAGTGACGGAACGCCCTTGTTAAGCCCCTCGAGCGCACCCGACGATGTGACGGAAACTGCCGAAACAACAAAGCCGCCGCTTATGATTCGCAGCGCCGTTGCACCGCAGGCGATTGTATCGGCGTTCGTTGTGAACAAGCCGATGAGCCTGTCGGGAATCGCAAGACAAATAACTGTGCCGACAAGCATAATCACCGCGCTGAGCGAAAGCACAACGGTGTATATTTTTTTAACGCGCTTATATTCCCTTGCGCCGTAATTGTAGCCGATGAGCGGTCTCATTCCCTGCACAAGTCCGTTTGCGGTGAGATAAAGAAATGTTTGAAGCTTGTAATAAACGCCGAGAACAAACACATAAGTTTGCGAAAACGCCGCAAAAATCGCATTGAGCGAGGAAATAAGAATTGACGGAAGCGCAAGATTGAGAATTGCCGGAACACCGATTGCGTAAAGCTTGCCTATCATGCTTTTATCGGGCTTAAAATATTTTTTTCTGATTTTAACGCTGATGGGTCTTGTAAAATAAACAACAAGATAAATCGCAAGGGTGACGGTTTGACCGATTCCCGTTGCAAGCGCCGCACCCTCAATATTCATTTTTGGAAACGGACCGATGCCGAAAATAAGCAACGGGTCGAGAATGATATTAACTATACAGCCTGCCATAAGCGCAATCATCGTGACTTTCATATTGCCAACGGATTGGAACACCTTTTCAAACACGAGTCCAAGATTAATTATAATCGAAAATCCGAAAACGATTGTCGAATAGCGAACGCCGAGGTCGATAATCTGCGCATTGTCGGTATATCTTGCCATAAACCAAGGCATAATCGCAATACAAGCAACGGTGAACAAAATGCCGTGAACAACGCTAAGCAAAATGCCCTGAGTTGCCGCCTTATCCGCCTTGTCCCTATACCCTGCGCCGAGATGAACGGCGATAACGGCATTGATACCGACGCCGAAACCGATTGCAACGGCATTAACAAAGTTTTGAACAGGATAAACAAGCGAAAGCGCGGTCATTGCGTCCTCGCTGATTTTTGCGACAAAATAGCTGTCGATAATATTATAAAGCGCGTTGACAAGCATTGAAATCACCATCGGAAGCGACATTGACAAAACAAGCCCGAGCACCGGTTTTTCTTTCATAAAGCTTTCGTCTCTCATAATTCACCATAACCTTTCAAACAATAAACTGTAACAACAAAAAAATCACACGGCAGAAAGACTCTGTCGTGTGGCGAAAAGATGATAATATCCGGAAAAATCCACTGCAATGTTTTCGTTATTTATTGCTTTATTATATCAACATATTTTCATTTGTCAAGACTGCCGTGTTTTATGTGTTAATATTACACGCTTATCTGTGTGATTATATAATCATCTGCACCGCGCAAATATGCGGCATAATCAACGCGAACAAGCTTGCATTCGCTTTTGCCGTCATCGAAATCA
The DNA here is from genome assembly GCA_003526845.1 of Oscillospiraceae bacterium. Lineage (GTDB taxonomy): Bacteria > Bacillota > Clostridia > Oscillospirales > Acutalibacteraceae > Eubacterium_R. The sequence continues at coordinate 90,737 of DPVM01000001.1, forward strand.
CGAATAAAAGTTACCATATTCTCATATTCAGGATGTCTGAATGCCATGTAACCAAAACTTCCGACATAACTTATTTCAAAATTTCGCTTGAGTGAAAAAAGTGAGGAAGTTTTAGCCTTGCTCGGGCGACGATTTCCGCTGAACACAAACCCTTCAGCCTCGGCATTTTTTAAAAAAAGCCTTGCAACGCTCTTGTCCGGAGTATAAACATAAACATCTCCGTTCAAATCCAACAATTCTCTTACAGTTCTCATAAAATTGCTCCTTTAACACATTTATGTAAAGAGTGCAAAAAAGCTCCCATAAAATTATGGGAGCAAAAGGAGATTTAATATGAGCTACAAGCTCATAGTAATCAAATATTTCCCATCGTTCAAGCCTTAGCACCTTGCAAAATGCAGGTTGCTGTGCGGTCGCAGGGCTTGTCCCTCTCGCACTCTTTATGGTAATTTAATTATATGGTATAAAAATATATTTGTCTATAGCTATTCAAGCGGCGTCCTGTAAGTCGGACATTACCAAGCAAAATAATCCTTTACGAGTTCAATATCCCCACTTTTTAAGCTTTCAAGTTCGTTTTCACTCTTGAAACGGCACAAAACACATCGTGAGTAAATTATTATGTTCTTTTCGGGGATTTTGCAAAGCGGCTTGAATTTTTTCAAATTATCTTGTTTTAACTTTTTAGCTTCTGCAATTTTATCATAAACAACAGCTACATTTTCGGCTAAAGGAATAAATTCAAGATCAATGTCGCCGTCTTGAAGAGCCAAAGAACTATTACCGTTGATAAATTTTTTTAAATTTAGCAAATCATCGTCGGCACAAACTTCCGTTATTACACGATTGCCGTAAAAAGCTTGTGCAAGAATAGTCGCTAATTTGCGTTTGGGCGTCTCGGGCCTCTGAGGGCATTGAGTCGGTTGCGGCGGTTCATCTGCCGTCGGAGATTCAAAAACAATTTCGCCCTCGTAGCTGAAATCCGAAAAAGAGATTACACCGTCCCACGGCGCACGATAAACTCTGACAATGTCGAACAAATCGTCACCGTCGAGCGATGTTAAATCATCGTTAAACATACAATCGATTTCGTCATATCCGCAACTTTGATATATAATTGCGCCTTTTTCGGCTACAACTACACCTGCAAGTCCATTCCTCAAAATAATAAAATCACCTGTTTTCAAATCGTTTTTAGTAAATGTTTTCATTAATAAAATCTCCTTTGTTATAATGTCAACAGCAGTTCTCTGTTGTGAATCCATTATATCAAAGGAGATTGTTTTTCACTGCTACCGACAGTAGCATTTTTATTTACAAAGCGTTTTTATATTGTGCCTATAAAGCTCATCGTCAATTTGAGCAAGGGACAAACCTTTGCTCAGTCCAAACCAAATAATAACATCGCGACTTCTGCGCACATAAAGCGGTTGGCAACCGGAAATTTTAAGCAGCTCCTGCGTTTCGTCAACCGTGGCATGGCAAACAATGCATATTTTTAAAAGCGTGTCGCGTGACGGATTGCTTTTTTTGCCGTTTTGAATCAAACCGACATATCCGCTTGCGAGTCCTGCCTCTTCAGATACGGATGATGCTTTTTTGTTGTATTTTTCAAGCATACGGAAAACGCAATTTGCGATATCATTAGCTGAAGAAAGCATTTCATGAGAAAAAACCTTTTCAAATTCGTCATATGTGTTAAATTTATCAAGCATCTCTTCTATTCTTATTGAAGAAAATTGATGGGGAAAAAATGAATATTTGCTGTTTTTGTCCATATCAGAACACTCCAAATAAATAGTAACATAATTATATCTCACCTTTTCGAATTTAGCAACATAAAACATTAATAACAAAAAGCAACCCAAAGTCATAAACAAACTCGGGTTGCTTTATTTTTTATTGTACTATGTATTATTTTTCTGAGTTTGCAGATACTGCGGCGGGCTGAGTCTCTGCCGTTTCGACAGCGGCTGTCGGTGTTGACGAATCATCTTCGTCGTTGCCGTCCTTTTGACTGCCGCGCTTGCTGCGAACATATGTCTTGAACGAGTTGACAACAATGATAAGCGCAAGAACGATGATGCAAATTGCAACAACAAGTTGAAGGATTGATGCGAACAAATCAGTACCTGTCGAAATTGCCTTAACAAGTGCAATTACACGCTGAACAAGAGCGGTGAATGTAACACAAATCATAACAATCATCGGAGGGAAGAGCATCTTGTTGCTTCTGCCTGTAACCTTGAGGAATATACAAAGTGTGATGAGAACAAGTGCGCTGAGCAACTGGTTTGCAGAGCCAAACAACGGCCATATTGCCTGATAGCCGACCTTTGTGAGAACAAATCCGCAAAGAAGAGTGATGATTGTTGCAAAATAAGGATTGCAAAGCACCTTTCTCCAAGTTTCCGCATGCTCCATATCGTCAACGCTGAAAATCTCTTGGAAGCACATTTTACCGATACGGGCAACGGCATCCAATGTTGTAAGAGCAAGTGCCGAAACGCACATTGTCATAAATACGGTTGCAACTGAAACAGGCATACCCATTTCCTCAAAGAATCCGGCAACGCCGCGGCTGAAGATTTGGAACGGAGTGCCGTCAGCCGGAACACCGCTCTTTGATGCAGCCGCACCTGCAACGCAAAGAGCCAAAACAGCAAGCAAGCTTTCAAGAATCATTGCGCCGTAGCCAACCTTGAGCATATCTTTTTCGTTAGCGATTGTTTTTGACGATGTGCCGGATGATACAAGGCTGTGGAAGCCCGAAACGGCACCACACGCAACTGTTACAAACAAAATCGGGAACATTGTGCCGAGCTTTGCGTTGTTAAAGCCTGTGTAAGCCGGCAAATTCATTGTCGGGTGACCGATAATAAGACCGACAACAGCGCCGGCAATCATACAAACAAACATAATCGTTGTCATAAAGTCACGCGGCTGTTTCATAAGCCAAATCGGCATAATTGCGGCAACAAAGATATATGCAAATACAACATAGCTCCAAGCGTCCTTGCCGAGTGTAATCGGGCAGACAATGCCGATTGCAAACGATGCAACGATAAATACAACGCCGAGAACAAACTCTTTCCAACCGGAAATATTGAATTTCTTTTGAAGCAAACCGAAGATAACGGCAAATACCATAAACATAATTGATACCATACCTGCCGAGCCGTTTGCAGCGGCTGCCGGAAGTTTTACGCCGGTGTCTGCGTCAAAGGCTGTGAATGTGCCTGAAACCATATCGGCGAAAACCGCGATAACAAGCAATGAGAACAACCAGCAGAAAATTGTGAAAAGCTTTCTGCCGAGCTTGCCGATATACTGCTCAATGAGCATACCCATTGATTTGCCCTTGTTTTTAACAGACGCATAAAGCGCACCGAAGTCGGTAACAGCGCCGAAGAAAACGCCGCCGATTAAAATCCAAAGCAAAACCGGAACCCAGCCAAAAACGGCTGCCTGAATTGCGCCGGTAACAGGGCCTGCGCCCGCGATTGATGAAAATTGATGGCTGAAAACAGTCCATCCGTTTGTAGGAACATAGTCCTTGCCGTCATTATACTTTACAGCCGGAGTTTCTGCATTAGGGTCGATGCCCCATTTATTCGCAATACGGCGACCGTAAAAGACATAGGCAAGTGCAAGAACTACCATTGCAATCAATACAATTACTAATGTGTTCATAACAATTTCTCCTTTTCTTCTTACTCAAAATTATATTCACAACCAAATGCGGCAAAAAAATAAGCCCTCGTCTTTAAACGGCAATCCTTTTTGGATTACCATGCAAAGACGAAGGCAAAACTGCACTGCGAACTGCGCCGTTGCAGTTAAAACTTCCGCGTTACCACTTTGCTTGCCGACTGAAAGCCGACCGCTCAATCGCCGCCCAAAATCATCGGATGGCGTGCCCGTTAACGGTGGGAACCGATTTTGACTACTGAGCAAAAATGCCGTTGACCAAAACTGCTTGCAGGTGAGGGCTCTGCCGTGCCTTGTTACCGTCTTGCACTGCCGACGGCTTTCTGAAAGCGGTGATACGAAGAGTCATTTCCTGTTCGTTGCATTTGATTGTGTTTTTTATTGACTTCATAGTAGTACCGAGAAGACAAATTGTCAACCGAAATATGAATTTTTTGTAAATAAGAACAAAAACGGCACATTAATCACTGCGCCGTTTTGGTAATTTTTGAAGGTTTTAAGCCTGCTTTTTATACATTTGATTAATAATTTTCTAAAAACGAATGCTTAATTCCGTCCTTTTTATACTTAATAACAGTGTCGATATTGACATTTTCGACACTGCGGAAAATGTTGCTTTCGACCTGTGGATTGACCTTTTTCAGTTGCCTTATCATATTTTTAACCTCTTGACGCTTTGAGGCGTTGTCAGGGTTGCACGAGGTGCAGGTGTCGGTGAACTTGCAGGCACACTGAATAAAATGCAAATCGTTGAAATCGCGCCAGCGCTTGATTTCGTCCTCACGGATAAGATACATCGGGCGGATAAGCTCCATACCCTCAAAATTTGTGCTGTGCAATTTGGGCATCATTGTTTGCACCTGACCGCCGTAGAGCATACCCATCAAAATCGTTTCGATTACATCGTCATAATGATGACCGAGTGCGATTTTGTTGCAGCCAAGCTCCTTTGCCTTATTATAAAGGTAACCGCGGCGCATACGCGCGCAAATATAGCACGGCGATTTATCGATATGCAAAACAGACTCAAAAATATTTGACTCAAAAACGGTTATCGGTACGCCGAGCATTTTGGCGTTGCGCTCGATAATCTCTCTGTTTTCGGGACTGTAGCCGGGGTCCATAACAAGATAGACCACCTCAAACGGAAACTTATTGTGTCGCTTAAGCTCCTGAAAAAGTTTTGCCATAAGCATTGAATCCTTGCCGCCCGAAATGCAAACGGCGATTTTGTCGCCCGGCTGAATCAAATCGTAATCGTTGAGTGCGGCGGTGAATTTGCTCCAAATGCCCTTATGAAATTTTTTGTTTATACTGCGCTCGACATCCTTTGCCCTTTGCTCGTCGGTTTTGAGCGACGAGAGCATATAGCCGTAATATCCCTCTTTGAGATTTGCGGCATTGAAGCCCCGTTCGCGCAGGCGTTCGGCAACTGAGTCGCTGATAACGCCGCTTTTGCAACAAATAACAAGCAGTTTGTCCGTCGGAAAATCACTGTAATTCTCCACCTCGTCGGCAGGGACATTGACTGCGCCGTTTATACTGCCGTATGCAAAGGCTATTGAGTCCCTTATGTCAACCACAAGGTAATCGCGCCCGTCCATTTCAAGCAATTGTTTAACCGTAATTTCTTCCATAATGCACCCGATAATGATGAATTAATAAACATCGCCCGTTGCGACATTGAATTTGAGCGTGTGCTCTTTGTTGTTTTGACTGTAATCAATAAAGACAATATCGTTGACTTCGTTGATTGCAAGGATTTTTGCATCGTCTGTCAAAACATCCTTAAATGTTTCAAGTTGATCACTGTCATAATCGGCGATATTGTCGCTCATAAACAATACCGAGCCGAAAAGCTTGATGAATTTTGCAAGCAACTTTTGCTGTTCAACCGTAAATTTGATATTTGTTCTGCGAAGAAGGAACACATCCGGGTCGTTTAAAAACGCCCTGCCGTTTAAGCAACGGCGATAAATACTGTTGTGCACTGCGTTTGGAGTCGAAACATCCTCGCGGTGCATATTTTTTCGCAAAATTGTGTGCTGCCACGAAAGCGCCATATCGGCTCCTATGCGCATATAATCCACCTTGCCGAAACACGGCATCATAGGAACGCCGCAACCGAGGATTTTTTTGTCGCCGACGCACTCTCGCAAAAGGTCGATTGCGTCATACTCAATTTCGCCCCTTGATTTGCCGTAAAGCGGAACAATACAAGCGGCATAGAGAAAATCGAGTTTTACAAGGTCAAAGCCCCAATCGTTGAGTACAACATCAAAAACTTTTTTGATATATTCGCGCGCACCGTCATTATAAATATTGAGCGCATAAAATCCGCCCCAGTTTGCGCCGACGGGAATGGGTTTGCCCTTTTTATCCTTAATCAGCCAATCGGGGTGCTCGGCGGCAAGTTTTGAATTTTTCTGCGCACCGAACGGAGCAAGCCAAATGCCTGCCTGAAAGCCCTTTGAATGAATACTGTCGGCAATATGTTTCATACCCGAGGGGAATTTTTTTAAATCTATCGAAAGCCAGTCGCCGACAGCCGTTTGATAGCCGTCGTCGATTTGAAACGTGTTAACATATTCCTTTTGCTTTGCAAGCGACTCCAAATCGCGTAAAACAATATCCTGCGAAATGTTTTGATAATAGTTATACCAAGATGTGTAGCCTTTTATTTTTTTGTCGGTGAGCGGTGTTACGCCCATTGCGGCAAAATATCTGTCGAAAACGGCGTCATACTCGCCGCTGTCGATATATAAATCAAGAATATCGTAAGGCTTTGAAATCACAACACCCTCAATATCCTTTGAAAAACGGATAATATCATTGTTCATATCGGCATAAATCACGGTGTAGCCGGTTTTGTCGGAAAGCGAGCCGAAAAGGTCGATTTTGCCGTTTTTTGAAACATAGGCAAATCCGTGGGAATGAAAACAGCCGTCTGTCGTTTCTTGGTTGACAAAATTATAGTCGCCGACATATTTTATGCCTAACTTTTTGTCAACCGGACTTTTTGTGACTAATCCTGCGCCCGGTATGCGCTCATATTTCGTAAACTCTTTTGTATCTGTCCATGACTGATATCCGTTTGCCATAAATTTTGTGTCGCCGGAAAAATCATATCGCCTTTTAGCATAAAAACTCAAAACCTCGACATCTCTGTTTGGGCAAAGAGTGACCTTTAAATGGTTTTTGTCCTCATTAACCTCGAGGTTAAAATCGTCGTTTGCGCCGACGGCAGTTTTAATTTTGTTGTTCGCCCTGTATGTGAACTTGAAATCGTAATTCATAAAAACCCCTTTAAAACTACGTACTGAAAATAATTTATTATACTTATACTTTATTATATCTATACCGATATATTATAACTTTTCGAGCGAATTTGCAAGAAAAGCGCGTGTTTTTTCCGACTGCGGATTGTCAAAAATTTGAGCCGGGTCGCCCATTTCCTCAACAACGCCGTCCGCCATAAACATAACTTTGTCGGAAACATTGCGTGCAAACTCCATCTCGTGGGTTACAACAATCATGGTGCTGCCCGTATCTTTAAGCGACTTGATAACGCGCAAAACCTCGCCCGTAAGCTCGGGGTCGAGCGCCGAGGTAGGCTCGTCAAAGCAAAGAATATCGGGGTTGAGCATAAGCGCACGCGCAATTGCAACCCTCTGCTTTTGACCGCCCGAAAGCTGACACGGATAAAAATCCACCTTTTCTTCAAGACCGACTTTTTTGATGATTTGCCTTGCCTGCGCCTCAAGCTCCTCCTTTGTGCCCATTTTCAAAAGCGACGGAGCAAGCGTGAGATTTTGCAAAACATTATACTGCGGAAAAAGGTTGAAATCCTGAAAAACAAGTCCGAAATGCAAACGCTTTTGGCGCAAATCCTTTTCCTTGATTTTATTATCGGTTTCGCCGTTATAAATCTGTTCGCCGTTGACGGTGATTGTGCCGTTTTCGGCAAATTCGAGAAAATTGATACAGCGAAGGAGCGTTGTTTTGCCCGAGCCGGACGAGCCGATAATCGACAAGACCTCGCCCTTTTCAAGGTCAAAATCAATGCCCTTGAGAATTTCGGATTTTCCGAAACGCTTTTTAATTCCTTTAACCTCTAACAAAGCCATAATGTCCGCCTCCTTAACTGTTGAAATAGCTCATTTTCTTTTCGATTGCGCCGAAAAGCAGTGTGAGAATGCCGCAGAACACAAGATAGAACACTGCGGTGTAGAACAGCGGCCAAAACAGCGCCGCACCCGTAATATAATCCTCGCCGACGCGGATAATCTCGACAATCGCAATCGTTCTTGCAAGCGATGTATCTTTAACAAGAGTGATAATTTCATTGCTCATCGGCGGAACAATGCGCTTGATAACCTGAAGAAGGGTTACCTTAAAGAAAATCTGCGACTTTGACATTCCGAGAACAAGACCTGCCTCCTGCTGACCCTTGGGAATACCCTCGATTCCGCCACGGTAAATTTCGCTGAAATAGCACGAATAGTTGACGATAAACGCTATAACCGCCGCTTTAAATCGATATGAGCTGTCAACCTGAATGCCGAAAAGCAAGCCCGGACCGTAAAAAACAACAATGATTTGGAGCATAAGCGGTGTGCCCCTGATTATCCAAACAAGAATTTTTACAAGAAATTTAAGAGGTTTGAATTTTGACATTGAGCCAAAGCTCAACACAAGCCCTATCGGCAGTGCCGCAACAAGTGTGATTCCGAACAATTTGAAATTTGTCCAAAAGCCCTTGAGCAATTCAATTGTAACCTCAAGCAATGATGTACCCATAACAAGTCCCTTTCATCAAAAAGATATATTCTCAATCGCAAACAAATGCCTTGCGGCATAATTCCGCAAGGCATTTTGAATATTCAAAAAATTTTATTCGGCAAGATTTACGCCATATTTTTCGGAAAGCTTTTGAAGTGTGCCGTCTTTCTTAAGCTCGTCAAGATATGCGTTGATTTTTGATGCCATATCGGAATCCTTTCTGAAACCGATACCGTATTGCTCTGTTGTAAGAGAAACGGTGTAGCCCAAATCTGAAAAGTCCTTGCCGTCGGCAGTCATGGCATTTGCCATTGTTGAGTCAATAATGCACGCGTCGGAGGTTCCTGCGTGAACTTCTTTAAGTGCATCCGACTGCAAAGCAAGTGACAAAACATTTTTAGAAATCTTTTGTGCCTCTTTTTCGCCGGCAGAGCCTTTTTCAACCGCAATGTTAAGTTCCGACATTGATGCGGCGTCTTTATACTTTGCAAGTTTGTCCTTTTTCATAACAACAACCTGGCTGTTTGTTGCATACGGATTTGAAAGACTGCAGTTTGCTTTAACTGAATCGTCAATTGTCATACCGTTCCAAAGGCAGTCAACAGTACCCGATGCAAGTTCTGTAAATCTGTTGTCCCAATTGATTGCGACAAATTCTGCCTTGACACCCATTTTCTTTGCAACAGCCTCTGCAAGCTCTGCATCAAAACCTGTCCAGTTGCCGTCTTTGTCTTTATAATCCATAGGCTCGTAAACGGTAACACCTACAACGATTTTGCCGCTTTTAACTACCTTGTCATAATCGCTTGTGCTTTTATCTGTTTTTGAACCGGAGCATGCGGCAAATGCAAACGCAACGGTAACAACTGCCAAAAGAACAGCGATAACCTTTTTTAAATTTTTCATTGAAATATACCTCTTTCTCAATATATGATGGGTTAATTATACTTTATTTCTTTACCAAAGTAAAGTGTTAATTTGATAAATAGTTAAATTGCACTGTGAGCGGCGGCTTTTCGGCGTTGAATTAGTGAATATATATAAATTTGATGTATAAATACACATTAGGAATTGACAAAAACATTTCATTGTGGTATTTTACTTGCATAAGGAATGCATATAAATATGTATAAAATTCAACAAATTTAATGTTAAAGGAGAAAGAAAAATGAAAAACATTAAAAAAATCCTTTGCGTTGTTCTTGCAATTGTATGCGTTGCAGCCGCATTTGCAGGTTGCTCATCAAAGAGCAATGGCGACAGCAAGGACAAAGCAAAAAGTTCATCAACAGCCAAGGTTAAAGTTATCGACATCGAGCTTTCAAGCGAGGAATACGCTTTCGGTGTTGACAAAAATCAGCCGGAACTCAAAGAGAAGTGCAACGAGCTTCTCAAGGAAATGAAATCAAACGGCGAGCTTGACAAGATTTCAAACAACTACTTCGGCAACGGCACACCGCAGGGCGTGGCTTCAGCAAAGAAGGACGACAGCAAGGACCAGCTTGTTGTTGCAACAAACGCAGAGTTTAAGCCTTTTGAATACAAAGAGGGCGACAAGTTCTACGGCATTGATATGGAAATCGCAAATCTTCTTGCTAAAAAGCTCAACAAAGAGCTTGTAATTGTTGATATGGCATTTGACGCTGTTCTTCTTTCGGTTCAACAGCAAAAGGCTGACATCGGCATGGCAGGTCTTACGGTAAATCCGGAAAGAGCAAAGCAGGTTGACTTCTCAGACTCATACTATTCTGCATCACAAAAGCTCATCTGCAAGGCAGACGATACAAAATTTGACTCATGCAAGACAAAAGAGGATGTTGACAAGATTCTCAAGAGCTTTGACGCAAAAACACTCATCGGCGGCCAAACAGGCACAACCGGTCAGTCATATGTTCAAGGCAGCACAGAATTCGGCTTTGACAAACTCAGCGCTACATGGAAGGGCTATGCAAACGGCTCTCTTGCTGTTCAGGATTTAATCAACGGCGGCGTTAACTATGTAATCATCGACGCGGCTCCTGCTGCAGCAATCACTGAGGCTATCAACGCAGTAGCATAATTTTGCTGAACAAAGATGCCCGTTCAATATGAGCGGGCATTTATTATGAGGAAATATAAATGAATTTTGAAAAAAAGTTTGAGGTGTTTTGGCAATTCTTTCACGACAACGGCGGATACACCGTTGTGCTTGAGGGTTTGAGAAACACACTTATTATCGCCGTTCTCGGTCTTGTTATAGGTATTATAATAGGCACGCTGATTGCAACGGCAAGGGTTGTGCCCAAAACAAACCCGCTTGTTAAAATTTTGGACTGGATAGCAAGGCTTTATGTCAGCTTTTTCAGAGGCACGCCGATAGTTGTTCAGCTTTTGCTGTTTTACTATGTGCTTATGCCGCTTTTGAGCATAAATTTGAAATCGGTGCCGGTTGCGGTTGTCGTTTTCGGCTTAAACTCGGGCGCATACATATCCGAAATTATGAGAGCCGGTATTCTTTCCGTTGACTCGGGTCAAATGGAGGGCGGCCGCTCGGTCGGCTTGAGCTTTGGCACAACGATGATAAAAATTATCATTCCGCAGGCTGTAAAAAACATTTTGCCGACATTGGGCAACGAGTTTATTTCGCTTATCAAGGAAACATCGGTTGTAAGCTTTGTCGGTGCAACCGACCTTTATCTTGCATTCCAGCGTATAGGCTCAAACACATATGACTTTATGGTGCCTTATCTTGTAATGGCAGTCATTTACATAGTAATGGTGCTTATTATTTCAACGCTTATCAGAATTATGGAAAGGAGGATGCGCAAGAGTGACCACTCCTTACAACAAAGCAAATGATGAAGCAATCATCAAGGTTAAAAATTTAAGAAAATCATTCGGCGACAACGAAGTGCTCAAAGGCATTGATTACGAAATTCACCGCGGTGAAAAAATCGTTGTAATCGGTCCTTCAGGCTCGGGCAAAAGCACATTTTTGAGATGCCTGAACCTGCTTGAACAGCCGACGGACGGTGAAATCTACTTTGAGGACAAATGCATTACCGACAAAAAGTGCGACATCAACGAGGTTCGCCGCCATATGGGAATGGTTTTTCAGCATTTCAACCTTTTCAATAATTTGACAATTCTCAAAAACATTACGCTTGCCCCCGTTAAGCTTAAGCTTATGACAAAGGACGAGGCGGAGAAAGAGGCAATAAGACTCCTTAAAATGGTTGGACTTGAGGACAAGGCAAACGCCTATCCGAGCATGCTCTCGGGCGGTCAAAAACAAAGGGTTGCAATCGTGAGAGCGCTTGCAATGAACCCGAAAGTTATGCTTTTTGACGAGCCGACCTCCGCACTTGACCCCGAAATGGTAGGCGAGGTTTTGCAGGTTATGAAAAAACTTGCCGACGACGGAATGACGATGGTTGTCGTAACCCACGAAATGGGCTTTGCGCGCCAGGTTGCGTCAAAGGTGCTTTTCATCGACGACGGAATCATCAAGGAAGAAGCGGAACCGGAGGAATTTTTCACAAATCCGAAAGATGCAAGACTTCAAGACTTCCTTTCAAAAGTATTATAATAAACAGTAAACCGCACGGCGAGGCAACTCCGTGCGGCTTTTGTTTGTTTTAAGCTTATATGTATTATGCAAGCTTCCTTTTGAACATTTTTTATTTTCACTTTCCGATATTCAAGCTATTCAAAATATGTTTCAACCGTTTTTATTGCGCCGGTCGGCGAAAAATGCCAGCTGTCGATATGGTCGCGCTCATCAAAATAGACAAGCTCACTTTGTACGGCGGCAGAGTCGAACGCCTGAACTATAACAAGTTTGATTTTCATTTTATCGGGGATTATAGACTTTATATAGACTGAAACGCACTGTCCCGGCACCAAATCGTCGCACGGCTCGGCAAGCCCTGCCAAATTCGGCATAAGCTCGACAAAAACGCCGTATGATTCAACACTGCGCACAACACCCGTAACCGTTTCGCCGACGGAGAACAGCGCCGCATTTTCGCTCCATGTGCCGAGAAGTTCCTTGAGCGTAAAGGTAAGCTTGCCGTCGAACTTATTTTTTAGCACAGTGCGGATAAGTTCGCCCTCAAACAGCCTTTGCGACGCATGCGAAATGCGCGACACCGAGAGCATATCAATCGGAATGAGCGAATTTATCCCTGCGCCGATATCAATAAACGCGCCGAATTTTTCAAGGTGAGTAACTTTTGCGTCGATAACATCACCGACGGACAGATGGGAAATATAATTATCCATACACTCCTGCTGCACAAGGCGGCGCGAAAGAAGGGCTACTGCCTCGCCGCCGAAATCGCCGATGCCCGTAACCTTGAAACAAACAATTTTGTTGACCTTTGAAATGAGCGCAATGTCGCGCACCGAACCGTCGGAAATGCCGAGCGCACCCTCTTTGTACGGAATGACGCCGTGAATTTTGCCGAGGCGAATATGTAAATTGCGTGCCGTGTCGCAAACGGTGACTCTGCCCTCAAAAATTTCTCCCGCTTTGACGGCGGTTTCGACCTCGCCGATGTTTTCAAATTCCTTTAACAGAGCGGGATTTACGCCCTCCGGCAAAAATTTCATAAAATTTCATAACCTTTCGTTTTAAAGCATACTCTGCCGCCTAACTTTTGACGGCAATATAAGAAAGTTGCGGCAAAAATTGCGCCGCACATTTTGCATTTTTCGGTATTTCATTTATATGCCGCTAAATATTTAATTATGTTGATAAAGGCAAAATATGGTGCTATAATATATAGGATTAAAAATAAATATGTTTATTAAAATATGCTAAGGAGACCTTATGAACATCAATGTAGGCGACATTTTGATTATGAAGAAGCCTCATCCCTGCTCAAATAAGGAATTTGAGGTTTTAAGAATCGGTGCGGATTTTAAAATCCGATGCACTAAATGCGGCAGAGAAGTTATGGTGCCGCGAAATAAAATAGAAAAGAACATTAAGGCAGTAAAAAATGAAAAAGAATAACCGACCGATAGGCTTTCTTGACTCAGGAATCGGCGGAAGCACCGTTTTGGTAAAAGCGCTGAAAGTTTTGCCGAACGAAGACTATGTGTTTTTCAGCGACTCGGCGCACAACCCATACGGCGACAAAAGCGACGAAGATATAATAGACAGATGCAATCATATCGTTGAATATCTTATCGGCGAAAAAAATTGCAAGGCGATTGTTGTTGCGTGCAACACCGCATCGGCAAAAGCCGTTGCCGAACTGAGAGAAAAATTCAAGCCGACCCCGTTTATCGCAATTGAGCCGGCATACAAAATGGTTTATGACAAAAACCCCGACGGCTTCACGCTTGTTATGGCGACAAAAGGCACGCTCGAGAGCGAAAAATTCCACAGATTATACTACAAATACAACAATCACAAAACGGAGCTGCACGCCTGCGTGGGGCTTGCGGATGTGATTGAAAAAGGTGACCGTGAGGAAATCAAAAAACATTTGTCCGACACGCTGTCGCAATACCGCGGCAAAGTTGACAATGTTGTTTTGGGTTGCACACACTATCCGCTTGTAAAAAAAGAAATTGCCGAAGTTTTGGGCAATGTTCGCTTTTTTGACGGCGCCGAGGGCGTGAGCAAACAGCTCAAAAGAGTGCTTTGCGAAAACGGCATTTTGAGCGACAAAAAAGAGCGCGCCAACATTGAATTTATCGACTCGTCGGCAGATGAAAAGACGAGGGAAATCAAGAAACAAAGGTTTTATAAAATAATCAGCGAGGATAATATATGATAAATAAGTTGGAAGAAGTTGAAAAAAGGTTTGAAACGGTGAACGACCTTGTGTGTCAGCCGGATGTTATCGCAGACCTTGAACAATACACAAAATTGATGAAAGAGCTTAAACAGCTCACTCCCGTTGTTGAGAAATTCCGTGAATACAAAAAGGCACAGGAATCCTTTGAGGAATCAAAAGAAATGCTCGGCGACAGCTCGCTTGACGATGATTTTGCCGAAATGGTAAAGGAAGAATTTGAGCAGAGCAAAAAAGACATTGAGCGAATCGAAGAGGAACTTAAGGTTTTGCTTTTACCGCGCGACCCTAACGATGACAAAAATGTTATTATCGAAATCCGCGGCGGCGCAGGCGGTGAGGAATCGGCGCTTTTCGCAGGCGTGCTTTACAGAATGTACTCTATGTATGCCGAATCAAAGGGCTTTAAAACCGAAGTGCTTTCATCAAGCGAAACCGGCCTTGGCGGATATAAGGAAATCAGCTTTTCCGTTCAGGGTGACGGCGCATATTCGAGATTTAAATTTGAATCAGGCGTTCACCGCGTTCAGCGTGTGCCCGAAACGGAAAGCCAGGGCAGAATACACACATCGACAACAACAGTTGCCGTTTTGCCCGAGGCAGACGATATTGATTTTGAAATAAACGAAAAGGATTTGCAAATTGATACTTTCCGCTCGTCGGGTGCAGGCGGTCAGCACATCAACAAAACATCGTCGGCAATACGCATAACGCATATACCGACAGGCACAGTTGTCGAATGTCAGGACCAACGCTCACAGCACCAAAACAAGGACAAGGCAATGATGGTTTTGCGTGCGCGCCTTTATGATATGGAAAAGGCAAAACACGACGCGGAAATCGCAGGCGAGAGAAAGGCACAGGTCGGCACCGGCGACAGAAGCGAAAGAATCAGAACATACAACTATCCGCAAGGCAGGGTATCCGACCACAGAATCAATCTCACCCTTTACAAGCTTGAGCAGATTTTGAACGGCGATTTAGACGAGCTTATCGACGCACTTATCACGGCAGACACCGCCGAAAAGCTCAAGGCATCGCAAGAGGACTAAAGCGATATGCAAACAAAAATTTTGACTCCCGACGAAAAAGATATTCAAATCGCCGGAAAAATTTTGGCAGGCGGAGGGCTTGTCGCCTTTCCGACCGAAACGGTTTACGGCTTGGGCGCAGACGCGCTCAATGACGGGGCTGTTAAAAACATTTATGCCGCAAAAGGCAGACCGAGCGACAATCCGCTGATTGTTCACATTGCAGAAAAGGACGATATAAAGCCGCTTGTCAAGGAGGTAACTCCAAAGGCAAAGGCGCTGATGGACGCGTTCTTTCCCGGTCCGCTCACGATAATTTTGCCGAAAAGTGACAAGGTAGGCAAAACTGTTTCGGGCGGGCTTGACACAGTAGCCGTGCGTATGCCGATTAACGAAACGGCACACGCGCTGATCAAGGCGAGCGGATGCCCGATTGCCGCACCGAGCGCAAACACATCGGGCTTGCCGAGTCCGACAAGAGCAAAATATGTTATCGACGATATGATGGGTAAAATTGACGCGATTATTGACGGCGGCGACTGTGAATACGGCGTTGAATCAACCGTCATAACGCTTGCTGCCGAGGTGCCGACGCTGTTGCGCCCAGGTGCAATAACAAAAGAAATGCTTGAGAGCGTTATCGGCGAAGTTTATGTTGCGCCGGCAGTGCTTGAGGGTATGAAAGACAACGAGGTTGCCGCTTCGCCCGGAATGAAATACAAACACTATGCCCCAAAGGCTAAGGTAGTAATCGTCAAAGGCGACAAAGAAAAATACGAAAAATTTGTCAACTCACGCAAAAACGCATACGCGCTTTGCTTTGACGGCGACAATATCGCAATTCCAAAGGTGACATACGGCAGAGAAAATGACGATTTGAGCCAGGCGAGGGAACTTTTTGACGCATTGAGGCACCTTGACGAGCTTGGAGCAAAAAAAGTTTATGCCCACATTCCGCACAAGGACGGTGTAGGCATGGCTGTTTACAACCGCCTTATCCGCGCGGCAGCGTTTTGCATTATCGACCTTGACAAACCGTTTACAATCGGCTTAACCGGTCCGACCGGCGCAGGCAAGGGATATGTCGGCGAGGAACTGAAAAAACGCGGTTTTAAAATAATCGACTGCGATTATTATGTGCGCAAGGCAGAGGAAAAGGGTTCGCCCGTTTTGGAGGAACTTGCGGCGGAATTCGGCGACGATATTTTGACCGACGGCGAGCTTAACAGGCGGCTTTTGGCACAAAGAGCGTTTGAATCAAAAGAAAAAACGGATGCTCTAAACAGAATAGTTCACCCAAAGGTAATCGAGCTTTGCAGACAGCAGGCTGACGGCTTGTGCGTGCTTGACGCGCCCCAACTGTTTGAGGCAAACGCGCAGGATGACTGCTACAAGGTTATCACAGTTGTCGCTCCCGACGAAATGAGGCTTGAACGAATTTTAAAGCGCGACAATTTGACGGCGCGCCAGGCGTTTATCAGAATGAACGCACAATTTGACAACGATTATTATATCAAGCGCAGTGATTATGTAATTTATAATGACGGCAGGGATATAATAAATCAAATAGATAAAATTATGGAGGCAATTCTATGAGCGAAAAAACAAAGCAATTAAAAGAAATGCTGTTTAACCAAAAGAAAAACGGCATTGATGTTTTCACCGAGGACGAATTAAACGCCTGCGATGAATTTTGCGAGGGATATAAGGAATTTTTGGGCACTCACAAAACAGAGCGCGAGGTTGCCGCTTATGTTGAGGATGTTGCGCAGAAAAACGGATTTGTTAAATTTGACGAATTCGGCGGCGCACTCAACGCAGGCGACAAAGTTTATTATGCAAACAGAGGCAAGGCAATCATTCTTTGCGTTAAAGGCAAAAGAAGCATTAAGGACGGCGTAAGAATTTCCGCCGCTCACATTGACTCTCCGCGCCTTGATTTGAAACAATGCCCGATTTACGAGCAGGACGGCGTGGGATATTTCAAAACCCACTACTACGGCGGAATCAAAAAATATCAGTGGACAACAATTCCGCTTTCTCTGCATGGCAGAATTTGCAAGGCTGACGGCAGTTTTGTCGATGTTAAAATCGGCGAAAAACCAGACGAGCCGAAGTTCTGCATCACCGACATTCTCCCCCATCTCGGTGGCGAGCAAATGCAGCGCAAGGCAAATGAAATCGTAAAGGGCGAGGAGCTTAATGTTGTAATCGGCTCGCGTCCGTTTAAAGACGACGATGAAAGCGAGCGAATCAAACTTAACCTTCTTTCGTTGCTTTATGAAAAATACGGCATTGTTGAAAGAGATTTTCTCTCTGCCGAGCTTGAACTTGTGCCGGCATATACCGTTGATGACATCGGATTTGACAGGAGCATGATAGGCGGCTACGGTCACGACGACAGAGTTTGCTCATACCCTGCACTTCAGGCAATTCTTGATATTGACGAGGCTCCCGAATACACGGCAATCACAGTTTTGACCGATAAGGAAGAAACAGGCTCTGACGGCAACACAGGTCTTAACTCATCATATCTCAAATATTTTGTTGAGGATTTGGCACGCCTTGAGGGCTTTGAGGGCAGAGATGTTTTGCGCAACTCAAAATGCCTCAGCGCAGATGTTAACGCGGCATATGACCCTACATGGTCAACCGTTTTTGAAAAGAACAACGCAAGCTTTATCAACAACGGCGTTTGCGTGACAAAGTTCACCGGGGCACGCGGCAAGAGCGGCACCTCTGACGCAAGTGCGGAATTTTGCGCTTGGGTTGGCAATTTGCTTGATGAAAACGGCGTTTTGTGGCAAACAGGCGAGCTTGGCAAGGTTGACGGCGGAGGCGGCGGAACAGTCGCTATGTATATCGCAAATATGGATGTTGACACAATTGATGTCGGCGTTCCCGTTTTGTCGATGCACGCTCCGTACGAAATTGTCAGCAAGATTGATGTTTATTCCGCATACAAAGCATTTTTAACATTCTTCACAAAATAAAATAACCGCATAAATAAAGGAGGCTCGTACAGAGTCTCCTTTTTATTGTTAAGCCGGGCGGCAATTTACCGAAATCATAATGCACCAAACCACAGGGGTGGATTTTCTTCAAGAGGAATACAAATGTTTTATGATATGTATAATAAATCAACCGTAGGGGTAAACTGTGTTCACCCCTGCGAAGTAATATGTTAATTTTTTGAACAATCAAAATTTTTCATTCCTTTTCAAAAATTTCGACATTGCCGGACTCGTCAACGGTGGCAAGGAACACATCCTGAACACGCAACTCGCGCTCGGCGATGATGCGCGTCACATAATCGGCGGTGACTGCCGAAGATGCAATATTATCCGCCATAAGCTCGCCGTCGATAACAACCGTTGTAAGTAAACCCTTGCGCACGGGGGCAAAATTGAAATCGCGCGGAGTGAGTTGACGCTCGAGCGGCTTTGGCAAAAAGCTGATTTCGCCCGTTATTTCCATAACCGCGGTATCAATTTGCGACAAATCGAAATATCCGGCGGAGCGTGCGGCGGTTATCAAATCGTCAAGTTCGATTTTTGCCTTTTTGAGAGCGGATTTTGAAATTTTTGAATTGTTTATCAAAATAATCGGCGTGCCGTTTATAAACTTGCGAGCCTTTATGCTTTTTCGCGACAAAAGCTCAAACAAAACATCGAGCGCGGCATATATTATCATAGCCAAAACGCCTTTCCACAACGCAAGGTCGATATTTGTCGCCATTTCTGCGGCAATTGAGCCGATAGAAATGCCGATGACATAATCGAAAAACGAAAGCTGCGATATTTGGCGGCTGCCCATAAATTTTGAAAGTGCAAACAAAACAAGAAACGAAACGGCACTTAAAATTATAATTTTTACAAAATCCATAAAATCACCGATAATATTGTGTGCAAAAACACTTTGTTTATGATATAATAGAAAAAATGTAACATTTTGAGCGACCGAAAATTCGACTTCGGCAAGCACTCAAAAAATCAAACCGAAAACGAAAGGGTGATTGTTTGAATTTCAAAGAAGACAGCTTTATGATTGCACTTGCACTCACAGTTGCGGCATTTGTCACAGCGCAGGCACTGTTCTTTTTAATTCGCGCAATAAAAAGGGCAAAAAAGCTTGGCATAAGCAAGGAAAAAATCAAAAGCACAATAGTTTCCTCGGGTCTTTTCACTGTTGCACCGGCAATCGGAATTGTCGCAACAGTGCTGACGCTTTCGGCAGGTCTCGGTTATGTTTTGCCGTGGATAAGGCTGACGGTAATAGGCAACATATCGTATGAGGTCACAGCGGCAACAAACGCCGTTGAGGCATACGGATTAACAGGCGGAATAGCAAACGAAATTACGGACCCGACAGTATTTGCAACCGTTGCTTGGGTTATGACGCTCGGCTCAATTATGCCGCTTGTGCTGATACCGATTTTTCTCAAGAAAATACAAGGAAAAATCGCAAAAACAACATCAAAAAACAGCAAATGGTCATCCGTTATGAGTGCGGCGGCATTCATCGGTTTGATTTCGGCATTCGTCGCAAGAGCGATTGCCGGCTCGGGCAACAAGGCAATAATCGGCGATGGTGCAGGCGTGCTTTCGCTTGCGGCACTTGTTTTTTCGATAATTTTGATGCTTGTATTTCAAAAGCTGTCAACCCTCAATAAAATGAAATGGCTTGAAAGTTTTGCAATGCCGTTTGCAATGATTGGTGCAATGGCGCTTGTAATGCTGCTTGCGCAAATATTGCCGCACGACATAGCCTTTTTGGAATGGAGGGGTTAAAATGGATAATAATAATAGTAATAATTACATTAACAAAACCCACACATACGGCAAAATTTGGACTCTTGTAACGCTTGCGCTGTTTTTGTCTGTTCCTGTTCTGATTTGTGCGCATCTCGGTGTTTCGCCAAAGCTTGAAATGATAGGCAAAGGCCTTGCAACCGTTGCCCTTGTATTTTACCCTACGGCTGTATTGGAGGTTATTACATATTCACCGATGCTCGGCACCGGCGGAACTTATCTCGGCTTTGTTACCGGAAACATAACAAATCTTAAACTGCCTGTTGCGCTCAACGCAATGGAAAGTGCAGAAGTTGAGCCGGGCAGCGAGGAGGGCGAAGTTATTTCGACAATATCAATTGCCGTTTCGTCAATTGTGACAACAATCATAATTGCCGTTTGCGTGCTTGCTTTTTTCCCGGTGCTTCACAATATAACAGACCCCGGCTCTGCGTTTGCACCGGCATTTCAGCAGGTTACGCCTGCGCTTTTTGGCGCTCTTTGTGCGTCATATCTTGCAAAACATTGGAAAATATCAATCTTGCCGATTGTGACACTTACAATAATTTTGCTGTTCAAAGGCACGCTCGGCACCGGTGTGCTGATTCCCGTCGGCGTTGTTGTTTCGCTGATAGGCGCACACCTGATGTATAAGAAAGGCTGGTTAGACAGATGAAAACATTTTTAATTATTCTTGCCGTTATCGCCGCGCTTATAATCATAACCGCGATAAAGGCATCGCTTTATAAACAGGAAAAACCGCAGGTTACGCCGATGCCGGAGGAGCGCGTTGACGAGGAGAGAGTTCAGCGCCATCTTTCGCAGGCAATTGCGATAAAAACAATATCAAACCCCGACAACAGCAAGGTCGATTGGGGCGAATTTGAAAAATTTCACGATTTTCTTGAAAAGGAATATCCGCTGACTCACAAAACGCTCAAACGCGAAAAAATTTCGCAGGCGGCACTGCTTTATACTTGGCAGGGCACAAATCCCGATTTGGACGGCATTGCGCTTTTGTCGCACCAAGATGTTGTGCCGATTTCGGCAGGAACCGAAAATGATTGGGAACACCCTGCGTTTGAGGGTTATAATGACGGCGAATTTATTTGGGGCAGAGGCGCCCTTGATATGAAAAACCACCTTATTTGCGTTATGGAGGCTGTCGAAACATTGCTTGAGGAGGGATACACACCCGAAAGAACTGTTTATCTCTGCTTTGGCCACAATGAGGAAATTGTTGCAGGCGCAAACAACGGCGCACACGATATAATGCAAACACTTAAAAGCAGAGGAATTCGCCTTGATTCGACGCTTGACGAGGGCGGCGCAATCATTCCGGCAAATGTCAAGGGAATTTTGCAAGGCAACCTTGCCGGTGTAGGCATTGCCGAAAAGGGATATGCCGATTTTAAGGTAACCGTTAAAGCAAAGGGCGGTCACTCGTCACAGCCGCCCCTTCACACAGCCGCAGGCGAAATCGCCGATGTTGTAAAGGATTTGGAAAATCACCAATTCAAGTGCGAAATGCTGCCGTCGGTTTTCAACCTTTTCAGCCTTGTGGGAAAAAGAACATCTTTTCCTGCGCGTATGATTATGTGCAACTTAAAATTTTTGAAGCCGGTGTTTTTCGCTGTTATGAAAGCGTTTCCGCCTGCTGCAACATTTATAAGAACAACAACAGCCTGCACTATGCTTGAGGCAAGCCCCGCCGCAAATGTTTTGCCGCAGAATGCGTCAGTGACGATAAATTTCCGTCAACTCCCGGGTACAACACTTAAGGACACCGAGGAGCATATACGCAAGGTTGTCAAAAACAAAAATATTGAAATTGAGCTGCTTAAAGGCAAAGAGGCAAGCAAAGTTTCGCCGACAGACACAAAAGCGTTTAAAACAATCGAAAAGCTTGCGCATCAAATCAGCAATGACAATATTGTTGTACCGTTTCTTGTTATGGGTGGCACAGACAGCTATCACTACGAGGAAATCACCGACAATTTGTATCGCTTTGCTCCGTTCACAGTTGATGCGTCGCTGATGCTCACAACCCATTCGACAAACGAGAGAATTCCGATTGCACAGCTTAAAAACGGCGTCACTTTCTTTAAGCGATATATAAAAGAAATGACCAAATAGTTGACAAATATAAAATGTCGCATTATAATATAACCACTATTTCGGGGCGAGGTGAAAATCCTCACCGGTGGTAAAGTCCACGACCCGACCTCCCAGGTCGGCTGATTCGGTGCAATTCCGAAACCGACGGTAATTGGCAAACGCCATAAGTCCGGATGAGAGAAATAAGGCGCAGGATGCATTTATGCGTAATCCTGCATAGCCTGTTTAGGCGGTGTGCGGTGCATTTATGCGTAACCGCGCGTGACCGGTTCATCATCCCCGACGAATAATGTTCGTCGGGGTTTCTCTTTTTACCCCCAAGGAAAAGGAGATTTTTATTATGAAAAAAACAAAATTAAAAACACCCTCCATGCAGGGCGCAAAGCAGAACAAAACCCACATTATCGCAGGTTGCGGCGTGCTTACGGCTGTTGCCGCCGTTTTGCAGTTTATCGAAATTTCAATTCCGATTATGCCGTCATTCGTAAAACTTGATTTCTCAGATTTGCCGGAGCTTATCGGCGCATTTGCATACGGTCCGGTTGCAGGAATTGTGATTGCACTGCTTAAAAACATAATTCATCTGCCGTTTTCAGGCTCAATGTATATAGGCGAGCTTTCAAACTTCATCCTCGGTGCGGCATTCGCAGGCGTTGCCGGATATGTTTATAAGCAAAAAAAGACACTCTCAAACGCAATCGTTGCAGGCGTTTCCGGCGCGGTGTTTATGGGATTGTTAAGCATTGCGGAAAACTTTTTTATCGTTTATCCGCTGTATTACGGCGTACTGAATTTCCCGGAGGAGGCTGTTTTGGGTATGTATCAGGTGATAAGAAAAAGCACCGCGAGCATAGCCGAGGCACTCATTGTGTTTAATATGCCGTTTACAATAGTCAAGGGCTTAA
Organism: Oscillospiraceae bacterium; assembly: GCA_003526845.1. Taxonomy (GTDB): domain Bacteria; phylum Bacillota; class Clostridia; order Oscillospirales; family Acutalibacteraceae; genus Eubacterium_R. Next base: position 113,863 of record DPVM01000001.1, read on the forward strand.
TCAGCGTTTTGGTGTCGATGATTATATACAAACCGCTCAGCCCAATTCTCCATAACAGAAAAAAGCAACCGACCGACAAAACCGCAGAAAATGAATAAAATTAAACTACGCTTTTTAATACAAATCGTTTGTGTTAATTTTATTTTCTTCTGTTAAACTTTTGCTCAAATTTCAATTGTTAGTTTAATTTTATTAAAAATATTTACTTTATTAATATTCAAAATATAAAGTGTAATGAATACAACGATATGATTTTATCTTATTAAGTGCAATAATTGTTCATTTTGTACTTCATACTAAAGAGCCGGATTACAATAAAGGTAATCCGGCTCTTTGGCGGTAAATAAACGATATGAACTCAAATATATTTTTATACTAATAATTATTGATATACTCAACAAAATCTGAGGTTAATACAACATCTCCGTCATCGGAATAAGACAAATTATTATCTTTGTATTTGTCACAAGCACTATTATATTCCTTTTGGCTAACGGCTTTATCGTTTATCCTATATTTTGGAACTTTTCCCACAGGTGTCGCCGCTTCATTTGAAAATAGAGAAATAAGTTTTTTGCAATTGCCTTTATCTATGCTATAAATTGTTGTAGTACTGTTCCCTTGATAGGTAACATTTGAATAAACCAATCCTTTTCGTTTGACATATCCAATAATGCCGTAAGTACCCGATAAATCCCCAACTAATTTAACAATTTTTGAGTTTACAAAAGTATAAACAGACGCAGCGGCAATATGAGCTATACCATCACGTATTACAAGTTCAGGAATATTATCATCATCTATATAAACAAGAGTAAATCCGCAATAAGAAGGCTCATCCACTTTATTCATATAATTTTTTAGAAAATCTATATATGCTTGACGCCATTTACTTGAGTTGTTGTCTATAAGAGACTTTGCGGTTTCCTCATCTATTGATTTACTTAAATCTATTTTGTCAATTTGTTTTTTATTTTGAATTATAATATTATTAATTCCATCTGTACTGTCATAATCTGAACTTTCGCCGGCTAAGTACAATAGCGACACTCTGTTTGTTAACTCTTCTAATATGCTTTTATAATGATTTGAGTCATTTTTGTCAATCCGCTTGGCAACTTTATTTCCCAATTTATACCCTTCAATTTCTACAAGCATTGTTATTATTAAAGTTAATCGAAGTTTTTCGCTATCGTCCTTAGTTTTAATTTGACTTTTTTCCAATATTTCAGAGTGATTAGTAATATATGTAACTAATTCATCGGCAAGCAATACTTCATAACTTGAATTATCAGTTAAGTCAAAACCTGCTAATTTAAAAACACCGCTGACAATTCCTGTGGCCAATTTAACTTTATTAAACTTTGTAAATATTGATTTATTCGCAGCCTTAGCAGCCTCTTTCAAATATTTTTTTGACAACTGCTCAGTCAATTGCAAAAATCCGCTCTCAACTATACTGTCACTGTATTTACTTCTGGTTTCCTTTATTGCTAATCCTGCCGGGTCATTTTTTGCAGTTTCAAATATTGTTTTCAGAGCGTCTCTATTGTCGGCATTCAACGAATAAAACTTATTCAAATAATCTGCTGTTTCTATAAAATGATTTACAACATCTACTTTATCCGTTATTTCATTTATCTTATCAATTTCAAGTTGTTCATCAGGAAAGAAATTATCATACGGGGATTCATCACCAAACGAATTAATCTGTTTATACTCATCAAACATAGTAGTTATTGAATTTGACGAAAGTTTATATACCTTTTGTGCTTTTTTATAAATTTTGTTATACAAATCCGAATTTATACCACTTAGTGTAGCAAGTATACTATCTTCATTTTCTAATGACCGATAAACATCAGTATTTGTTACAGCATTATCAAGGATAGTGCAATAATTTTCATATTTTCCCCAAGGTGCAACCAAATTGCTGATTTTACAAGAAAAAACAGTGTTACTGAAAAATCCGGCAACAGTATATGCATAATATAACTTTTCATCTCCAACAAACAAATTGTCAAGAATTTTCAAATAATTTAATGAAGAATTATATACTGAATAATCATAGAGAGCATCACAAAGTGAAATGCCGCTGCTTATTATTGAAATAGAATTGCTGTTTTTGTATACGATACTGGATTTCAAATATGCCGCCATTTTATCCAGTGGGAAAAAATAAGTATCTGCAAATGAATATAAATCAATATCATATGTCTCTTTATAATATTGAGAAAAGAACACATTTACTTTTTTATTTTCATAATCTATAACAACTTTTGAACTTGCGTTATTATAGTTTTGTCCAATTCTTACAAATGACTGATGGTCTTTGTCATAATCATATAAAGTATAATCCTCAAATAATTTTATCGGTGCGTAAAGCGTATTGTTTTTAATATAAAACACATTATTTTTCTTTACACTCTCTGTTCCATCATCATTGTATCCGGCTATATTAAGTGATAAGAACTTATTATTGTCAGCATATGCGTATTTTGGATATGAAACTATACATATAATAAAAACACAAAGAATGCATATCGTTTTCTTTATTGAATTTTTCAAACCGAAAATCCCCCCTTGCTATTATTTTGTAAGATCTTTCATTAACTCATCAATCTGTGACTTACAGTAATCATACGAATAACCATACATAGCATTAATAAATTCACTATTAAATTCAAATGAAAAGCCTTCATCGGTTTTATAAGCTGTAACCGTATGCTGTGACTGTTTTACAGAAGCTTTAGAAATAATTTCTTCAATTGCTTGGTTCATCTCTTTTTCAGTAGGTTTAGATGTTAGCTGCCCTTGATATTTAATTAGGTCATCTAATATATCGGGTGAACTTACAGTGCATGTAATTGTATAACAATCATCTTCTCTTTTTTCTATATTGGTAACAACAAAACTTGATTTTTTGTCAAACTTCGACATAAAGCTATTGTCATCATAACTATTTGCTTCCGTCCAAGCAAGTTCGATTTCCTGCTGCATTTTTTCGTTAGTAATTTTATTGTGTGATGTTACCAACAATACAGAAACAACTGCGACTAGAATAAGTATTAATATCACAGATACTATAATTATACTTCGTTTTGTTTTTTTGGTATTACTCATAACTTTTTCCTTCACTTTAAAAATTCATAATATAATAATCGCTATTAGTATAGCAATTTGTCTAATATAAAAGTTTTTATCGATGTTTATGTATATGCCAAAGAATCAACTACATAAAAAACAAATTTAGTTTTCAAAATCATTCATCGTCTTGATAAAATTATCGAATGATTCCAAATCAAGAGGATTGCCGTCGTTATCAAACGCCGATCCGCTTTGGTCGCGATAGCCGATTTTGCTTGAATTTGCATCATAAATTTCATTGTCAACCAGCTTGTAAATAACCTTGTGATTTTCGTTGTAATATGTCCACTGCGTTGTGCCGTCATCAAGCATTTGGCAATACGCCGAGCCGAGAACAGATTGTGAGCCGTTTGCAACCTCGTTTGCCGCGGCGTTGTAATACATCATCAAAATATCCTTATATCCCTCGCCGCTTTCGTCATCAACATAATTCCAACTGAATGTGACGCATGTTATTCCGCCTTTTTCTTCGGTTTCGACATTTTTAATATCCTCCGATGAGGAAAGAACAGGGTTGACCTTATAATTCACATTGTTCCAATTAACAATGTTATCGGTTGTCATTTCGTTATTATCCGTCGAATCGTCGGATAAATAATCCGAGTTGTCGCTGTCGTTTGAGCGTGCGCCGCTTGCCGCACAGCCGCAAAATGCAACCGAAATTGACAAGCAAAGCAAAATTGCAATAATCTTTTTCATAAATCATTCTCCTTAAAACATTCTTAAAAGATTATACCATAATATAATTTTATCAACAAGTGTTCTGTATAGTGCAAAGTCAGACTTTTTCAATAAAAAATCGGTATGCAAATAAATTTGGCGGCGTTTGGGTGCCGTCACGTAAGGAAGAAATTTGTTTAATGCAAAAAATACGGCTGTAAAATCGGCGTTAACGGCTATTTTACAATTTAAGTGTTGATATTTTATGCGCATTGTAATATAATATAGGCGAAAAGTGAGCGGAACACCGCAAGCTTAATAAATTATAGGAGATATAATAATATGCCACTTGTAACTACTACAGAAATGTTCAAGAAAGCATACGAGGGCGGATATGCAATCGGTGCTTTCAATGTAAACAATATGGAGATTGTTCAGGGTATCACAAGAGCCGCAAAGAAACTTGAGGCTCCGGTTATTCTTCAATGCTCATCAGGCGCAAGAAAATATGCGTCTCACGACTATCTTGTTGCTATGGTAAAGGCTGCTGCTGAGGAAACAGGTCTTCCTATCGCACTTCACCTTGACCACGGCCCGGATTTTGAAACATGTAAGTCATGCATCGACGGCGGCTTCACTTCTGTTATGATTGACGGCTCTTCACTTCCTTATGAGGAAAACATTGCTTTGACAAAAAAGGTTGTTGAATATGCACACGCTCACGGCGTAGTTGTTGAGGGCGAGCTCGGCACACTTGCAGGCGTTGAGGACGATGTTAATGTTGACGCTGACAACGCATCATACACAAGACCGGAAGAAGTTTACGACTTTGCTACACGCACAGGCGTTGACTCACTTGCTATCGCAATCGGCACATCACACGGTGCATACAAGTTTAAGCCGGGTCAAAAGCCACAGCTTAGATTTGATATTCTTGAAGAGGTTGGCAAGCAGCTTCCTAACTTCCCAATCGTTCTTCACGGTGCATCATCTGTTAACCAAGACCACATCAAGATGATTAACCAATACGGCGGCCAAATGCCGGACGCTATCGGCATTCCTGAAGATATGCTCCGCGAGGCTGCTAAGATGGCTGTATGTAAGATTAATGTTGACTCGGATATTCGTATCGCAATGACAGCTGCTGTAAGAAAGCACTTTGCAGAGAATCCGACACACTTTGACCCAAGACAATATCTTACTCCTGCAAGAGACCTTATTGAAGAGGTTGTTGCACACAAGATTGATGTTGTATTCGGTGCAGCAGGTCATGCATTTGACTAATAACTAATATTAATCACACAAAAGAGCAGGCTTTTGCCTGCTCTTTTTTTTACAAAAATTTCAACAAATAAACAAAGCGATTTTTCAAAAAATATAATTGCACTGAAAAGTGCGGGAGGAATCGTTATGAAAATGAATACTCAACGAAATGTTATGAAATGCATCGGCGCAACGCTTGCTGTTTGCTCTGCAATTGCAATGGTTGGCGGAACAAAAAGTTGCTCGGCTAAAAAGACAATTAAAAAAACCGTCAACAAAATGGCGGATATTGTCGACAGCGTGACTGCATTTATGTAACAAAAAATCCCTTTGGCGACAAACCAAAGGGATTTTCGTTTTATATGATTTTTAAATTTCATCGGAAATCAAATTTGGATTGATTTTGTCGGCAATTCTGATTGCCTGACCCTCGATTTTGTCTATATACGACTTAAATTCAAAGCCGAAAGCATTGCCGTCGGGAAAAATCTCGAGCAACGGCTGTAAAACAAATCGCCTTTCAAAACAACGCGGATGCGGCACCTGCAAATTTGCCGTTTCAATCTTTTGATTTTCGGCAAAAATAATGTCCAAATCAAGTATTCTCGGTCCGTTTTTAATGCCGCGAACTCTGCCGACGCCCGACTCAATGCCGAGGCAGATGCCAAGCATTTCGTGCGGCTCAAACTGCGAGGTGACAACAAGAACTGCGTTGTAAAAATCGTCCTGCCTTGCATAGCCGACCGGCTCTGTTTCATAAATCGACGAAACCGACACCACATCGGTGTAAGGAATATTGTTGAGCGCGTCAACCGCCCTTTCGATATTTCCTTTTCTGTCGCCCAAATTTGTGCCGACGCTTAAAATATATCTCATAGTAAACGAAAATTACCTTTCTCTCGTAATAGTCACGCCGACATAGTCAAAATCGGCTTTAATCGGTGCCTCGGGCTTTTTGAGTGTGATATCAACCTTAAAAATATCGGGATATTCATCAAGAATCGCATTAGAAACAACCTGCGCCGCCCTTTCAATCAAATCATACTTTTCGGCGGTAAAAACCCTGCGTATAGTTTTTACAACCTTTGCATAGCTCACGGTGTCATCAACATTGTCGCTTGCGCACGCCTTTGTAACGTTTACATAATAATCAACATCAAAAATAAAATTTTGACCGTTTTCCTTTTCTTCGGGGTTTACGCCGTGATAAGCAAAAAGTTTTAGCCCTTTTATTGAAATTTTATCCAATGACAACACCTGCCTTTTTCAACTCGTAAGCCATATAAATGCCCTGTTTTTCGTTTTCAACATCATGTATGCGGAAAATATCGGCTCCGCCCAAAACAGCCGCCGTATCAGCCGCTATGTTGCCGAAAACGCGTTTTTGAGGGTCTGTTTGACCGCTACCCTGCGCAATAACACGCTTTCGGCTTGTGCCGAGCAACATAGGATAGCCGTCAATTTTATATTCTGCAACTTTTGCGATAAGCTCGAGGCTTTGGGTGTAATCCTTGCCGAATCCGATGCCCATATCAAGGCAAATCGTATTTTTGTCAACGCCGAGCTTTTCACATTCAAAAAGTGAATTTTTAAAGAAATCGCGCACTTCGGTAACCGAACCGGCGCCGTTATGCATTAAAATCCAGCCTGCGGCGTGTTTTTTGACAATTTTTGCCATTTCAGGAGAAATTATACCGCTTACATCGTTAATAATGTCTGCGCCGCATTTTAAGGCGTTTTCGGCAACGAGCGGAAAATATGTATCAATTGAAATCGGCAAATCGGTTTTTGAGCGAATTGCTGAGATTACAGGCTCAAGCCGCGCCCATTCCTCCTCGGGTAAAACCTCGGTGTAGCCGGGGCGTGTCGACTGACCGCCGAAATCGATAATATCCGCACCCTGCTCAATCAATTCAAGCGCGTGATTGACAGCGTTGTCCGCGCTGTACCATTTGCCGCCGTCCGAAAATGAATCGGGCGTAACATTGACAATACCCATTATAATCGGCTTTTCGCCGTAGACGATATTTTTATCTTTGCATTTCCAAATCATATAAACACCTTATTTGTTGAGCAGAGCCAAAACCTCTGCCCTTGTTTTTGCATCGTTGCGCATATTGCCGCGCAATGCCGATGTTTGAGTTTTTGAGCCGAATGCCTTTGCGCCGCGAATTGACATACAAGTGTGTTCCGCCTCGATTATAACGGCAACGCCTTTCGGCGAAAGATTGTCATACAAAAAATCGGCAACATCGCTTGTGAGCCTTTCCTGCACCTGCGGACGCTTTGCAAAATTGTCAACAATGCGTGCAAATTTTGAAAGACCGATAATTTTATTGTTGCCCGGAATGTATGCAATGTGAGCCTTGCCCATAAACGGGAGTAAATGATGCTCGCACATTGACGAAAACGGAATATCGCGGACAATAACAACCTCGTCATTTGAACTTTCGTCAAAAAGTTTTAAATGTTGTGCCGGGTCCTCGTCAAGTCCCGCAAACATTTCCTCATACATATTTGCAACGCGTTTCGGTGTTTCGACAAGACCGGGGCGATTTGGGTCCTCACCGACAGCCTCCAAAATATCCTTAACGGCACGCATTATTTTTTCTTTATTCTCCTGTGTAATCATACAAAACCTCGTTATTTACTGAAATATCCTTTAACATCTTTAAGTGAATCCTGTGTCAAAGCGGTGCCCGAATATGTCGGAGCACAGCTGTAAACCGTAATATCCGTATTTTTATAGCAGAAAACCTCTACGGAATTTTTATTATCCTCAAAATTTCGCACTGAAATATTTGTTGACGCTGATTTGTTGAAAAGTCTGAAAAGAGATTCGCAGTCCTCATAATTTTTTTCGTTAAACAATTCTGTCAACGCGTACAAAACAAGCTCGTTTGCGGCGGAATAATTTTTTGTGTCGACCGAATAATAGCGCATAAGATTTGAAAAATCCTCGCCGTCAAGATATGATTCGCCCTTGCGCAGACGGATTGTGTATGTGTCGTCGCCGCTGCCGCCGTCGTGGCGAATATCTTTGTCGCTTTTATAAGCAAATTTGCCCATATTGTCTGCGAAATTTGTAAAATCATTGTCCTTAAAGCAGGCATAATAGTCAATTTCAAAACCGAAATATTCGCTAAGCGCTTTTTGAAGCCCTGCGCCGCCGTCCGTTGACAGAATTTTGAAAAGCGATTTGCCGTTGACTGTCATCTGCGGCGATAGTGTTGATACCTTGTATGCCAAATTATCCTTGTCCGCCTGAATCAAAACGGCATAGTGAAGATTTGTTTCGTCATCGTCGGTTTCGACAAAAAGATAGTTTGTTTTGCCGGATATTTGAGGCAATGCGGTGTCGTTGTTCACCGCCGCCGTTGTCGAAATTTCGCCGTCGGCAAAAAATGACGAAACAGTGGGATAATTTTTATTCATAAAAATTACAAACACAATTGTGATTATAACTATTACCGCAAGGAGAATGAGAAGAATATTTTTTTCACGCGAGCGTTTATAATCGCTTTTGGGAATATAAATGTCGCCCCTGTTTTTAAATATTTTCAATGAAATTCCTCCGTATATTCAAGTAATTATCTATTATAGATTAAAGATTTTTAAATTGCAATAAAATATAATAAAATATACAGAAACTTAAAAAATAAAGAGTTGAGTTTTCCACAACTCTAAAATACTAATGTTTAAAATATTATAATTAATTATTGACTAAATATATATATTAATATATAATAATATATATGTGGATTAGTGCGCCCAAACGGCGTTTGTTGATATAAAAAATTGTTCGACGAGAGGAAATTTATGGACACATTTGAAGAATTATGGCAAAGCGTGCTTGACTATTGCAAGCAAAGAATAAACGAAACGGCTTTTACACTTTGGCTGTTGCCGATTGAAATAGGCGATTTTAACAACGGCAAGGTTGTTTTGAAATTTTCAAACTCATTTAAGAAAAACACGGTTGTAGGTCAATACGGTGAACTTTTGAACGAGGCTTTTGAGGCCGTTTGCGGCTTTCCGGTTGAAATTGAATATACAAGCCCCGAGGATTTTTTGACCGAAAGTGAAAAAAATCAGCAGGATTTGGAAGATTTTAAAAACGAAACCTTTACTTTTGACAACTTTATCGTAGGCCCGTCAAACAAATTTGCATACACGGCGGCAAAGGCAATCGCTGCAGACCCGGGCGGACAGATAAGCAAAGGCAACAACCTTTCAAACTACAATCCGCTTTTCATTTACGGTAATTCGGGACTCGGCAAAACTCATATCTTAAACGCAATCAGCTACGAAGTGCGCAGAAATTATCCCGATATGAAAGTTGTTTATGTCACCTGTGAAGAGTTTTTGAACGAATTTCTCGCAAATATGTATAAGAAAAACAACGAGGAGTTTAGAAACAAATACAGAAACATTGATGTTTTTCTTGTTGACGATATTCAGTTTATTGCAGGCAAGGATTCGACGGAGGAGGAATTTTTCCATACTTTCAACGCACTTGTTGACAACGGAAAACAGGTTGTTTTAACAGCCGACAGACCGCCTAAAGAAATTAAATCGCTGACAGACAGACTTGCATCAAGATTTGTCAGCGGCTTGCTTGCCGATATTCAAACACCGGAGTATGATACACGCTGTGCAATCATTAAGCGCAAGGCGGAACTTCTTAATTTTGAAATTGATGATAATGTAATTCAATACATAGCAGGTCAAATCAAATCAAATATCCGTCAGCTTGAGGGAATAACCAAAAAATTGCACGCAATGTGCGTTTTCGGCGAACAAAAGCCAACAATTGCACTTGCACAAACGGCAATCAAAGATATTTTGACCGATGTTCAACCGCTTCATGTAACGGTTGACAGAATTGTTGACGAGGTAAGCAGAACAACCGGTGTTTCGGTTGACGACATTATGAGCAAAAAACACACGGCAAATGTGTCCGACGCAAGAAAAATGTGTTTTTACATAATAAGAGAAGTTACCGATATGAGCTACAAAAATATCGGCAGCAAATTTAACAGAGACCATTCGACCGTTATGTATAACATTGAAAAAATGGAGGAGAGAATCAAAACGGATTCAACCCTCAATTCTCAGGTCAGCGACATTATAAGCAATATTAAGGATTATAGATAACAATTAAACTTATTATCCGATTTTCCACATAATTTTCATTTTCCACACTGCAATTTTGCACACGGTATGTTGAAAAAAATGTTTTTCAACATTTTAAACATTTATTACACAAACGGCGTTTGAAAATTTTTGTGCCGAATATTGCATTATTAAACGGTTTTGATAATTTTCAACACTTTACACACCCACTACTAATACTACTAAAACTATTTATATTGATTTACGGAGAAAAATTATGAAATTTACCTGCGACACAAAAGAATTAAGCAATGCCTGTAACAATGTAATCAGAGCGGTAAGCACAAAGGTGACTATTCCGACAATTGAGGGCATTTTGATTGAGTGCGGCTCCGACACATTGAGCCTTACCGGCTATGACTTTGAATTCGGTATTAATACAATATTATCGGTTGATGTTGTTGAGCCGGGTGCAATAGTAATTAATGCAAAAGTTTTGTGTGACATTATCAGAAAGCTTGCAGATGTTGATGTTACTGTTGAAACAAACGGAACTTCCGTTTCAATTATAAGCGGTGCCGCTCAATATAATATTACAGGTATTGACGCAGAAGATTATCCCGAACTCCCGTCGGTTAACGACGGTTTTCCGTTTGAAATCAGCCAAAGCCTGATTTATTCAATGATTATGCAAACGCTGTTTGCAGTTGCCGACAATGAGGCATCAAAACCCGTATATACAGGACTTAAATTTGAAATTAAAGAAAACGAATTGACACTTATCGGTGTTGACGGATACAGACTCGCTATCAGAAAAGAAAAAATTAATTACAACGGCGATGAAATGACATTTATCGTGCCTAAAAAAACAATCAGAGAGTTTGTTAAAATCATTGATCCCGAAAGTGACGAAAATATATCAATTAATATCGGCAAAAGACATATTGTATTTGATATTAAAAATTATTCTATTATCAGCCGTTTGCTTGACGGAGAATTTTTGGATTACACAAACGCAGTGCCGAAAACAATTACAACCACCGTTTTAATTAACACAAAAGACGCGATTGATTGTATTGAAAAAACACTGCCTGTTATCGAAAATAACCAGAAAAACCCAATCAGATGTTTGTTTGATGGCGACCAAATGAGAGTTTCGACCGTTTCAAGCCTCGGCAGGGTTGTTGACTATACACACGCAAACACCTCGGGCAACAGAGTTGAAATCGGCTTTAACTCAAAGTTTGTGCTTGACGCGCTCAATGCCGCAGACACCGACGAGGTAAAGATTGAGCTTAACGGACCGGTCAGCCCGGTTAAGGTTATGCCGCTTGAGGGCGACAATTTCTTATTCTTGGTATTACCGATGAGGCTTAGAAATGAAAATTAAGGTTACTGTTAAAGAACATAATAAAGAAACCGTTAAAATAAGGACAGATTTTATTCAACTGCAATCGCTTTTAAAATTTAAAGGAATAAGCGAGACGGGCGGTCAAGCCAAGGAATTTATTCAAGGCGGTCTTGTCAAGGTAAACGGTGAAGTTTGCACGGCAAGGGGCAAAAAAATCCGCCCCGGCGATGTTGTGAGCGTTTTTTCGACAGATTATTTAATAGCAAATGAAGATTAACGATATTAAAATCGAAAATTTCAGAAATATTGAGAATATGACTGCCGAATTTGACGATGTGAATATAATTTGGGGCGAAAATGCGCAGGGCAAAACAAATTTGATTGAGGCGGTGTATCTTTTTACCGGGTCAAAGAGTTTTCGCGGCGTAAAGGACAGTCAACTTGTCAAAATTGGTTGTGAATACAGCAGACTCAATATTGATTTCACATCAAATGGCAGAGAACAAAATGCCGAAATTTTGATTAAAGGCAAAAGACATGCAACGCTTAACGGAATAAAAAAGCGTTCTGCGGCAGAACTCGGCAACGAACTTAAGGCGGTTGTGTTTTCGCCGATTCATTTAAGTATGATTAAGGACGGACCGAGCGAAAGGCGCAAATTTATCGACAATGCGCTGTGTCAGCTGAAATCAAACTACAGAAATCTGCTTAAAGAATATAACAGAGCACTTTTGCAACGAAACACATTGTTAAAAGATTTGGCTAAAAATCCCGAACTTGACAGTATGCTTTATGTATGGGACGGCAATCTTGCGAAAATCGGCGCGAAAATCGTTTATCAAAGGCTCAAATATATTGAAGCACTCAAACCGTTTATAAAAGATATTTTTTCGGGCATCAGCAGCGGGAGAGAAAATATTGATTTGATATATTCCTCCTGCGCCGAATTTGACGCCGACTTAAATATAATCGAACAAAATCTGCTTTCTGCTTTTGAAAGCAGCAAAACAGCCGACATAATAAACAAAACAACAACAAAAGGTCCTCACAGGGACGATATTGATATATTAATCAACGGCACAAGCGCGAAAATTTACGGCTCGCAGGGTCAGCAAAGAAGTTGTGTGCTTGCGCTAAAACTTGCGGAGGCAAGTTTGCTAAAAAAAATGACGGAAATTGAGCCGATTGCTCTGCTCGACGATGTTATGAGCGAACTTGACGAAAAAAGGCAGGATTATATCCTAAACCATATAAAAAATTGGCAGGTTTTCATTACCTGCTGTGATAAAGAAACTATTTTGCGCCTCAAAAAAGGCAAAACCTTTCATATTGACGGCGGCAAAATTATCGATTGACGGAGAAATTATGTTTTTACACCTTGGTGAGGACACCGTTATTACGGATAAAAATATAATAGGCATTTTTGATATGGACACATCAACCGTCAACAAGGCAACGCGCGACTATTTAAACAAGGCGCAAAAAGACGGCAGAGTGGTTTATGTAAATTATGATTTGCCGAAAAGTTTTGTTGTGACGGACAGTGAGGTTTATATCAGCCCCGTCAACACGGGAACGCTGAGTAAAAGAGCAAAAAAGCTCAGCTTGAGCAAGTAATCAATTAAGTTAAAAATTAGATTAACATATAAATTCATAAAATGAGGAATATTTATGGCTGACGAAATTAAAGACGAAATCATTAATGAAACCAACCTTGAAGAAGAGGATATGGACACTGTTGTAACAGACGATTACAACGAGGACAGTATTCAGGTTCTTGAGGGTTTGGAGGCAGTAAGAAAGCGCCCCGGTATGTATATCGGCTCGACAGGACCGAGAGGATTGCATCACCTTGTTTACGAGATTGTCGATAATTCAATCGACGAGGCTCTCGCAGGTGTCTGCACACATATCGAAACGGAAATTTTGCCCGGAAATATTATTTCCGTTAAGGATAACGGCCGTGGTATTCCGACAGGTATCAACGAAAAAACAGGACTTCCGGCAGTAACCGTTGTTTTGACGGTGCTTCATGCCGGCGGTAAATTCGGCGGCTCAGGCTACAAGGTTTCGGGCGGTTTGCACGGCGTAGGTTCGTCCGTTGTAAACGCACTTTCGGAATGGCTCGAGGTTGAGGTAACTCAAAACGGCCATGTTTATGCACAAAGATTTGAAAGAGGCAAGCCGGTTGACGATTTGCATATCATCAAGGATGTCAGCGAAGCCGAACACGGCACGCTTATCAGATTTAAGGCGGACGCCGATATTTTCCAAGAAACAACAAAATATTCGTTTGACATTCTTCAGCGCAGGCTCAGAGAACAGGCATTTCTTAATGCAGGTCTTTCAATCAGCCTTTCCGACAAGCGAGAAAAATTTGAGCGCGACTCGGACGACAGATATGACGATGAAGAACACACATCGGTTTATTGCTACGAGGGCGGTATCCGTTCATTCGTAGAATGGATTAACGAAAGCCGCGGATTTACCCCGATTCAGGAAGAGGTTATCCACATTTCGACAACCAAGGATGACAGAAGCGCAGAGGTTGCGCTTTGCTACACCGACGGCTACACCGAAACACTGCTTTCATTTGCAAACAACATTAATACAATCGACGGCGGTACCCACGAAACGGGATTTAAAACGGCGCTTACCCGTGTATTTAACGACTACGGCAAAAAATTCAATATTTTGAAGGACAGCGACAAAAAATTCTCGGGCGACGATGTTCGTGAGGGTATCACAGCCGTTATCAGCGTTAAGCTGACAGAGGCACAGTTTGAGGGTCAGACAAAGGGCAAACTCGGCAACACTGACATTACAGGCCTTGTTTCATCGCTTGTTTATGACAAGCTTATGACATATTTTGAGGAGCATCCGCAGGTTGCGAAAACATTGCTCGGCAAGGCTCTTGACGCATCAAGGGCAAGAGAGGCAGCAAGAAAGGCGAGAGAAAACGCAAGAAGAAAATCGCCGCTTGAAAGCAATTCGCTCCCCGGCAAACTTGCAGACTGCACAAGCAAGGACCCGACAAAGTGCGAAATCTATATCGTCGAGGGTGACTCGGCAGGCGGTTCCGCAAAAGAGGGCAGAGACAGAGAGCATATGGCAATACTTCCGCTTTGGGGTAAAATGCTTAATGTTGAAAAGGCAAGAGTTGACAAGGTAATCACAAATGAAAAACTTGTGCCTGTTGTAATGGCTCTCGGCACGGGAATCGGCGAGGACTTTGATATTTCAAAGCTCCGTTATCACAAAATCATCATTATGGCGGATGCCGATGTCGACGGTGCACATATCAGAACATTGCTTTTGACATTCTTCTTCAGATATATGCCGCAAATTATCGAGGACGGCTATGTTTATCTTGCACAACCGCCGCTTTTCAAAATTTCAAAGGGCAAAAAGAGCGCGTATGCTTTCTCCGAGGAGCAAAGGGACGCAGAAATTGCCGAATTCGGCGGCGACTGCGACATTCAGCGATACAAAGGTCTCGGTGAGATGGACCCGCAACAGCTTTGGGAAACAACAATGGACCCCGAATTCAGAACAATGCTCAGAGTCACAATCGATGATGCACAAAGAGCGAGCGAAAACTTTTCTATTCTTATGGGCGACAATGTTGAGCCGAGAAGAGAATTTATCGAAAAGAACGCAAAATTTGTTCAAAACCTTGATATTTAATCAAAAATCAATCGACAACCTTATATATAGGAGCATTATAAATGAACGAAGAAATACGATATGATAGCCAAAAAATCGTAGATGTTGAAATCAGCAGCGAAATCAGAAAAGCGTTTCTTGATTACTCAATGTCAGTTATCGTAAGCCGTGCGCTCCCCGATGTGCGCGACGGATTAAAGCCTGTTCACAGAAGAATTCTGTATGCAATGTACGATAACAACCTATATCCGACAAACCCATACCGTAAGTGCGCAACCACCGTCGGTGAAGTGCTTGGTCACTATCATCCGCACGGCGACGCATCTGTATATGACGCAATGGTAAGACTTGCGCAAACATTCTCAATGCGACACATTCTTGTTGACGGTCACGGCAACTTCGGCTCTATCGACGGCGACCCTGCGGCTGCTTACCGTTACACCGAGTCAAGGCTCAGCAAGACGGCAATGAAAATGCTTGACGATATTAAGAAAAATACCGTTGATTTTACACCAAACTTTGACGATACAACAACAGAGCCATCTGTTTTGCCGTCAAGATTCCCGAATTTGCTTGTTAACGGCTCGTCGGGTATCGCAGTAGGTATGGCTACAAACATTCCTCCGCACAATATGCGTGAAACGGTTGAGGGTATGTGCTGTCTTATCGACAACCCGGACGCACAGCTTGAGGATATTATGCAATATATCAAGGGACCCGATTTCCCGACCGGCGGCATTATTATGGGCGCAAAGGGAATCAGAGAGGCTTATGCAACCGGCAGAGGCAAGATTTATGTGCGTGCAAGGGCAGAAATTGTCGAAACAAAGGGCGACAGATTTAAAATTGTCGTTTCAGAAATCCCCTACGGCGTAAACAAGGCAAGACTTATCACAAGAATTGCCGATTTGGTAAAAGAAAAAAGACTTGAGGGTGTAGCCGATGTTCAAGACTACTCCGACAGACGCGGTATGCACATTGAAGTGCTTGTAAAGAGAGACGCAAACGCACAGGTTGTACTCAACAATCTTTATAAATTGACCGATATGCAGGTTACATTCGGTGCAATTATGCTCGCACTTGATGACGGCGTGCCGAAGGTTTTGACCCTTAAGGAAATTTTGCAGAAATACATTGAATTCCAAAAGCAGGTTATTACAAGAAGAACTCAGTTTGACCTTGAAAAAGCGCAAACGAGAGCGCACATTTTAGAGGGTCTTGCAAAGGCAATTGATATTGTTGACGAGGTTATCGCAACAATCCGTGCCTGCAAGGGCGGTCAAGCCGAGGCAAAGCAGGCAATTATGGACAAGTTCGGCTTTGATGATCCGCAGGCAAGCGCAATTGTTGCTTACCGTTTGGGTCAGTTGGCAGGACTTGAAATTGAAAAAATCATGAACGAATTGAACGAACTCCATGAGAAAATCAAGGACTATCTTTCAATTCTTGCAAGCGAGCAGAGAATTTGCGACATTATCAAGCAGGAAAGCCGCGAAATCGCAGACAAATTCGGCGATGAAAGAAGAACGGAAATTTCCGCATTCACAGGTGATGTTGAGGACGAGGACCTTATCCCCGTTGAGGATTGCATACTCACCCTGACCGAAAAGGGATATATGAAGCGCCAGACTGTTGACACCTACAAGGCACAAAACAGAGGCGGCAAGGGTATTATGGGTATGTCGCGCCGCGAGGAGGACTATGCAAAAACTATGTTTGCATGCTCCACACACGACAGAGTGCTTATTTTCACCAATAAGGGCAAGGTTTTTAAAATTAAAGGCTACGAAATTCCCGAGGCTTCAAGAACAAGCAAGGGCATGAATGTTGTCAACCTCCTTCCGATTGAGCAGGATGAAAAAGTTTCTGCAATGGTTAAAATTCCGAAAGAGGACGATGAAAGCAGCGAAAACAGAACATATCTTTGCATGGTTACGAAAAACGGTGTAATTAAGCGTACTGCTATTGACCAATATGCGAACATCAGAAAAACAGGCATTATCGCAATCAATCTTGACGAGGGCGACGAGCTTTGCTGGGTTGAGGTGACCGACGGCGAAAGAAATCTTGTTGTTGCGACACACGACGGCATGGCAATCTGCTTTAAAGAGGCAGACGCAAGGCTCATCGGCAGAACGGCAAGAGGTGTTAAAGCTATTCAGCTTAAGGACGGCGATTATGTTGTAGGATTTGCCGTTGCCGTTCCTAACACGCAGTTGCTTACCGTTACAGAAACAGGATACGGCAGAAAGAGCGATTTTGACGAATACCGTATTCAATCGCGTGCCGGCAAGGGATTGATTAACTATCACACCGAAAAATACGGCAAGGTTGCAATGATTGCACCGGTTACAGACGAAAACGATGTTATCATGATTACAACCGACGGCGTTGTTATTCGTACACATGCCGACCAAATCTCATCATTCAAGCGTCCGTCAAAGGGTGTTAAGGTAATGAGAATCAAGGACGATGAAAGGCTTGCAACGCTCAGCATTGTCGATAAATATATCGAAGACGAAGATGAGCAATCTGCCGAAGACAGTCAAAACACAGAGGCTTTTGCCGAAAACTCAGAGCAAGCACCGACTGATGAATAAGGGTCTGTTAATAGAATATTAACTTCTAATTTATATTTAATATAAATTTTTGGTATTTAATATGTCTATTACACCACTTAGAGGAGAGAGAATATTGGATAAAAACAGCTACAATATCGACAGTATCCTTTCTGAAGTTAAAAAACGCAGACAGGAACAAGAGGATAAATCATCCTCCCCAAGTGAAAACCAAAATACAAAAAATTCAATGTCGGTTGACGCCGACTTAAAAGCGGCACCGCAGGCGAAAGAGCCTGCGCCCGTTGTTGAGCCGAAGGCAGAGGAGCCTGCACCCGTTGTTGAGCCAAAGCCAGAGGAGCAGACACAAGCCGACGAGCCATTGCCGGAAGTTAAGGTTGACGAAAAGGAGCCGAAAATCGAAAGTGATTTGACCGCCGACGGAGACAAAGAGGTAGAAATGCCCCCTGTTTCGCTTGATGATGACGAGAGCGAGCCGATTATGCCGAGCTTTTCGGATGATGACGGCGATTCGGTTGATGACAGCGCAATTCAAATCATCGTGAACGAGGATAAGGAACCGCTTGAACCGACAAACTTTGAGCACCCCAAGCAGGACGATGATGACGACAAAAATGGCAGAAAAAAAGGCAAAAAGGATAAGAAAAGAAAAAAATCCAAAAAGAAAAACGCCAATTTAACGCCCGAAGAGCGCAAAAAAAAGAAGAAAAAGAAAATAATGATAATCGTCACAATTATCATTTTGGTTGTGATTGCCCTTGCGGCAGGCGGTTGGTATGTTTATGATTCATTTGTAAAGCCGGTGCAAAACGCAAAGGTGAACACGCAGTCGACCGAGCAATACAAATCAACGCAGGACAAGCTTGTTGAATCGTTTGACCCGATTGAAGAAACAGACGCAAGCGAAATCGCATCACTTCAGGATATGATAAGAAAGTGGTATTACAACGGCACGCCGTGCTCCTCCACCCATGTTTACAATGTTTTGCTTGTAGGTGAGGACACGAGGGGTAAGGATGTTCTTGACAAAGGAACAAGAGCCGACTCCGCAATTATCGCAAGCGTGAATGTTGACACAAAGCAGATTACACTCACCTCTGTTTTGCGCGATGCTTATACATATTTTGAAACGAAGCCGGGTGACGAATCAACCGGAACTTTTGACAAAATCAATGCCGCAATGTCACGCGGAGATATTGATTCATACATTAACTGCGTTGAAAGAATGTATAAAATCAATATCGACAATTATGTTATCATCAATTTCGACGCGTTTGAAAGCGTTATTGACGAACTCGGCGGTGTAACGCTTGAGTTGACCTCAAAGGAAATTCGCGAGATTAACAATCACCCCGGTACATACGGCAATGTTACAATCGAAAAAACATTTGACGGCACAAAGGGCAAAATAAAACTCAACGGCAAGCAGGCACTCGCTTACTGCCGTATCAGACATATCGACAGCGACAATGCGAGAGCCGACAGACAGAAAACAACACTTATGGAGATTTTCAGCAAGGTTAAAGGCTCAAGTAAAACCGAGATGATAAGAGTTGTCAAAAAACTCTTGCCTTATACGAAGATGGACATCGGTATGGACACCGTTCTAAATATTGCGGGCGATGCGTTCAGTCAGAAATGGATGAATTATGCAATCAAAATGACGAGCGTGCCGAATTACAGAATCAACGAAAAAGGCGCAGGCGGAACATACTACGGCGCTTGGATGTGGAAATCCGATTTCCCGCAGGATGCATATTATTTGCAATATGTTCTTTACGGCAAGTCGAGCATTACGCTTGCAAAAACAAGAGTCGATGTTTTGAAGTGTAAGGAAAAGGGATTTTTTGACGAAGGCTCTTCCCCTGTCACAGCAACACTCGACAACACCGCCGCCTATGGTGAAGTTTCAACAACCTCTATCAAGAGCGACGATGAAAAGTAATTAATATTTAAGCAAAAATAAAAGAGGCATTGCGCCTCTTTTATTTTTTGCGTTTTTTATCGAATATCCTACGCATTTCAATCGTAGGGGCGAAACAGTTACCTCTACGGTTGTATCATTAATAATATTTATATATGCATAAGAAAAAGGCAGTCAAAAGACTGCCTTTGTTTAACTAACATATATATATCTATACTTTAATTTTTTGGAACAAGTTTGTCCTTGCCGCCCATATACATACGGAGTGCTTCGGGGATTGAAACAGAGCCGTCGGCATTGAGGTTGTTTTCAAGGAATGCGATGAGCATACGCGGTGGAGCAACAACAGTGTTGTTGAGTGTGTGTGCGAGGTAATTGCCGTCCTTGCCCTTTACGCGGATTTTAAGGCGGCGAGCTTGCGCGTCGGTAAGATTCGAGCATGAGCCAACCTCGAAATATTTTTTCTGTCTCGGTGACCACGCCTCAACATCGACCGATTTAACTTTAAGGTCTGCGAGGTCGCCCGAGCAACATTCGAGTGTGCGAACAGGAATATCAAGGCTGCGGAAAAGGTCAACCGTGTTCTGCCAAAGTTGGTCAAACCAATATTTTGACTCGTCCGGCTTGCAGACAACAACCATTTCCTGCTTTTCAAACTGATGAATACGATAAACGCCGCGTTCCTCAATACCGTGTGCGCCCTTTTCTTTTCTGAAACAAGGTGAATACGATGTAAGAGTGAGCGGAAGTTTCTCCTCCGGTGTAATTGTGTCGATAAACTTGCCTATCATCGAGTGCTCCGAGGTGCCGATAAGATAAAGGTCCTCTCCCTCGATTTTATACATCATGGCGTCCATTTCTTCAAAGCTCATAACGCCGGTAACAACATTTGAGCGAATCATATAAGGCGGAATGCAGTAGGTGAAGCCTCTGTCAATCATAAAGTCGCGAGCGTAAGCGAGAACAGCCGAGTGAAGACGGGCAATGTCGCCCATGAGATAGTAAAATCCGTTGCCGGCAACTCTGCCTGCGGCGTCCATATCAATGCCGTCGAATCTTTCCATAATATCGGTATGATAAGGAATTTCAAAATCAGGCACAACAGGTTCGCCGTAGCGCTGAACCTCGACATTTTCGCTGTCGTCCTTGCCGATCGGAACAGACTCGTCAATAATGTTCGGTATTGACATCATAAGCTTTGTAACTTTTTTGCCAAGCTCGCTTTCTTTCTTTGCAAGTTCGTCAAGTTCCTTTGCCTGTACTGTAACCTGCTCTTTGAGAGCCATGCCCTCTTCCTTTTTGCCCTGCGCCATGAGTGCGCCGATTTGTTTTGAAATCTTGTTTCTGTTTGCACGAAGCTCATCAGCCCTTGCGATAACCTGACGGCGCTCGCTGTCAAGCTCGATTACCTCGTCAACATACGGGAGTTTGTGGTCCTGGAACTTCTTTTTGATATTTTCCTTTACAAGCTCCGGGTTTTCTCTGACAAATTTAATATCTAACATTTTCTTTCTCCTAAAATTTATTTAGCAATTGCGTTTGCAATATCCTTAAGGTCGTCAAGTGAGTAGAACTCAATTTCAAGTGTACCCTTTGAGCGGCCGTTATAAACCTTGACTCTTCTGCCCAATACATCGGTCAGCGAAAGTTCAACTTCGTCATAAAAGCTGTCTCTGTGTTTTGCGTTTTGCTTTTTGTCTGCTGATTTTGTCGGGCGTTTTGCAAGGCGTTCAACATCACGGACTGTAAGTTTATCTGAAACAATTTGCTTTGCAACCTCATACATAATCGCCTGATTGTCAAATGCAAGCAGCGCTCTTGCGTGACCTGCACTGATTTCGCCCTCTTTTGTCATTTGGCGTACCTCTTCGGGCAGCTTTAAAAGACGGAGCGCATTTGCGATTGCCGGGCGCGATTTGCCGACCGAAACGGCAACCTGTTCCTGCGTATAGTCGCATTTGTCGATAAGCGCCTGAAGACCCTCTGCCTCTTCAATCGGGTTGAGGTCTTCTCTTTGCAGGTTTTCGATAATGGCGATTTCCATAGCCTCGGAATCGGACAGTTCCCTGATTATTACGGGAACTTCCTTTAATCCTGCCATTCTTGAGGCTCTCCAGCGGCGTTCGCCTGCGATAAGCTGATAGCCGCCACTCAACAGCGGACGAACGAGAAGCGGTTGAAGCACACCGTGAACGGTGATACTGTCCGCAAGCTCCTGCAACGCACCCTCATCAAAGGTTTTACGCGGCTGTTCTTTATTCGGGATAATTTCGTTAATCGGCAATGTGCTTGTTGACACCATATCGTCAACATTATTCTCGAGCATCAATGCTCCGAGTCCCTTGCCGAGTCCCGATTGCTTTTTTGCCATATTTTCCTCCAATTATTGTTGTTTTAAGAACTCATCTACGAACTTTTTGTACGCAAATGACGGCTTTGAGTATTTTTCGTAGTAAATAACCGGTTCGCCAAAGCTCGGCGCCTCGGCAATTTTTACCGAGCGTGGAATCATCGTTTTGTATGACTTGCCCGGAAAATACTTGTTAACCTCGTCAATAACCTGATTTGTAAGCTTTAAGCGGCTGTCATACATTGTAAAGAGCACGCCCTCAAGCTGTAAATGCTCGTTATAATGCTGTTTTATCGTTCTGACAGTTGCAACAAGCTGACTTAAACCCTCCAAGGCATAATATTCGCATTGAAGCGGCACGATAAGCGTATCTGCGGCTACAAGTGCATTGATTGAAAGCAATCCGAGTGACGGCGGACAGTCAATAATAATATAATCAAACTCCATAACAAGCGTTGCAATTGCCTTTTTCAGCGCGCTGTTTCTGTCGTCAAGTTCGGCAAGTTCAAGTTCTGCACCTGCCAAATTCATATTTGCAGGCAAAAGATAGAGGTTTTTAAACTCTGTTTCAATCATAATTGCCCTTGCGGCAACCTCACCGATTAAAACATTGTATGTTGAGTATTTTACATCGCTTTTGTCTATTCCGACACCCGAGGTTGAGTTGCCCTGTGGGTCAACATCAATTAGGAGCGTTTTTTTGCCCTTTGCTCCTAAAGCGGCTGCCATATTAACGCATGTGGTTGTTTTGCCTACGCCGCCTTTTTGGTTAAATATCGCTACGGTTTTGCCCATAACATCACCTCGATTTTTGAATTGATATAATTATACAATAAATAGGTGTTTATATCAATAGTTTCACATGAAACATTTTAGAATTTACTTTTAAATCAAGATATAGCATACGGCATTAACTTTTAATCAAAATGTAGTTTAACAGTGTTTCACATGAAACAATTACGCTTGTTTAACCACTAATGTTTCACATGAAACATATATAAAGTGCGCAAAAAGCAAAACAGACAGGCGGTGAGCCTGTCCGTTTCGCGTGATGAAAAGAGGAGAATATGTTTAAAACGGTTTCCCGTTTTAAGCCTGTTTGGCATCGAAAAGCTTTAGTGTCTTTTCGGTAGTCGGGTTTTTCGGTATTTTTACCCTAAATTCTATATAATCGTCGGTTTCTGTTTTATCTGTCGTTGCATCAATTCCCGATGCTCGCATTGTTTCGATTGCTTTGTTGACTGTGTTTACAAATATGCGAACATCTTTAAAGATTTTAACAACATTTCGCTTTGGTTTAACCTGTTTGTCTTCGGTCAGGGAGTCTATCAGGCGTTCTGTCTGCTCAACATTTAGGTGTTTTTCCTTAATAATGTTAAGCGCCGCCCAAATATCCTTTTCGCTGTCCAATTTAAGCAGCGCGCGTGCGTGCCGTTCGGTTAAATGCTCTTTTTCGATGAAATAGCGCACATCGACGGGCAAATTAAGCAGTCGCACCTTATTTGAAAGCGCGGACTGACTTTTGCCGAGCCGTTTTGCAATTTCGCTTTGTGTCATCCCGAAGTGTTCTGTAAGTTGTCCTATTGCTATTGCCTCTTCAAAAAATGTCAAATCGGCTCTCTGCACATTTTCGAGAATCGAAAGCACTGCGCTTTGCTCGTAATCACATTCAAGCTCTATACAGGGTACATCGTCAAGCCCTGCAAGAATTGCGGCACGCAATCTGCGTTCTCCGGCAACAACCTCAAAGTAATCGGAGTTGTTAATTCGTTTTATCAACAGTGGCTGTAATATTCCGTTTTGTTTTATTGAGTTTGCCAGCGAAAGCATTTCTTCACTCTCAAACTTGTGTCGCGGTTGATATGGGTTCGGCAAAAGTTTTTCCGTTTGAATATAATTAATATCATTCATAAGGTTATCTCCTTTGCTGACTATATATTAACATAAACAATTACAAAAATAAAGGATTTCTCATCGTGAGAAATCCTTTTCATTCGACACATTATATTATCTTTAGAGCGGTGCAGAAGCGATTTTCTTGCTCTTTCGAGGGTATTTTGTCGGTGTCTGCGATATTTTCTTAATAATAATTATAGTTCTTTGGTCGCCGTTCGGCAGTTTATATGAAACATTGTTGCAAATTTTGCCGCCGAGTGTCGAAATTGCGCTTTCTGCGTCGCCGATTTCGTCTTTTGAGCCTTTCAGTGCAACAAAATATCCGCCGACTTTAACAAACGGGAGGCAATATTCAGCCAAAACATTCATCGGCGCAACCGCTCTCGCTGTTGCAAAATCATAAGTTTCGCGAAAACACGTTTCTTGACCTGCGTCCTCGGCTCTTGCGTGAACAAGTTCCGCCTGCAAATCGCATTTTTTGAGCACCTCGCCGAGAAAAACGAGCCGCTTGTTGAGCGAATCCATAAGAGTGAGCGCAATGTCATTTCGCGCTAAAAGCAACGGCAAGCCGGGAAAGCCTGCGCCCGTTCCGACGTCAATTATACTTGCGCCCTGCGGAACATCGACATATTCAAAGAATTTGAGGCTGTCGACAAAGTGTTTAATAACAATTTCGTCCGGTTCGGTAATTCCCGTCAGATTCATTTGTTTGTTGCGCTCAACGAGGTGAGCGGCGTATTTGTCGAAATTATCAAGCGCGGTATCCGACAGTGTCGGCTGATATTTTTTTAATAAATCCTTATTTATCATTTTGCATACTTTCCAAAATAATGTTAAGCGCCGTTACATCGGCAGGGTTTACGCCGCTGATTCTGCCTGCCTGACCGAGATTTTCGGGGCGGATTTTTGACAGCTTTTCAATCGCCTCGAGCCTTAAGCCCTTAAGCGACGAATAATCAATATCGGCAGGGATTTTTTTAGCCTCGAGTCGACGCATTTCTTTAATCTGCGCCTCTTGCTTTTTGATGTATCCCTCGTATTTAATCGAAATTTCAACCTGCTCAAACACCTCATACGGCAAATCGGGTCTGTCGGTGTCAAAAGGAGCAAGATCGCTGTATGAAATTTGCGGTCTGCGCAAAAGTTCAACCATTTTGCAACCTGTTTTAAGCGGCGCCGTTCCGCGTTCTTCAAGCATTTTTTGAAGCTTGTCGCTGACAGGAATCGAAAGAGCGCAAACTCTCTCGTGTTCATCTTTAATAAGTTCCTGTTTTTTCAAAAACGCGTTGTATCGCTCGTCACTGATTAAGCCTATTTCGTGACCCGTCGGTGTAAGTCTGATGTCGGCGTTGTCCTGCCTCAAAACAAGGCGGTATTCACTGCGCGATGTCATCATTCTGTAAGGGTCGGAGCAGCCTTTTGTAACAAGGTCGTCAATAAGCGTGCCTATATATGAGCCGCCGCGGTCGAGAATCATCGGTTCTTCGCCCTTGATTTTGAGCGCTGCGTTGATTCCTGCAACAAGACCTTGCGCCGCCGCTTCCTCATAACCGCTTGAGCCGTTAAACTGACCGGCGCCGTAAAGCCCCTCAATATCGTTGAATTCAAGCGTTGCCTTTAAAGCAGTCGGGTCGACGCAATCATATTCAATTGCGTATGCGGTGCGCATAACCTGTGCGTGCTCCAAACCGGGAATGGTGTGGATAAACGCAAGTTGAACATCTTCTGGAAGAGAGGACGAAAGACCTTGCAAATAAAGCTCTTCGGTGTCAAGTCCGCAAGGCTCGATGAAAAGTTGGTGTCTTTCCTTGTCGGCAAAGCGCACGATTTTGTCCTCAAAACTCGGGCAGTATCGCGGACCTTTTCCCTCAATTTTGCCGCTATACATAGGCGAGCGGTGCAAATTGTCGAGAATAATTTTTTTTGTTTTTTCGTTAGTGTATGTAATATGGCAAACAACCTTGTTTTCGGGCGGCGTTTTTGTTTCAAACGAAAAAGGAACGGTGTGTTCGTCGCCGTGCTGAACACCGAGACCGTCAAAATTGACGGAACGCCGGTTAACCCTGCTCGGTGTGCCTGTTTTAAATCTGCGAAGCGGAATGTTCAGCTTGTAAAGCGCAGATGAAAGTGCCTTAGCAGGGAACATTCCGTCGGGACCGCTCTCGTATGAAACATCGCCGATATAAACTCTGCCGCCGAGAAAAGTTCCCGTTGCGAGAATAACGGCTTTTGCTGAAAAAACAGCCTCAAGCTTTGTTTTTACATACCAAAGCGAGTCCTTTTTATAAAGGTCGACTATTTCACCCTGACGAATATCAAGGTTTTCGGTCAGCTCGAGGGTGTGTTTCATACCCGACGAATACTGACGGCGGTCAATCTGCGCCCTCAATGAGTGAACGGCAGGACCTTTGCCGAGGTTGAGCATACGCGATTGCAGGCAATACTTGTCTGCCGCCTTGCCCATTTCGCCGCCGAGTGCGTCAATTTCGCGCACAAGGTGACCCTTTGATGTTCCGCCGATTGACGGATTGCACGGCATATTTCCAACCCAGTCAAGGTTAATTGTAAACACCGCGGTTTTAACACCGAGTCGAGCCGATGCAAGCGCCGCTTCAATTCCGGCGTGGCCTGCACCGATAACTATTACATCATAATTGTCTGCAAAATACTCCATTTATTTACCCACACAAAATTTACTGAAAATATTGTTGACAACCTCCGTGGTTGCCTTTTTGCCGGTCAGCGAAAGCAGTTCGTCTGCCGCGCTGTCTATCATAACATTAATCGCATCAAATGTGATTCCCATTTGTGCATCGTCAAGCGCCCTGCAAATGCAGTCATATGCGCTTTGGCAGTTTGCCTTTTGTCTTGCGTTTGCAAGCATCGGTGCCGATGAATCAAAGTCGGTAACGCCGAGCACCTCGCTCACTGCGTATTCAAGCTCATTAACGCCCTGCGACTGCGCCGCACAAATATAAACCGTTTTTTCAAACGCTTCTTCAATCGGCTTGCTGTCGATGGTTTTGTCCAAATCTGTTTTATTAATTATTGCAACGGCTTTTTTGCCCTTGCATTTTTCTATCAAATCCCGGTCAAAATCGGTCAGCGTCTGCGCATTGTCGAAAACTGCAAGGATAAGCCCTGCGTCATCAAGCGCTTTGTACGCCTTTTGGATACCGATTGATTCGACCACATCGTCGCTGTCGCGCAGACCTGCCGTGTCGCGCAGATGCAAAACAATGTTGCCGAGTTTTATATCCTCCTCAACAATGTCGCGCGTTGTGCCTGCAATGTCGGTGACAATGCTTTTGTCCGTGCCGGTGAGCATATTCATCAGGCTTGATTTGCCAACATTTGCCCTGCCGACGATTGCCGTGCTGACTCCGTTTGTGATTGTCTGACCGTTGTCGTATCCCTTGAGCAAATCGTAAAGCTCGTCCTTAACACCCGAAAGCGTTTTGATAAGCTCATCGTTTGAAAGTTCCTCGATTTCTTCGTCGGGGTAATCAACCCACGCCGCCATAACAGCCGAGCAGTCGAGCAGTTTTTGCAAAACAGAGTTGATTTTTGTGCTCAAACTGCCCTGCAATGCGTTGAACGATGCTTTTAAGCTTGCTTCGCCTTGTGATGATATTAAGGTTGCAACGCTTTCCGCCTGAGTCAAGTCCATTTTGCCGTTTAGAAATGCGCGCTTTGTAAATTCGCCTGCCTGTGCAGGTCTTGCGCCTGCGCTCAATACCGCCGCAAGCGTTTTTTGCACCATAAGCAAGCCGCCGTGAACGGAAAGTTCAACAACATTTTCGCCGGTGTAGCTCCTCGGCGCACGAAAAACAAGGGCAACCGCATTGTCTGCCCTTTCGCCGTCAATAATAATGTTGCCGTATTTTGCGCGGTATCCCTTAAGCTCGGTAAGCTGCGACTCGTCTGCCGGTGCAAAAACCTTTGCCGCTGTTTCAATCGCCGCATCACCGCTTATTCGTATAACTCCGATTCCGCCGGGCGCATTGCCCGTGGAAATTGCCGCAATAGTATCAGCCATAGCGCACTCCTTAAATAATAATAACATATTATAATGCAAAACAAAAAATTTTGCAAGCACTCCGCCCGTCTGCGGATGAGGTGCATGATTGCAACTCAAACCAAAAGCGCAGTGGGGTAATTCACTGCGCTTTGTTTGTTGTGGAGCAATATTAATTTTTCTTTTTTGAGGCTCTTACGCCGATTTCCTGATGGTCGGGGCTTTTAAGAATGTGCTCGTTTATAAATACGCTCTTCTTTTCAAGCTGTTTGTCAGCCTTTTTAAAGCCGTATTCCTCAAAAATCGTCTTCTTGTCGGAGAAAAGGTTTGTGCCTATTCCGAGTCTGTCGCCGTCAATCTTAACTCCCATAGCCGCCAAAATTGTCGGGAACATATCAAAGTTTGCCCACTGACGGTTTGTGAATTTTGAATTGTCAATCTTCAAATCCGGTGACGGATTGAGAATTACATTATACTGCGTTCTGTCATAATCGCCGAAATCCTTGAAGAATGTTGTGTCCATACTGCAATGGTCGCCTATCATAACAATTGTTGTGTTTTCATAGAACGGTTGCTTTTTAATCCATTCGATGAATTTGTATGTTTGATGCTGGCTGTAATAAATTGCGTTTGAATACTTGTCGGGATATTTCTTTTGCGCCTTTTTGCTGACATAGCCCGGGCGGTGAGTGTCCGCCGTTTCCATAGTGAAGTTGAACGGTTTGCCGGTTTTGCTCAAACGGGTAAGCTCGTCCTTTGCAAATTCATAAAGCTTGTCGTCCTCATATCCCCAAAATTCCTTGTATCCCTTTGGAATAAGGTTGTGCTCGAGCGCATATTTGTGGTCCATAATTTTATATTGACCGTGAGAGTCATAAAGATATGTGAGGCCGCCGAAATCGGCATTTGCACCGAACATAACGGTTTGCTCATAACCCTCATCGCGGAGAATGTCGCCGAAAGTCCATGCGCCGGGGAAGAAGTTGCCCGGTGTGCCGTATGTGTTCTTTCCGGTTGGGACTTTCATCGGCAAGCCTGTCATTTGGTTAACCATTGACGCAACGGACCACTGTGTGCCGGTTGCCTTTTTCGGTCCGCCGAATTTTCTGTCGGTGTCGGAGAAGGTGTATCCCTCATAGCCAAGCTTTGTAAGGTCGGGAATAAGGTTTTCCTTCATATTTCCGCCGAGGTCCTTTGACAAATAGCTGTTTTCCATGGATTCGAGATAAATATGAATAATGTTTCTTTTCTTCTCGGGGAAAACAAGTTTTGTCGTTTTCGGGTCTTTATAGTTATCTTCAATAAATGTTGATTTTGAAACATATGCGTTGTAAAGCTGTGTCAAATGGAACGTTTCAACGCCGAAAACAGTGCCCGATGCAAACATTGTAAGCGCCAAAACAAGGCTGATGGTTCTGTGAATGAAATCGTTGAACAAGACCTTTGTTTTCTTATTCTTGTGATAAACAATTTTAAAGTTTGAGAAAACAAAAACGCAAAACAGCGACATCAAAAGAAGACAAGGCATAAATGCGGATTCGATAAAATCAACATAAACCGCATCGTCACCGTCACCGGCAGGCGACATCATGTTTATGATGAGCTGGTCCGCTCCGACATTGCCGAATGATTTTCTACCCCAAATTGTTGCGAAAACAAAAAGTATGCCAAGGAAAAACAAAATTGCAGAAATGATTTTGAGCGCCTTTGTGCCCTTCGTCTTTTTCGGCGTTTCCCCTTCAAATGATATGTATCTGTTTACAAGTGCGTTTATTCCGAGATAAACAAGCGCAACCAAAAGTGCGATGATGAAAAATTTAACAAACGCAATCGGTTTGTAACTGCTTGTATTCAAAAAATGCTTGTAGTGAAGCACATATTTTTGAATTGCAAGCGATGTGAGATCAACCAAAAACAAATTTTTGATAACAGTGTGAATGCTTGTTCCCACCTTGCGCGTGCTGCTGAAAAATGAAATCTGAAACACGCTGACTATGATTGAGGCAATACTGCCCATCAGCAAAAACATATAACAACCTCTTTCCCTAATTTTTTGCATTAGTATTTTAACACATAATATATATAATGACAACTTAAAAATTCTTAAATTTATATAAAGGCACTGTTTTTGTCAAACAATGCCTTTCTTTTGAGTTTGTTGTTTTACACGCAGAATTTATGGTTGCCGATAACTTTGATTACCTTGCGCGAATGCATAAATGCGTCGCTTGTTTTTGACGCGTTGAAATAATATACCGCTCCGCCCGTTGGGTCCCATCCGTTGAGTGCGTCGCGTGCCGCCTTTTTCGATGATTCAGCCACCGGCTGATACCAGTTTGAATCGTTGACGCAGGAAAACGCGCCCTTTTGATAAACAACACCACTCAGCGAGTCGGGAAAATCAGGGTGTGCTATTCTGTTTAAAATAACCGCACCGACGGCAACCTGACCCTCGTAGCTTTCGCCGCGTGCCTCTGCCGAAATCACTTTTGCAAGCAACTCGACATCTTCGTTTGAATATGTTGTGTTGTTTGAGCCTGATGACGACGAGCCGCCGAGTCCGAGATAGAGCAGTGTTTTTGAGCCGCAAATTCCGTCGGCGGTCAAACCGCAGTTTTTTTGAAATTTTGTGACGGCTGTTTTTGTCGCGCTGCCGTATATTCCGTCTGCGTTGCCATTGTAGTATCCGAGTTCTTTAAGTTTCTTTTGAATTTTTTTAACTTCGTCGCCCGTTGAGCCGAGTTTTGACACAACAAAAACGCCTTCTTCTTTAAAATACGAATCGTAAACGGTGTATGATGCTCCGATTATCGCCGCAATCAAGAGAAAAACACCCAAAATGCCGAGAAATTTTTTAATTTTCTTTACCATAATTAATCACCGCTGATATTATTTGCCTAATTTATCAAATTATTCACTACATAGGTCATTGCGAGCGCCGCTCCTGCGCCGAGCAGAACAAAAAAAGCCGATGTCAGCCTTTGCTTAAATGTTTTTCGCGTTTTTGGCGGTCGCTGTGCCGTCGCTGCTATTTTTTCAGCCTCCTTTTTCAGCAGTTGCTCGTCTGTCTTTGCCGACTGCGGTCGCACAAAAAATATCACTCTTTCAAAATACGGATTGTCTGTGTTTGTCACTTCTAAAATTTGCTTGTTTATTCCTTTTATCATTTTTTCAAAACCTTTCTCAATTATACAAATAGTGTTTGAAAACTTTTGCCTTTTTATTCAACATTAAGTTGTCGATTTTTGTTAAAAATGAGTACCGATTTTTACTTGACAGCGAAAATCTATAACAAATTGTATTATCCGCTTAAATGTTGAAAATGTGGAAAACTCGGTGGAAAATGTTAAAAACTTAGCCCAAAACCGCTATAATATAGCCTTTTTTGGGTGTTGAAAACATTTAGACAGGCTTTTTTGCCCCTTTTTCCCCACTTTACACATAGTTTTCAACATTACAAAAAGTAACAAAAATTTTGTATAATTTGCTATTTTTAACTTTTGCTCTTGACAAAGACGGCGATAATTTTTACTATACAAATAGTATGTGCAATAGGCGCATTTGACGAAAAAGGGAGTATATTTTTATGAATGTTATACAAAACGGCAACGATATTATTGTCAGCGGCGTTGAGTGCCTCGATTTGGATTTGACTCTTGACTGCGGTCAGGCATTCCGTTGGGAAAAACAGGCGGATTCCTCGTACAGCGGCGTTGCCGGCGGATATTTTCTAAACATTTCAAAATCGGGCGACGATATTGTTTTCAAAAACACCACGCTCGAAAGTTTCGAGTCCTTTTGGGTTGACTATTTTGATTTGAACAGAGATTACACCGCGATTTGCGAAAAATTGAAGCAGGACAGCCTGCTTGCCTCAACGATAGACGAGTATTACGGCATCAGAATACTCAATCAGGAAAGTTGGGAGGCGCTTTGCTCCTTTGTAATAAGTCAGCAAAACAATATTAAAAGGATAAAATTAATAATAAATCGACTTTGCACAGCCTACGGCAACGATTTGGGCGGCGGCAATTTCACATTTCCGTCGGCTGAACGCCTTGCCGAGCTTTCGGTTGAGGATTTTGAGGCACTCGGCACCGGCTACCGTGCAAAATATCTTGAGCGGCTCGCAAAAGCTGTTGCCTCGGGCGAAATCGATTTTGATAAAATCAAAGCACTTCCGCTTGACGAGGCTCGGCGCGAACTTCTCAAAATCTACGGCGTCGGCGTAAAGGTTGCAAATTGCGCACTGCTTTTCGGCTTTAAATTCTACGATGCTTTTCCGATTGATGTTTGGATGAAACGCGTTATGGAATATTATCCTGACGGCCTGCCCGAATGTTTTTCGGGTATCGAGGGAATCGCACAGCAGTATCTGTTCTACTGGGCACGAAATAATCTGAAATAAAAACAGCAAAGCAGACAAACGGATGATTTTGCTACGCTTGTCTGCTCAATTATTTTTCTCATTATATAAATAATTACACAAATAAAAAAACCGTGTCGATGCCGACACGGTTTTAATATTAAAATACAAGTTTTTCTTCGATGAATTTTTCAAGCTCGGAGATTGGGAGTCTAACCTGCTCCATTGTGTCACGGTCGCGGACTGTAACGCAATTGTCCTCAAGCGAATCAAAATCGTATGTGATGCAGTACGGTGTGCCGATTTCGTCTTGACGGCGGTATCTCTTGCCGATTGAGCCTGCGTCATCATAATCAATGTTGAATTTCTTTGAAAGAGATGCAAACACTTCTTCAGCCTGCTCGTTGAGTTTCTTTGAAAGCGGCAAAATGGCAGCCTTGAACGGAGCAAGCACCGGATGGAAGTGCATTACAACACGGGTATCGTTCTTCTCTGCGTCGATAACCTCCTCGTCATAAGCCTCGCAAAGAATTGCAAGAAAGAGTCTTTCAACGCCGAGTGACGGCTCGATAACATACGGAACATATCTTTCGTTTGTTGTGCCGTCGAAATATTCAAGGTTTTTGCCCGATGTTTTAATGTGCTGTGTGAGGTCGTAGTCTGTTCTGTCGGCAACGCCCCAAAGCTCGCCCCAGCCGAACGGGAAGAGATATTCAAAGTCTGTTGTTGCCTTTGAATAGAAGCAAAGCTCTTCGGGATCGTGGTCGCGAAGACGAAGGTTTTGCTCTGTGATGCCGAGAGAGTAGAGCCAATCGCGGCAGAAGCCTCTCCAATAATCGAACCACTCAAGGTCAGTGCCCGGTTTGCAGAAAAATTCAAGTTCCATTTGCTCAAATTCTCTTACGCGGAAGATGAATTTGCCCGGTGTGATTTCGTTTCTGAATGATTTACCGATTTGCGCAACGCCGAACGGAACCTTTTTTCTTGTTGTTCTTTGGATGTTTGCAAAGTTTACGAAAATACCCTGCGCCGTTTCGGGGCGAAGATAAATTTCGTCCTTGCTGTCTTCCGTAACACCTTGGAATGTTTTAAACATAAGATTGAACTGACGAATATCGGTAAAGTTTGTTTTGCCGCAGTTCGGGCACGGAATTTTGTGCTCCTTGATATAGTCGCTCATCTGCTCGTTTGTCCAGCCGGCAACATTTGTGCCGTCAAAATTTTCGATGAGGTCATCTGCTCTGTGGCGTGTTTTACACTCGCAGCAGTCCATAAGCGGGTCGGAAAATCCGCCAAGGTGACCCGATGCAACCCAAGTTTGCGGATTCATAAGAATTGCAGAGTCAAGCCCTACATTATATTTATTTTCCTGGATGAATTTTTTTCTCCAAGCCGATTTGATGTTTGTTTTGAGTTCAACACCGAGCGGACCGTAGTCCCAAGTGTTTGCAAGACCGCCGTAAATTTCGCTTCCCGGATATACAAAGCCTCTGCCTTTGCAAAGGGCAACGATTTGGTCAAGTGATTTTTCGGTATTAAGCATAAGTGCTACCTCCGTTTTTTACAATATAAAGGTATTATAATATAACCCCGGCGATTAGTCAATTGATATGTTTATTTTTATTTTCAAATAATCCGCGTTTTGCGGCTAATAATAACAGTATCAACAATTTAATCATATATAAAAACAATCTAAAAGGAATGATTTTTATGCCGAAAAACTTACAAGGCTCAAAAACAGAGGAAAATTTGAAACTTGCCTATTCGCTCGAGTCGCAGGCACGCAACAAATACACATTTTATGCAGACAAGGCGAAAAAGGACGGCTACGAGCAAATCGCCGCGCTGTTTGAGGATACAGCCGACAACGAGCGCGCCCATGCGGAGCTTTGGTACAAGTTTTTTCACAACAACGCCGTGCCGTCAACCGCAGAAAATCTTGCCGACGCCATTCACGGCGAAAATGACGAATGGACTCATTTTTATCCCGAGTTTGAGCGTGTTGCCCGTGAGGAGGGCTTTGACGAAATCGCCGACCTTTTCAAAGCTGTTGCCGAAATCGAAAAAAGCCACGAGGACAGATACAAGAAGCTCCTCAACAATGTCAACGGAAAGCTTGTTTTTTCAAAGGACGGCGATGCAATTTGGATGTGCCGCAACTGCGGCAATATCGTCATCGGCAAAAACGCGCCGTTTGTCTGCCCGGTGTGCAAAAAGCCGCAAGCGTATTTTGAAATCAAAAACGAAAATTATTGATGCAATGCTCATTTTTTATGATTTGACCCTGCCGACAAGGGGGCGATTGTCTGTTTTATCGTTTTGATGACGATTTGATTACGGTCGATGCCGACGAAATTGA
Organism: Oscillospiraceae bacterium; assembly: GCA_003526845.1. Lineage (GTDB taxonomy): Bacteria > Bacillota > Clostridia > Oscillospirales > Acutalibacteraceae > Eubacterium_R. The sequence goes on from DPVM01000001.1 coordinate 148,557, forward strand.
CAAAAACCACCTAACGGCAGGCTATGTCACAACTGCTCGGCTTGATGATATTTGCACGCGGTTTTCGATTCCGTCCGCATGCTCACAGCTTTGCAAAAATCCGCCTGCCTCACCGAAGCCTTTTGTCGAGCTTTATGACGATTTCACCTTTTTGTTTCTCGCAACACCTGCCGCCGACGGCGGAGATTTTGATATTGCGGCGGTTTTCATCAAAAAGAATTTTTTGCTCGTTGTCGATGTCAGGGACAGCGATTGTTCGACGCGAAACGGATTTTTCTCCGCTCTTTCAAAATATCCACTTGCAAATGTATCGCTCGAAAAGCTTCTTGCCGCGATTTTAAACGCCGTGACTGCGGATGATTTCAAATCTGCCGAGGAAAAGGGTTTTGAGATTTCACGCCTTGAGGAAATTGTTTTGTCGGAGCGCGCCGGGCAAAATTTCAACTCGGGTTTGTTGAAAATCAAGCGTGAACTGCTTTTGATGCAAAATTATTACGAGCATTTAATCGACATCGGTGAGGCACTCGAGGAGAACGAAAACGAAATTTTTTCAAAAAAAGAGCTGCGCTGTATATCGGGCTTTACACAAAGGGCACGCCGTCTGCGTGAGGACGCCGATTCGCTCCAAAGCGCCGTTATGCATTTGCAGGACTCGTATCAATCCTCGCTCGATTTAAAACTTAACAATACAATGAATTTTTTTACCGTGATTACGGCGGTGTTTTTTCCGCTCACCGTGATTGTCGGCTGGTACGGCATGAATTTCGACTCAATGCCCGAGTTGCGGTGGCGATACGGCTACGCCTTTGTCATTGCACTTTCGGTCGGCGTTGTTTCACTGCTTTTGTATGCCGTCAAGCGGCACCGTTGGCTTTGATGGCAAACTGATTTTGGTATTAAAACAAGTGCGGCATGAATTAATTGCATTAGTTTGGTTTACCCCTTGAAAGATTTGCTTCTATAATATATAATAAGTTTATCTTTTTACGGAGGAGAGTTTATGGAAAAAATTCTTGTTCTCGATTTCGGCGGTCAGTACAACCAACTTATCGCAAGGCGTGTGCGCGACCACAATGTTTATGCCGAAATCCTTCCCTATACAACACCTATTGACGAAATTAAATCAAAAAATTACAAGGGCATCATTTTCACCGGCGGACCTAATTCCGTTTTTGATATGAGCTCGCCGCACTATACTGCCGACATTCTCGATTTAGGCATTCCTGTGCTCGGCATCTGCTACGGCTGCCAGCTCATCGCGTGGATGGCAAAGGGCGAGGTTAAAACCGCACCCGTTTCGGAGTACGGCAAGATTGATTTCAATGTGTTAAACAAAGAGTCAAAACTTTTCAAAAATGTTCCCGAAACATCGGTTGTTTGGATGAGCCATACAGACTATATTTCCGCCGCTCCGCAGGGCTTTGCCGTTATCGGCAACACAAACGATTGTCCGTGCGCCGCTATGGAAAATGTTGAAAAAAATATTTACGCCGTTCAGTTCCACCCCGAGGTTACTCACTCACAGTTCGGCAACCAAATGCTTTATAATTTCCTTTATGAAATTTGTCATTGCAAGGGCGATTGGGTTATGGACAACTTTATCGACGACACTGTTGCCGTGCTTAAGAAAAAAATCGGCGACAAAAATGTCATTCTCGGTCTTTCCGGCGGTGTTGACAGCTCCGTTGCAGCAGGCTTGCTTTCACGCGCTGTCGGCAAACAACTCACCTGCGTTTTTGTTGACCAAGGCTTGATGCGTAAGGACGAGGGCGATTTTGTAGAGCAAACATTCACTTCGCTTTTCGATATGAATTTTGTCCGTGTTAATTGCGGCGACCACTTTATGCAGTGCCTCAAGGGCGTTACCGACCCCGAGGAGAAAAGAAAAATCATCGGCACCGAGTTTTACAAGGTGTTCTGGGACGAGGTTCGCTCAAGAGCCGAAGACGGCTATTTTGCACAGGGCACAATTTATCCCGACAGAATAGAATCCGGCAAGGGCAAGAGCGACGGCAAGGCAAACACCGCCGTCATCAAAACTCACCACAATATGGTTAAAAAGCCCGATGATATTAATTTTATCGACACAATCGAGCCGCTCGGCGATTTGTTTAAGGATGAGGTCCGCAAGGTCGGCGAAAAGCTCGGTATTCCGAAAGAACTTGTATGGCGTCAGCCGTTTCCGGGTCCGGGACTCGGAGTCAGAATCCTCGGCGAAGTCACAGCCGAAAAGGTCAAAATCCTTCAGGATGCAGACTGGGTTCTCCGCGACGAAATGTCTAAAAACGGCTACGAAAAAGAGCTTGCGCAGTTCTTCTGCGTTCTCCCCGGCGTCAATTCGGTCGGCGTTATGGGTGACCACAGAACATATGACAATGTCGTTGTCATCCGCGCTGTTACAACCGACGATTTCATGACCGCCGATTGGGCAAAAATCCCCTATGATATTCTCGCAAAGGTTTCAAACCGCATCACTAACGAGTGCGCTCACATCAACCGCGTAGTCTACGACATAACCTCCAAACCCCCCGGAACAGTCGAGTGGGAATAAATCGAGTTGCTTAAAAAA
>DPVM01000009.1:0-38031 GCA_003526845.1 Oscillospiraceae bacterium
ACCTTTTTGTTTAGGTTGCATATCTGTTATTGTTAAATTTTATTTTTTTGTAAGCTCGACAGATATTTTATATGTTCCGTAAACCCATGAATCATTGTGATTTGACAGAGTGACAACCAAATCGGCAGTATTACTGTCGTCAAGCTTAGATGCGTCACAAGTATATACCAAATCGCCGGAGTCAATTTTTGTATTTTCGGGCGCAACGACGGTTATTTTAAAATCTGTAAACACAAGCTTATAATCGTATCCGTTAGGAACATTTGTCACTTTTACGGCAGATTTATCAATATATACCGTTTGATTCTTATATTTGCTGTCAACCGTAACATCGGCTGAAATATTGTCATTACCGTCGAATATCGATTTAAAGCCGATAAAATCTTTCGAGGTAAACTTAAAGTGATTTTTACCCTCGTGCAGCTGATTATAGTTAATAACACCGATTACAGCCTCATTAATATCTACACCGTCAAGAACTCCTGCCGTAACCTTATTTACCGAATAATCGACCGATAAGATGCTGTTATCTGCTATACCCTTAGGGGCGTCCTCAAATTTAACATTTACCGGAAGAACAAGCTTTTTAACAACAGGAATCGAAACGGAAACGGATTTGATTTCCTTATCTTTGTCCTTAGATGTGATTTTTAAAAAGCTTTTTTCGATACTGTCATCGCCCTCAACATTCAATGAACATTCGGCAGAATATGTTTTGCTGATATTTGTTGCATTTTCAAAATCAACATTAGCGGTAACCCCGGTAATTTTATCGACATATGTTTTCGGACCTTGAACAATGACGGTTTCGTCACTCAAGCTTGGGTCACCCCAAGCATAGCCGTTTGCAAGAACAGAATTATCATATTTCAAATCGACATCAAAAGTTTTAGCCGCGCCAACATCAAAATAGCCCTCTATAGATGACGGATAAACACTTTCAACTGTAAAATCGAGTGTTTTTGATGACTTTGTTACCAAAATAGGAATAGACTGCTGGCCTGCTTTTGTAACATTAGAGGTGTCGAATTCAACATTCAAATCATCCTCCCCAACCTGACCGACAGCATATTTCGGACCCTTAACGGTAACACTCAGCTCAATTGAATCCTGAAGAGAAAAATACTCCATACCAAGTTGCTGTGATAACTCATCGGAAATTGTTACCGGAACATCAATTTTGATTTTTTTAGATTCATCGGTGCCAACGCTGATAGAGGTTGAAATCCAAACAAGAACAGCAAGAAAGAGCGAAAAGAAAATTAAATATTTGTCATTATATACTAATTTATAGAAAAAGGACTTGTTTTCATTTTTTGAACTGTCAGCCATTATTTTTTAAACCTCCTAACAAGTTTTGAAATTATTTTTTCATCGCCGGAGGTTCCGTTAGGAATAAACTGCTCAGATAAAATATCGCGAATATCACCGCTTGAAACATCGCGTGTAATATTTCCGTTTATAACAACGCTGATACTGCCTGTTTCCTCGCTGACAACAAAGATTATCGCATCGCTTTGCTGTGACAAGCCAATGGCGGCGCGGTGTCTTGTGCCAAGCTCGGAGGCAACATTTTCCTTTGTAAGCGGCAAAATACAACCTGCGGCATAAATTGAAGAGCCGCGAATAATCATTGCACCGTCGTGAAGCGGCGACTTAGGATAAAATATATTTTCAATAATTTCCTTTGACGGTGCGGCATCAATAACCGTACCTGTTTTAACAATATCGCCGAGCATTGTTTCATTTTCAAATACAATCAAAGCGCCGACCTTATCATCAGACATTTCAGCGCAAGCCTTACAAGTTGCATCAATGGTTTTATTCATTTCGGCAACATCAAGCGCTACACCTGAACGGACAATCGACCTAATGCTGTTGCGAGCTGCGCCGATGCCCATTTGTTCGAGAATATTTCGGATTTCGGGACCGAAAAGAACAACAACAATTATTATAATGTTTGTAAATATGATTTTAAGCAGATAACTTGATGCAACCATGCCCAAGAAATTGACAACAAAATAAATTATTGCGACAAAAACCAAGCCCTTGATGAGCTGCATTGCTCTTGTTTCACGCACAATGCGCAATACCATATATATAACAACTGTTACAAACAATATATCAACAACATCGATAACGCCAAAGGTGCCGAAAAGCCCTTTTACCTGATTTGTTGTATTTACAATTGAATTCCAGAGATTTTTAAAATATCTGAACTGAAAAGCAAGATTTATAAAATTTATATAATTTAAAGGCATTTTTAACATCCTCAAGTTTTATTTGTTTTATTTTAACACATTGACAATAATAAATAAAGTAAAAACTGACATTTTAATAATGAAATTACATTTTTTTAATAATATTGTAAAATTCAAAACACTCTTTGTCTGTATTAAATGCGCCGAGGCTGACTCTGACGGTGCCAAATTTCAAAGTGCCGAAATGTCTGTGTGAAAGAGGCGAACAATGGAATCCTGCACGAACACAAATATCGTTATCGGCAAGGAACGAAGCCACGCTTTCGCTGGATTTATCCTTATAGTTAAACGAAACAATCGGTACGGATTTCATGTATTTCGGTGCAGGAGTATAAAGTTTGACCCCCTTAATTGACGAAAGCATTGCATAAATGTTTTGCGCCTGATGCATTTCTTTAGTATAAATATTTTCAATACCTGTTTTATTAACAAAATTGATTCCCTCACCGAGAGAAATAATGCCGGAGTTGTTAAGCGTGCCCGACTCGAATCTGTCGGGCATATAATCCGGCTGTTGCAATTTGAGTGAATCGCTTCCGGTGCCGCCAGCCGTTACTGTTGACAGCTTAACACCGTCACAAACACACATAAATCCCGTACCCATGTTGCCATACAGCGATTTGTGACCCGGACAGCAAAGAACATCTATATTATCGCGTTTCATATCAATGTCAATAACCCCGGCGCTCTGTGCCGCGTCAACTATAAATCTTACACCGTGTTTTTTGCACATTTTGCCGATTTTTGCAATAGGAAAAACAACGCCGAACACATTGCTTGAATGCATACAAACAATCGCTGAAGTATTAGACTTAATTAATCGCTCAAAATTGTTAACCGTTTTGTCGTCATCAAACGAAAATTCAGCAATATCATAATCGGCTACGCCGTCATCCGACAGTTTTTGTGCAACTCTTGCAACGCTGTTATGCTCAAGCGATGAAATAATAATATGTCCGCCGTTTTCAACCGAGCCTTTAATTGCATAATTCAATGCTTCGGTGCAATTTTTTGTAAAAACAACATTTTCGGGACTGCAATTAAACATATCGGCAGTTTTTTCGCGCACATCATAAATCATTTTCGCTGCCTTAAGACTTTGAGCATATCCACCCCTGCCGCTGTTAAACGAATAGTATTTCATAGCAAAATACGCCTTATTGAGCACCGGCATCGGTTTTGGATATGTTGTTGCGCCGTTATCAAAATATATCATTCGCGCTCAACCCCCGTGACAGATATTCCGGCCTGTGATAAGATTTTGTATATCTTTTCTTCATCGCCGGTTTCAAGCTTAATAACATAGCCGCATCCATCGGTTGGTTGAGGGTTTTCTATTCTGTGAATAATCGGCTTATATCCGCGGTTTCGTAATAATTTTGCACCGCGCTGTGCATTTGTCACAGAGCCGATTTTGAATGAAACAAACATAAAAACACCTCAATTCTTTCATAGTTCATACTATGCGAATTGAGGTGTTTCGTTTAATTAAAATTATTCGTCAACCTTGCTTTCGGCAATAACCTTTTGTGCTATATGTTCCGGGCAACGCTCATATCTTGCAAAGGATGTTGTAAACGAGCCTCTGCCCTGTGTGATTTGACGCATCGAAGTTGAGAATGTTGTCATTTCAGCCTCCGGAACCTCGGCGATTATTTCTTGCATTCCGTCGCCGTTAGGTGTCATTCCAAGAACTCTGCCGCGGCGCTTATTAATATCACCGATAATGTCACCCATTGCCTCGTCATTGCAAACGGCATTCAAAGTTACAATAGGTTCAAGCAAAATCGGACCTGCCTGAGCAATACCGTTTTTAAACGCAAGTGAAGCAGCTGTTTTAAAGCTCATTTCGCTTGAATCAACAGGATGATAAGAGCCGTCAAACAATGTAGCTTTAACGCCAACCATCTTATAACCTGCAAGAACGCCTTTTTCCATTGAGTCACGCAAGCCTTTTTCAACAGCCGGGAAGAAATTCTTCGGAACAGCTCCGCCGACTATTCTTTCCGCAAAAATTAAATCCTCTGTATCATACGGCTCAAATTCGATTAATACATCGCCGAACTGACCGTGACCGCCCGATTGCTTTTTGTATCTGCCTTGAGCTTCAACCTTCTTTGATATTGTTTCTCTGTAAGCCACCTTTGGCTGTTTAAGCGAAGCGGCAACATTATACTTTGAAGTGAGTTTTGAAAGGCAAACATCAAGGTGCTGTTCTCCGAGTCCGGAGAGGATAGTTTGGTGAGTTTCTTTATTAACCTTGAACGAAATTGAAGGGTCTTCCTCAATAATCTTTGCAATAGCGTTTGCAATCTTTTCCTCTTCTCCCTTTTTGTCTGCCGAAACAGCCATAGAATATGAGGCGGTGGGAATAATTACACTGTCGAGGGTGACAACTTTATCTGCAAGGCACATTGTATCGCCTGTTTTAAATGTTGAAAGCTTTGCTACGGCACAAACATCACCGGCACATACCTCTTTTACATCGGTTTGCTTTGCACCCAAGGTATTAACAATTTTACCGAGGCGTTCATTGTCACCCGTTCTTGCATTTCTAACCGTCATACCCTGCGAAATTTTGCCGCTGACAATTTTGAAAAAATTAAGTTTTCCGATAAATGGGTCGGCAACGGTTTTGAAGCAAATTGCCGCAAGCGGCGCATTCTCGTCAACATTCAGCTCAACCGGCTCGCCGTCGGAATCAATTGCATACTCGGATTTCGGTGCCGGACAACAATCTTTTATAAAATCAAGCAACATATCAACGCCAACACCCGTTAAGCCCGAAAGAGCAAAAACAGGTACAATTGAGCCGTCTGCAATGCCTATGGTCAAGCCCTTAAGCTTATCCTCTCTTGTAAGCGGATTGCCGTCAAAATATTTTTCCATCAATTCGTCATCTGTACCGGCTACAGCCTCTGCAAATACTTCTTTAATCGCATCAAAACGAGGAGCATCGTCATGTAAAATATCTGCCTCAACTTTGTTAACTCCGTTGTATGTATAAGCTTTATCGTCAATCATATTATAATATCCGACAACCTTGCCGTCAGTGATAACAGGAACGACAACAGGACACATCGAGGTGCCGAATTTTGCAACAAGTCCGTTAAATGATTTGTAGAAATCCGCACGCTCATCATCCATCTTTGATGTAACGATAATTCTTGCCATACCTTTTTTGCCTGCGTTATTAAACGCTTTTTCTGCGCCTGCGGCAAGACCCGAGCGTGCCGAAACGACAACAATGGCGGAATCTGCCGCTCTTAATCCTTCATTTGCACCGAGAGCAAAATCGAACAGACCGGGAGTGTCAATAATATTCATTTTGGTGCTTTGATAATCAAACTGCAAAACAGATGATGAAATGCTGATTTTTCTTTTCTTTTCCTCGGCATCAAAATCCGAAACAGTATTTGAATCCGCAATTCTGCCCATTCTTTCAGTTACTTTGCTCACATTAAGCATAGCCTCACAAAGAGTGGTTTTGCCCTTAGAGGAGTGACCGACAACAGCCACATTTTTTATATTATTCATAGAAAACATCCTTTCCAATATAGCTCATTGGTAAAATTGTATAATATTTTTAAACTTATGTCAACTATTTTTAAACATTTTTGACATAATAGATAAAAGTTTAATATGTGTTAATATTTATACACTGAGAAATAATTATGCAATAAAAAATCAAATAATAACAAAAGACGAACGATTTGCATAGAATATAATTCAATTTACAGTGTCGCAAAGACACGGTATTTTTGTAAATTTTGAACATATACGACATTATGTTGTGTAGTTTTCACAGTGGATTATCGTTTTTTTGCACAAATATTAGGTATGAGTAACGATTTTATAAAAAAGAATTTATATTTCTTGCAATAATATTAAAATTATATTAGAATTGATAATTACTATCATTATAATTAAGTAATATTATAAATATATCAAAGAGAGGGCTTTTTTGTAATGTATAAAATCGTCTCAAAAAGAGAACTAAATTCAACAGTAACACAAATGGAGATTGAAGCTCCGCTTGTTGCCGCCAAGGCACAACCCGGTCAGTTTATCATTTTAAGGGTTAACGAAGACGGTGAGAGAATTCCCCTGACAATCGCAGGATGTAACAAAGAACAAGGATGCGTAAAAATTATTTTTCAAATTGTCGGAGCTACAACTGCAAAGCTCAACCATAAAAATGAGGGCGAATACATCAGCGACTTTGTAGGTCCGCTCGGCAGCGCAACTAAAACAGACGGCATAAAAAAAGTTTGCATAATCGGCGGCGGTGTCGGCTGTGCAATCGCTATGCCTGTTGCACAAAAATTTCACGAGCTCGGTGCAGAGGTAACAAGTATTGTCGGATTCAGAAACAAGGATATTGTTATTCTTGAGGACGAATTTAATGAATGCTCTGATAACCTTGTGGTTATGACAGATGACGGCTCATACGGCAGACACGGCAATGTAACGGCTCCGCTTAAGGAAATGCTGGAAAACGGCAGTCAGTTTGATGAAATCATCACAATAGGTCCGCTTATTATGATGAAATTTGTTGTTGCTACGGCAAAGCCTTTTAATGTTCCGGTTACAGTATCAATGAACCCTATAATGATTGACGGCACGGGAATGTGCGGCGGTTGTCGCTTAACACTCCACAGAGGCGGCGAAAGAATCACAAAATTTGCGTGTGTTGACGGTCCGGAATTTAACGGATACGAAGTTGATTTTGACGAAGCAATGTCGAGAGGCAGAATGTACTCTCAATTCGAGCGTCACGCATACGAGGAAACATGTAACTTATTTAAATCGGAAAAGGAGGGCAAATAATATGGCTATGATTCCAAACAAAAACGAAATGCCTTCACAATCTCCGACTGAAAGAGGCAAAAACTTTAATGAAGTAACATACGGCTACACTGCAGAATTGGCTCTAAATGAGGCAAAAAGATGCCTTAACTGCAAAAACAGGCCTTGCGTATCGGGCTGTCCCGTTAATGTTCAAATTCCCGACTTTATCGCAATGATTAAGGAAAACAATTTTGAAGGCGCATATCAAAAGATTGCAGAAACATCATCACTTCCGGCTGTATGCGGAAGAGTTTGTCCGCAAGAAAGGCAATGCGAGTCAAAATGCACACTTGGAATTAAATTTGAATCGGTAGCAATCGGCAGACTTGAAAGATTTGTTGCAGATTACCACAACACACATTCAACCGAAAAACATAAAAAGGCTGAATCCAACGGTCACAAAGTAGCAGTGGTAGGTTCCGGACCATCAGGACTTGCCTGCGCAAGCGATTTGGCAAAAATGGGATATGAAGTATCTGTTTTTGAGGCGTTGCATCAGGCAGGCGGCGTTCTTGTTTACGGTATTCCGGAATTTAGGCTTCCAAAAGATATAGTAAAGAAAGAGGTCGACGCTCTCAGTGATTTGGGCGTTGATATTGAAACAAATGTTGTTATCGGCAAAACACTCACAATCGACGAGTTGTTTGACAAAGGTTACGAGGCTGTATATATCGCAACAGGCGCGGGCTTGCCTAACTTTATGGGCATTCCGGGCGAGGCACTTAAGGGCGTTTATTCGGCAAACGAATTTTTAACAAGAAGCAATCTTATGGCGGCTTATAAAAACGAACCCGACACGCCGATTATGAAGGGCGGAAAAATTGCAGTAGTAGGCGGCGGAAATGTTGCAATGGATTCTGCAAGAACAGCATTAAGGCTTGGCGCAGACGAGGTGCACATTATTTACAGGCGCTCAATGGAGGAAATCCCTGCGAGAATGGAAGAGGTTGAGCACGCCAAAGAGGAAGGAATTGAGTTTAATCTCTTAACAAATCCGATTGAAATTGTCGGCTTTGAAAATCCCGAAAATCCACGCGATGAGAGAAACGGATTTGTAACGGGAGTAAAATGTGTTAAAATGCAACTCGGTGAGCCTGATGACAGAGGCAGACGCCGTCCCGAACCGATTGACGGTTCCGAATTTGTAATTGATGCCGACACTGTAATTATCGCAATCGGCACATCCCCCAACCCGCTTATCAAAAATACGACAGACGGCCTTGAAGTAAACAAAAGAGGCGGCATTGTTGTTGACGAAAACGGAATTACATCGCGTGACGGTGTATTTGCCGGCGGTGATGCCGTAACAGGCGCGGCAACGGTTATTTCCGCAATGGGCGCAGGAAAACTTGCCGCTCATTCGATAGATAAATACTTATCATGATTAAAATGCTCGATTGAAACACATAAACGGTGCACAATCGAGCATTTTTAAAAGGAAAGTGAAATACATATGACAGTAGTTATAACGGGTGCATCAAGCGGTATTGGAAAAGAAACAGCAATGGCATTTTTGAAAAACGGCGACAAAGTATATTGCCTGAGCCGCCGTCCTTGCGATTTAAACGGAATAATCAATATAAAGTGCGATATAACCGATGAAAATCAAGTCAAATCTGCATTTGAAGAGATTGAAACAATCGATTTGCTTATAAACAATGCGGGCTTTGGAATTTCGGGCGCTGTTGAATACACAGAGCTTTCCGAAATGAAATCGCAATTCGAGTTGAATTTTTTTGCACAAATCTGCGTTACGCAATGCGCTCTGCAAAAACTTAAGCAATCAAAGGGCAAAGTTATTTTTGTATCATCAGCTGCATCAGTATTTTCAATTCCGTTTCAATCATTTTATTCTGCAACCAAAGCATCAATTGAATCTTTAACAGCAGCATTGAGAAATGAGCTGAAAATGTTTGGCGTGCAGGTCGGCTGTGTAAGGCTCGGCGACATAAAGACAGGATTTACGGCTGCGCGTGAAAAAAGTTTTAAAGGCGATGAAGCATACAATGGTATGATTTCGCGCAGTGTAAGCGTGATGGAGAAGGACGAAACAAACGGTATGCCTCCGAGTGCAGTTGCCAAAACGATAATGAAAATATCATCAAAGAAAAATCTTCCGCTTGTGACAACAGTCGGCGCACAGTATAAATTTTTGTGTTTCCTTTCAAAGATATTGCCGAGTGGAATAGTAAATAAGCTTGTAGGCTCAATTTATATGCCAAAAAAATAACATGATATACAAAAAGAGAAATGAGAATTGACTCATTTCTCTCTTTTTATTGTATTTAATAATTCTGCCTGAATTTTAGGCAATTCGTTGCTTTGAAAAATTTGAGCAGTCGTTTTTGCAGTATGTTTACGCCGCTTAAAAACCGCATCAAATATTCTGTTTAAATAAGCAAGCGGTATAAATAAACTGCGCTTTCTCGAATAATCATAATATGCTCTGACATATTCGGCGGGCGGAAAAATCCATTTAAAAAGAGCTTTTAGTTTGCCAAAAGCTCCTACCCTGCCGTCGGAATTTTTTGCGACAAGATAACCGCCGAGATTGCTTTGCTCAAGCCCAAAAACTCCGCCGTCGAGCATTACACGTTCAAACATAAAAAGTGTATTTTCATCAAGTTGAATTTTACTTTCAATCGGTGTGTCAAACCACAAATTGCAAAGAGCGAGTATAATTTTTGCCGTATATTCAATGCCTGCATTTTTGCAAAGTACGAGGAATTTTGCCTCGTTAAAACTATCAATGTTGCGAATAAAAGCATCAATATCCGCAAACATTCTCACTCCTGCACCCGTATATGCCAAATGTTTGCAAAGGTGACAAAGGATATAGAGCAAATGGTTATAATCATCAAGTGAATATTCACATCCGTTCACTGTGCAGTATAAAAAAATATCATCAAAATACTCATTATTGACATCGGCATCTCGGTGCATTTCGATATCGCAGCCGTCGATTTCAAAGGTCTTTGTATAATAATCATCATGGACTAATCTAACGCCCTGATTAATCAATACGGCAATATCGTCATCAAATGAGTTTGAGCGAAGAATAATGTCTATATCGCCGCTGGTCCTAAGTTGCGGAATCGGATAGAAATTGCTTAAAACCGCACCCTTAACAATTATATAATCAACGTCGTTGTCATTTAAAACGTTTTTAATTTTATCAAGCGCACTGCGTTTCTTGTCATAATCAAGCAGAGTCAAACCGAGCTGTTGATTAAACGCGGAGCGTATTTCACCCGACGGCTGATACTCCTTTTGTAACAGCTTTGCCGTTTGAGTGATAATTGCTGTCATATTATGAATTGATGAAAGCTTGTATATTCCCTGCCAATCGTAATTCTTGTTTTTGGGAGTTTTACCGTTTAAAAAGCAGTTAAGGAGGTATAAAAATTGTGATTTATCATCAGTCATAATTTATACCTCCTTGTTTTTTTATTTATTGTTTTTAAGATTTTCCATTAATTCGTTATGATAATCGTTTTGCTTATTGCGGACAATTTTTGACGGAATAAAGCAGAAAAGCAAAATCACAGCCGCACCGAGGAACAACTCCATCGGGTAAACAATATTATTTTCAGACACGCCCTTGTTAGCCGCGTTAATGATAACCTGTGCCACTATCGGACCGATAATCATGGGAATGAGAACATACATAACCATTCGACAGCCTTGGAACAAGCCCTCCTTGCCCTGTGGTATGTAATCGCGATATGATGCGGTGAAAAGACCTGCCATAACAAGGCTGACGCCGATAACAAGTATGCCTCCGATAATCAAAATCGCAATTTCTGCTTTTTCATTTTTGTCGACAAAAAACTTTGCGCTCCAAATTATGATACAGCCGATTATTCCGGCAATGATAGTCGGATAATAAAAATGCTTTTTGCCGCATTTATCCATAGCGGTTGAAACAATAACCGAAACAACTGCGGCAACAACCATAATTATGCCGATTGGGATTATGTAGTTCTTGATTTTGAGCGTTCCCTCAACTATGTTAAACAAATAGTTTACATAAACCTGATACGCAATCGCAGACACCATATTGCCGGAAAGGCAGATATAGAGCATTTTATTTTGCTTAATCGTGGACGGTTTAAGCGAATAGATAAAATCGGAGAAAAAAGATGTATCCGATTTAGGTTTAATGCCCTCCTTATCTCGCATAATGAACAATCCTAACGCACCGCCGACGGTCGGTATGATGCCCATTATCAAAAAGAACTTTTGCCAATCGGAGACTGTGGCGTTGTTATTTGTGAGCGAATCAAATCCGCCGAATACAATCGCAAGCGCAACAAGAGGCATAATTGCAAGTATAGTGTCAACCTTTGCTCTGTTTGCCGTGTTCGTGACATCCGTTATCCATGTATTAAAAGCGGCATCATTACTGATTGAGCCTATGACGGACATAATGCAGTCCATCACAACAACAAGAATAACAACAGGCAAAACCTTTTCTTTGGTAGGTTGCATAGGAACAAGCGAAAATGCGGCAATTGTAAATCCCCAAATCACATAGCCCCAACAAATGAACACTTTCCGTTTGCCGCGTCTGTCACACAGCGCGCCACCGATAAGCGTTGAAAGCGTCGCAAACACGGCAGACCACGCAACAAGCAAGGTTGTCGCATAAGGTGCTTTGGTAATTTCGTTTTGCATAAAGCGAGAAAAATACATATTCTCGACAACCCACGCAACTTGACCGATAATTCCGAAAAGAAAAACCGAAACCCATATGCGCGACGAAAGCTTGCCGAGTTTTTTTGAATCGTTGCTCATAAAAACGCCCCTATTTTTCTTTATAATACAAGTGACAATGGCAAAATCCCTCATAATCGGGATCGGCGATTTGTTCACGAAATTCTTTGCAGATACATAAATTATCTTCGCTTTCAACAAGTCGGCATGGACAATATCCGCCTTTTGCAATCATCGAGGCATAAATTTTGTCTGCAATTTTTTTATTTGGATTTCTGTATATTTTCATAAAAAGTCACCAATAAAATAATTTATGTAATTATTATAACAAAAAAGCAGTTGAATAATCAACTGCTTTTATCACCTTTTTATAAATATCTCGCAAAGAGTATAGCCGTGGACATTACCAAAACTATTATCGTTGCCGGAACAGCTTTGACGCAATATTTGCCCCAGCCGATTTTATAGCCATGTTTTGCGGCAACAGATGTGCCGACAACATTTGCCGAAGCACCGATAGGAGTTGCCGAGCCGCCGATGTCGGTACCGATTGACAAAGCCCATGCAAGCGTTTGAATTGAAATACCCGACGCACCCGCAAGTCCGCTGATAACGGGAACCATTGTAGCCGCAAACGGAATGTTATCAACAAATGCGCTTGCAACCGCCGATACCCAAATGATTATAGCGACCATAATATATGCGTTGCCGCCGCTTATATGCTCGATAAACGATGCAATAAGTTTTAACACACCGGTTTGCTCAAGGCCGCCGACGACAACAAAAAGTCCGATGAAGAACAAAAGTGTTTTATAGTCGACCTTTTTAAGCATCTCGCCGATATGTTTAGGCGCGGTAACAAGAGTAAGGAACGCAATGAAAACGCCGATGGTTGCAACAGTTAGCCCTGTTTGTGCGTGGGTTACGAGAAGCACGACAGCACATGCAAAAATAACACAGCTTATAATAAAACCTTTAAAATCAAGAATTGCTGTTTTAGGTTCGGGCAAATCGTCGGGATTAACGGCATTGCTTTCCGGCTTTAAATCCTTTTTGAAAACAAGAAGGAAATAGAAAACAATAACAATAAGAGAAATACCTGCGATAAGGCCTGTATTTGTAAGGAAATCGCCGAATGTCAAGCCGAGCGATGTACCAATGATGATGTTAGGCGGATCGCCGCACATTGTTGCCGAACCACCGAGATTTGCACAGAAAATCTCCGACAAAATCATTGGCACGGGGTTAAATTTAAGCAATTGTGCAAGCTCAATAGTAACAGCAGCAAGGAAAAGAATAACCGTAATGCTGTCTATAAACATTGAGAGCACCGCACTCATTACCATAAATACAATAAATATCGGAACAACCTTGTATTTAACGAGCTTTGCAAGGCGCATACACAGCCAGCGGAAAAATCCGACTCTTGCCATACCCTCAACCATAACCATCATACCGGCTATGAATATAATCGTAGCCCAGTTGATGCCCGATGATTCTTCGGACGCCTGCCCGCTTTCATACCAAAAATTTGTTGTAAAAATATTTTTTACATTAAGTGTGTCTAATATTGCACTGCCTGCAGCAGAAAAATCGTGGTTACAAACGCCGAGACCGATTACAAAAACGCCGAGAATAGTTACAAGAGCCGCAACCAATGTTACGATGTGCCTTTCAACCTTTTCGGAAATAATCAGACCGAACATAATCACAAATATAGCTACGGCAATAATTTGAGCAACTGCCATAATATTTGCCTCCGTTTAAAAAACTAAAGTATAGAATAGCACAATATTATGTATTTTTCAAGCAATATCGACACAAGTTATACATTTTTTAGAAAGTGTAATTATAATAAAAAGCGAATACCGCACAATATAAAATCGTGCGGTATTCAAAGAGAGAAAAAAGATAAAAAACTGATTAATAAATGCCCTGCTCCATCATAGCTTCTGCAACTTTTTCAAGCGAACGGAAAAACTTCTTTAACACACTGAATGTATTCAAGCTTGGCACTGTCGCGGCGTTCGACGGATTTAATTACATTTTCAATGTATTCACTCATCTTACAAACTCCCTTTTATATTAGTGTATGGTGAGTCACCGCTCACCTTTAACATAACATTTTGTTGTGCATTTGTCAACATATTTTTTCTGATTTTGCAGTATTCTTATACAGTTTTACTCATTGAGATAAAAAAATAAAGACGCAATCGCGTCTTTATCCTACTTATATATTATTTAAGCGTTTTTTCAGGCTTTCGACAGAAAGGCAGTCGGCTGTTTTCAGGAGTTTTTTGTATCTGTCCATATTATACTGCGAATGCTCCGTTTCCTTTGACCAAAGGTGAATTGTCCAGCTGTTCTCGCCGAAATATGTATTAATCAATACACCTACAACAGCCATTTTTACCTTTGATAACACATCGTTGTCATAAACACCCTGCAAAAAGTATTTATAAACAAAATATGCGGCTATGTTTTCGTTGTACTCGGCATTTGTTATTGATTTTTCGGTGTGATTTGCAACCTTTTCCTGCCATTCGGGGTTAATAAGCTCGGGATTTTTGAAAACATCGAAAAAGTCAATATCATCGCCGCCCTCTCTGTATTCTCCGAGTTGTTTTTGAGTTTCGACGCCCAAGTCAAGCAATTGTGACAGCCGTTGTGCAATAGAAACGGAATCATCCTCGAGCAAATCAAAAGCAAGATTTCTCGCTTTTATCAGGGTAAAATATGTCATTGCGTCAATATCGTTCATTTGCGGCAGTTCGTCTGTTACTTCGGTTTCGAAACGAAGATGCCCCTTTAAACCGTACATCATATCGGAAGCAACTGGGCAAGAAAATGAAATGCCGATTTCACGCGTTGAACCGTAATCATAAATGAAGCGCGGAAATGTGCGGCAAGTAAACGGAGTATGCTCGCCACCGACAGCAATGTGCATATCGCAGAGATTTTCGTCATTCAAAAACGGGCATCTTTTTTTCGGTGCAAGGTGAAAAATAGTATTATCAAACTCATCCTTATCAAGCACGCTGTCGATTCGCTGCTTAATTTCGAGGCTTTTATCGAGCGAGGCGTAATATTTTAGCGAATCGGAGTCGGCGTCGACCTCCCATCCCTGACAGCACGAATCGGGGCACGCACCGGCAATACATTTAAAATCTTTATAATATATAGGCTTTACAATCTTCATAATTATTCCAATCTATTGTAGACAAAAAATTATTTTTATACATTTTATCGTTTGAAACATCCTTTATTACGCTGATTTCAGGCGGCAATAAAATTTGTGTGTCTTCGTTCGGAATTTCGAGTTCAATAAGTGCTCTGTCGCTCCAAAAAGGGAATGTGTCAAGCTCGAAATATTGTGATTTATACAAAATGCAATATCTGTTTTTTACAATTTTGTTTTTGCTCGGGTCGGCAAGTTTTAAAAGTTCATTATATTGCGGTTCGGTGATTATGTTCTCATATTCAAAGCATTTTTCGTTATTGATGCGGATTTTAAGCGTTTCAAAGCACTGAAAAACGCCGTTTGCTCCCCTTTTTCTTATGCGATGCGAGCCGGTGTCTGAAATCAAATAAACCTGCTCAATATCGGTTTTGAAAATCTTGTATTTTGAAAGTGCGGAAATATTCGGCATTTTTATCAAATACTTTTTTTCAAGTTCAATATTTTCGCTAATACAGTTGATTTCACGTTCAATATTATTAAGAGCATTTTTGCTGTCAATAAACCTGAAATGAGGATGACCCACCCAATAGTCAAGGAAGGTCTCTGTTTGATTTTCGATTTTTCCGATATAAAAAACGGCGTCATAGTTCGCCCAAAAATCAATCAAATTTATATTTGAGTTAATTTGGTCCGATGAGCTGTAAACAGGTATAAAACAAAACTTATCGCCATACTGTTTGTTTAAAATCAAAAACATTTTTTCAATCTGCATTTTATCTGAGCCCGTAAGGGCAATTTGTGTTATATCGCTCATTAAATCACCTTGTATATTATAAAATAACAATGCCCGAAAGTAAAGGGATACTTTCGGGCATCTGTCAAACTTCTATTTCTTTTATGTTAAACTCGTTTCCACGCAGAAGATAAGTTTCCTCGCTGCCGCAGTACGGACATATTTTGCCGTGTTCAACGGTTGAATATGTTTTGTTGCAACTTTCGCACAAAGTTATTGCATCTATTCGCTCAATAAGCAGTTCGCAATCCGTGAGCATTTCGTGCTTTTGCGCCGCCCATTTCCAAACATCAAGCAAATATTCAGGAATAACGGTGGAAACTTCACCGATTTCAACCGTCACCGAATGAATGTGAGAAACATTGTTATGTTTTGCAACATCCTCAACCGCATCAATAACATAGAATACAACTCCAAGCTCATGCATAGGGTTTATTCATCCTTTCCGATTGATTTGCGGAAAGCTTTGTATTTTTCGTTATATTCCTTAACCTCTTTCGGCTGATACTTAATGGCGATTTTAGCACCGCGTTTAGCCGCATAAGGAAGAATATATTTAAACTTATCTTCAGCCTTAACCATTTTTGAGGCATCGGGGTGAGTACGATGGAGTTTGATTGCATCAAATTCGCACTTTGTTGTGCATACGCCGCAACCGATACATTTATTCGGGTCAACAACCGATGCGCCGCAACCAAGGCAACGCGAGGTTTCAATTCTGACCTGCTCCTCAGTGAGTGTTTTATGCGCATCTCTGAACGACATTTTGCTGTCGATTGATGTGTCAAATCCTGCATCTTGACGCTGTGACTTATCGTAAGAATTAGGGTCAAGCATAATATTGTTTTTATCAAGTTCAATAAAATCACGACGGTTTTTGCCGATAGTCATACTTGTGTGCGGCTGAACAAATCTGTGAAGCGAATCAGCAGCGCACTTACCCTGTTCAATCGCATTGATAACAAATTTAGGTCCGGTGTAAACATCGCCGCCGACAAAAATTTCAGGCTGTGCGGTCTGATATGTCAAAGCGTTGGCAACAGGATAATTTCCGTGCCAAAATTCAACTTTGGTATCCTTAAGAAGACCGCCCCATTCGATTGACTGACCGATTGCAAACACAACATTGTCCGCATCGAGAGTCATTGTTTCGTCCTCATCGTAAAGCGGTGAGAATTTTTTTGTTTCAGGGTCAATAGTTCTGATGCATTTTTTAAATACAACAGCCTTTACCTTGTTATTTTCGTCCTTAATAATTTCTTTAGGACCCCAAGAATTGCAGATTGCAATATTCTCTTCGAGTGTTTCGCTGATTTCGTCAACAGACGCAGGCATTGTGTCTCTTGATTCAAGACAAACCATTGAAACTTCATTTGCGCCGAAGCGGTGAGCGGTTCTTGCACAGTCAACGGCAACATTACCGCCGCCGATGACAACAACCTTGCCGTTCATTTTTTGATTTTGATTTTCCGTAGCGGAATGGAGAAAATCAACAGCGATTTGAATACCGTCTGCATCCTCGCCGTCAACGCCCGGCAATCTGCCGCCCTGACAACCGATAGCAATATAAAATGCCTTATATCCCTGCTCTTTAAGCTCGGCGATTGTAACATCCTTGCCAACCTCAACGCCGCATTTAATTTCAACACCAAGTTCCTTGATAATATCAATCTCTGCATCAATTACATCTTTTTCAAGTTTGTATGACGGAATACCGTAGCGCATCATACCACCCGGTTTTTCACTTTTTTCAAATACAGTCGGCAAATAACCTTTTGTTGCAAGATAATATGCACATGACAAGCCCGCAGGACCGGAGCCGATAATAGCGATTTTCTCGTCCCAATGTTTTTTTCTGTTTGACGGAATAACAACAGGCGGAACATATCTTGTTTCGCTGTTCATGTCCTGCTCGGCGATAAACTTCTTAACAGCGTCAATAGAAACGGCTCTGTCAACAGTGCCTCTTGTGCAGGCATCCTCGCAAAGATGATTACATACTCTGCCGCAAACAGCCGGGAAAGGATTATCCTTTTTTATAAGAGCAAGAGCCTCTTTATATTTACCCTGTGCAGCCTTTTTGAGGTAGCCCTGAACAGCTACATGGGCAGGACAAGCTGTCTTACATGGAGCAGTACCGGTATCATAGCAGTTGATTCTGTTATTATCTCTGTAATCCTCATCCCATTTATCTTCGCCCCACTTTGTATAATCGGGCAATTCGTGACGAGGATATACAACGGGACCGGATTTTGTGCAAAGCTTTTGTCCGAGCTTAACCGCGCCTGCAGGGCAATATTCAACACATTTACCACAAGCAACGCAATCCTTTTCCTCTACCTTTGCGGTATAAGCAGAACGCGACATATTCGGTGTGTTGAAAAGCTGAGATGTCCTCAAGGCGTTGCAAATATTGACATTACAGTTACAAATTCCAAAAATTTTATTATCGCCGTCGATATTTGTAATTTGATGAACAAAGCCGTTATCCTCTGCATTTTTGAGAATTTGCATAGCCTCATCATATGTAATATTGTGACCCTTGCCGGTTTCAACACAATAATCCGCAAAGTCACCGACACCGATGCACCATCCGTAATCATCATCACCGCAACCCTCTTCGAGAACGGCACGCGACGCACGGCATGAGCAACGGCCTACGCCGATTTTGCCCTCATATTTTTTGAGCCAATAAGAAAGGTGTTCTATATCGATGGACTGATTTTCCATTGAAATTGCTTTTTCGACAGGGATAACATGCATACCGACACCGGCACCGCCGAGCGGAACCATTTGTGTAATACCTGCAAGCGGAACAAAAGTCATTCTTTCAAAAAATGATGCAATAGCCGGATGTTCTTTAAGTCTTTTATTCTCGCCGTTTTCGTCCTCTTCCATATTGAAAAGCTCTGCCGAGCCCGGAACGAACATCGGTAAAATATATCTTCTTTCTGACTGTGGAGCAGTTCTTCCGTTATGGTCATAATGATAGCCGTAGTCATACTCTAAAAGTCCGATATAGCTCATCTTGTCAAGGAGCTCTTGGAGTTTTTCAGGCTCCTCACCCGTAAGTTTCATCAACTCGTCAAATGTGTACGGCGTTCTTAATTTCATTTTTAAGGCAATGTCTGCCATTTCGTCGTTAATAAGCTCTGCAAGTCCCCAATATTCCGCATCGGATACTGTAAGTCCTTTCATTTTGTGTGCCGCAACATCGGTAATTTTTTTACCGAGAAGCAATATTTTTTCACTCGGTTGAATGTCATTCATATGAGGCGGAATTACCGCTTTGCTTAATTCAGGCATACTCTCAATTCCTTTCAATAAATAATACAATCTTCCCTATCAAATATTCTACAAGATTGACAATTAAATGTCAATAAACACGATATTGTTTTAACAAAATAGGTATATACAAATTTTGACAATTATATAAAAATAAGCGCACTTCTGATGAAGTACGCTTAAAAATATTACACTATCCTAAATTTATAATACCTACTGATTTGAGGAACAAAACGAACAGCAGCACAGGTGCGATATATTTAATCATTACCTTGTAAAGGCGGCGTCTGCCCATTTTGTATCCGCCCTTTTCAACCTCTTCGATAATAGTGTCAGGCTTAATAAACCAACCGACAAGAATACAGGTTGAAATTGAAACAAGCGGCATAAATACATTATTACTGATATAGTCGAGAACATCAAGAATTTGAGCGGTAGAGCCGTTTGGCAAAGGAAGCTCAAAGTAAAGTTTATTATAGCCGAGGCAAACAATAATTCCGCCGATAAGAGCAATTGCGCCCTCAATCAAAGTTGCTTTTCTTCTTGAAATTTTAAATGCGTCCATAAAGCTTGAAACAATTGCCTCCATTACGGAAATGGCACTTGTGAGTGCTGCAAAAAGCACCATTGCAAAGAAAAGACAACCGATAACATTGCCGATTGCGCCCATTTGTGCAAACACCTTTGGCAATGACACAAACATGAGGCTCGGACCGGATGCATCCATACCTTCTTTGCCCATAAATACATATACGGCAGGGATAATCATAACGCCTGCAAGGAAAGCAACGCCTGTATCGAATATCTCAATTTGATTAATTGATTTGCCCAAATTTGTATCATCGCTGACATATGAGCCGTATGCAATCATAATGCCCATTGCAACGCTCAAGCTGAAGAACAGCTGACCCATTGCGTCAACAAGAACATTGACAAATTTGCCGAAAGTCAATCCCTTTAAATCGGGAACAACAAGAATTTTCAAACCCTCAAGTCCCGTTCTGACGGCTCCGTCATCGGCATTGCTTTTGAGTGTCAAAGAAAAAATTGCAATTGCAATAACAAGTATAATCAAAATCGGCATAATTACTTTTGACGATTTTTCAATACCTTTGTTAACGCCCAAAAGGATTGTGCCCGCAACAAGAACAAAGAAAACAAGGAACATTATAATGGGACTTATATCGCTCGTAATATATGAAGTGAAGTAATTATCTGCCGCGGCGGCATTTCCCTGCCCAGTCAGGAACACGATAAAATATTTGATAACCCAACCGCCGATTGCACAATAATACGGCAAAATCAGCATTGGCACGAGACAGCTCAAAACACCTACATAGCCAAAACCTTTATGAAGTTTTGAATATGCTGTAAGCGGTCCCTGCTTTGTCTTTCTGCCAATTGCAACATCGGTAGTTAGAAGTGTAAAGCCAAATGTCAGAGCGAGGATTAAATAAATAACAATAAACAATCCTCCGCCGTCTTTTGCAGCTAAATACGGGAATCGCCAAATATTTCCCAAGCCGACCGCACTGCCGGCAGCAGCAAGTACAAAACCGATTGTACCGCCGAACGAATTTCTTTTTTCCTCCATAAAATCCCTCTCTTAAGTAAAAAATATAGTCACATTATACACTATTTGTTCTATTTTGTCCATAAAAAAATAAATACCTGCAAAAAAACAGGTATTTATATGAAATTAATTATATTTATGCAATGCTAAATGTTAAGGCTGTCATTCATACTGCCTGTTCTGTAGCCGCCCAAATCAAGTGTTACATATCTAAAGCCGTATTCCTTAAGCTTTGAATTAATAGTGTCCTTAAACTGCATAACCCTTTCGGTTTCGTTTGGCAAAACCTCAATTCGTGCCACATCGTTGTGTATTCTGACACGAACCTGTTTAAATCCCAAATCCAGCAAAAGTTGCTCGCTTTTGTCAATCATATCAAGTTTTTGAACAGTTATTTTTTCTCCGTAAACAAAACGCGACGATAAGCAGGCAAACGGTTGCTTATTCCACGTTTTCAGCCCGAGTTGTTTTGATAATGCTCTGATTTCATCCTTGGTCAATCCGACCTTTTTCAGCGGACTCAAAATTTCAAGTTCTGAAACGGCACGCATACCGGGACGGTAATCGTTAATATCATCAGCATTTGAGCCTTCGACAACGGCGTTTATATTATTTTCATCGGCAATACCTTTGATTTTTGAAAAAAGCTCTTTTTTGCAAATATAGCATCTATCGGGAGGATTATTACTGAATCCATCGATTGAAAGCTCCTCGCTTTCAAATACGATTTGCCTTATGTTTTCAGACTTGCAAAATTCAATTGATTCGTTAAGCTCGCGTTTTGGAAACGAATGCGATTTTGCAGTGAGTGCCAAAACATTATCGCGAGGAAGTGTATCCACTGCCGTTTTGAGCAAGAATGTTGAATCAACGCCGCTTGAATATGCAACAGCAACGCTGTTAAGCGACGATAAATATTTTTTTAATTCGTCGTATTTAATTTGCAAACTTGGCTCAATATTCATTTTTAACACCTGTCAAATCCTTGATAACCTCGCCTGCGATAATCAAGCCGACAACAGACGGAACAAAAGCCGTACTGCCCGGCACCTGTCTGCGAATGGTACAGTTGCGCTTTGTGTCGGGCGGGCAAATACAATGATGCTTACAACTATTTTGGTCGTCATCAATCGGCGTCATTGCAGGCTCCTCGGAATAAACGCATTTTAAGTGATTAATTCCTCTTTTTTTACATTCTCTGCGCATCGTTTTTGCAAGAGGGCAAACCGATGTTTTTGAAATATCGGCAACTTTAAACGCTGTCGGGTCGAGTTTATTGCCTGCACCCATTGACGATATAATCGGCACACCTGCTTTTTGAGCGTTTTCAGCAAGGGCAAGTTTGCCGGTAACGGTATCAATCGCATCTACAATATAATCATATTGAGTAAAATCAAAATCGTTTGCCGTTTCCGGAGTGTAAAAAACATTGTGCTTTGTTATTTTTACATTAGGATTAATATCGAGGAGTCGCTCCTCGGCGGCATCCGTTTTTTGCAGACCTATTGTTTTGTGGGTTGCAAAAATTTGGCGATTGATATTTGTCAGACAAATTTTGTCGTCATCAATAATATCAATTGCGCCGATACCGGACCTTACAAGCGCCTCGGCTGTAAATCCTCCGACACCGCCGATGCCGAAAACGGCAACGCGTGAATCTGCAAGTATTTGCATGGCGTCAGCGCCGAATAATAATTCAGTTCGTGAAAATTGATTAAGCATAGTCATTACCTACCTTTTTTATAGGTACAATTAATATATCACTGTTGAACAATCAAGTCAACACAAAAATGAGCAAAACCGCAGGAGCAACGCTCGGAAAGTAAGTTGAGTTACTTTCTTATGCGCAGCCGATGCGGTTTTTACAATTTTAAAGGTTATTCGGTTTCGTCGGTATTTTCCGAATCGTTCGGAGCCTTTTCCGATTCAAATACAGCGGTATCAACAGCGTCTTCGTCGCTTTGAGTTTCGCTTATTGTGGCTTGTTCATTCTTTTCGGCCTCAATCTCCTGTGGCAATTTGCCGTATTTCATCAGCGATTCAAATTCGTCACCGCTGATTTTTTCTTTTTTAATAAGTGTGTTGGCGAGGAGCTCAAGCTTATCATAATGCTCTTTAATAATGATTTCGGTCTTGGTATATGCATCACGCATAAGTTTTTCAACTTCGGAGTCAATTCGAGCCGAAGTTTGCTCGCTGTAGTTATTGACATGACCGTAATCTTTTCCGAGGAAAACCTCACCATTTCCGTCATCATAAACAACCGGGCCAACCTCATCGGTCATACCATATTTAGTAACCATATCACGGCAAATTTCCGTCGCACGCTGTAAGTCATTTGACGCGCCGGTTGAAATATCGCCGAGTGCTATCGCTTCGGCAACTCTGCCGCCGAACAATGACACAAGATTAATAAGCATTTCCTGCTTAGAATTATAGTTTTCCTCCTGAGGTGTGTACCAAGTATAACCGCCTGCACCGAGACCGCGCGGAACGATTGAAATTTCCTTTACAGGGTCATGACCCTCAGTGAAATACGACGCAATTGCGTGTCCTGCCTCGTGGAAAGCTGTAAGTTTTTTAGCTTTTTCGCTGAACTTATGCGACTTTTTCTCTGTACCAAGTTCAACTCGGGATTCGGCGTCCACGATTTCGGAATTTGAAACAGCCTTTTTGCCTCGTCTTACAGCAAGGAGTGCCGCCTCATTCATAAGATTTTCAAGATCTGCACCGGTGAATCCGATTGTGTCCATTGCAACCTCGTGCAAATCAACATCGGGAGCGAGCGGTTTATTCTTAGAATGCACTTTAAGAATATCCTCTCTGCCCTTTGCATCGGGACGATTAACCGTAATCTGTCTGTCAAACCTTCCCGGTCTTAAAAGAGCCGGGTCGAGTACATCAGGTCTGTTTGTAGCGGCAATTACGATAACGCCGGTGTTATTGCCGAAGCCGTCCATCTCAACGAGGAGCTGATTCAATGTTTGTTCACGCTCGTCATTTCCGCCGCCCATACCGGTGCCTCTGTGTCTGCCGACAGCATCAATTTCGTCAATAAACACAATAGCCGGTGCTTTTTTCTTTGCCTGCTCAAAAAGGTCACGAACTCTTGATGCACCGACACCAACATACATTTCAACGAAATCGGAACCTGAAATTGAAAGAAACGGAGCGTTTGCCTCGCCGGCAACTGCTCTTGCAAGCAATGTTTTACCTGTACCGGGAGGGCCTACAAGAAGAACGCCCTTCGGTATTCTTGCACCGAGCTGTGTATATTTATCGGGCTGTTTGAGATAATCGACAAGTTCTGTCATCTCTTCCTTTTCCTCATCACAGCCTGCAACATCGGCAAAAGTTGTCTTATTATCGCCCTCGCCGACTTCCTTGGCTTTGATTTTTCCGAAGCCGAGAGTCCTATTTGTTTCGTTGCCAATGGTACTGCCCATTTTGCGCATCATCCAAAACGAGAGTGCCGTAATGATAACAACAAGAATTATTGTCGGCAAAAGGCTTAAGAAAATTGAATTATTGGAACCTTTCAAATAGTTGTAAACAATCTGTTTATCCTTATTTTGGGGGTCTTTATTGTAATCGTTTACATAGTCACCGATATCATCGAGAAAATATGAAACACTCGGAACTGAATATGTTTTAGCCGACGCTTTTTTATCGTCGCTGAAAAGCTTATATTTCAACTCGCCGCTGTTAAGGTTGAGTTCAAACTCACTAACCTTGTTATCTCTGAAAAGCGCAACAATTTCGGAATAATTTTTATCAACCGACCTGCTTTGCGAAGAAAACAGGAAAATCGAGCCAATCAAAAGAAGCGGAATCAAAATATAAAATATAATTGATTTCCAATTTTTAGAAAGGTTATTTCTCATTAAAAAATTTCCTCCGGTTTAGTATAAAATGCAACCTTTATCAAAAGCACATTCTTTGTTGTATCGGACATGGCGGCTCTTTCGTCTATACAATAACCCAAAACACCAAGCACGCCCTTTGAATCAAAAATTATGGGAATCGAATTCCTTTTTTCAGTAGGGACTTTCAACTCGTTAAAAAGCTTTTTGAGACTCTTTGTGCAATTTCTGCCTAACGGACGAACAAAGTCGCCCTCTTTTCTTTGTCTGATACCGATTTCACCGTCTATTTTATCATAATCGCAATAAAAATCAAATTTTTTAGTCAATAATTCACAGTTCATTAAAAATTGCGACCTTGGAAGCAACTTTCTTTCGGTTATTTTGCAACAAAATCTCTCATTTTCGGCAAATGAGGCAACCTTCAAATAATTATTTGACGAAACGGCAAAGAATGAGCCTTTAATTTGACTTTTTCCGTTCCTGTCACACAATGACAAAATTTCATTCAAATGCAATTCGTCAACCGCAAGATTATGTTGTTTTAAATAATTTATGACAATTCGCTTTTGTATTGATTTATCAAGCGATTTCAGTCTTGAAATAATTATTCCCTTATCGTCAACACATTTTTTGTATTCCGACAAAGCATATTCGGTTAAAAAATCATTATCCTCATTTGCAGAGGATATAAACCTGTTAAATGCAGTCAAAAATGACGGATTAATGTGTTCAAAATCGTGTATGAGCTTGTTGCGAATATAGTTTCGTGTGTATTTATCGTCAAAATTCGTTGAATCAACAACAAAATCAATTCCATTTTCGCTGCAATAACTGCGTATTTCATCCGAGGAGCATTCGATAAGCGGTCTGATGATATTATCCCTGACGGGCGGTATTCCTCGACAGCCATTCAGCGATGTTCCGCGCGCAAGCCTGAAAATGACTGTTTCGACATTATCGGAAAGGTTGTGAGCCGTTGCAACTTTTGTGCCGCCGAGCGAATTGAAAAATTCGTATCTCACATTGCGTGAATATTCTTCAACACCAATTCCCGCTCTTTTTGCTCCGCCGACGGCATCAATTTCAAGACAATGAAATTCAACACCGTTTTTTTCGCAAAAGCGGCGGACAAATTCGGTATCGTTTTTAGACTCCGCACCTCTTATCCCGTGCTCGACATTTGCAACAATTATCCTTATATCAAATTTACTTTTTACGGAAATAAGGTAATTGAGCAGAAGCATCGAATCCGCACCGCCGGAAACGCCGGCAACAATAATATCGCCGGCGGTAATCATTTTATATTTAGTTACGGTATTGTCGATTTTAGTTATAATCTCTGACATTGTCAACTGCTCTGAATCTTGTGTATTCCTTATCAAATGCAAGCTCGATAGTGCCGGTTTGACCGTGACGGTTTTTGGCAACAATCAGCTCTGTGCGTGAATCGTCGATTGAATCCTGCTTATCCTCGTCGACCTCGTTTTTATAGTATTCCTCACGATAAAGGAACATAATAATATCAGCGTCCTGCTCGATTGAACCTGAATCACGAAGGTCGGAAAGCTGTGGTTTATGCGATTTTCCCCTGCCCTCTGTCGCACGGGAAAGCTGTGCACAGCAAACAACGGGAATATTCAAATCCTTAGCCATCATTTTGAGGTTTCTTGTAATTTCGGAAACCTCCTGAACTCTGTTATCCTTATGACCAACGCCCTGAATAAGTCCCAAATAGTCGATGATAATACACTCAACGCCCTTAAGTCGCGTAACTCTTGACTTAATTTCAGGAACGGTGATACTTGAAGTATCGTCAAGATAAAGCTCTACATCTGAAAATTGAGACGCTGCATTACCGACTCTTACCCATTCATCGTCGGTCAATTCGCCGGTTCTGAATTTTTGCGAAGTAACGCCTGCCTGCGAGGCAAGCAAACGCTCTGCAAGCTGTTCCTTTGTCATCTCAAGGGAAAAGAAAATTGTTTTTTTCTTGCCTATCATTGAAACATTATGCGCAAGGTTGAGTGCAAAACTTGTTTTACCCATAGCAGGACGGGCACCGATAAGAATGAAATCGGATTTATTAAGACCTGTTGTGTATTTATCAAGCAAGCCAAAACCTGTCGGTATGCCCTTATAATCGTCCTTATTTTCGCCTGTGAGCTTTGAAAGTTTGTCATAAACGCCGTTTATAATAACTTCACCGATTCGTGTAGGAGCGTTAGTTTCCTTGCCCTCGCGAATATCATAAATCTTTTGCTCCGCGTTATCAATAAGAGCATTGGCGTCGCCTACGCCGCTGTTAGCCTCTTCGATAATTTCCTGCGCCGATTCTATAAGGCGCCTTAAATAGTACTGCTCCTTAACTATCTTTGCATAGCTTTCGACATTTGCGGTTGACGGCACAGCCTGTGCAAGCTGAACAAGATAATCTCTGCCGCCTGCGGAATCGTACTGACCGCTTTTTGCAAGTGCGTCGGCAATAATAACAGGGTCGATTGCGGCACCCGGGTTTGAATACATTGCCACCATAGATGCAAAAATAGTCTTGTGCTGTGGGAGATAAAAATATTCGGGTTTTAAATATATCATAACATCCTGAATGCAATCCGATTTTTGCAAAATGCATCCGAGAACGCTTTGCTCCGCATCAAAATTGTACGGAAGGTTCATATTAATATTATCTGCCATTTTTAAGTCCTTTGCCGATTATGCCTCAACAACCTGAACAAATACTTTTGCGGTTATTCCCTGATAAACCTTAACCTCGATTTGCGTAGTACCGAAAGCTTTAATATCCTGCATGGATATTTTTCTTTTGTCGATATTTTCGCCCATTTCTTCCTTAATTGTGGCAGAAACATCCTTTGCTGTAACAGAGCCGAAAAGTTTGCCGTTTGCACCTGCTTTTGCGGCAACTTTAAAAGTTTTGCCCTCAATTCTGTCCTTAAGTTCGTTTGCGGCTTTGATTTCCTCTGCCTTGTGGAATTTTTTTGCTGTTTCTTTATTATTAAATTCATTCATTGCCTGAGCGTTTGCCTCAATAGCGAGTCCCTTTGGGAAAAGGAAATTTCTTGCATAGCCGTCGCTTGTATTGACAAGATCGCCCTTCTTGCCGAGTGATTTAACATCGGCTTTAAGAATAACTTTCATTATATTAATATCCTTTCGTGTTTATATTTCCATAAATATCGGCAAAACCATCGGTGAGCGCTTTGTTTTTTCATACATTAATCTTGAAATTTCATCGCGCATTTTTGTTTTAACCGAATTCCAATCGTGATAGCGTCTGTCATATTGTTCGTCAAAAATTCTGCAAGCCAAATCCCTTGCGCTGTTCATAAGCTCTTCGTTTTCACGAACAAAAACAAAGCCTCTTGAAACAATGTCGGGACCGGACACAATATAACCGTTTTGCGAATCAATAGTTGCAACAATGATGATAATGCCGTCCTTAGACAATCTCTTTCTGTCGTTAAGAACGATATTGCCGACATCGCCGACGCCGTAGCCGTCAACATAAACCTCACCTGCCGGAACGTTGCCTACCTGCTTTAATTCGTCGGATGAAAGTTCAATTGTATTGCCAATATCGCCGATGAAAATATTTTTAGGGTCGATACCCATTTGTTCTGCAAGCATAGCGTGCTTTGCAAGGTGTTTTTGCTCGCCGTGAACGGGAATAAAGTATTTAGGCTTTACAAGACCCATCATCAGTTTTAAATCTTGCTGACAGGCGTGACCCGAGGCGTGAACTTCGTACATTTTTTCATAAATAACCTCGATGCCCTTTTTCATAAGCGCATTAACAACATTGCTTACCATTTTTTCATTGCCCGGAATAGGTGTTGCGGAAATGATAACATAATCGTTAGGTGTGCAGGTAACTTTTCTGTGCTCGCCGTTGGCAATTTTTGTCAACGCTGACATAGGCTCACCCTGCGAGCCGGTTGTTATGATAACCAACTTGTTATCGGCATAATTTTTGATTGTATCAATCGGGATTAAAATGCCTTGCGGAATGTTGAGATAGCCAAGCTCTGTTCCAACATTTACAAGGTTTTCAAGGCTTCTGCCGATAACGGCAACCTTTCTGCCGAGTGCGCTTGCAACATCTATAATTTGCTGAACGCGGTGAATGTTTGATGCAAATGTGGCAACAATAATTCGTTTGTTCCTCGCCTCTCTGAACAAAAGTTCAAAACTTTCGCCTACAACTCTTTCACTCATTGTTGAGCCGGGTCTTTCGGCATTTGTCGAATCGGACAAAAGTGCAAGTACGCCTTTTTTGCCGAATTCGGCAAAGCGCGGCAAGTCAATCATATCGCCATCAACGGGAGTTGTGTCGATTTTAAAGTCGCCTGTTTGAATGATAACACCGGCAGGACATCTGATAGCCAAGCCGACAGCGTCGGGAATTGAGTGATTAACATGAATCAACTCAATATTAAATGCACCCAAGGTTATATTGTCTCTCGGCTTGATTTCAACAAGCTTTGTTGAATTGAGAAGTCCGTGCTCCTCAAGTTTGCACTTAATAAGTCCTATGGTAAGTTTTGTTGCGTAAACAGGGACATTACATCTTTTAAGCAAATAAGCAAGTCCGCCGATATGGTCCTCGTGGCCGTGGGTAATGATAATACCTCTTATACGCTCTTGATTATTCACAACATATGTGAAATCGGGAATAACAAGGTCAACACCCGGCAATTCCGCAGTCGGGAACGCAAGTCCGCAATCGACAATAAACATATCGTCCTTGTACTGATAGACAGTCATATTCTTGCCTATCTCGTTCATACCACCTAAAAAAGAAATCTTAACCTTTTCTTTCTCCTGCGGAGCAAGAAGGCTTGATTTCTTTGATGCCTGCTTGTAGGTATAATAGCGTCTTTTAGAATTCCGCTTTCTGTTAACGCCGGAAGGCATCATATTCTCTTTTGCCATTAATTAATAACCTCCTGATAAATTTCCATGAAATAATACTTATATATAATAAAATATATTATAAACAAAGTCAAGTAAGACTTGAACAATATTTACCTTTCATATTGATTATTGGTTGTTTTAATGATAAAATATACCAAATAAAAAGCGAATGGTGATAAAATGAAAAAGGTTGAAATATACACTGACGGCGCGTGCAGCGGCAACCCCGGCAAAGGCGGTTGGGGTGCAGTTTTAATATATAATTCAAAGGAAAAACAATTCAGCGGCGCAGACCCGAGCACAACCAACAACAGAATGGAGCTGACAGCGGTAATCGAGGCGCTCAAAGCACTCAAAGAGCCGTGTGAGGTGACGCTGACAACCGATTCCAAGTACGTTTGCGACGCAATAAATAAAGGTTGGGTTTATTCGTGGCAAAAAAAAGGCTGGAAAAAAGCTGACGGCAAAAAAGCGCTCAATGTCGATTTATGGCAGCAACTGCTTGAGCAATTGCAAATCCACAAAGTTGAATTTGTTTGGGTAAAGGGACACGCCGGACATAAATACAACGAAATTTGCGACACGCTTGCAGTGAATGAATACAAAGCTCTTTAATTTAATTTTAAAAATTATTAATAGGCACATAAAAAAGAACGGTAGTTTCGTCAACTACCGTTCTTTTTATCAGTCATTTTGAGTATTTGGGTTTTGCGTTACCTTGTTAGTATTTTGAACACCCTGTTCAACCTTGCCTTCCTTAATCCAATAATTAAGGGTCAAGCATTTTGAAGTGAATGACAAGCGAACATCTGCGCCCGATGAAACAGGAATAAGCTTGATTTTACTGTTTGTTGACGCAAGTTCCTTGTAAACAGCGGCATATTTTTCGTTGTAGTTATCCTTGTCATTTTTATCAAGGCTCTTATTTGTTACATAAAGACAATTGTTCGAGCAATCTGCGGAAATTGTTGTGCCGCCCTTATAGCTTTCAAGGGCAAGCTTAACCGCTGCGCCGTAATCTGTAACAACAGATGCCCAACAGTCATCGCGGCTGCTTTGATTGAATCCGGCATTATAGCCGTATGTCTTGAAATCAAAGTTCTCGCCGGCTGTGTAAATGGAATCCATAAGAGGATTACCTCCGCCGAATACAACCTGGTCGCCGCCGTCAATCATCTTTTCGACAACAGAGGCAAATCTGTCAACCATTGTAAAGCTTGTTGAATAAGAAAGCTCATTTTTCATTAAAAGGCCGCATGCAAGACCTTGATTATCGGCATTAACCCATTTAGAGAACATCATTCCTTCAGCCGGAGCATCGGCAACGATATTTACAACCTCATCCTTAACATATGAGCCTGAGCCTGAGCCGTTTTCAACTACGACATTAAATGTCGGATTTTCTGACTTAACATATACTGCGGTGACATCAATGCCTTTATCCGAAACTGAAACATCGGTTGTTACACTCTTTGCATCGGAAATTGCGTCCTGATTTTGTGACTCCCAATGGTCAAAAACATAGCCTGATTTTGCCGCAGGAGCTGTAACAGAAGTTTTGCTGTCTTTAAGAACATTAAACGTATCTTTTGTTTCGGAATCAACAACAATGTTAATCGGAACGGTATCAGCGTCCTTATAAACTGCGGTAATCGTAGCGTCGCAATCGCCGACAAGGAGATTCATTGTTGATTTTTTGTCGGAAGAAATATTAACTTTTTTATCCTTAACGCCATCGGTATCGCTTTTCTTTTCCCAATGATCGAAAGCCTTGCCTTTTTCGGCAGGAGCGGCGGTAATTGTAACATTTTCACCGTTTTTGTATGTGCCGGAACCTTGTCCGTTTACAACCTTGATTGTGAAGTAGTCTTCCTGCTTTTTGCCGTCCTTATCGGTTGGGATTTTAACATATTCGGGTTTTACATTAACTGTATAGTCATAGTCTAAGATCGGACTGTCATAATCGGCATAATCGAGTGATACCGGTACGCCGAGTTGATCAGCAGCGTAAGCCGCGCCCTGAACATAACCTGCGCCGTAGCCGCCCGAGGTTTCCGATTTAACAGAGCCGAAGTAGCCGAGTTTTGTAAAGCCGTCAATTACAGATGAATAACCTGCGAGAAAACCTGCCTGAAGTTCGTTAAAATCAATGCACATTACATTTTCATCTGTAGAATCAACTCCGTCGGCACTTTTTTCTTTAGCGTCAACAAGGAGAAATTTAATATCTTTGTATGTACCTGCATATTCGTGTACCGCAACCGAATATGCATCGCCCGGCAAAACGATATATTTTGCGCCTGCATTTGCGGCAAGCTCAAAATAATTTTTAATGCATTCAACAGTCAACTCGCCGTTTTCATCGAGCCCCGGTTGAAAATAACGATAGGAAAGATTTTTTTCATCGCAATAAGCTTTTACACCGTTCCACGCACTTTCGTTTTGAGCACCGTCGGTAACGGTTGCACCATCGGTCAAAAGCACAACATCATATTTTGCGTTGTTCTTTTTTGAACAGCCGGCAAAAGCGAAAGCACAGCTTACAGCCAAAACAACAGCAAGCATAACAGATACAATTTTTTTCATATGATTTCCTCCAACAAGAAATTTGCACAATTGCATCCCACGGACACACTGAGCAAAATAATCATCTGTTTATAATAATAGCAAATAAAAAATAATATTGCAATAGAATATTAAAATTTATTTGATTTACTACGCCTTATAATTTATAATATGATTATAATTTATAAGCAAGGTGGCAATTATGTACGAAAAACAAATTGAAGAAATAAGAAAATTTACCGATGAAATTCCTGAAACCGCAATTGTCCTCGGCTCGGGTCTCGGCGCATTGGCAGATACTATTGAAATCACGGCAACTGTCCCCTATCGCGAAATAACAGATATGCCCGTTTCCACCGCACCGTCTCACAAGGGGCAATTTGTTTTCGGTAAAATCGGCGGCAAAAATATTGTGCTTATGCAAGGCAGGCTCCATTTATATGAGGGATATTCACCGAGTCAGGTTGTTATGCCCATTCGTTTAATGCGACTGCTTGGTGCAAAAAAGCTGATTCTTACAAACGCCTGCGGCGGAATCAACAGAAATTTGAGTGTCGGCAATTTTATGATGATTAAGGACCACATTTCGTGTTTTGTAGACAGTCCGTTAATCGGCAAAAACATTGACGAGTTTGGAACAAGATTTCCCGATATGAGTAACGCATATGATAAGGACTTGCAAAAAGCAATCAAAGCCGTTGCAAAGAACAACAATATAACTTTGCACAGCGGCGTGTACGCACAGCTTAAAGGTCCTCAATTTGAATCGCCGGCAGAAATAAAAATGCTTTCCCTACTCGGTGCAGATGCTGTCGGAATGAGCACAGTTACCGAGGCAATCGCTGCCAATCACTGCGGCTTTAAGGTTTGCGGAATAAGTTTGATTACAAACCTTGCGTGCGGAATACTTGACAAACCGCTTTCGGGCGAGGAAGTCAACGAGGCGGCACACAAGGTTGCACCGCAGTTTGAAAAATTGATTAAGGAAACCGTTAAGGCAATATAACAAAATCGAATAATACGGAAGGGCTATAGTATGGAAAACATAAAATATGAAAACGGCACGCTTTATTTGCTTGACCAAACACTGTTGCCGAATGAAGAAAAATACATAACTCCAAAAACAAAAGAGGATTATTTTGAATGTATAAAAAAACTACGTGTAAGAGGAGCACCGGCAATCGGAATTTTTGCAGGCTATGCAATGGCATTGCTTGACGAGGATAAGGCAGCGCTGAAAAAATATCTTGACACAGCACGCCCGACTGCGGTTAATCTTTCGTGGGCGACCGAAAGAATGTTAAACGCTTACAACAGCGGCAAAAATTTAATCGACGAAGCTATAGCAATACACAACGAAGACAAAGAAATGTGCCGCAAAATCAGCGAATACGGATTATCACTGCTTCATGACGGTGACGGCATTTTGACTCACTGCAACGCAGGGGCGCTTGCGACAAGCGAGTATGGCACGGGACTCGGTCCCCTCTTGCTCGGAAAGGAAAAAGGATACACCTTTCATGCATACACAGACGAAACCCGTCCGCTTTTGCAGGGTGCGAGGCTGACATCGTACGAGCTTGAAAAAGCAGGCGTTGATGTCACATTGATTTGTGACAATATGGCAAGCCTTGTGATGAAACAGGGCAAAATCGACGCTGTACTTGTCGGAACTGACAGAATAGCGGCAAACGGCGATATTGCTAACAAAATCGGCACATCGGGCGTTGCCGTGCTTGCAAAATACTATAATATACCGTTTTATGTTCTCGGTCCCTACTCCACAATTGATTACAATTGCCCGACAGGCGACGACATTGTGATTGAGGAGCGCGACAGCAACGAAATCAAAACAATGTGGTATGAAAAGCCAATGGCTCTACCCGAAACGAAATGCTACAACCCTGCCTTTGATGTGACCGACCACGAGCTTATAACGGCAATTATCACGGACAGAGGAATAATAAAAGCGCCGTTTAAAGAAGGGCTTGAAAGGATAAGAAACAATGATTAAATTTACAAACGGACTTGTTTTAAACAAGGATTTTGAAATTGAATCGACAGACGTATATGTTGACGGCGGCAAAATAGTCAAAATCGGCGAAAGCGACATTAAAGCCGACAGAATTTACGATTTAAACGGCAATTTGCTGATGCCGTCATTTAAAAATGCACACACCCACTCGGCAATGACATTCGGACGCTCGTTTGCCGATGATTTGCCGCTTTCATCATGGCTGAATGACAAAATCTTTCCGTTGGAAGCAAAGCTCAACGGCGACGATATTTACAAATTGTCAAAACTTGCGTTTTTGGAATACCTGACAAGCGGAATCACAGCATGCTTTGATATGTATTATTTTCCGGAAAATATGGCAAAAGCGTCCGTCGATTTCGGATTTAGGACGGTTATGTGCGGTGCGGTTAATAATTTCAAGGAATCTGTTGAAAAGCTCGAGGAATATTACAACAAATATAACAATTATGACGAGCTTGTGTCGTACAAATTAGGCTTTCACGCCGAATATACAACATCAAAAGAAATTATGCAAGGCATATCACAACTTGCCGAAAAATACTCTGCGCCTGTATTTATGCACTCGAGCGAAACGAAATCCGAGGTTGAGGGCTGTATCGAAAGATACGGAAAATCCCCAACCACATTATTTGACGAGCTTGGGCTGTTCAACTACGGAGGCGGCGCATATCACAGCGTTTGGGTTGATGACAGTGACCTCGAAATTTATAAAAAGCGAGGGGTTTGGGCGGTAATCAATGCAGGCTCAAACTGCAAACTTGCGTCTGGCATTGCGCCTGTTTCAAAGATGATGGACTTGGGCATTAATCTTGCTGTAGGAACAGACGGGCCGGCAAGCAACAACGCGCTTGATATGTTCCGCGAAATGTATTTGATTGCCGCAACGCAAAAAATCAATGACTGCGACGCCGCATCGACCGATGCAAACGCAATTTTGAAAGCGGCAACAATCGGCTCGGCTCATTGTATGGGGCTTGACGAATGCGATGTAATCAACGAGGGCAAGACAGCCGATTTGATAGTTATTGATATGCACAGACCGAATATGCAGCCGATAAACAATATCACAAAAAACATTGTTTACAGCGGCTCAAAGGAAAATGTTAAAATGACGATGATAAACGGCAAAATCCTTTACGAAAACGGAGAGTTCATCAACACGGACATCGAAAGAATTTACAGTGAGGCACAAGCCGTTATCGACAGAATAAAATAAAACAAACTATAAAGGCATATTACCAAAATCGGTAATATGCCTTTGCTATTTATACAGATATTAAGTCCAAAACAGTCGATGAATTGTTAGCCGGTGATTCATAATCGTAAGTTCCGCTAAAAGCGGCAAAATTATGAGACGGTTGTGCGTTTGAATTGATTGCCGGGAATGCAAACTTCATTGATAAAATTGTAATTGACATCAATATTGATATTATTCTTTTTAATTTCATAAATTTTCTCCTCTCAAGAAATCCAACGACGCGATTCATAAAAATTAGTATGATATTCTAAAAAATTCTTTAACATCTTTAGTTCAACAGTGCCCCAACTGCAACAGCTATTTTCACTAAGTGTGAGCTTTTCGTTCAATTTATTAAGTAATTCATCATTTAATTTACCGGCATCGGATTCATTTTCACTGCTATAAAAAAATATAGTTCCTTGAAAATCATCATCGAGTTCATTGAATGTAACACTATTTAAAATTTCTTCTGCGTCTGATTGTTTAACTAAATATTTGTTTCCCTTTCTTTGCGTTTTTTGATACCAAATAATGTCATATGTATCAAGATCAACACCCGTAAATCTTTCATCAACATTATTTTTCAACCAATCAGTGCACCATTTTTCGATATCTTCAAGTTGATAATCATCATAATATTTGCCCTTATACTTTTTTACAAAAAATTTCTTTCCGTTATATTTAACCTCGAAAGTAAAATCAATCCATACTCTTTCCGAAATTATATGACCGTTATCACTCCAGCCAAATCCTGATTGTTGGTAATCGAGAACCTCAAAAGCAGAGGCATCATCGTCATATTTTTGGCACAAATAATTGATTGCCTTATTCTCGGCGTATGAATGAGAATATGTATCAACAAATTTATATACACCGAATACTGCCAAACAAATGACAACTACAGCTACAATAATTATTGACTTTTTACGATTTTTGTTTTTCATAATTTCACCCAATTTTGATTATGCATATGTACCCGAATATAACGCAACAAACGCTGATTTTGGGCTTGCATCGCCTTTGAAAGGCATAATTGCTACAGTTGTTAATATTATTGCAAACGATAAAATTATTGATAAAAATTTTTTTGTTTTCATAATCAGTTTCTCCATACACTTCCCATCATCCGACGAGTCCACTCATAAACATCAAATTTATTATACTTTGATTGCTTATAAATAAAAACTTCAACCGTATCACAATCAGTGAAAAGCGGCGTTTCGTTAAATTTAAATTTCTTAATTAACTTTGAACTTAATTCATTTGCTGTTATTTCATTATCAGAAGAATCCCCTTGATAATAAAAATTACTCAAACGATCATTTTTTTCTTTGTCATTATTTGCAATAAAACTAATTATTTCTTCTGCATCGGATTGCTTAATTATATATTTATTTCTTTTTCTTTGTGCTTTTTGATACTGAATAATATCATCACTACTGAAATCAAAACCTGTGAAGCGCTTATCAACATTGTTTTTTAACCAATCCGTACCCCATTTTTCAATATCCTCAAGCTGATAATCGTCATAATACTTTCCTTTATACTTTTTAACAAAAAAGCTTTTTTCTTTGTATTTAACTTCGAAAGAAAAATTTATCCATACTCTTTCACCTATTATTTGACCTGTATCTCTGCGAGCGTAGCCTGATTGTTGGTAATCAAGCACTTCAAAAGCAGAAGCGTCCTCATCATATTTTTGGCACAAATAATTGATTGCCTTATTCTCTGCGTATGAGTGCGAATAAGTATCAACAAATTTGTATGCACCGAATACTGCAAAACAAATGACAACTACAGCGACAATAATTATTGACTTTTTACGATTTTTGTTTTTCATAATTTCACCCCATTTTGATTATGCATATGTACCCGAATATGACGCAACAAACACCGATTTTGGGCTTGCTTTGCTTTTAAATGGTATAACAACTACAGTTGTTAATATTATTGCAAACGATAAAATTATTGATAAAATTTTTTTATTTTCATGATTTTTCCCCTTTTAAAAAATCGAATTATTCATAATCGTCTAATCAATATGTTCCCAAATGTGGCGCCAATCAATATATTTACTGTCTTGTACTTTTAACTCAAGTTTACCGTCATCTTCGTACTGAGTTGAAATTTCATTAAGTGTTAGTTTTGTATTCAACTTATTAACAATATTGAATGCATAGGGAGTTATGTTTTCAGGGTCAATTTTCGGAACACAGAAATAAAAAGTATAGGTTGAATTGTCGTTATATGTAAACGAATCTAAAAATTCTTCAATATCCGTTTGCATCATTATATAATAATTGCCCTTGTTTTTATTTTGCTGATACTGCAAAATATCATAGCTGTCCAAATCAAATCCCACAATATTTTCATCAACATTTTCTTTTAACCAATCGGTTCCCCACTTTTGTATGTCAGTAATTTGGTAATCATCAAAATACACTCTGTTATACTTTTTCACAAACATTATCTTGCCTTTATACTTAACTTTAAACGAAAAATCAACCCATTCCCTCTTGTATCCGAAAAAATGGCCGTTATCTCTGCGAACATAGCGCGCTTGCTGATAATCAAGCACTTCAAAAGCAGAGGCGTCCTCATCATATTTTTGACACAAATAGTTGATTGCCTTATTTTCAGCGTATGAGTGCGAATAAGTATCAACAAATTTGTATGCACCGAATACTGCAAAACAAATGACAACTACAGCGACAATAATTATTGACTTTTTAC
>DPVM01000009.1:38181-66880 GCA_003526845.1 Oscillospiraceae bacterium
CGACAATAATTATTGACTTTTTACAATTTTTGTTTTTCATAATTTCACCACATTTTGATTATGCATATGTACCCGAATATGACGCAACAAACTCTGATTTTACGCCTGCATCGCCTTTGAAAGGCATAATTGCTACAGTTGTTAATATTATTGCAAATGATAAAATTATTGATAACAGCTTTTTTATTTTCATAATTATTTCCTACAAATATACTTACGATTTGATTCATAAAAGCAAGGAACATCTGTATCAAAACTCTTTGAAACAAATAATTTAACAGTACCCTCACAGCAATAGGAATTTGAGGGAAGCAACAGTTTATCATTCAATTTTTTCATCAATTCTTCATCTAAATTATCGGTATCACTCTCTTTGGAGCCGTCATAATAAAACACCGTGCTGTCATAATCATAGCGATTAAATTCTCTAAAAGGAACGCAATTCAATATTTCCTCTGCATTTGATTCTGTAATTAAATACTTATTTCCTCTTTTTTCTGTTATTAGATACCAAATAATGTCATCGGTTTCCAAATTAAAGCCGGTAAATCTTTCGTCAACATTATCTTTCAGCCAATCGGTACACCATTTTTCAATGTCCTCAAGCTGATAATCATCATAATATTCACCTTTGTATTTTTTTACAAAAAATGTTTTATCGTTGTATTTAACTTCAAACGCAAAATTAACCCAAACTATATTACCGATTATTAAACCGTTATCTCTAAATCCAATCCCGGCTTGTCTGTAATCGAGAACTTCAAAGGCAGAGGCATCCTCGTCATATTTTTGGCACAGATAATTTATAACCTTATTTTCCGCATACGAATGAGAATATGTATCAACAAATTTATACACTCCGAATACTGCCAAACAAACAGCAAGTACTGCGACAATGATTTTTGTTTTCGTTTTCTTTGACGATTTCATAATATCCTCTCCTTACTTTTACATATTATCTGCTAATCCAAATTATTTTGAGAATATTCTCTGCACCAAACAATTCTCGTTTTCGTAGTTGAACTGCCGACAACATCATTCGTTGCTAAATAGACATCATAATTCAAATCGAGTTTTGAATCTATTTTTGCCGCAATTAGATTTGAAAGATACATATCGTCATAAAATGACACATTTCTGTCACACTTATAAAAGAAATAAAACATCGGTTCACCAAGGTCTTCGTATGCATGAGTATTAAGGAAATCGACAGCATCATCTTGATTAAGAATATATTTATTTCCTTTTTTGCTTGCTCTTTGATACAAAATAATGTCCCTGCTATCTATGGCAACGGCAAACATTCTGTCATCAACATTGTTTTTCAACCAATCGGAGCACCATTTTTCAATATCTTCAAGCTGATAATCGTCATAAAATTTGCCTTTATATCTGTTGACAATAAACTTCCTGTCTTTGTATTTAAACTCAAATGCAAAGTCTTTCCATTTCGGTTTAAACTTTAAATCATAAGGGTTTTCATCCTCAATAATAAATCTTGAATGTATATAATCCGTCATTTCAAAATCTGAAATTTTTGCATCGTATTTATCGGCTAAATAAAGCACAGCTTTTGCTCTCACCAAAGGATATGACACCTTATCCGCTATTTTATAGCCGACTAAACACAGCACAACTACAACTATTGCAATAATTATTGACTTTTTACGATTTTTGTTTTTCATAATTTCACCTCGTTTTTTCAAGTGATATATATTTAACACGCACTTAATATTGTAAAAAAAATGTGCACTTATCTAACTTATAATTAACACATTAACAGTATTTTGTCAACACAGTTTAGATAATGTTTATTAATGAAAAAAGATAATAGAAAGAAACGCAAAAAAAGTCCGAAAACTGATGTTTTCGGACTTTAAATATAAACTGAATATTAATTTGATTTTGTTTCGCAATAAATACAGCGATATGTCGGATTTGCATCCGTAAGCTTGAAAATATGGTCGATATTTTCATTATTGCAAATGCAATGCGGGTTAGGACACTTGATGACATTTACAAGCTGTTTCGGCGGCGTGAGCGTCTTTTTCTCAACGCGAACGCTGTCCCTGATAACATTAACGGTGGCATCGGGAGCGATATATGAAATCACATCCAAATCAAGGTCTATCAAATCGTTGATTTTGATAATATCCTTTGATTTATTTTTCTTTGACTTTGCGTTTGTGATAATAGCAACCTGACAATCAAGTTTTGAAAGGTTGAGAATTTCATAAACGCGCATTGCTCTGCCTGCCGGGATATGGTCGATGACATATCCGTTTTCGATAGAATCAATATTCAAGCTGTCCACCCCATTTCAACAATGTCATAATAAGCGCCATACGCACATATTTTCCGTTGAGCGCCTGCTCAAAATACTTTGCACGCGGATCATCGTCAACATTGGTTGCGATTTCGTTTACACGCGGCAACGGGTGCATAATTGTCAAATCGCTTTTGGCGTTTTCAAGTTTGTCAAGGTCGAGAATAAAAGCGTTTTCGTATTTTAAATATTCCTCGGCAGAGAAAAATCTTTCGCGTTGTATTCTCGTCATATACAAAACATCAAGGTCCGGCATAACGGCATCCATGCTTTCAACCTGGACATATTTTGTGCCGCTCGGCTCGAGTACATCCTTGATAATATAGTCGGGAACCTGAAGTTCATTAGGCGCA
Organism: Oscillospiraceae bacterium; assembly: GCA_003526845.1. GTDB lineage: Bacteria > Bacillota > Clostridia > Oscillospirales > Acutalibacteraceae > Eubacterium_R. Next base: position 40,861 of record DPVM01000009.1, read on the forward strand.
ATGAGAACAAATTTGATATTTTTATATCTGCACATTGCTTTAATGAGAGAATGAACCGTTCTGCCGAATTTCAAGTCACCGCAAAGACCGATTGTGAGATTATCAAGTCTGCCCTTTTCTCTGAAAAAAGTAAGTAAATCGGCAAGCGTTTGTGTCGGGTGAGCGTGACCTCCGTCGCCTGCGTTTATAATCGGCACAAGTGTTTTTGTTACCGCAACACGCGGAGCACCCTCAAGCGGATGGCGCATTGCAATAATATCGGCATAATTTGAAACTATTCTTACTGTGTCCTCAACTGTTTCGCCCTTTGATGCAGAAGTTGACGACGCCTCGGAAAAACCGATAACATTTCCGCCAAGCTCATACATTGCCGCCTCAAACGAAAGGCGTGTACGGGTGCTTGGCTCAAAGAAAAGCGTTGCGAGCTTTTTACCGTCGCAAACATGAGCATATTTTTTAGGATTTGAGATAATATCCGTCGCAAGTGAAATAATATCGTCGATTTCATCAAGCGACAAGTCTGTTGTATCAAGCAAATGACGCATTTTCATTAACCTCTTTTGCAATAAATTATAATGTCATCCATGAAGGATCTGATGTATCGGCAAAAAACGCATTAAGTTTCTTAATATCGTTTTCCTTGATATATCCTTCGTCAGCGGCAACTTTTACAAGCACATCCGCATTTGAGAGAGAAACATTTTTTACATTTGCGGCAGCAAGTCTGTCAATTCCCTTTTGCAAGCCGTATGTGAAAATTGAAGCGATACCCAAAACCTCTGCGCCTGCCTCGCGAAGGACATCGACAACCTCGATAACAGAGCCGCCTGTTGAAATCAAATCCTCGATAACAACAACCTTTGTGCCTTTTTCAAGCTTGCCCTCGATTTGGTTTTGTCTGCCGTGGTCCTTATGACCCGAGCGAACATAACCCATAGGCATATCAAGAATTGTTGCAGTGATAGCGGCGTGAGCGATACCTGCGGTTGAGGTGCCCATAAGCATTTCGGCATCGGGATAATATTCCTTAACAATTTCAGCAAGTCCGTCCTCAACATTTTTTCTGACCGACGGAGCTGAAAGAGTGAGTCTGTTGTCGCAATAAATCGGGGATTTGATACCCGAAGCCCATGTAAACGGATCATCCGGCTTTAAAAATACTGCCTGAATTGACAACAGGTCTTTTGCGATTAATTCCTTTGTAATATTCATAATGTCCTCCTAAAAATAATCAACCGATAAATTCCTTACAACATCTGCGATAAGCGGCAACCGGGTCGTCTGCCTGAGTAATAGGTCTGCCGACTACGATATAGTCCGAGCCGATTTCTTTTGCCTTTTCCGGAGTGGTAACACGAACTTGGTCGCCTACCTCACCATCGGCAAATCTGACTCCCGGTGTAACCGTGATAAAGCTTTTGCCGCAATTATCTTTAACCATTCCTGCCTCAAGCGGTGAGCAAACAACGCCGTCAAGCCCTGCCTCTGCCGCATTTTTGGCATATTTAACAATAGTATCGTTGATTGACGCATTGATTAACAACTCGTTTTGCATTCTCTCTTCGCTTGTTGAAGTGAGCTGTGTAACGGCGATAAGAAGCGGTCTTGTGCCGTCGGGTCTTGTCAAACCCTCGAGAGCCGCTTTCATCATGTCAATTGTGCCGGCGGCGTGAAGATTTGTCATATCAACATCAAGATTTGAAAGAACAGCCATTGATTTTTTAACAGTGTTCGGAATATCGTGAAGTTTTAAATCAAGAAAAATCTTGTGTCCTCTTTTTTTGATTTCGCGGACAATTGAGGGACCCTCGGCATAAAAAAGCTCCATACCGATTTTTACAAAAGGCTTTTCCTCGGTAAATTTGTCAAGAAAATCAAATGTTTGCTTTGCGCTTGCAAAATCGCAAGCGATGATTACATCCTTTCCCATCAGTCAACTACTCCTATAATATCACTTAATTTATCAATGCCGAGTTTTTCACATTCAATCGGCAATGTTTCTATAATTTCTTTGCAGACATACGGATTAACAAGATTTGCCGCTCCAACCTGAACGGCTGTTGCACCTGCCATCATCATTTCGATGACATCCTTGGCACTTGAAACGCCGCCGCAACCCATAACAGGAATATTGCAAGCCTTTGCAACCTGATAAACCATTCTGACAGCAACGGGAAAAACCGCGTCGCCGCTGAATCCGCCCATTTTGTTTGCAATAACGGGCTGTCTTCGCTTAATATCTATACGCATGCCAAGCAATGTGTTAATGAGACAAATACCATCAGCGCCTGCCTCCTCGCACGCTTTTGCGATTGAAACAATATCGGTTACATTCGGGCTTAATTTAATGAACACCGGCTTTGTCGTGACTGCCTTAACGGCTCTTGTAACCTCAGCAGCGCATTGCGGGTCTGTGCCGAAGCTCATGCCTCCGCCGTGAACATTCGGGCAGGAAACATTAACCTCTAAAATGCCGACCTGTTCCTCTTTATCAAGCAGACTGCATGTATATGCATAATCCCCAACACTGAACCCCGAAACATTGGCAATAACCTTTTTATGAAAATATTTTTTCAACTCCGGCAACTCGTGTTCAATAACATGATGAACGCCCGGATTTTGCAAACCGACTGCGTTTATCATTCCGTTTTTACACTCCGCTATACGCGGTGTCGGATTGCCGAAGCGCGCGTCCTTTGTTGTGCCCTTGAATGAAAATGAGCCGAGAATATTAATATCGTAAAAATCTTTGAACTCGTTGCCGAAACCGAATGTGCCCGATGCCGGAACGATAGGATTATCCATTTGCATACCGGCAAGATTAACCGATAAATCTACCATATAATCTCCTCCTTTTCAAGCACGGGTCCATCCTTACAAATTCGCTTGTTGCCGTATTTTGTTTTACAACTGCAACCCATACATGCGCCAAAGCCGCAACCCATTCTTTCTTCAAAGCTGAACTGACCGTCCTTATCGACAGCGTTATAAATTGCTTTGAACATAGGCAACGGACCACAAGTGTAAAAATAGTCAAAATCAATACCAGCAAGCGCATCGGTTACAAAGCCCTTGATACCGTATGAGCCGTCTGCTGTTGTAACAAAGACATCACAGCCGAGAGCCTTGAATTCCTGTTCATAAAACACCTCATCGACAGTATTAAAACCTAAAATCACAGTAGGTACCTGTCCGTTTGCAATAAGCGTTTTTGCAAGGTTATACATCGGCGGAACACCAACACCGCCGCCTATCAAAAGGGGCTTTGTCGATTTTGAAATATCGTAGCCGTTACCGAGTCCTGTAAGAACATCAAGCACCGTGCCGATTTTGAGTGCCGACATTTGCTCTGTGCCCTCACCTACAACCTTATATATAATCGTAATGCAATCTCCATCATAATCGCAAACCGAAATCGGGCGGCGCAGGTATTTGCCGTCAATCGCAATATTTATAAACTGACCCGGAGCGGTTATATATTCCGTATCGCCCTCAAGCACCATTTTGTAAACATCCTTGGTGAGCGGCTCATTAGATAAGATTTTATATTTATTTTGTTTATACATAGAATAATCCTTAAATCAGCTTTTATTACTCTGCATCAATCGTTGAAACGCCCAAGGTGATTTCCTCGAGAACATCAAGCAGAACTTTAACAGTATCGAGCGATGTAAACATCGTGACATTATTATCAACAGCCGCGCGGCGAATTTCGCTGCCGTCAGAATGTGAGTCGCCTGCGTTAATATCAATTGTATTGATAACATATGCGATATGGCCCTGACGGAGAGCTTTCAAAATCTCATCGCTGTCATCAGCTGTTAATTTTTGTCTCACGCGGGTTCTTATGCCGTGTTCCTTAAGATATTTTGCCGTGCCCTCGGTTGCCTCGATATTAAATCCGAGATCATAAAAGCGTTTGATAAGCGGCAATGCCGTCGGCTTATCCTGGTCAGCGATTGTTACAAGAACTGTGCCGTAGTTTGAAACATGCATGCCCGACGCCTGAATTGCCTTGTAAAGTGCTCTTGTAAGGCTCTTATCGTAACCGATTGCCTCACCTGTTGATTTCATTTCGGGTGAAAGGTATGTGTCCATACCCTTAAGCTTGCTGAATGAGAATGCCGGCGCCTTAACATACCAGCGTTTTTTCTCTTTCGGATAAACCTCGGTGTATCCCTGTTCTTTTAAAGAGTGACCTAAAATAACCTGTGTAGCAATGTGAGCCATAGGAACAGAGGTAGCCTTTGAAAGGAACGGAACTGTTCTTGACGAACGAGGGTTGACCTCAATTACATAAACATCGTCCTTTTCATCAGCTATAAACTGAATGTTATAAAGTCCGATAATACCGATTGCTTTGCCGAGTTTAACCGTATAATCAAGTATTTTGTCCTTAACAGCCTGTGAAACCGAGAATGTAGGATAAATTGAAATACTGTCGCCCGAATGGACACCTGTTCTCTCAACATGCTCCATAATACCGGGAACGAAGACATCCTTGCCGTCGCATATAGCATCAACCTCAAGCTCGCGTCCCATAATGTATTTATCAACAAGAACGGGTTGCTCTGTGTTGATTTCAACGGCCGTTTGCAGATAGTGGCGAAGAGACTCCTCGTTTGCGACAATTTGCATCGCTCTGCCGCCGAGAACGAATGACGGACGAACAAGAACCGGATAGCCGATGCTTTCGGCAACCTTAACGCCCTCTTCAATATCTGTTACGGCAAGTCCTTTTGGTTGCGGAATACCGAGATCGTTCATTACCTTTTCAAATGAATCTCTGTTTTCTGCTCTATCGATAGCCTCAACATCAGTACCGATAATCGGAACGCCGAGAGCATCAAGCGGAGGCGCAAGGTTTATTGCGGTTTGACCGCCGAGCGACACAACTATGCCGAGCGGATTTTCAAGACAAACAATATTCATTACATCCTCAACAGTGAGCGGCTCAAAATAAAGTTTGTCGGAGGTTGTATAGTCAGTTGAAACTGTTTCGGGGTTGTTATTTATAATAATTGCCTCATATCCTGCAGCTCTGATTGACCAAATAGCATGAACAGTTGAATAGTCAAACTCAACACCCTGACCGATTCTGATAGGACCCGAGCCGAGAACGATAATCTTTTTCTTATCGCTGACTATCGACTCGTTTTCCTCTTCATAGGTTGAATAGAAATAAGGAACATATGAATCGAACTCAGACGCGCACGTATCAATCATTTTATAAACCGGGAAAATATTGTTTTTCTTTCTTAATTTGAATATATCCGCCTCGGTCATTCGCCAGCACATACCGATGAATTTGTCAGAAACGCCCATTTTTTTGGCGTCCTTGAGGACGGTTAAATCGCCCGTATTTGCAACGATTGTTGATTCAAAATCGACAATATTCTTAAATTTTTCAAGGAAGAACATATCAATTTTAGTTGCATTATAAATCAGGTTGAGGTCTGCACCGAGCCTGATGAGCTGTGCAATTGCAAACAATCTGTCATCAGTGCCGTTCTTAATGTATTCAAGCAAATCTTCCTGAGTATATGAGTCAAATTTTTTATCATATAGGTGACAAACGCCGATTTCAAGTGAACGAACAGCTTTAAGGAGCGATTCCTCAACAGTTCTGCCGATAGCCATAACCTCTCCTGTTGCTTTCATTTGAGTGTTGAGAGTATTGTTGGCATCTGCGAATTTATCAAACGGGAAGCGTGCAATCTTTGATACGACATAGTCGAGAGTTGGCTCAAACGAAGCAGGAGTGTTTGCGATTTGGATTTCGTCAAGATGCATTCCTACTGCGATTTTTGCCGAAACCCTTGCAATCGGATAACCCGAAGCCTTTGATGCAAGCGCTGATGAACGCGATACTCTCGGGTTAACCTCGATAAGGTAATATTGGAACGAAAGCGGATCAAGTGCAAACTGAACATTGCAACCGCCCTCAATTTTAAGCTCACGGATAATTTTGAGAGCAGAATCACGGAGCATTTGATATTCTTTATTGGTAAGCGTTTGTGACGGACAAACAACAACCGAGTCGCCGGTATGAACGCCGACCGGGTCGATATTTTCCATATTACAAATAGTAATTGCGGTGTCATTTGCATCGCGCATTACTTCGTATTCGATTTCTTTATATCCCTTGATTGATTTTTCGACAAGCACCTGATGCACGGGAGAAAGAGCAAGTGCATTTTTGAGCATAAGCTTACATTCTTCTTCATTATAAGCAAAGCCGCCGCCTGTACCGCCGAGTGTAAAAGCAGGGCGGAGAATGACCGGATAACCTATATCGTTGGCAGCCTTAAGACCCTCTTCGAGGGTGTTTGCGATTTCCGACGGCAATACCGGCTCGCCGAGCGACTCGCAAAGTTCCTTGAACAATTCTCTGTCCTCTGCTCTTTCGATAGCTTCAAAATTAGTGCCCAAAATCTCAACATCGCACTCCTGCAAAACGCCTTTTTTAGCGAGTTGAACAGCAAGGTTGAGTCCTGTTTGACCGCCGAGTGACGGTAAAATTGCGTCGGGTCTTTCGTGTCTGATTATACGAGCGACATATTCAAGATTGAGCGGCTCCATATAAACCTTGTCGGCAATATCGGTGTCGGTCATAATTGTTGCAGGGTTTGAGTTGATGAGAACAACCTCATAGCCCTCTTCTCTGAGTGCAAGACAGGCTTGTGTGCCGGAGTAGTCAAATTCTGCAGCTTGTCCGATAACAATCGGACCTGAGCCGATTACAAGTACCTTATGTATATCAGTGCGTTTTGGCATATTACTCAGCCTCCTTTGCCATCAAATCAATGAATTTATCAAACAAATATGCGCTGTCCTGCGGACCGGGTGCTGACTCCGGGTGATACTGAACAGAAAACAGCTTATTTTCTGCTGATTCAACGCCCTCTGCCGTATCGTCGAGTAGGTTTTTATGAGTCAACGTGAGCGGTGTTCCCTCAAGTGACTTTACATCTACTGCATATGAATGGTTTTGAGAGGTAATTTCAATTTTGCCTGTTTCAATATTCATAACAGGATGATTTCCGCCTCTGTGACCGAATTTCATTTTAAATGTTTTTGCGCCGAGAGCAAGCGAAATCATTTGATGTCCGAGGCAAATGCCGAAAATCGGAAGCTGACCGTGGAGTTCTTTAACAACATTGATAACGGGTTGAACATCCTCCGGGTTTCCCGGTCCGTTTGAAAGAAACAACCCGTCGGGTTGCATTTTCATAATTTCGTCAGCCGAAGTGTCAAACGGAACAACGGTTACATTACATCCTTTTTCATTGAGCTTGCGGATAATATTGTGCTTAATGCCGCAGTCAATTGCGACAACATCGTATTTATGATTAGGTGTTCTTGAATACCAACGCTTTTTACATGAAACGCGAGAGACCATATCAGTCGGTATCTGATAATCGCGCACCATCTGAAGAGCATCAACAAGCGGCTTGTTTGCATCGCAAATCATAACTTTTTGTGAACCTTCGTCACGGATTATTCTTGTAATCATTCTTGTATCAACGCCGCTGATGCCGGGAATATCATATTCCAAAAGCACTTCGGACAATGTTTTTGTATATCTGAAGTTAGACGGCAAATCGTTATATTCTCTGACGATAAGACCGCCCATTGTCGGAACTTTTGTTTCGTAATCCTCGTCGGTCATGCCATAGTTGCCGATAAGAGGATATGTCATACAAACCATTTGGTCGGTATATGACGGGTCGGAAATAATCTCCTGATAGCCGACCATTGATGTGTTGAACACAAGCTCGTTTATGGCGGTAACATCTGCGCCAAAGCCGTAGCCGTAAAACTCTTTTCCGTTTTCAAGCACAATTTTTTTATCATATGGCTTCATATACTATTTCTCCTTTACAAACAGTCAATATATTTTCACCCTGAACCTGCCAATTTTCAAACGGGGTTGCTCTGCCCATTGTAACAAAATTCTCGGGATTAACAGTCCATTTTTTATCAAGATCAAGCAGTGCCAAATCGGCAGGCTGACCGACCTTAATTTCTCCGCCGGGGAGCGAAAAGATTTTGCGCGGCTTGACCGACATCAAATCAATAAGTTTTTCAAGTGTTATAACGCCGTTTTTTACAAGTCTTGTATAGAGAACGGCAAATGCTGTTTCAAGTCCGACAACGCCCATTGCCGATTTTTCGAGACCTTTTGATTTTTCCTCTGCGGAATGAGGCGCATGGTCGGTTGCAATTACATCAATCGTGCCGTCGCACAAGCCCTCAATCAATGCCGCCTTATCCTCTGCCGAACGGAGTGGCGGATTCATTTTAAATCTGCCGTTCTCCTGCAAATCATCATCGCACATTGTCAGATAATGCGGACCTGTTTCACATGTGACCTTTACGCCGTTTGCCTTTGCTTTGCGGATAATATCAACGCTTTCCTTTGTTGAAATATGACAAACATGATAGTGACAGCCCGTTTCCTTTGCAAGCTCACAATCACGCGCTATTTGCTCATATTCGCTTGCGGAACAAATACCCTTGTGATTGTGCTTTTTGCAATATTCGCCGTCGTGAATGTATCCGCCGCGCAGCAAATCGTTAACCTCACAGTGCGCCGAAATAATTTTGTTCAATTTTGCACAGCGGAGCATTGCCTCTTTCATACAATCAGCGGTTTGAACTCCCGTACCGTCATCCGAAAAGCCAACAACCTTATCGGCAAGTGAGGTAAAATCGACAAGTTCTCCTCCGCCTTTTCTACCCTTTGTGATTGACGCAAAGGGATAGACATTGATAACGGCATCCTTATCAATAATATCCGTTTCAGCCTTAAGATTTTCAACACAGTCGGGAACAGGATTAATATTCGGCATCGGGCACACTGCGGTGTAACCGGCTCTTGCAGCGGCTGAGGTACCGCTTTTAATCGTTTCCTTATAAGAAAAACCGGGCTCACGAAGATGAACATGAACATCAACGAAACCCGGTATTAAAAACTTGTCCTGTGCATTGAAAACACGATCTACTCCATTAGCAGAAATGGAGGTACCTATTGCGTCTATTAAAGAATTTTTGATTAAAACATCGTTTTTTACAAATCCGTCTCCCATATAAACGAGAGCATCTTTAACTAGAATAGTCATAATGCACGCCCTTTCTAGGTCTATATTATATGATAAATCGAGAGTATAGTCAATAACAAATCAGTAACAAAAATAAATTTTATATTATTACTAATTATAATTAAAAGCCAAGAGAAAATCTTGGCTTTTGTTACAAATTCCGTTATTTGGTTGTTGAGCCGAATCCGCCGTCGCGAATACCGTCGGCATCGTCATCCTCGGTAATACCGAAAGGAAGAAAAATACCTTGTGCAAAACCGTCACCGCCCAAAACAGTTACGCTGTGGCCGTCGTCATGAGCATCGCACGAAAGTTTAACCATAATATGGCCCTCGTTTGAGGAATTATAATAATCGGCATCAATTATACCGACAGTGTTGTCAAGCTGAATTCTGTGCTTAAAGCCGAGACCCGAGCGCGGAAAAATATCAAGCACCCAGCCGTCGGCGATTTTTGAACGAATGCCCGTAGGAATAAGCGTTGATTTGCCCTTTTCGATTGTAACATCGGCAGGAGCATAAAAATCATATCCGGCAGAGCCAACCGTTGCCCTTTTCGGCAATTTGATATTGTTGTATATTTCTTTAACATTTGTGCAGTCGGGGAAATTTTTCATCCAATCCTTTTTAAACTGTTCAAAAGAAACCTTTTCAAATTTAGCGATTTTGTTCATATTCATTCTCCTTTGCATCAGCTATATATATTTTAACATAAAGCGAAAGGATAGTAAAGAACAAAATCACAGACCAAAGCTGACATTGAGTGCCCGGTTGACCTTGCCCATATCGTCGCTGTCAAGCGAGCCCATGCGTTCACGCAAACGCTGTTTGTCAATGGTTCTGACCTGTTCGAGCAAAACAACACTGTCCTTTGCGAGTCCGCAATCGTGAGCATCCACCTCAATATGAGTGGGAAGATTGTTTTTGTCGCATCGACTTGTGATTGCGGCGGCAATGACTGTCGGCGAATACTTGTTGCCCACATCATTTTGGACTATAAGTACGGGACGGACACCGCCCTGCTCCGAGCCGACTACGGGACTCAAATCGGCATAATATATATCGCCTCGTTTAACAAGCAAGATAATCACCCTTAAAAAAATATTTTCACTAATATTTTTCACACATAAACTTCATTTTAAACATCATAATTCATTATATTCAAAAAAACATTTATTGTAGCCGAAGATAATCGAGCAAAATAAAAATGGAAATATATGTCAAAACCGAGTGATAAGCATAATATATTGATGAAAGGAGTTTGAATTATGGAAAAATTTGAAGATTTGTTTAACCCTTCGTTTTTAAAGGAAACAAAAAGCCGCGCGGCAATACCTGCCGACGCAACGGTTACAATGGCGTATGTGCCGTTGCAGGAGTCGCTGAAGACCTACAGCGACAACGAAGGTCTTGAAAAAGGAACAATATTTCCTGTTTTAAATAAAGAATTTTGCGGAAGGATGGTAAAATCTGTATGAAAAAGAAGCTGCTTATGCGCTTGTCGGCGCTTCAATTCGGAATGGTTGAAACAAGATTGTTTTTAGACACACATCCCGATGACAAGGAAGCCCTTGAACTATACAACAAATATTACGAAAAGCACAGTGCACTGCTCAAAGAATACGAGGCAGAATACGGTCCGTTGACATTAAACGGCTTAAACAGCGACGATTGGCTGAAAGACCCATGGCCGTGGGACAATGAGTTCAATTGCGAAAGCGACAAATAAAAAATCCCCGAGGGTTATTGCCCTCGGGGATTTTTTCACATAATAACAAATTATTTTTGGAGTAACATTCTGTCATTATCAAACTCTTTATTTTCTTTAGATTTATAGAGATTGAGCAAATCGGTAACCGTCATACCCTCACGCTTTTGACTGTCGAGATCAATAATAATATTGCCCGAGTCCATCATAATAGTTCTGTTGCCGGTGGTGAGCGCCTGTGACATATTATGAGTAATCATTAAGGTTGTAATTTTATTTTCCTTAACGATTTTGTTTGTAATATCCATAACCTTGTTGGCAGTCACGGGGTCGAGAGCGGCTGTGTGCTCATCAAGCAAAAGGAGTTTGGGTGTGACGACAGTACACATAAGCAAGGTAACAACTTGACGCTGACCGCCGGAGAGCAAGCCGATTTTTGTATTCATTCTGTCCTCAAGCCCCATATCAAATGCGGCAAGATATTCTTTAAACATTTTGCGCTTTTTTGGTGAAACAGCAAGCGAGAAATAGCTTGAGCCTGCACGAGAATATGCAAGAGCCAAATTTTCCTCAATAGTCATATGAGGAGCGGTACCCTTCATCGGGTCCTGAAAGACTCTGCCTATATATTTTGCTCTTTTGTGCTCGGGCATAAAGCTTATATCATTATCATCAAGAATAATTTTGCCCTTATCCTGAATATATGTGCCGCAAAGCATATTAAACAGCGTTGATTTTCCTGCGCCGTTTGAGCCGACAATCGTCACAAATTCGCCATTGTCAAGGTGAAGCGAAACATTTTGCAATGCGATATGTTCGTTGACCGTTCCGGGAGCGAATGTTTTTGAAACATCAATTATATCAAGCATTTCTTTTCGCCTCCCTCTTTACCTTTGAATTTGCAATCTGATTTTTAATTTCCGGGACAATGAGAGTAATTGTTACAATAAGCGCACAGGCAAGTTTCATAAGGCTTGCGCTCTTGTCGCCGAAAAGTGATGCTTTAACAACAAAGGCAACAATAATTTTATAAATAATCGAGCCGAAAACGGCAGAAATCAAACCGAGAGTAACATTGCGCTTGCCGAAAATTGCCTCGCCGATAATTACGGCAGCAAGACCGTAAATCAAAGTGCCGTTTGAGCCTGTTTGGTCACTGAAGCCCTGATAGTGCGCCATAAGTGCGCCCGAAAGTGCAATAAGTCCGTTTGAAAGAGCAAGTCCGAAAATAAGCGAAAAATTGACATTGATTGACGACGCCTTAACCATTTCGGGATTGTCACCTGTCGCACGGATGCAAAGTCCCAAATGTGTTTTGAAAAATACAATGACAAGAGCAAGTATCACAATGCAAACAGCCGCCGAAACGATCATAAACACAACTTTTTTCTGCGTTCCGCGCAAATCAAGCGAATTTGTCAAATCGTTAAACAGTGTGTAGTTTGAAAAGTCGAGATTAGGCTCGCCTCTGACAAGAAGATTGATTGAATAAAGCGCGCTCATTGTAATAATGCCGGCAAGTACCGGGTGCACCTTTATTTTTATCTGCAAAAGCGCAGTAACTATACCTGCGATTGCACCTGCACAGAATGCGCCGAGAAAGCTCAAATATGTAAGTCCTTTTAGCGAGACAACAGCCGCAACAGCCGCACCGAAACCAAATGAGCCTTCGGTTGTAAGATCCGGAATATCCAAGATTTTAAGAGAAATGTAAATACCCAATGCAAGAAGTCCGTAAATAAAGCCCTCTTGTATTGCTGAAATATAAACCTGCATTAATTATATATCCTTTAACCAAATTTGCCTCCGCGTTGACGGAGGCATAAAACGAAATTATTTTATTTCATTGATTTTCTGTCCTACGCTTTTCTCAGTAGGAGTAACCAATTTAAGAGTCGGGTTTGCCTTTTGGAGAGCGGCAGCGGTTGTTGAATTGTATGTGCAATAATCAACACTGACAACAATCGACGGAATATTCTCAAGAGCCTTGCCCTGCATATACTCAACGCACATATCGGCAGTTTTAGCTCCAATGCCCTTGTCGTCAATAGCAAGTGTTGCAAGGCATCCTGATTTAACAGTTGTTGCCGATGAGCAATATGTCGGAACGCCTGCCTCGTTGCAAACTGAAACAAGTGATTCAACGCCCTGCTGAACGATTTGGTCGTTAGGAACAAAAACGGCGTCGCATCCCTTTTTAAGGAGAATTTCTGTGCTTGATTTTACATCGTTTGCCGTGTCAACGGTTGCGATTTCATATTGAGCGCCGATTCCCTTGAAGTATTTAACTGCGGAATCAACTGTATTTTTTGCATTTACCTGTGACTCGGAATAAATAAGTCCCCATTTTTTAACATTGGGAGTAATCTGAAGTCCCATTTTAACAATATCAGAAACAGGGATTGCATTTGAAGTACCTGTTGCGAATTTATCCGGCTTGTTCATATCGGTGATAATGCCTGCCTGAACAGGTGCAGAAACTGCACAGAAGAAACATGGTGTTTCGGATTTGATGTTAACAAGAGTTTGTGTTGCTTGAGTGCCGACTGTCAAAATAGCGGAATATGAGCCGTCATCAAGCGAATTGATGATTGTTGAAAGAGATGTTGCGTCGCCCTGCGCATCCTTAAAGACGATGTTATCTTTCTTATAACCCTTTGCGACAAGTTCGTCAATAATACCGTCTGCCATATCCTTAAAAGCTCCGTTTGAGCCATCCATGGCAACAACAGCAAATTTTGCGGCGTCCTTTGACGCTCTTTCGCTGCTTGAATTATCGTTGTTTGACGAATTCGACGAGCAGCCTGCAAAAACAGCGGCAATAACGGCAACTGCCATTAATACGGACAATACTTTTTTAATTACCTTTGTCATAATTATTTCTCCTTATTATTTGTTATATTTTCAAGCTTAATAAAAGCATTCTTAACCATATCCTGAGTAATTTCATAAGGATTATGCTCAATATCCTTCATTGCGCAAACGGCAGGGACAAGCTTATCCAAATCGGATTGCGACATTTCAATATCCTTTAAGCAGACAGGCAAGCCGACAGATTTGTTAAAAGCATAAATCTTGTCAAACATTTCCTTATTATTATCGACAAGAAGCAGAATTAATATACCGTAGCCGACAACCTCGCCGTGCAAGTGCCTTTCTTCAATATGTCGCCATGAGGTCAAGGCGTAGAATACTGCGTGAGCAAGACCGGTGTTATAATCAATAATATGTTCCTTAGTGAGAAGAATTGACGCAATGCCGGTTGTAACAACAACCGCAAGAATAACTTGGTCGAGCGCATCGGAGGTGACACCGTTTTCAACAGCATGCATAGCTTCTAAACCATATTGAAGAATAGGGTCGACACAAAGCCTGCTGACATTTTTGCCAAGCCAATGATAATGCACCAAATCCTCTCCGCGTGCGCTCATTTCAGCCTCAAAATACTTGGCATACGTGTCGCCCATTCCTGCCCAAATATATCTTTTGGGGGCTTTGGCGATAACCGGCGTATAAATAAACGCATGCTTTGCCGGCGCGTCAAAAAAGTTGGGGCCTTTGAATGTGCCGTCCGGGTTATACATAATTGAAACAGCGGTTGTAGCCGCACAGTTTGATGCAATCGTCGGGAACGTATAAACATCCTTATTAATTTCGTTTGCAAGTGCCTTGCATGTATCAAGTGCTTTTCCGCCACCGACCGCAAAAATCATATCAGCATTGACAACCGATGGATTTGCCTTAAGCATTTCGACATTTTCAAACGAACATTCGCCGCCGTACCAGACAAAATCAACGATACTTATGCTTGAATTTGCAAGCGTCGAAATCAAATCGTCTTTAATTTTTGAAACAGCGGTTTTTCCGCCGACAACAACAGCCTTACTTCCGGAGGCTGAACAAATCTTTTCAACAAGTGACAAGCAATTGTCGCCGATTGAATAGCTCGGAAGTACAACCGAATAATTATTCACAATATTCACCTTAATTCGTAATTTTATGAATTATACCATATTTTCAAATAAATTTCAACCGAGTAAAGCGTTAAATCAGTTTTATTATGCATTATTTGGTAAATCTGACAACATTCCAAGATAAAGGTTTAACTTCAATTTCGGCAACGGAGCCGTCAATGCTCGGCAACTCGTTTTTATGCGGTGTGACATTTTCGCCGTCAAAACCGTTGACTGCGTTTTTTTCGCAGCCGTCCATTGATATAAACTCGATAGGCTTATAACCGTCAAAATCGAGTAAATTCAAATTAATTACTGCACTTTCATCAAGTGATTTATTAACGCAGAACAAAACAAGTTGTTCATTTTCCTCATCAAATGTTGCAATTGATTCAAGGTAAGGCACATCGGTGAATTCCTTTGAATCGTATTTTGGACAGTCGATAATCGGATTAAGAGCAACACCTCTGCCGAAATTCGACAAATGAGCAAACGGATAAAATATTGTCTGCTTAAAAGCACCGCCGCCTGTTTTGGTGAAAATAGGCGCAATTACATTGACAAGTTGTGCAAGGCAGGCAATTTTTATTCTATCGCAATGACGAAGGAGTGTGATAAGCATTGAGCCTACAAGAAGTGCATCTTCGAAATTATAAATATCCTCAAGACGCGGCGGAGCATAACTCCAACGCTCATACGGAGCATTGTTGCTGTGATACCAAACATTCCATTCGTCAAATGAAAGATTGATTGTTTTCTTTGAACGCTTTTTTGCCTTGACATAATCGCATGTGCAGATTACTGAATAAATAAACTCCTCAAGTTCAAGCGTTTTTGCAAGAAAGGACGGAGTATCGTCAGCCTGATTGCCATAGTATTGATGGAGCGAAACATAATCAACGCTGTCATACGCAATATCAAGAGCCGTTGCCTCCCAGTCACCGAAAGTCGGCGAATTTCTGCTTGACGAGCCGCAAAGAACTGTTTCAATGGAATTATCTGTCCATTTCATCATTTTTGAGGCCTCGTTGGCAATTTTTCCGTAATCGGCAGCGGTTTTTGCTCCCATTTGCCATCTACCGTCCATCTCGTTGCCGAGGCACCAAAGCTTAACGCCCCATGGTTCCTTGTAACCGTGCTTAATTCTCAAATCAGCCCAAGCTGAATTTGACGGATGATTCATATATTCAACAAGATTGCGTGCCTCTTCAGGTCCGCGTGTGCCGAGGTTGACAGCCATCATACACTCTGCGCCGGCTTTTGAGCACCATTTCATAAACTCGTTTGTGCCGAAACTATTAGGCTCGGTAGTTCCCCACGCCAAATCAAGGCGATTGGGTCTGTTCTCAACAGGTCCGACACCGTCCTCCCAATTATAGCCGGATACAAAGTTTCCGCCGGGATAGCGGACTATAGGCACATTGAGCTCATTTACAAGTTTGATGACATCCGTTCTGAATCCGTTTTCATCCGAAAGAGGGTTACCCGGGTCATAAATTCCGCCATAAACAGCTCTGCCGAGATGTTCGATAAACGAGCCGTAAATTCTTTTGTCGATTTCGCCGACTTTGAATTCCCTTGCAAGAGTGATTTTTGCTTTCATACATTTTCCTTTCAATTATTTACATGTTTGAAAACGGCATAATCGGTACCGTCCGAAATTTTTTCATAATCGCTGTCATGGTTGACAGAAATATACAGCGGCACCTCAACGCCTTTTTCTATAATCAAATATGTAAATTTATATTTATTTAAAAAGTCTTTGTAATATGACTTGCCGCGCAATATATTATAATACTCCGTCATATAATCAAAGTCATGATTTGCTTCAACAACAAACGAATCGGCTCTTGCGTCGATATATGTTTTGTAGCCCTTAAATTCAAGATAGCCGCCTGAATTAAAGCCGTTGAACAAAACTATATCTGTGCCGGATTTTTTTGAGTCATTTTCTATGGCCTCAACGGCAGTGTCAAGCTCCTCGGTTTCTTCATTTGCACCGTTTGTCTGAACATAATCGACAAATTTAGCGGTATTGTCGACAATGGCATAACCGTAAATTGCAATTAAAAGGCCTACCAACACGCACAAAAAGATTTTGCTTGATTTTTTCGATTCGGACTTCTCATTCTTTTTCGACAAAGTAAGCTTTTTAAAATCGGCATTATCCAAATAATAAAGCATTGTCGGATAAGCGGCGATAATAAAATACGGAATAAGTTTCATATACATCATTGCCATTGCGCCTGTTCCGAGTGTTAGGAGTGCAAATCGCAAATTCGTTTTGCCCTTTTTATGGAAAACATACACAGCGGCAACGGCAAGTACAATGCAAAATGTGCCGAAACCGTTAAAGGACATAGAAAGTTTAAGCGGCTGAAGCTCAATGATAAAATCGTTTACCTTGTTTCCGACCGAAGCGGTGAAAATAAAGGTCAAACCCTTATAGCCGTACGGAGTAATCAAACCGCAAACACCCATAGCAACAGCAGTTATTATGAGCGGCAAAATTTTTGCGCACGAAATGCTTTTGCCTTTAATTTTAATCGGCAGTGCATTTGCAAAATAAGGAAGCATCATTATAAACAGCATTGTCCACATTGACGCATGAAGATTAACCGTCAGCACCGACAGAAACGGCAGCACAATCAAATATTTGAAATTGCCCGAACGGACATAGCTTTCAAGCATAATGAGTTCAATAAGGATTATGCAATAAGTGAAAATCTGCGGTCTCGGCACCATGCAAAGCGCAATCATATATGCATTTGCAATGAGTGTGACAAGTGTGGTGACGAGCCTGCGATTTGTCATCATTGTGCAGAATTTATATAACAGGAGCGAAAACGCAATATACATCACAATGACTATAAGTGACAATCCGATAACGCCGAGCGCCGAATACAACTTATAAAAAATTATATCCGACAGCCATTGCTGAACAACAAGGTCCATGTTTGAATGCATTGTTAAGAAATCCTTTGTCGGGATTCCGTTATTGCAAATATATTCGCCGGTTTTAATTATCCAATATGTATCGGAATCAACGCTGAAATTAACAAAAAGCAGCGGCACAATAATCGGCATTAAAAAGTAGAGTGTGTTTCTGATTTTTTTTGATTTTATTTTATCCATGGTTTCTCCGTTACTTTCCAAAATGATTTACAAGCCTGCTGTATTCCTCATCGCTTATTTGAAGAACTGACGCATGGCGCGGTGTAAATGCAAGTGAATAATCCTTTTCATTAATCGGCAGATACGTTTTGAAATCCTCGGTCTGCTGCATAAAGTATCGATTGTCACAATACATATCCATAACCATAACGAAGGCATCCGTGCCGTTGATGCGATACATACAATTACCCTCGACATGATGATCGGTGCAGGCAACCGTGTTATTCTCACATTCGCGATACGGGCCGGTCAATTTGTCGGCAACAACCTGACAAATTGTTTTTTCACATTCATCCTTATAGCACATATAATATTTGCCGTTAAACTCCACAATATCGGCATCTATGGCATCCTTGCCGCTTTTCGGAGCAAAAAGCTCCGCAGGCTCGGTAAATGATTTAAAATCATCAGTATATGAATACCAAATTGAAAGTGCCTTGTCGCTGCCGTTATTATGCACCGAATAATAGACAAAATATTTACCCTCTTCTTTATCGTAAATAGCCTCGGGTGCCCAAATTTTGTCGGCATTTTTTGTTGAGTCAAAGATATGAAAATCAACCGCCGTTTCATCGTACCAATTGATTAAATCGTCAGACCTCCAAGTTACGATGCCATGGTTGGAATCCCATCCGAGAGAAGATTTCATATCGGTTGCGATAATATAATATCCTCCATTTTCGTTGCGAAGAATGAACGGATCGCGCATACATTTTGTGCCTTTTTTCTGAATAATAACGGGATTGCCGCCGTTAATCGGCGTAAAATTATATCCGTCGTCGGAAAGAGCAAAGCAAATGCGCTCTCTTTCAGGCTCATTACCTGTAAAATAGCAAAAAAGGTATTTGCCGAATTGTGATTTTTTGGGTTTTGCGTAATTTTGCATTGTATTCTCCATAGATTTTCAAATTAACGCGCAGAGCAAAAAGCACCGCTCTAAATTAATTTTACCATTAAAAATAATTAATTACAACATAATTAGGAAATTAATTACAAAAAATCCGCAGACGATACAAAATATCAACTGCGGATTGAATTTAACAATAACCAAGCATTCAAGCATATAAACAGTTTATTCGACCGTTACAACCTTTGCAAGATTGCGCGGCTTATCAACATCAAGCCCTTTGTCGGACGAAACATAATAAGCCAAAAGCTGTAACGCAACAACCGACGGAACAGGCATAAAATCGTCGTCCAAATCAGGCAGTTTGAATGAACAACCTGTATCCTTTGTTTTTAAGGATGAACGGACAAAAGATATTACCTTTGCGCCGCGGCTTTGAACCTCTTTGATATTAGAAGCCTGCTTTGACATAAGATTTTCCTGCGTGAGCAGAGATATAACGGGCGTTTTGTCGGTTATAAGCGCAATAGTTCCGTGCTTAAGCTCACCCGATGCAAACGCCTCGGAATGGATATAGGAAATCTCTTTCAGCTTAAGTGACGCCTCAAGCAGAGAAATATAATCAACTCCCCTGCCTATCATAAATGTATGCTCTGCCTCAATAAGAGCAGAGGCAATTTTATGAATTTTTGCCTTATTTGAAATTACATTTTCTACGGCAGCGGGGATTTTTTCAAGTTCTGCCAAAAACTTTGACTCACCCTCACTGTTTAAACTCTCACGCAACACTGCTATTTTAGCGGTAATGAGATAAAGCACGGTGACCTGTGCGGTATATGCCTTTGTAGAGGCAACAGCAATCTCGGGTCCTGCGTTTGTATAAATCACATTATCGCTTTCGCGTGCGATTGACGACTCTCTGACATTGACTATTGAAAGCGACATTGCGCCCCTTCGCCTTGCAAATTTAAGTGCCTCGAGCGTGTCAATAGTTTCACCGCTTTGCGAAACGCAAATTACAAGCGTTTTATCTCCGATAATCGGGTCGCTATACATAAATTCGCTTGCCATGCAAACAGTAACGGGTATGCCGCAAGTTTTTTCAATCAAATATTTGCCGATTAAACCTGCATGCATAGCGGTGCCGCAGGCAATAACGGTTATGCTGTCGCAGTCGGTAAATATTCTTTCATCAATATTGTCAGCGCTGAAATCGACCTCGCCGTTTTGGATATGTGATGAAATAATGTTTTTAATAACAGTGCTTTGCTCGCAAATTTCCTTTTCCATATAAAACGGATAGCCGCATTTACCTCCGTTTTTAATATTCCAATCAAGTTTTGACATAACAGGCTCAATTGGATTTGAATTAAAATCGGTTATTTCAATGCCGTTTGATGATATTTCGGCAACCGAAAATTCGGGCAAAACAAAATAATCATCGCTGTATTCACCGATTGCGATAATATCCGACGCAATATAAGCACCGTTTTTGTTTTGACAGCAAACAATTGGGCTTACATTGCGAACGGCAAAAATTTTGCCCGGTATATCGTCAAACATAACGGCAAGCGCATATGTTCCGCAAAGCTCCTTAACAGCCTTGACAATTGCAGATTTTGCATCATCGGAATAATATTTGTCAATGAGCGCGGCAACAACCTCGGAATCGGTTTGAGATTTCAGTCTTGAATTAATACCGAGCTGATTTGCGATTGCTGTATAATTCTCAATAATGCCGTTGTGCACCAATGTTACCCTGCCGAATTTATGCGGGTGTGAATTTGTATCGCTGACCTCGCCGTGGGTTGCCCATCGCGTATGACCTATACCACAGTTTCCGACAACGGTGTCACACTTTGATTGCAGATTTTCGACTCTGCCCTTTGTCTTTGTGACGGTGACCGAGTTGCTCTTATCATTAAAAACGGCAATGCCTGCACTGTCATATCCTCTGTATTCAAGCGATTTCAAGCCTTTTAAAAGCACATCTCTTGCCTGAGAGTATCCTGTATATCCGATAATTCCACACATAGTTTTTTCCTCACTTTATATAGACTGCCATATTATTTATTATGGCGATAATTTTAAAAAAATACCTTTGTGAAAAAGAATTTGTGCCGCAAGTTACCCTACGGTTTTGCCTTTTTCGGCGCATCAAAGGCAATACGACGAAGCATCCGCCGAAATTTCGATAGCCTCGCTCCTCGTCAACCCGACAACCGGGTCCGGGCGCTAACCGATTTGAAAGAACAAATCGGCTTTATTAAAAACAAAAAACTATGCTTGGTTATATGTTAAATTTTCAAGGTACAATGAGCCATAGCTCATGCCATAATTAATATCACAATTGAATTAATTTGTCAACAAAAAAATATTAACATTTAAAATATTGTAATGAATTTTAAAATCTGTTAAAATTAAAACACTAACTCAAAAAGGAATCTGAATATGGATATTGCAAGACAAATCGAAAACGAATTTTCGCTCAAGCCGTGGCAGGTAAAAAACACGCTGGAGCTTATAGACGCAGGAAATACAATTCCCTTTATTGCGCGATACAGAAAAGAAGCGACAGGCTCGCTTGACGATCAGCTTTTGCGTGAGCTTAGCGACAGATTGACATATCTGCGCAATTTGGAGGAACAAAAAGATAAAATAATCAACTTAATAACCGAGCAGGAATTGATGACCGATGAAATACTCAAAGCGATTGACAGCGCATCAACAATGACGGAGCTTGAGGACATTTACCGTCCGTACAGACCGAAAAGGAAAACACGCGCATCTGTCGCAAAAGGAAAAGGGCTCGGAGCACTTGCCGAATTTATATACGCACAGGAAAAATCGACCGCCGCACCGGAAATTCTCGCAAAGGAATTTTTGAGTGAAGAGGTTGAAACCGTTGAGGATGCATTGCAGGGTGCAAGAGATATTATTGCCGAAATGATTTCAGACGATGCAAACGGCAGAAAAATACTGCGCCATTCAATTAAAACAAACGGCTTGATAACAGCAAAGGGCGCAAAAGAAGACCTTGGCGTATATGAAATGTATAAGGAATACAGCGAGCCGATTTCAAAGGTTGCACGCCACAGAGTTCTTGCAATGAACAGAGGCGAAAAAGAGGGATATTTGAAGGTAGCCGTTGACTATGACAAAATAACCGGTCTCGGTATTCTTTACGATTTGCACTGCAAGAGCAATACAGCAGCGACAGACGAGGTAAGAGCCGCTGCAGAAGATTCATACACAAGGCTGATTTTCCCATCGCTTGAAAGAGAAATCAGAAATGAACTGACCGAAAACGCTTATGACGATTCAATTAAGGTTTTCAGCGAAAACACAAGACAGCTCTTAATGCAACCGCCTGTTAAAAACAGAACAACAATCGGGCTCGACCCCGGGTACAGAACGGGATGCAAAGTTGCCGTTGTTGACGGCACCGGCAAGGTGCTTGACACCGGCGTTATCTACCCTGCTCCGCCGCACAAAAAGATTGACGAGGCTAAAAAAATCATTAAGGGCTTTGTTAAAAAATATGATGTAAAAATGTTTGCCATCGGAAACGGCACAGCATCGCACGAAACGGAAGTTTTTGCCGCCGAAGTCATCAAGGAACTTAATTGCGGCATAACGTATATGGTTGTTAGCGAGGCAGGTGCGTCGGTTTACAGCGCGTCAAAGCTTGCGGCAGAGGAATTTCCGCAATTTGATGTAAGTCTAAGGAGCGCTGTTTCAATTGCGCGCAGACTTCAAGATCCGCTTGCTGAGCTTGTAAAAATTGACCCAAAGGCAATCGGCGTAGGTCAATACCAGCACGATATGCCGCAAAAGGAGCTTAACGCCGCACTTGACGGCGTTGTTGAAGACTGTGTTAACTCCGTAGGCGTAGATTTGAACACTGCGTCGCCGTCGCTGTTGAACAGAGTTGCCGGAATATCGAGCACTCTTGCGAAAAATATCGTTGCATATCGTGAAGAGAACGGAATGTTTAAATCACGAAATGAGCTTAAAAAAGTTTCAAAATTAGGACCAAAGGCATTTGAGCAATGCGCCGGTTTTTTGAGAGTGAGCGAAAGCAAAAATGTACTTGACAATACTGCTGTTCACCCCGAAAGCTACGAGGCAACACAAAAGCTGTTAAAAGTCTGCTCCGTCAGCGACAATGATATAAGAAACGGCAACATTGTTTCTTTGAAGCAAGAGGTTGAAACAGTCGGCACATCTGCAATTGCAAGACAGCTTGACATAGGCGAGCCGACACTTATTGACATTATCAACGAGCTTTCAAAACCAGGCAGAGACCCGAGAGATGAACTCCCACAGCCGCTTTTACGCGAGGATGTCATGAGCATTGATGATTTAAAACCCGGAATGGAGCTTAAAGGCACTGTGCGCAATGTAATAGATTTCGGCGCATTTGTTGACATCGGCGTTCATCAAGACGGACTTGTCCACATAAGCCAAATAACAAACAAATATATCAAACATCCGTCCGATGTATTAAAGGTCGGCGACACCGTAACCGTTTGGGTAATTTCTGTCGACACGGCGAAAAACAGAATTTCGTTGACGATGAAAAAGCCAAATGAGCAAAAATAATAACAATGACAAAACCGTTTTCACATTCACTGAAAACGGTTTTTGTTTATTAGTCGTCAAATGCGGGATTTGTCATATAATAATTTTTGCTGTTCAGTTTGTCGGTAATAATTCTCAGTCCCTCGCCAAATCGCTGATAATGCACAATTTCGCGCTCACGCAGGAATTTAATCGGCTCAATTACATCGGGATCGTCGACAAGGCGAAGAATATTATCGTATGTTACACGTGCCTTTTGCTCGGCTGCCAAATTTTCGTTTATATCGGTAATCGGGTCACCCGTCACCTCAATACTTGCAGCACTCCATGGCGAGCCGCTTGCGGCTGTCGGGTAGACACCTGTGGTATGGTCAACAAAATACGGAGCAAAGCCGGAATTCTCGATTTGACTTTCGGTTAAATTTTTAGTGAGTTGATGAACAATAGTGCCTATCATTTCGAGATGTCCAAGCTCTTCAACACCGATGTCGGTCAACAAACCTTTAAGTTCGGCATAAGGCATTGAGTAGCGCTGTGACAAATAGCGCAAACTTGCTCCCAGTTCGCCGTTGGGACCACCGTATTGGCTGATTATAATAGCGGCGGCTTTGGGGTCGGGATGCTTAATATTAATAGGATATTGCAGTCTTTTTACATAGTTAAACAAAAAAATCACTCCTTAATTTTTCTTGTTTATACTATGCAATATCTTCTGTAATGACACAATGTCACACTGTTTTAGACTGACGATAGAAAGACTAAAACGTAGGAATTTATTTAATTTTTGATTTTGCTGTTAAGATACAAAATACAATCACAAATAATATGTTATCGATAATCAGCCGATTTCTATTTTAAAACAAATCGGCAACGAAGGGAGAGGCTAAAAATACAGTATCGTATTTGCTCAGATCAATATTCAACTTTTTGATTTCGGGACAAAATCCTTGGCTTTAGGTCAAATGCTAAATTTCAAATAATTTAAGCCGTAATTTGTTGACAGCATAATTAATATATGTTACCATAAATATTTAGAACAATATATAATTTAGGATAGGTAAAAATATGAAAAAAGTTATATTAACCGGCGACAGACCGACCGGCAGATTGCATGTAGGTCACTATGTAGGCTCGCTCAAGGAGCGTGTAGCATTGCAAAACTCCGGCAAATTTGATGAAATTTACATTATGATTGCAGATGCACAGGCTTTGACAGACAATGCAGAGCATCCCGAAAAGGTGCGCCAAAATATTGTTCAGGTTGCGCTCGATTATCTCGCATGCGGACTTGACCCTGAAAAATCGACAATATTTATCCAATCAATGGTGCCGGAACTTACAGAGCTGACATTCTATTATATGAATCTTGTCACTGTTTCACGCGTTCAGAGAAACCCCACTGTTAAGGCTGAAATTCAAATGAGAAATTTTGAAGCAAGCATTCCTGTAGGATTTTTCTGCTACCCGATCAGTCAGGCTGCCGATATTACGGCATTCCACGCAACTGCAGTACCTGTCGGCGAGGATCAGCTCCCGATGCTTGAACAGTGCAAGGAAATTGTGCACAAATTCAATTCAGTTTACGGCGAAACACTCACTGAGCCGGAAATCATACTACCAAGCAACAAGGCTTGCTTGAGACTTCCGGGTATTGACGGCAAGGCAAAGATGAGTAAATCGCTCGGCAACTGCATTTATCTTTCTGACGAGTCGGACGAAATCAGGACAAAGGTTATGTCAATGTTCACCGATCCGAATCATTTGAGAATCGAAGACCCGGGTGAGGTTGAAAACAATCCTGTATTCATTTATCTTGACGCATTTTGCAAGGATGAGTATTTCGCAGAGTTTTTGCCGGATTACGCAAATCTTGAAGAACTTAAAGCTCATTATAAAAGAGGCGGTCTTGGCGATGTTAAGGTTAAGAAATTTCTCAACAATGTTATCCAAGAAGAATTAAGACCAATCAGAGAAAGAAGAAAAGAATGGGAAAAGCGTCTTCCCGATGTTTACGATATTCTTAAGACAGGCAGTGAAGTTGCAGAGAAAAAAGCAGCGCAAACTTTAAGCGAAGTTAAGCACTCAATGCAAATTGATTATTTTGACAACGGAATACTTCAGGCATAACACCTCCTCGTATTTGAACAAGTCCGTAAAAAATGGACAATAGAAAAAAGCCCTCTTGATGCAGAATATACATCAGGAGGGAATTTTTATACCAAGAAGTTATCAACACATAAGCAATTACGAAAAAGAAATATTAGAAATGAAAGCACAATGATTGACCCGGAAATGGAAACGAGTTAATGCAGGACTTTTCTCACGCACACCGAAAGGAAGTAAAACCATCGGTTAAATATCAAGTAATTTTTAAGCATAAGGACAAAATAAAGTATTATCGGCAAAAAATTAAAGGCACTAAAATGTTCCCCAATCGCATCCCCAAAATGCAACATAAAAGCGCCTTTATTTAATAAATATTAACTTTAATATAAAGATACCACGCATTTTATGAAAAATATGTCGAACAGTGTCGATAGAATAAAAAAATTTAAAACATTTAAATTATATAATAAAATTAACAGATAAAGCATTAATGAATATCGAATCAACGCACAAAGAAGTGGAAAAGCAAAAAACGCATCAAAAGA
>DPVM01000013.1 GCA_003526845.1 Oscillospiraceae bacterium
AGCGTTAGTCTTTGTAGAGTTTGAGTAACTCCGCTGACTCGATAAATGCCCTATTTACAAGGCTTTCGGGAGTTTTGCAAGTCCAAATGGCAACATTTTGGCAACAATATAATATTCACATAAAGCTAAGAGCTATCAGACATCAAGTCCGATAGCTCTTTTTGTTTTATGATTATTCTATATCTTTGATTGTTTTATGTTCTTCATTTTTGCAAACAACCGAGTGTTATGGCAGAACTAAAATCAAAACGTGATGATTTTACAAAAACTTTGTCTTTGCTACGAAAAGAAGTTAAAGTTGCGACAAACATTTTGGAGGACAACGATGAAATCAAACACAATATGAAAGCTGAAAAAGCAATGCAACAAAAACGCTTTATTACAAGGCAAAAACAAGACATAGGCACGATGACCTATGCAGATAAGGAGAATTTTATGAAAAAGTATATTACCGACAAAAACACGGGAATTAGCTATACACTTGTAGGTGATGTGTATATTCCAAATCTTGTATCAACCGATACAAATTATGAAATAGGCTATTGGGGCAGAAAACATAAGGAGTATATTAAACAATATAAACCGGCGTTTTATACAACCCTGCTTACTCAATGTAAACTAAATTCATACTTGCACGATGTTGATGTCAGAGCAACAGAAATGTATGATACACTAATTAAGCAATTAGCAAAACAAGAAGATGTTACAGAAAAACTCAAATCAACCGATATGATGTTGTGGGTTCGAAAGATGAACAATATTCGTAATAGGATAACGGAGATTGTAAATAAAGAAATAATTTATATTTAGACGAAAATGGCAGGTTGTTTCCTGCCATTTTTTATGTAATAAAAAATTATTATTGACAATTATTATTTTTAATGATAAAATATTTTCGATACACAAATATAAAATTTTGTGTACCGAAAGTTGGTGAGTAATGAATAAAACGGAAAAATTAAAAACTATATTTCAAAATAACAAAATCGTAAAAACTTGTGATATAAAAAAGTTGAATTTCAGTAATGATGAAATTGCAAAGCTTTGCAATGACGGTGTTATAACCAGAATAAAACACGGTTATTATTCACTTAGTAATGAATTTGTTTCGGATGAGCAGGTTATATCAACTTTGCTTCCCGATGTCATTCTGTGTCTTGAAACTGCACTTTTTTATCACGGCTATAGTGATTATGCACCGAGAGTGTGGAATGTTGCTGTGCCTCGTACATTTTCAAGGACAAAATTAAATTTTGATTCATTGTTCATAAAACCAAAGTTTATTCAAAATGAGTTTTTTGAAATCGGTAAAACAAAAATGCAAATTAACGGTTTTGAACTTAATATTTATGATAAAGAACGCACAATTTGTGATTGCTTTAAATATAAAAACCAAATTGACAGTGAAATTTTTAATAAGGCGATTAACGCCTATATTGCCGATAACAATAAAAATCTAGCCAATCTTTCTGCTTACTCGAAACAAATGCGTGTTTATAAAAAGGTTGCAGAGATAATGGAGGTGCTGTTGAATGGCTGACAGAGCCGCATCGGTATTAACAAAATTGAAAAATAAGGCAAAAGAAAGTTATAAAATAAAAACAACTAAATTACAGGTGCATTATAAGGAGTGTTAATGATTTTATTAATTAAATTATTAACACAAATGGTACACTATTTAATTTGAAGTCTTTAATAAGTGAAGTCTTTAATAAGCTTTTAATAAATTTTTCTGATGATATTAAATCACTGATAGCAAGTATATTTATATGAAAATAATGACATTACAAAATACTAATCAAAACTTTTTGTTTAAATAAAGGTGATTTTAAAATGTATATATTTAGATTGAGTTTTTATTAGTGGTTAAACATAGCATTTTGAAGAAGCGAGAAAGATGAGAAACATTGAAGAATTTATAAAAACGAAAAGGAAAAAATATATGGAAAAAGGAATTATATGCAAAAAAACAGATAAAGGATATTGTTTTATTCGTTCATCTACAAATGAAAAAATTTTTGTACATATCAATAATGTGGGAAAAGAGATTTACGACCAGTTGGCAATAGGAAGCAAGGTCCTTTTTGATTATGAGGAAACTGATAAAGGTAAAAATGCTACAAATGTGGTGTTAGAGCCTTTAAAAAGTAAACTTGGTAAGGAAATCAATTTTTCGGAAGAACAGATACGAGATATATTTGGAGATCTTGCCGCTGAAGATGAAAAACGTGAGCGTTTTAGTGCTTATTTTATTAAAACAGATATCTATAAAAAAGTACATAACTTCTTACCTATAAGAATACTTGTTGCACATAAAGGTGTTGGTAAATCTGCAGTCTTTAAGATGTCTTATTTAGAAAATATTCAAAATAATGTTCTAAGTATATGGGTTAAGCCGGATGACATACTTAATATAGCTACAGATAATGAAACAGATCCGTTACAAATGATTAGACAATGGAAATCAGGTTTGGAAGAAGTTCTGGTAGAAAAAGTGATTTCAAATTTCGATGTTAGCAATGATAATGAGATTATAAATTTAATTTCTAAAAAAGGATTAAAACTTACTGAACGAATTGGAATGATAGTAAGAAAGGTACGAGAGGTGGTTGATATCGAAATAATTAAAAAAGAGATTGCAGAGCAATATATAAAAAATCATAAAATAGTCATATACATTGATGATTTAGATAGAGCATGGAACGGCTCAAAACAGAATATATACCGCATATCTGCTTTGTTAAATGCTGTTAGAGATATGTGCAATGAATCAAATGAATTATGTTTTAGAATTAGTTTAAGAAGTGATGTATATTATTTAGTTAGAACAGCAGATGAATCAACAGATAAGATAGATGGAAATGTTTTATGGTTTACATGGACTGAACATGAATTATTGGCATTATTGGTTAAGAGAGTGCAAACTTATTTTAATAATGATATTTCTGAAAAAGAGCTATTAGATATGGAACAACGGGAAATGTCCGTGTATCTAAATGATATTATGGCAGATACATTTGAGGGTGCGGGAAAATGGCACAATCGTCCCATTCGCTATATTCTTCTTTCGCTTATCAGAAGAAGACCACGTGACCTTATCAATTTATGTACACTAGCTGCACGTAATGCAAATGCAGAAGGCAGAAACTTAATTATCACGCAAGACTGGGAAGATGTTTTTGAACAGTATTCTTCAAATAGACTTCAGGACACAATAAATGAGCATAAATATGAATTACCAGATATAGAAAGACTATTGTTGGGAATGAAGCCGAGCCATGAGATGAAGAAAACAGAAAAACCGTTTGTTTATGACAAAACGCGTTTAGTACGCAAGATAGAAGGAATAAAGCAAAACTGTAAATTTCATTTTGCAAACAACAAAGAATGCACGGCAGATGAATTGATTGCTTTTATGTACAAAATCAATTTTTTAAATGCAAGAAAAGATGAAGCCAGTGGATTTATTGACAGAAAATATTTTGAGGATAATAAATATATAACATCTAACAGTGTTGATTTTGGATATGATTGGGAAGTTCATCCGGCATTTCGTTGGGCTTTATATCCTGAGTCTAGAGATATTTTTCGATATACAGACATTCCTCGGAATTTATGAAATAAGAATATTTAAAATAAAGCAGTCTTGGTAGACTGTTTTATTTTTTATGCTCTTTAAAAAAGAAAACAATTTTAGTGATAATAAAACTGTCGAGATTAATGCAAGACAAAAAACATTGAAAAAGAATATCTCAAAATATAATAGACATTGTTTGGCGACCAATACGGGGATATTGAAAGTATCGAAAATAATAAAAAAATCGGCATATTCAAAACACAGGTAGAAACAAAATAACATTCAAACAAAAAGAGTTATCAGACATCAAGTGAACAAGTCCTATAGCTCTTTTTGTTTGAATATAGTAATTATTAAAAGAACCATTATTTCTTTTAATTGATGCCTTTTTGACTTTGTTTTTAGTATTTGTTGAGTTGGATTCTTGTATATTATTTCTTTATTTATATTAAATGTGATATTGCTATTATTCGAGATTTAGAATATAATATAGTAAATGACACACAGTATAGGAACAGGAGTTTGTTATGGAATTTATGTCTGCAAGAGAGGCTGCTGATAAATGGGGTATTTCCCAAAGAAGAGTGGCGGTTTTGTGCTCTGAACAAAGAATTAAAGAAGCAACTATGGTCGGTAATATGTGGATTATACCTTCTTCAGCAAAAAAGCCCATAGATGCAAGGAGCACACGATATAATCGAACCGAAGGAAAAGCAGTTAAACCTTTTTTGAAATGGGCAGGTGGTAAAGGTCAGCTTATTAAAGAAATTGAGCGCTACTATCCTTTTGAAAACGGCAAAATAACCAAATACGCCGAGCCGTTTGTTGGTGGCGGGGCTGTTTTGTTTGATATACTTAGTAAATATGATTTAGATGAAGTTTATATCAGTGACATTAACGCTGAACTTATCAATACTTATCGAATTATTCGTGATGATATTGATGCTTTGATAGAAACGCTTTACACTATGCAAAGCGATTTTATTCCGTTAGATACGGAAAATCGTAAAGTATATTATATGCAAAAGCGTGAGCGTTTTAATGATTTGAAGGTCAACGGAAATGAAAGCGTCAATATTGAAAAAGCTGCATTGATGGTTTTTCTTAACAAGACTTGTTTCAATGGTTTATTCCGTGTAAATAAAAAGGGTTTATTCAATGTTCCTATGGGTTCTTACAAAAATCCTATGATCTGTGATGAAAAAAATCTCAGAGCCGTATCGGAGAAATTGCAAAAAGTTACTATTGTATGTGGAGATTACAGAGAGTCAGCAGACTTTATTGATGAAAATACCTTTGTTTATTTTGATCCGCCATACAGACCTATTACAGACACAGCAAGTTTTACTGCATATACCGAAAATTTGTTTAATGATGATGCACAGATTGAGCTTGCACAATTTGTTGATGACATGAATAAAAAAGACGCAAAAATTGTAATTAGCAATTCCGATCCGAAGAACTCAAATACAGATGATGACTTCTTTGACAACATCTATTCTGCACATAAAATTAAGCGAGTTGAAGCAACTCGAATGATTAACTGCAATAGTGAGGCAAGAGGAAAAATTAAGGAATTGCTTATTAGTAATTTTTAAGAGGAGGCTGAAAAGTGATATACTTAGAGCTATCAACATCAGATGAAAAGAATTATATCGAAAGACTTTATAAATCTTTTGCAAGAGGCAGAGATTTTGAACTGTTTTTAAATCATTTTTTGAAGAAAATTGGCTTTCAAGAGGTTGTAACAACAAAATATGTTGGTGACAATGGAATTGATTTAACTTGTTCCAGACCGGGAATTGACCTTCAGGGAATAGATACAATGAATTATTATGTTCAAGCCAAAAGATATAAACCAACTAACAAAGTTCAAGCCAAAGAAATACGAGATTTAAAAGGTTCAACTAAACGTGATAAGCAAGGAAATGTCTTAAATAATAATTATATCAATGTGTTTATAACAACATCTTCGTTTACCAAAGGTGCTATAAATGAAGCTGAAAGTAATCCTAACATGCCTACTATCCTAATTGATGGCAAAACGTTGTTGAATATGTGCATTGATAACGGAGTGGCGTTTTCCTATAAGCCCGTATTTGATGAGGATATGCTAAAAGAAATTCTCAAAAAATATTCTCAATCCAATTCAACTGTTACAAACAATTCTGACGATTATCTAGTAGAACGTAATATTACAGCAAACGATATTCGTGCAAGGATTCTAATTATCCCACAGATAATTAGAAATTCTATTGACGATAATAATTCTTCTGTAAATGTAGAAATCAACGGACAATTTCAAACTCTAAATCTAGATAAATCACATAGATATATTGGTGGCGTTACACAAATTTACAAAGATTGCGGATTGATTAACGATGATAATTCATTTGTCCAAAAGAAATCTAAATGGAAGATTAAAGATGATAAACTTATTGTTAAT
This sequence comes from Oscillospiraceae bacterium, assembly GCA_003526845.1. GTDB lineage: Bacteria > Bacillota > Clostridia > Oscillospirales > Acutalibacteraceae > Eubacterium_R. Next base: position 6,024 of record DPVM01000013.1, read on the forward strand.
ATTGAATAGAGGTAAAATATATGAGAAATTTTAGCGAATGGTTATTAGGATTCCGTGATAGTATTGCAGACTATGGTTATTATATAGATTTTGAAAAAGTTCACAGAAACGTGAATAATATCAAGGTTGAACTTAATATTTTAAATTCACTTATTGGTTCTAAGAATATTGAAGAAGATTTTGAAAAACTTATAGGTAAATATCCGGAAACTTTGAAATGCATACCTTTGCTTTTGGCAGTTAGGTCAAATGAAATATATGCGATTGATGGTGATGGAGACTATACATATAACTTTAAAAAGCCTAATCTTTCTGTTGAGCAATATAAGGCCTTTATGCGTAAAACAGGTCTTTTTGACTTGATGAAAAATCACATTGTCAACAACCTTGTAGATTATGCAACTGGTGTTGAAACAGGTCTTGATTCAAACGGACGCAAAAATCGTGGCGGTCATTTAATGGAAAACTTAGTTGAAAGTTTTATCCAAAAAGCAGGTTTTGTCAAAGATAAGTCATATTTCAAAGAAATGTATATTCATCAGATTACCGATAAATGGGGCATTGACCTTTCAGCCATATCTAATCAAGGAAAAACAGAAAAGCGTTTTGATTTTGTTATTAAGACTCCTAATATGATTTATGGTATCGAAACTAATTTTTACGGTGGCGGCGGAAGTAAATTAAACGAAACAGCACGCAGTTACAAAACACTTGCTCTCGAAACCGACACAATCGACGGTTTTACTTTTGTTTGGTTTACCGATGGAAAAGGTTGGACAAGTGCTCGCCATAATCTTGAAGAAACCTTTGATGTTATGGAACACATTTACAATATTAAGGATATGGAAAATGGCATAATTACAGAGGTTTTTAAATAATGGCAAAGAAAATTACAAAATGGGAACCTGATGATTTTGAGCTGGAAATGACTACACATTGGTCTTTTCCGAAGCGTGGAGATTGGGCAACTCACGATGCAAAATGGCGTGGAAACTGGTCACCCTATATTCCACGAAACATTATATTAAGATATTCAAAAGAGGGCGATGTAGTTCTTGACCAATTTGCAGGTGGTGGAACTACCCTCGTTGAAGCAAAGCTATTGAATCGTGATATTATCGGTGTTGATATCAATGATGTTGCACTTGATAGGTGCAAAGAAAAAATAAATTTTGAGCATGAAGGCGCAAACGGAAAAGTTTATATCCGTAAGGGCGATGCAAGAAATTTAGATTTTCTTTCGGATGAAAGCATTGACCTTATTTGTACCCACCCACCGTATGCCGATATAATTAAATACAGCGATGGCATAGACGGAGATTTGTCGCAACTCAAAGTGAAAGATTTTCTTGAAGAAATGAAAAAGGTAGCTACAGAGAGCTACCGTGTTTTGAAAAAAGATAAATTTTGTGCTGTACTTATGGGCGATACAAGACAAAAGGGTTGTATGATACCAATGTCTTTTGATGTCATGAAAATTTTCCAAGATGCCGGATTTACTCTTAAGGAATTGATTATCAAAGAGCAACACAACTGCAAAGCAACGGGATATTGGAAAACAAATAGTGTAAAATATAATTTTTTGCTGATTGCACACGAGTATTTATTTATTTTTAGGAAGTAAGGAGGAACAAAATTTGTCAACAGAAAATTTTACAACATCTATTCAGGGAGATAGCGAAGGATATGTGACTTTCGAATGCCCATACTGCAATTCAGAATTTAAGTTGCAAGCCGGAGAATATCAAAATGACGATGAGCCCTTTGAAGAACTGTTTTGCCCTTACTGCGGTTTGGCGAAAGAAAAGAATGAATTTCTATCGGCAGAGGTAATCGAGCAGGCACAGGCAATTGCTTATAACTATATGGTAGAAGAATTGAACAAGACCTTTAAGAAAATGCAAAGGTCGCTTAATCGTTCTAAAGGCTTGATAAAGATAAAAATGGATTATAAGCCATTGAAAAAGGTTGCAACGAAAGAATTAAAGGATAAGGATACCACAGAAACAGAGTTTAAGTGTTCTTGCTGTGGTCGCAGAGCAAAGGTACTTTATTGTGCAGGAGCAGCGAAGGTATTTTGTCCGTATTGTGGGGTGGATATATGAACCGATTAGAATTAAGAAAACTGAGCTTAGAATTTCGTAGATTATCAAGTAATTTGCTTAATAGCACTAATGACACAGCAGATATAAACCTTTCTCGTTTTCTGAAATTTATAGATGGAAACGAGTTAATATCTGGAATCATTCAGGATAAAATATCAGGTGTCGATTATGACTTTAAGAAGTGCTATGCAATAGGCTGTTCAGGTTGGGCAGAATATAATCCGCCTGAAGATGAAGCGTGCCATATTAAAGCACAGTATGATTATCTGACATTTATAAATAATGAGGACAAAGTAAATGTTCAGGGACAATCAATGAGATATTGTTGGTCGAGCCGAAAAATCAATGATAATATTCAAAGCTTCCTTGAAATGGCATTTAAGCCGCTTATAGATTTTATCAACGACCAGCTTTCAATGGAAATGATTGTTCTTGACGAGGAGACAAAAGCTATGGGAGGAAATACGTATATTCAGAATATTGAAACTGTCAATGGCTCTGCGAGTCAGCAGAACAGTGGCGTAATAAATACTTATAACACTACAAATGATACAAGTTCTATGCTCGAGTTAATTGATAAATTACTGGCTTCATTACCTGAGATACAAGGTGTTAATGCAGAAGAAATTGAGAATGTAAAAGATGATTTGGAAATGGTTCGGGAACAGTTGAAAACCGATAATCCGAAAAAGAACCGTATACGAAAAGCTCTTGTAGGTATCAAAAAGTTTGCAGGCGATTTTTCTATGAAACTTGCGGTAACACTTGCTGCTGGAGCAGTTACCGGAGCAGATTGGAATATATTGTTGCAACAGGTTGAAAATTTTATTAAATAAAAGAACTTGGGAATATATTTATGACTTGACACAAAAACATATTGCTGTTATCTACAGTTATCGAGCCAGTGTAGTGACCATAATAATGATAGCACCCTCGTGATAGCTATTTGATAGCAAAAGCAGAAATACCTCATAAAATTGAGATAATCTGTACCAAATTAAAGCACATCAAGTCAAAACTCCTAAGCAAAAACAGTTAAAGTCTGTTTTACACTTAGGAGTGGGAATAGTTCCCTTTGGCTTGCAACTAAACCTAAAAATCGCATAATTTTTAAGGCTTTTGCCCTGTTTTGGGCAGAAGCCTTTTTGCATATTTGATAAAATTTTCCCTTTAATATATCATCAAATCAGATAAAAACAGCGAGGTGGATAGTATGAAACGGAAGATTTTGTTTGCAAGGCTTTGGAGCATTACAACAAGTATCTCAAACAAAGGGCAGAGTGTGACAGTCGTTAATTTTCCCCCCTTCTCACACTCTACCCCAAATATTTGATTTAATATGGTGGTTATATGATTTTGTATAAGTAGTGATTAAAATTTGAAATACCATAAAACGCAGTTATTTAAGTCAAATTTTTCAAAAAAATAACCTTAGGAAGCTTTTCACTTTCTAAGGTCTTTATGGTCGAGGTGACAGGACTTGAACCTGCGGCCTCTGCGTCCCGAACGCAGCGCTCTACCAAACTGAGCCACACCTCGATTTACTTGTTACGGTAGTATATTATTGCACAAAAAACGGCGCAAGTCAAGGATTATTTTTTGTAAATATAAAAATATTAATTTATAATTTATATTGAATATTATTTCAATTTATGCAATAATATTATGAAATATTTTAGTTTGAGGTTATGTTGCTATGACAGAAAGAGAAATTCTCGCGGATTTTTTGTTCCCCGATATTGACAAAACTCCCGATTATTACGAAAAATTATATCCCCCGAGGGATTTGAAAGAGGGCGCAAGAGTTACTCGCTTTGCGCCGAGTCCAACCGGATATTTGCATTTCGGCAACCTTTTTACATGCGTTGCCTCATATCTCACCGCAAAAAACACAAACGGCGTGTTTTTCGTTCGTGTTGAGGATACCGACCAAAAGCGCAAGGTTGACGGCGCAGTGGGCGCAATGCTCAAGGGGTTGTCGGTTTACGGCATCAATGCCGATGAGGGCGTTGTTGCCGAGGACAAGGAAATCGGCGACTACGGTCCGTATTATCAAAGTCACAGAAAAGAAATTTATCAGGCGTATGCAAAGGACCTTGTTAAGCGCGACTTGGCTTATCCCTGCTTTTGCACCGCGGAGGAGATTGAGCAAATCCGCAACAGTCAGGAGGGCGAGGACATTAAGGGCTACTACGGCAAATATGCAAAATGCCGCAACCTCACCTTTGAGCAAATCAAAGCCAACATTGAGGATGGTATGCCGTGGACTCTCCGCCTTAAATCGCCCGGCGATATTAACAAAAAATGCTATTTTGACGATATGATTAAGGACAAAATCGAAATGCCCGAAAATGTGATTGATGTCGTTTTGCTTAAAACAGACGGCATTCCGACTTATCACTTTGCTCACGCTGTTGACGACCATTTGATGCGAACCACACATGTCACAAGAGGTGACGAGTGGATTGCATCTGTGCCGCTCCATCTTCAACTTTTCAAGGTGCTTGGCTTCAAGCCGGTAAAATATGCGCACATTGCTCCGATTATGAAAGAAGAAAACGGCGGAAAGCGCAAGCTTTCAAAGCGTAAGGACCCCGAGGCTGCCGTAAGTTACTATGACGAAGTAGGTTTCCCGGCAGAGTCGGTTAACGAATATATTTTAACCCTTTTGAACTCCAATTTTGAGGATTGGCGCCGTGCAAATCAAAACGCACCGCTGTCGGATTTCCCGTTTAACCTAAAAAAAATGAGCGCGTCGGGAGCGTTATTTGATTTTGTCAAGCTGACCGATGTTTCAAAAAATGTTATTTCCAAAATGCCGGCACAAAAGGTGTTTGAGCTTTCGTATGCGTGGGCTAAAGGATACAATCCGCAACTTGCATCGCTTTTTGAGCAGGATGAGCAAAAGGCAGTCGACATTCTCAATATCGACCGCGAGGGCAAAAAACCGAGAAAGGATATTGCAAAATGGAGCGATGTTTCGGATTATCTCAGCTATATGTATGACGAAACATTTACCCCGTGCTTTGACCTGACAGGCAACGCAACGCCCGAGCTTGCCGTTAAGGTGCTTGAAAAATACAAAGATGTCGTTAATCTCGACGATGATAAGGACACTTGGTTTGCAAGAATGAAAGAGCTTTGCCCTTTGGTAAACTGCACACCGAATGTTAAAGAATACAAATCAAACCCGGAGGCGTTTGACGGTCATGTCGGCGACGTTTCGACAATCGTTCGTGTTGCCCTCACAGGCAGAACAAACACACCGGACCTTTATTCCATCACAAAACTTTTAGGCGAGAGCACTGTTCAAAGCAGGCTTTCAGCCGCACTTGAATATTACAGGGAGGCTAAATAATGGCGATTGAAAACAAAACCGAAGAAACAGAAATCACCTCAAACTTTATCCACGATTTTATTGACGAGGATTTAAAAGACGGTGTTTATTCAAGAGTTCAAACCCGTTTCCCTCCCGAGCCAAACGGCTATTTGCATATCGGACACGCAAAGGCAATTTGCATCAACTTCGGCGTGAAAAACAAATACAACGGCGTTTGCAACCTCCGTCTTGACGATACCAACCCCGTCAAAGAGGACACCGAGTATGTCGAGGCGATTGAGGAAGATATTAAGTGGCTCGGCTTTGATTGGGACAATGTTTATTTTGCAAGCGATTATTTCGACTTCATCTACGATTGCGCAATCAAGCTCATCAAAAAGGGCAAGGCTTATGTCGATGACCTTTCGCCTGACGAAATCAGAGAATACAGGGGTACGCTCACCGAGCCGGGCAAAAATTCGCCGTATCGCGACAGAAGCGTTGAAGAAAATCTCGACCTTTTCGCTCGTATGACAAACGGCGAGTTTGAAGCAGGCGCAAAGGTTTTGAGGGCAAAAATAGATATGTCGTCGCCAAACCTTAATATGCGCGACCCGATTATTTACCGTATCATGTACGCTCATCATCACAGAACGGGCGACAAGTGGTGTGTTTACCCGATGTACGATTTTGCGCATCCGCTTTCGGACGCCGCAGAAAAGGTTACACACTCCCTTTGCTCACTCGAATTTGAAAATCACCGTCCGCTTTACAATTGGTTCTGCAACGAGTGTATCGACGGCGAAAAGCCGCGCCAAATCGAGTTTGCTCGTCTTAACCTCAACTACACTCTCACATCAAAGAGAAAATGCCTTAAACTTGTTCAGGACAATATTGTTGACGGCTGGGACGACCCGCGTATGGCTACAATCAGCGGTATGCGCCGCCGCGGCTATCCTGCCGAGGCAATCCGCGATTTCTGCGAAAAAATCGGCGTTTCAAAGGCATACAGCGTTGTTGATTTTGCACTTCTTGAAAGCTGTGTTCGCGACAACCTAAACAAAAACTCCGCAAGGGTTATGAGTGTTGTTGACCCGCTTAAACTTGTGATTGACAATTATCCCGAGGATAAAACAGACATTCTCGAGGTAGAATATCACCCCGACCATCCCGAATACGGCTCGAGAAAAATCCCGTTTACCAAAGAGCTTTGGATTGAAAAGGGCGACTTTATGGTTGAGCCGATTAAGAAGTATAAGCGACTTTATCCCGGCAACGAAGTTCGCCTTTACAAAGGCTACTATGTGACCTGCACCGGATATGACACAGACGAAAACGGCGAGGTTACCTGTGTTCACTGCACGTACGACCCCGAATCGTTCGGCGGCGACACCCCCGACGGAAGAAAGGTGCGCGGCACAATTCATTGGGTTTCCGCGGCAGACAATGTTAAAGCGACTGTCAGAATGTATGACAGACTTTTTGATGTTGAAAACCCGAGCGACGAGGAAGGCGTCAGCTCGTTTGAGGATAATCTCAACCCCGATTCTCTCGTAGAGGTTGAGGCTTATTGCGAAAAATCGCTTGCCGATACAAAACCGGGCGACAAATATCAGTTTATGCGCATCGGCTTTTTCTGCACCGACAAGGATACAACAGACGGAAAAATCGTATTCAACAAAACAGTTGCAATGCGTGACACATTTAATAAAAAGAAATAATCAAGGTGAGAAAATTGGCAGAAAGAAAGAATATTAAAAACATTGCAATCATCGCCCATGTTGACCATGGCAAAACAACACTTGTTGACGAAATGCTCCATCAAAGCGGCATTTTCCGTGACAACGAGGTGGTGCAGGAAAGGGTTATGGATTCAAATGATCTTGAAAAAGAGCGCGGAATCACAATTCTTTCAAAAAACACTTCTATCCATTATAAGGACACAAAAATCAATATCGTTGACACTCCGGGCCACGCCGATTTCGGCGGTGAGGTTGAGCGTATTTTGACAATGGTTGACGGCGTTTTGCTCCTTGTCGATGCGTTTGAGGGCTGTATGCCGCAAACAAGGTTTGTGCTTAAAAAGGCACTCGCGCTCAAAAAAACACCGCTCGTTGTAGTCAACAAGGTTGACCGTGAGGGCGCAAGACCCGAAGAGGTTGTAGACGAGGTGCTCGACTTGTTTATCGAGCTTGGCGCCGACGATGACCAAATCGACTTCCCTGTTGTTTACGCAAGCGCAAGAGACGGCTATTCAAGCCTCGACCCGAATGTGCGCTCGGGCGATATGCGTCCGCTTCTCGACGCAATTCTTGAAAACATTCCGTCACCGAGCGGCGACCCCGAGGGACCTGCACAAATCCTTTTCTGCTCGCTCGAGTATGACGATTATGTTGGCAGAATCGGCGTCGGCAGAGTTCAAAGGGGCACAATTAAGCACGGCAATCCTTATGTTCTTTGCAGGCAGGACGGTACACAGGAGAATGTAAGATTTTCAAAAATTTATCAGTTTGAGGGACTTAAAAGAGTTGAGTGCCAAGAGGCAACATTCGGTGACCTTGTTTGCGTTGCCGGAATCCCCGACCTTAATATCGGCGAAACAGCGTGCGACCCCGACTGCATCGAGCCGCTTCCGTTTGTTAAAATTGACGAGCCTACAATAAGCATGAACTTTATCGTCAACGATTCTCCGTTTGCAGGCAGAGAGGGCAAATATGTCACTTCGCGTAACCTCCGCGACAGACTTTTCAAAGAGGTTGAAACAAATGTTTCAATGCGCGTTGAGGAAACCGATTCAATGGACACCTTTAAGGTTTCGGGCAGAGGCGAGCTTCATCTTTCTATTCTTATTGAAACAATGCGCCGCGAAAATTATGAATTTCAGGTTTCGCGTCCGCAGGTTATCTTTAAAAAGGACTCAAAAACCGGCGAAACACTTGAGCCTATGGAAATTGCGATTATCGAGGTGCCGGAGGAATATGTTGGTTCTGTTATGGAAAAACTTTGCTCACGCAAGGGCGAAATTCAAAATATGGACACTCGCTCAACCGGTATGACTCACCTTGAGATTAAAATTCCGTCAAGGGGACTTATCGGTTACAGAAGTGAATTTCTTACCGACACAAACGGCAACGGCATTATGAATCAGCTTTTCAGCGGCTATGAGCCGTATAAGGGCGAAATTCAAACAAGAAGTCGCGGCTCAATCGTTGTTCACGAAACAGGCACAACAACAGGCTACGGCCTTTGGAACACTCAGGACAGAGGCAGACTTTTTGTAGGCCCCGGTGTAGAGGTTTACGAGGGCATGATTGTCGGCGAATGTGCAAAGGACGAGGATATTGTTTGCAATGTCTGCAAGAAAAAGCATGTCACAAACACTCGTGCAAGCGGCTCGGACGAAGCACTCAAACTTGTTCCGCCGACAACGCTTTCGCTCGAACAAAGCATGGAATTTTTGGCTGATGATGAGCTTTTGGAGGTCACTCCTCAATCAATTCGCCTCAGAAAAACAATTCTCAACAAGGAATTGCGCCTTAAAGCCGAAAACCGCGCAAAGAAATAAAATCACATCAAAAAGCGACGATTTCTCGTCGCTTTTGTTTTTTGCTTTGACATTGTCGCTGACTTCGGGGGAACTGTGTTCGCCCCTACGGCGTGTGCATATATTAATGTAATATAATATAACAACAAACCGACACATTGCGCATTACACGCATCGTGTCGGTTTGTTATTTTGCCGTTATGCTTTTTATATTAAATTCTTTTCCGCAAAGGATTTCAAAATCGGTTGATTTGCAGACTGGGCACTCAAACCCGATATTGCGCACAAAATCCGTTTTGCCGCATGATTTGCAACGCGCCTGCGCCTCAATTACTTCAACAATCATTTTGGCGTTCGGATAATCGGTTGAATGTCGCGCAACCTCCCACGCTTCTTCAAGATATTTCGGCACAACATCCGTCATTTCGCCGACTTCAAGCGTTATGGCGTCGACTTCGGTCAGATTTTGTTCCGCTTTAACCTCGTCAACCGCTTTTACAACCTGATAAACAAGCCCCAATTCGTGCATTATTTATTCCATGTGTCAATTTCGCGTCTGAGCCAATCTGCCCAAGCGTCGATTCCCTCGCCCGTTTTGGCAGAAATAAAAAATATTTCGGCATTCGGGTTGAGCTTTTTGATTCTTTTAACCACTGCCTCGTCATCAAAATCAAAGACCGATTTCGTGTCGATTTTATTAATTAAAACAACATCGCTGACGGTGAACATAAGCGGATATTTAAGCGGCTTATCGTCGCCCTCCGGCACTGACAAAATCATTGCGTTTTTGCTTGCGCCTGTATCAAACTCGGCAGGGCACACAAGGTTGCCTACATTTTCAAGCACAACAAAATCAAGCTCGTTTGCGTCAAAACTTTCAAGCCCCTGTTTTGTCATTCCTGCGTCAAGGTGGCACATTCCGCCCGTGTGAAGCTGGATTGATTTTGCGCCGGTTTCGCTGATTGCTTTTGCGTCAACATCAGAGTCAATGTCAGCCTCCATTACGCCGATTTTGTATTCATTTTTAAGTGCGGCGATTGTTGCTTTAAGTGTTGTTGTTTTTCCCGAGCCCGGCGATGACATAAGGTTGAGCAAAAAGGTTCTGTCCTTTTTAAGCTGTTCTCTGACCTTGTCAGCCTCGCGGTCGTTGTTTTCAAAAACGGATTTTTTTATTTCAATTACTTTAAATTCGCTCATTTTTTTGCTCCGTAATAAGTTTTGCTTATTAATATTTTATATTTTTCCGCAGTGCTTGTCAATATCATAAATAAAGCCAAAATTTTATCCTTACATTTTTTATACAAATGTGGTATAATATATAAGGCGGATATAAGTGTCTTAATTTAAAAGGAGGGAAAATCGTGTCACACGATAAATTAAAAATCGGCGATTGTGTAGTGTATTCAACCAAAGGAATTTGCAGAATTACTGATGTAGAGGAAAAAGTTTTTGATCGCGACAAACGAAATTATTTTGTATTAGTGCCGATTTTTGATGAAATGTCAACCTATTACATACCGCAGGATTACGACAGCGAAAAGGTGCATATCAATCCGTCGCTCACAGAAAGCGAGGCGCTTGATTTGTGCGAATATGTCAAAACCGCAGATCCGCTTGAATGGATAACAAATCCAAGCGAGCGCAAGCAATTGTTTGACAAAATCTATAAAAGCGGCACACGCAAGGAAAAAGTGCACCTTATCAAAGCAATCAAAGACCATGAGGCAAAGCAAAAAGCACTCGGAAAGCGCCTTTACGCAACCGACGAAAGATTTTTGCGCGGCTGTATCAGTGTTGTGGTTGACGAGCTTGCATTCGTTCTCGGCAGGGATCGTGACGAGCTGCGCTGTGAACTTGATTTTTGATTATACCTATTTATACAGTAATATAAGACAAAGCAAAAGCGACGGTTTTCGTCGCTTTTTTTGTTTGCAGCGCCTATCATGATTTTTCATTGTTAATGGTTAATTTATATATGTATAATGAAGCCAATGGAAATACATGTGCATAAAAAAGAGGCGAACACAGTTCGCCCCTAAATCATTCCGCTTTTTTATATTTGCTTGTTGTGCGGTAATTTTGCTTGCCGTTTACTGTTCTTGTAAGGGTGTAAGAGCCGTTTGACGAGGTGATTTTTATTTTCACATCGCCGACATCAATCTTTTTCTTTGACCAAACGGAGCAGGTGAGTTTGCCACCGGAGCATGTCATTTTCAGACGCAAATCCGTGCCGAGCGTGTTTTTGAATTTGAAATCCTTGCTGTTCCACTGCACGGTTGCGTCGCCGCCGAGCGGAACATATCCTATTTCAAGCGTGTGGTTTGTGCGTGCCACAATTTCAACATTTGCGCGCAAAACGCACTCAAAAATTGTTGAGCTGACCTGACACACTCCGCCGCCGAGCCCGTCAACAAATTCGCCGTCCTTGATTACCTTTGCCGACTCGTAGCCTGCCGTAACGGTGCGCTTGCCGACAGTCTGGTTAAACGAAAATACCTTCTCTTCGGGAATACAAATGTTGTTGATTTTGTCTGCCGAAACCTTTAGGTTTTCCGTTCTCGTTTTATTGCTTGCGGCGTATGTCGAGGTGTATTCGGCAAGTTTGTAGGGATAATCGCCGTCGGAGTCCTTTTTCAAGCCCTCATATACCTTTTGTGTCGCCGTTTCGGGAAATGTTGTTTCCAAATTTTCCGTAGTGGTGGTAGTGGTTGTTGTAGTTGTGGTGGTTGTGGTTTTGCTTTCATCGTCAGAGCCGTTTGATTTTTCACTGCATCCGGCAAACGATGCCGCAATAATCACAATTGAAAGAATAATGCAAAAAATTTTGCAAACTTTTTCTCTTTTCATTACTTTTCTTTATAGGGTTTTTTCTCGGTAACCCAACCCTCCTTATTTACCTGTCTTGCTCTTGCAATCGATAATGCGTCGCCCGGAATATCGTCCGTAATAGTTGAGCCTGCGGCAATGTATGCCCTGTCGCCGACATTAACCGGTGCGATAAGATTTGTGTTGCAACCGATAAATGCGCCGTCGCCGATTGTGCAACGGGTCTTGTTTTTTCCGTCATAGTTGCAGGTGACAGTTCCGCATCCGAAATTAACGCCCGAGCCCACATCGCTGTCGCCGATATATGTCAGGTGTGCGCTCTTTGTGCCTTCGCCGACGATTGAGTTTTTCACCTCGACAAAGTTGCCTATGTGCACGCCCTTTTTGAGCACCGATTTTGCTCTTACCTTGACAAACGGACCGCAGTCTGCGCCGTCCTCGATTGTCGAGTCAAGAATTTTGCTGTTGTCAAGCACAACATCGTTGCCGATAACAGACGAATCAATGTATGAATTCGGCCCGATTGTGCAATTTTCGCCGATTACGGTTTTTCCGATTATGATTGTATTCGGCAAAATTCTTGTGCCGTTGCCGATTTCAACATCGGCGCCTATCATAACGCCGTCGGTGCATGGAATATCAACACCGTTGAGCATATGTCTGTCGTTGATGTTTCTGCGCATAATATTGTTCAAAATATTAAGCTGTTTTCTGTCATTTGCTCCCAAAACGGTTTCGTTGTTTTCACAGATATATGCGCCTGCGTTGCAACCTTTTGCGATTAAAATTTCAAGGCTGTCGGTCAAATAATACTCGTTTTGAACATTGTTGTTTGTGATGTTGTCAAGCGCATAGAGCAGTTCTTTGGCGTCAAACCAATATGTGCCTGCGTTTGATTCGCTGATTTTCTTTTCCTCGTCTGTTGCGTCCTTGTGCTCCACAATTCTCAAAAGCGTGCCGTTTTCGTCGCGCTTGATATGGCCGATGCCGTTTGTGTCCTCAACAATCGCGCTGACGAGTGTTATCGCATTTTTGTTTTTTTTGTGATAATCGTATGCCTTGTTGATTGTTTCGGCATCCATCAGCGGACCGTCGCCGTTCAAAATCAAAACATCGTCGCCCTCGTGTTGCTTTATAAACTCCCTTGCCTGCATTACGGCGTGACCCGTGCCGAGTTGCGGCTCCTGAAGTGCGGTCGCAATGTTTTCGTCAATTGTCTTAAGATAGTTTTCAACAATTTCGTGCTTATATCCCGTGATTACGCAAATGCTCTCAACTCCTGCGCGCTTAACCTCTCTGACAACATGGCTTATCATCGGTTCAAAAATAACCTCGCACATTACCTTTGGGTTGTCGCTTTTCATTCGCGTGCCTTTGCCGCCTGCAAGAATAATTGCCGATTTCATAGCTTTACTCCTTAAATATTTATAGAAAAATTGATAATTTTTAGTTTGATACACTAATTATGCAACAAAATTAAAAATTTTTCAATATATTTTACCCAATAACACCAAAATTAACAAAAAATGTTTGTATTTTTATTCGCCGTGTGTTACAATACTGTTGCATTATGCTGAAGAAGTGTGTTTATCCCTTTAGCATAAACCAAAATTTGTATATTATTTAATGGAGGTAACTCACAAATGGCAAACAAATGGGTTTACATGTTTGAAGAAGGCGACATGACCATGCGTAACTTGCTTGGCGGTAAGGGTGCAAACCTTGCAGAGATGACTAAAATCGGTCTTCCTGTACCGCAGGGCTTCACTGTAACTACCGAGGCTTGTACTCAGTATTACGAAGACGGCCGCAAGATCAATGACGAAATTATGGGTCAGGTTATGCAGGGCGTTGCCAAGATGGAAGAGATCAATGGCAAAAAGTTCGGCGATCACACAAATCCGCTCCTTGTATCTGTTCGTTCAGGCGCAAGAGCTTCTATGCCGGGCATGATGGATACAATCCTTAACCTCGGTCTTAATGACGATGTAGTTGCTGCTATGATCGCAGGCAACTCAGATCCTGCTTTCGAGCGTTTCGTATATGACTCATACAGAAGATTCATCCAGATGTTCTCTGATGTAGTTATGGAAGTAGGCAAGAAGTATTTTGAACAACTCATCGACAAGATGAAAGAGGAAAAGGGCGTTAAATACGATGTTGATTTGACAGCAGCAGACCTCAAGGACCTTGCAGAGCAGTTCAAGGCAGAGTACAAGAAGCAGCTCGGCGAAGACTTCCCGTCCGACCCTGTTGAGCAGCTCAAGCTCGCTATCGAGGCTGTTTTCCGTTCATGGGACAACCCTCGTGCAAATGTATATCGTCGTGATAACGATATTCCGTATTCATGGGGTACTGCAGTTAATGTAATGCCTATGGTATTCGGTAACTTAAACAACAATTCAGGTACAGGTGTTGCATTCACTCGTGACCCTGCAACCGGTGAAAACAAGCTTATGGGTGAGTTCCTTATCAACGCACAGGGCGAAGATGTTGTTGCAGGTGTTCGTACTCCTATGCCGATCGCTCAAATGGAAAAAGAATTCCCTGAAGCTTATGCAGACTTCATTAAGGTTTGCGACATCCTCGAAAATCACTATCATGATATGCAGGATATGGAATTCACAGTTGAAAACAAAAAGCTCTATATGCTTCAATGCCGTAACGGTAAGAGAACTGCTCAGGCTGCTCTCAAAATCGCTTGCGACCTCGTAGATGAGGGCCACAAGTCTGAGGCTGAAGCTGTTGCTATGATTGATCCTCGTAACCTTGACACACTCCTTCACCCACAGTTCGATGCTGCTGCTCTTAAGAAAGCAACTCCTATGGGCAAGGGTCTCGGCGCATCTCCGGGTGCTGCTTGCGGTAAGGTTGTATTCACAGCTGAGGACGCAGAGGTTTGGAACGAAAAGGGCGAGAAGGTTATCCTTGTTCGTCTTGAAACATCACCAGAGGATATTACAGGTATGAAAGCCGCTCAAGGTATTCTTACCGTTCGCGGCGGTATGACATCACACGCTGCCGTTGTTGCTCGTGGTATGGGTACATGCTGTGTATCAGGTTGCGGCGACATCAACATGGATGAAGAAAACAAGAAGTTCACTCTCGCAGGCAAGGAATTCCACGAGGGCGACTACATTTCAATCGACGGTTCAACCGGTAACATTTATGACGGTGTTATCCCGACTGTTGACGCTAAAATCGCAGGCACATTCGGCAGAATTATGGGCTGGGCTGACAAGTACAGAAAACTCAAGGTTCGCACAAATGCCGACACTCCTGCAGATGCAAAGAAAGCAAGAGAGCTTGGTGCAGAAGGTATCGGTCTTTGCCGTACAGAGCATATG
>DPVM01000004.1 GCA_003526845.1 Oscillospiraceae bacterium
CGTGTCGATGGTTCGATTCCGTCCGGAAGCACCAAATCTGCGGATTTAGCTCACCCGGTAGAGCGTCACCTTGCCAAGGTGAAGGTAGCGAGTTCGAGTCTCGTAATCCGCTCCACTAAAAATAGAAAACATCTTAAACGGTGTTTTCTATTTTTTACAATAAGGCACCATAGCCAAGTGGTAAGGCAAAGGTCTGCAACACCTCTATGCCCCAGTTCAAATCTGGGTGGTGCCTCCATACATAAAAGAACCTGTCATTTTTGATAGGTTCTTTTTTTACACTTTATTAAACATCAGTCTATTATCTCGGTTTACATATTCTAAATAATAAACAAGCAATGTCAAAAACGTCTTATATTTCTAAATTTGCATTTTTGTATTGCATTCAGTATATTTTTTATGTTATTATATATGCAGGGATAAACATTATATGGTACTTTAATTTTGGTTGTAATATAAAATGACATTATCTTTCTTAATCAAATTATTGCGCTTCTTATCAATGATTGTTTATCTCAAAAACCCAAGGCGAAAGCCTTGGGTTTTACTTTTGTATTATGTTTAGTTTTTCAAAGAATGTAGCGGAGCGGGGATTTTGCCGCCTCTGTTTATGAACTGTGCCGGTGATTTTGTGTTAACCTTCATAACCGGTCCGCTTCCGAGCAAACCGCCGAATTCAAGCTCATCGCCAACCTTTTTACCGATTGCCGGAATAACTCTTACAGCGGTTGTTTTGCTGTTTACCATACCGATTGCCGCCTCATCGGCGATAATTCCGCTGATAACCTCGGGCGTAGTGTCACCCGGAATAACAATCATATCAAGTCCAACAGAGCAAACAGCTGTCATAGCCTCCAACTTTTCAATAGTCAATGCGCCCGAACGAGCAGCGTCAATCATACCTGCGTCCTCCGATACAGGAATGAAAGCACCTGAAAGTCCGCCGACGCTTGACGACGCCATTACGCCGCCTTTTTTAACAGCGTCGTTAAGCATTGCAAGACAAGCGGTTGTTCCCGCGCCGCCGCATTGCTCAACGCCGATTTCCTCAAGAATATGCGCAACAGAATCGCCGACTGCCGGAGTAGGTGCGAGTGAAAGGTCAACAATACCAAACGGTACTCCGAGTCTTTCACTTGCAACGGCACCGACCAATTGACCCATTCTTGTAATTTTGAATGCTGTTTTTTTAATTAATTCAGCAACTTCGTTAATTGAATAATCCGGATATTTTGAAACGGCGGCTCTAACAACGCCCGGTCCGGAAACGCCGACATTGATTACGCAGTCAGGCTCCGAAACGCCGTGAAATGCGCCAGCCATAAATGGGTTATCCTCGGGAGCATTGCAAAGTACAACAAGCTTGCCTGCCGCGATACAGTCGCGGTCTTTTGTAAGCTCGGCAGCTTCCTTTACCTTTTGACCCATAATTTTTACTGCGTCCATATTAATGCCTGCCTTTGTTGAGCCGACATTAACGGATGAACAAAGAAAATCAGTTCTTGCGAGTGCTTCGGGAATGGAATTGATAAGTTCAAGATCACCTGCTGAAAAGCCTTTTTGAACAAGTGCCGAATATCCGCCGACGAAATTAACGCCGATGGTTTTAGCCGCCTTGTCAAGTGTCAAAGCGTATTTAACCGGGTCACCGCCGCTGATTCCCGCAAGAATTGCAATCGGTGTAACGCTCACTCTTTTATTGATAATCGGAATGCCGTATTCCTTTTCAATATCTTCACCGGTTTTAACAAGATTTTCTGCCTTTGTGCAAATCTTGTCATATACCTTTTGACATGATTTATCAATATCACTGTCGCCGCAATCAAGCAATGAAATGCCCATTGTAGTAGTTCTTATATCAAGGCATTCATCCTGAATCATTCTGATTGTTTCAAGAATGTCATATGTGTTAATCAATTTGGATGCCTCCTATATTCTGTGCATTGAATTAAAAATATCTTCATGCATAACATGAATTGCAAGTCCGCTGTCCTTGCCGTAATTTTCAAGCTTATCGGCAAATTCGGAAAATTCCGTTGTGCACTGTGTTGTATCAGCCATCATAATCATACAAAATGTGTCCTGCAAAATAGACTGTGTAACATCCATAATGTTTACATTGCTGTCTGCGCATATGTTTGAAACCTTTGCAAGAATACCAACCATATCCTTGCCGATTACAGTAATAACCGCTCTCATTAAAAATACCTCCGATTGTTATTAACAGTTTAATACAAAACATTATAACAAAGATAAAAGAATTTTTCAATAATTGTATAAAATTAAGTAAATATATTTTATTTTGTATCAATATGTGATATTATAGTAACATTCGGAGGCACCGATATGAAGTATTCCAATATTTTTGACAGTCACACGCACTCAATTCATTCGTTTGACGGTAACCATTCCTGCAACGCACTGTGCGACGGAGCAATTGAACACGGAGCAATCGGAATTGCGATTACAGACCATTGCGATATTGATATGAAGGACTTTGAGCCTGAAAATTTCGCAAAGGTGCAGTTTGCGGATGTAACAAAAACTCAAACAGAATATAAGGACAAACTCCAAGTTTTGCACGGTATTGAGCTTGGACAGGGTATCTTCAACAAGTCTTTGTCCGAAAAAATACTGTCCGACTATAAATATGATTTTGTTCTCGGCTCGATTCACAATTTAAAAGGGCTTGATGATTTTTATTTTCTTGATTACAAACAGTATAATATCAAACAACTTTTAACACAATATTTTGAGGCGGAGCTTGAGCTTGCGGAGTGGGGAAATTTTGATTCGCTTGCACATTTGACATATCCGCTTCGCTATATCGTCGCGAGAGAACATATTGATGTCGATATAACTGAATATTATGATGTTATTGAGGCAATCTATAAAACACTTATAAAAAATGACAAAGCTCTTGAACTTAATGTTTCGGGGCTGTTTATGGATATGAAAGACACATTGCCTAATAAGCAGTTGCTCACATTTTACAGAGATTTGGGCGGAAAACTTATTACTGTCGGCTCTGACAGTCATTATTGTGACAAAATTTGCCGCGGCATCGATAGGGGATATGATATACTTAAGGATTTGGGATACGGATTTTTTACTATTTTTGAAGCACGAGCGCCCAAATTAATCGAAATTAAATAAAACTACTACAACATAAAAAGAGGACACTATGGATAAATTATTATATTTGCTTGAAAAAAATCCAAGATTGACAAATGCCGAGCTTGCAGTAATGCTCGGATTAACAGAAGAAGAGGTAGCGGCGAAAGTCCGTATGTATGAGGATTCCGGCGTTATCAAGGGATACAGAGCACTGATTGACAAGGAAAAGGCTCATGCACAAACCGTTACCGCATTGATTGAACTCAAGGTACAACCTAAATTCGGTCATGGCTTTGATGAAGTTGCAAACAGAATCGCAAAACTTGACGAGGTTGAAAGCGTATATCTTATCAGCGGCGGATATGACCTTTGTTGTATTGTTGAGGACAAATCGTTTGAAGAGGTTGCAATGTTTGTTGTTAAAAGACTTTCTCCGCTTGAGGATGTTGTTTCTACCGCTACAAACTTTATTCTTAAAAAATATAAGGAGCAGGGAGTACTGTTCACCCAAAAGCAAAAGGATGACAGGGGGACAATCTCACTGTGATAAATTACGATGAATTTTTAAACAAAAAGCTTGTCGATGTTAAGCCGTCGGGCATAAGAAAATTTTTTGCAATTGCCGAGGAGATGGACAATGTTATATCCCTCGGTGTTGGCGAGCCTGATTTTTTAACGCCGTGGCACATCAGACAAACAGGTATTGATTATCTTGAGCAAGGTCTTACAAGATACACAGCAAATGCAGGTTTGGCAGAGCTTAGAAACGAAATTTCAAACTTTTACGCAAGAAATTATCTTGTGAAATATGACCCAAAAAGTGAAGTGCTTGTTACCGTCGGCGGCTCAGAGGGAATAGATATGGCTATTCGCTCAATTATTCAAGAGGGTGACGAGGTCCTCATAATCGAGCCGTCATTCGTTTGTTACAAACCTATTGTCGAGGTAACCGGCGGCGTTGCAGTTCCTGTTCCGACCTACGAGAAAAATGATTTTAAGGTTACACCCGAGGATATAGAAAAGGCTGTTACTGATAAAACAAAGGCAATTGTTTTGCCTTATCCTAACAACCCGACAGGAGCGATTTTGAGTGTAAATGAGCTTGAGGCTCTCGCCGATGTGATTATTAAATATAATTTGTTTGTGATTTCGGATGAAATTTATGCCGCACTGACATACACTCCGGAGGGACATACTACAATCGCAACAATTGACGGTATGCAGGAGCGAACAATTATAATCAACGGCTTTTCAAAAACATATTCAATGACCGGCTGGCGACTCGGTTATGCGCTCGGTCCCGCACCGATTATTAAGCAAATGACAAAGCTTCATCAGTTCGCAATTATGTCTGCACCGACAAACTCCCAATATGCCGCAATCGACGCACTGAAAAACGGCGATTTTGACATTATGAAAATGCGTGACGATTATGATATGCGCCGCAGATTTACTGTTGACGGTTTCAGAAAAATCGGACTTGATTGCTTCGAGCCTATGGGCGCTTTTTATGCGTTTCCATGTATTAAGTCAACCGGTCTTTCAAGCGAAGAGTTTGCCGAAAAGCTGATTAAATCAAAGCGTGTTGCCGTTGTACCTGGTGATGCATTCGGTGAGAGCGGCGAGGGATATATCAGAGTTTCATACTGCTACTCAATTGAAAATATAAAAGAAGCAATTGCAAGAATCGGCGAGTTTATTAAGGAATTAAAAAATGAAAATTAAGGTTAAAGCATACGCAAAAATCAATTTAATGCTCGATATTGTTTCAACAAGAAACGACGGCTATCACGATTTGTTTATGATTATGCAAAGCATAGGTGTTTATGATACCGTAACCGTTGAGAAAATTAAAGGCTCAAAAATCGTGATTACCTGCAATATCGACGATATTCCCTTAGATGAAAAAAACATAGCCCATAAAGCCGCACAGGCTTTTTTTAAGGCGAATAAAATCAAATCGAAAGGCATTCATATCGATATTAATAAAAAGATTCCGCACGCCGCGGGGCTTGCCGGCGGCAGTGCAGACGGTGCCGCAGTTATTGTTGCGCTCAATCGTCTTTATAAAACGGATTTAAGCGATGACGAGCTTTGCAAAATCGGCGTGACAATAGGCGCTGATGTTCCGTTTTGTATTAAAGGCGGCACACTGCTTGCGCAGGGAATCGGCGATGTTCTCAGCAAGGTCAAACCGCTTCGTCAATGCTATATCACGATTGCAAAACCCGATTGCGGAGTGAATACAGGCGCCGCATATCACAAATTTGATACTTGTGGCAAAATACATACTCCCGACAAATTCGGTATGCTTTGTGCCGTTCAGTCGCGCGACTTGAATGTAATTTGCTCTAAAATGGAAAATGTTTTTGAGCAGTTTATCGAAGTTCCTAACAGAGTCGATATTAAACAAATAATGCGCTCGCATAATGCAATAGGCACTTGTATGAGTGGCTCCGGTCCGACCGTTTTCGGTATTTTTAATACAAAAGACGATGCCGAATCAACAGTTGACGAGCTTAAGAAATACTGCAAGGATGTTTTCGTTTGCAAACCTGTTTCAAACGGATGCAAAATTGTTGAAATAAGTGAATAAATTTGCAAAAACCTGCCAATTCTGTTTATGAAAGGCAGGTTTTATTTATGCGCAAAAAACTATTTGTTTTTGTCCCGTTGTTTTTAGTATTCACTGTTATTTTTACATTAATCACCCCGGCAGTAGCTATGAGCGAGGACATAAGTACAAAGGTATTCAGACTGCATATTTTGGCTAACAGCGACAGCGAGGACGACCAAAAACTAAAACTAAAGGTCAGAGATAAAATTTTATCGGTATCGGATAAAATGTATAACAATTGTGCCACTGTTGACGATGCGGTGAATACAGCAAAAAACAATATTGATTTATTTGAAAGCACAGCAGCAAAGGTTATTATCGACAATGGCTACACCTATCCCGTAAAGGCATATGTTACCAAAGAATATTTTGATACACGAAAATATGATAATTTCACTTTGCCGGCAGGAGAGTATGACAGTCTGAAAATAGAAATAGGCTCTGCAAAAGGGCACAATTGGTGGTGCGTAATGTTTCCGAGCGTTTGTATTTCGGGATGTGTTGACGATTTTGACAAATCACTTTCAAATGACGAGATAAAAATGATTACAGACGGAAAATATAAATACAAATTTAAGGTTGTCGAGGTTTATGAAAAAATAAAATCTAAAATTATATCTTGACATTTACTTTAAAATCAATTATTATATTTATCGATGTGCTGGTGTGGCGAAATCGGCAGACGCAAGGGACTTAAAATCCCTCGGTAGCAATACCGTACCGGTTCAAGTCCGGTCACCAGCACCAGATAAGTATATCTTACATATCAACTCAGTTATTATGCCGGCGTGATGGAATTGGCAGACGTGCTGGACTCAAAATCCAGTGGTAGCGATACCGTACCGGTTCGACCCCGGTCGCCGGCACCAAAATAAAACCTCAAGGAAAACCTTGAGGTTTTATTTATTACTGTATTTTAATTTACAACATTAATAGGATTGCCGTCGATATATGCTTTTATGTTTTGTTCGAGGATACCGAGAAGCCTTGCCCTTGTTTCATATGCCGCCCACGCAATGTGAGGGGTTATATAGCAGTTTTTTGCATGGAGCAGGGGATTTTCTTTTTCTGGCGGCTCAACGCGCAACACATCGACTCCTGCGGCTTTTATTTTGCCGGAATTAAGTGCATCCGCTAAATCTTCGTCATTTACAACAGGACCGCGCGATGTGTTTATAACAACTGCGTTTTTTCTCATTTTATCAATAGCATTCTTGTCAATCAAATTTTCTGTTTTTTCTGTCAAAGGGCAGTGACAGGTAATAAAATCGCTGTCAGAAAGCAGAGTATCGAAATCAACAAAGTTGACATTTTTATATTCATCGGGTTTCGGGTGAGTGGTGAATACCTCAACATTCATACCAAACGCGTTTGCAATTTGAGCTACACGCCTGCCGATTGAGCCAAAGCCGATTATTCCGATTGTTTTTCCGTCAAGCTCTGTCAACGGAGTTTTCCAAAAGCAAAAATCCGGGCATTCGCACCATTCGCCGTTATGAACTGCGTCGGAATGGAGCGACACATTGTCCGCAACCTGCAAGATAAACGCAAAAACAAGTTGTGCAACGCCCGTTGTTGAGTATGCAGGAATATTTGAAACCGTTATATTTCTTGCTCTCGCCGCTTTGCAGTCAATTACATTATATCCCGTAGATTGCAAGCCGACAAACTTTAAATTAGGAAGATTTTCAAGCATTTGAGCAGTTATAACAGATTTGTTTATAATCAAAATATCTGCGCCTTTTGCACGCTCTACGATTTGCTCCGGAGCTGTTCTGTCATATACCTTATATTCGCCGTAATTTCCGAGCCAATCCCAGCTTAAATCGCCCGGATTAGTCGTATATCCGTCAAGATTAACTATTTTCATATAATCACCTCGTTACTTTATGTCCCAATTATATCCCTTTATTAAAATAAAATCAACTTGTTTGTTGAAAGAATTTATTATATATAGTATAATATAAGCATATTATTAGTGGTGACTGTATTATGAAAAGACTGCCGATAATATGCATCGTACTTGTTTTGATATTGATTTGTTGTTCGTTATTTATCCACCGCGTGAGCAATGCCAACGCTACCAAAAAGATAGCAGGGGAATACACCGTTGTGATTGATGCCGGTCACGGCGGAAAAGATGCTGGCGCAATCGGCATCGACGGCTCAAATGAAAAGACAATCAACCTCCAAATTGCTGAATGTTTGTATGATTTTTTGCGATTTTCTGGCATCAATGCCGTTATGACGCGAAGCGGTGATTACGAAACATATTATGATAAAAATGATGACAAAACAAGGTCTGATTTGTATAACAGAATGGACCTTGTAAATTCGATTGAAAACAGTGTTTTGATTTCAATACATCAAAATCATTTTGATGACAGCGCAGAGCACGGAACACAGATTTGGTATTCGGCAAACACCGCAAAAAGCAAAGTGCTTGCGGACTCGATTTTGCAGTGCATCAAATCAAATCTTCAAAGTGATAATAAAAGAGAAAACAAAGAATCGGGCAGCAGTTATTATCTTTTATACAAAGCAAAATCGCCGTCAATAATGGTTGAATGCGGCTTTGTGAGCAACCCGGAGGAAAATAAATTACTGCAAAACAGCGAATATCAGCAAAAAATGGCATATTCGATATTTGCAGGTACAAACGGAGTTTTATATGGCAAGTAAACAAAAATCACTATATGTATGCCAAAATTGCGGCTATGAAAGCGTAAAATGGTACGGAAAATGCCCAACCTGCGGCGAATGGAACACTATGGAGGAGCAACAGCCGATTGCATTGACCTCCAAAAAATCTTCACCGTCAAGAACAAGAGCGGCAATTTCTTCAATACAAAAGCTGTCGGAGATTAACAGTGACATTGAAACACGGTTAACCTCGGGAATTAAGGAATTTGACAGAGTTTTGGGCGGCGGAATAGTCGAAGGCAGTTTAGTGCTGCTTTCGGGCGACCCGGGCATAGGCAAATCAACAATTTTGCTCCAAATTTGCCAAAGCCTCTGCAAAACAAAAAAAGTTTTGTATATAAGCGGTGAGGAATCGGCACGCCAAATTAAACTCCGCGCTGACAGGCTCAGTGTCGATGCCGACGGATTGTATATTTCTGCCGAAACCGATGTTGCAACAATAGTTGAAACCATAAAAATCGAAAAGCCGGATATGGCAATTATAGATTCAATTCAAACGATGATGATTGACGATGTTTCGTCTTCTGCAGGCAGTATAACGCAGGTTAGGGAGTGCACAAACATTTTTATGCACCTCGCCAAAAGTCTCGGAATACCGATATTCATTGTAGGTCATGTAAATAAGGACGGCGCAATAGCCGGACCGAAAGTGCTTGAACATATAGTTGATACCGTGTTGTATTTTGAGGGCGAACGCAATTATTCTTACAGAATACTGAGAAGTGTTAAAAACAGATTTGGGTCAACTAATGAAATCGGTGTGTTTGAAATGACTCAATCCGGACTCAAAGAAGTTGAAAATCCGTCACTGCTTATGCTTTCGGGCAGACCGAAAAACACAAGCGGAACTTGTGTGGCGTGTACTATGGAAGGCTCACGACCGATTTTGGCGGAGGTTCAGGGGCTTGTGACTGCATCCGGTTTCGGCACACCGCGCAGAATGAGCACCGGCTTTGATTATAACAGAATGAATATGTTAATCGCCGTGCTTGAGAAAAGAGCAGGATATTTCTTCAACGGAATGGACACATACCTTAATGTTGTCGGCGGTTTGCGATTGGACGAGCCTGCCGCTGATTTGAGTGTAGCCATGGCGCTTGTTTCATCGCTTAAAGATGTAGTGGTTAACGACAACACGCTCGCATTCGGCGAAATAGGACTTGCGGGCGAAATCAGAGCGGTTAACAATTGCGAGCAAAGAATAACCGAGGCAAAAAGACTCGGCTTTGACAAATGCGTAATTCCGTTTCATAATTACAAATCATTGTCAAAAGAGTTGAAAGTTTCAGTTGACATTGTTCCTGTAAGAACACTCCGTTCAGCGTTTGATGCTATAACAGAGTAGTGCTTATTTTTACCATAAGAAAAAATTATGCAATTTCGCAAAATTAATATTTTGCGAAGTGTAGGGGAGTTTAAAAACAAATAGTGCACAGTATGTCGCTGTGCGCTATTTTTCTGCAATTATGCCGTTTTATCCATATTTTCTATTTAATGGTAAGTAACGAATTGATTGTGAAAATATAAAATTTAAATCATAACAAAAATTTGTTGATAATTGATTCAAAGCCGATAATGAAATATCAATTTTTGTCATTATTCATATTATATTGCTCTTTATCATTTACATCGCTATTAATAACATATTGAGCAGTATCAAATTATCATTGATATATTGCCTGTTATTTGGTATAATTGATTTGTTCAAAAAGTTTTGCGAAATAGGAAGTTTATTGTTATGCGCAGAGAAGATATTAATGCTTTGCCGAAATTGGTGCAGCAATATTTAGTTTACATAGAAGCTATAAAGGAGCACAGCGAATTGTCTGTATTAGAGTATGCCGGCGATTTGCGTACTTTTTTCAGATATTTGGTTAAAGAAAAAGGTTTGTCCCCTACTGATGTTTCGTACGAAGACACGGACATTAGCAAAATTGACCTTGATTTTATAAAAAGCATCACTTTGAACGATGCTTATCAATTTTTGATTTATTGTAAAAATGAAAGAAGAAACAATGAGGCTACAAGAGCACGCCGTGTTGTTTCAATCCGCAGATTTTTCACTTATTTAACAGACAATCTGGGTCTGCTTGAAACAAATCCAATGAAAAATCTCGATACTCCTAAAATAAAAAAATCGTTGCCTAAGTACCTAACCCTTGATGAAGCTCAACGGCTTTTATCTGTAATCGACGGAAAATTTAAAGAGCGCGATTTTGCGATTATAACACTGTTTTTGAATTGTGGAATGCGACTTGCAGAGCTTGTCTCAATTGATTATAACGATATTCGCTCAGATAACACGCTCACGATTACCGGTAAAGGAAATAAGGAGCGCACGGTTTATTTAAACAATGCGTGTATCGACGCGATTGCCGCCTATATGAAAGTGCGACCGAACGAAGGTGTTAAGGACAGAGCGCTGTTTTTGAGCGCACGAAACCAACGAATCAGCCCGAGAATGGTCGAAATTATGGTGAATAAAAATCTCGAAAAAGCCGGTTTGGGCGGCAGAGGCTTATCTGTCCACAAGCTCAGACACACCGCGGCAACGCTTATGTATCAACACGGCAATGTTGATGTTCTGTTGCTCAAAGAGATTTTGGGCCACGAAAATCTCGGAACTACAGAAATTTATACCCATATCACCAAAGAGCAAACGCGAAAAGCCATTGAATCTAACCCGTTGGCTAATAACAAACCTAAATTTTAATTATCGTCACGAGTGACGATGTAATCAATGAATTCAGTGCTGATATTACAATGATTACTACGATATAAATAACAAAATCTTTCAGATACAGCTTTAGATTAAAATCTTCTGTATCTGATTTTTTTGTTGTTGAATTATAAATCTGTCGGCTCATCAATGAACTGCTTTTAATTGTATATATTATTGTTTCTGCGAAAACACAGCTTTGCGGAATGACAAGGAGCGCGCAGTATGTTATTCCATTTGCGGAATATGATGTATAGAAATACGATATTTTAAGTGCAACGGCAAAACCGATTAACAGCGGAATACAATTAATAAACCGAAATCCGAATAAAGATACGCCGAAAATCACAACAAACACAAAAACGGCTATATATACCGCAACCGTGCTGAAAAACATTTTTTTAAAATCAGAAGTAATCGGATTGACTGCCTTTGAAATAAGTTGTGCCGCACTGTCGTTTAATTGGCTGTAAATCAATGCACCGAGCAATAAACCGGCAATGTAAAATATGACTGAATAAATGAAACTTTTGTTATTGTTAAAAAATGAGTCAAAATCTAAATTCTTTTTGCCGACATCTTTTATTTCCACTTGCTCACCTTAATTTTCTTGTTTTTACGAACAGTTAATTCGCCTATCAACATTCCGAACAATATAATTAACACTGTTTTAATAACAAAAAACAAAACATAATTGCCATTGAAAATGAGATTGACGAGGCTGTAAAACACAAGAGGCATTTCCGCAATCAAACCAAGCAGAATGCCGTTGTTTTTAAATCCGTTGACGGACACAAACGAAATCACGCATGCACACAAAACGCATATGGCAACAGAAATGTATTTTGACAGCTCCAAATCCAAATCAAGAGCAAAGACTATTTTGCCGGCTATGTATGAAAATAATAAAATTGAAATCACAGACGATATAATCACCTTGACGCAGAATTTCAAAATCAAGTTGTCGGCATTATTTGTTGATAATTTTTTCATAAAAAAACTCCCCCGATATATCCAATAAATGGATATTCGAGGGAGTAAAAATATATTACATTATTTTTCGATTTTTCTTTCAGCTTCTTTAGCTGTATCGGAAATTTCCTTATCGTTTTTCTTTCCTTTTGCAGCTTTTTTCTGCTTTGCAGCTTCTCTTGCTGCTTCAACTTCTTTCTTGTGCTGCTCTGTCTTTGTTACATTAGTATTTACAGCCCAGCGTTGAATTTTCATCTTTGTTCTGTCAGCGCCTGTTTCAATAACAAGGTCTTGCTCTCTGATAGTAACAACCTTGCCGACAATTCCGCCGATAGTAATAATTTCGTCACCGATTTCGAGAGAAGAACGCATTTCTTGCTCTTCCTTTTGACGCTTCTTCTGCGGTCTGATCATCATAAAGTACATAATAACGATAAGAACAACCATCATAATGATTCCTGATGTTGGTGATGCCGTTCCGCCGTTAGCCGATGAACTCATAAGTGTAATAAAATTCATTTATTTTTTCCTCCATAATAAAATGCAATTGTAATTATATATTATTATACATAATTATGCAAGTTATTTTTTAATTCTTGTATCAAGTTTTACACAATATTCATTTTTGTAATCATCAAACGAGCCGTTTTCAATATTTTCCCTGATTTCCTGCATAAGATTATTGTAGAAATACAGGTTATGAATTACAGCAAGACGCATACCGAGCATCTCGTTTGCTTTGAGCAAGTGTCTTACATATGCACGCGAGTAATTTCTGCATGTCGGACAATTGCATTTTGAATCAATAGGCTTTGTATCAAGTTGATATACGGCGTTATTGATATTGATAATGCCCTCTTTCGTAAAAAGCTGACCGTGGCGCGCATTTCTTGCCGGCATAACGCAGTCAAAAAGGTCAACTCCCCTGCTGACGCCTTCCAAAATATTGCCCGGTGTACCGACACCCATCAAATATCTCGGTTTATTTTTAGGCGCGTAAGGCTCGACAGCCGAAATGATACGATACATATCCTCTTTCGGCTCGCCTACGGCAAGTCCGCCGATAGCGTATCCGTCAAGGTCCATTTTGGCAATTTCTTTCATATGCTCAATTCGTAAATCGTCAAATGTGCATCCCTGATTTATACCGAAAAGCAGTTGGTTTCTGTTGATTGTCGATTCAAGTGAATTAAGGCGTTCCATTTCTGCTTTGCAACGCTCAAGCCAGCGCAATGTACGCAAACAAGCCTCTTTGGCGTATTGAAGTTTTGCAGGGTTTTCAACACATTCGTCAAAAGCCATGGCAATTGTTGAGCCTAAATTCGATTGAATTTGCATACTCTCTTCGGGACCCATAAAAATTTTTCTGCCGTCGATATGAGAGTAAAATGTAACTCCATCCTCTTGAATTTTGTTAAGCTTTGCGAGTGAAAATACCTGAAATCCTCCGGAATCGGTCAAAATAGGTCTGTCCCAATTGGTGAATTTATGCAATCCGCCAAGCTGACGAATTATAGTATCACCCGATGTTGTTCTGTCGCCCGGCCTAACATGCAGGTGGTATGTATTGCAAAGCATAACCTGTGCGCCGACTTCTTTTAAATCAACTGTTGAAAGTCCGCCTTTGATGGCGGCAACGGTTGCCACATTCATAAAAGCAGGGGTCTGCACCGTGCCGTGAACGGTTTCAAACACTGCGCGTCTTGCGCGACCCTCTTCCTTTAAAACAGTAAACTTCATACTTACTCCTCATATAATAAAATAGTGTTATTGGATAAACATAGCGTCGCCGAACGAGAAAAATCTGTATTTTTCATTCACGGCGATATTGTAAGCATTCATAATATTGTCATAACCTGCAAGTGCCGAAACAAGCATTATAAGAGTGCTTTCCGGCAGGTGAAAATTAGTAATCAATGCGTCAATGCATTTGAATTTATAGCCGGGATAAATGAAAATGCTTGTGTTGTCTTCATCCTCGCATATACATCCGTTCTTTGTTGCGACGGATTCCAAGGTTCTCGTGCTTGTTGTGCCGACACTTATTATTCTACCGCCGTTTTTCTTTGTTTCATTTATTAAGTCGGCAGTTTCTTTCGATATATGATAGTGCTCACTGTGCATTTTATGCTTGGTTACATCCTCAACCTTTACGGGCCTGAATGTGCCGAGTCCCACATGAAGCGTTACATAACCGATTTTAACGCCTTTTGCTTTAATTCTACTTAAAAGGTCCTTGGTAAAGTGTAATCCTGCCGTAGGGGCTGCCGCAGAGCCTAATTCGCGCGAATACACTGTTTGATAGCGTTCGCCGTCCTTAAGTTCCTCGGTAATATACGGCGGTAGTGGCATTTTTCCGATTTTATCGAGAATATTATATATTTCCTTTGAGTCACAGTCAAAATGAATAATTCTGTTTCCGTCATCGGTCACATCAATTACCTCACATTTAACGATGCCCTCGCCAAACACAAATTTTGTACCGATTTTCGCACGCTTGCCGGGTTTGCAAAGGCACTCCCAAACATTGTTTTCACGCTGATTGAGAAGCAAAAACTCAACAACCGCACCGGTTTCTTCCTTTACACCGTAGATACGCGCAGGAATAACCCTTGTGTCGTTTAAAATAAGGCAATCACCGGGGTTGAGATAATCAATAATATCTCTGAAAATCTTGTGTTCAATGCTGCCGTCGGATTTGTTCAAAATCATCAATCTTGATGAATCGCGAGGCTCTAAAGGTGTTTGAGCGATAAGCTCTTGTGGAAGTTCATAGAAAAAATCAGAAGTTTGCATTAATATTCTCCAAATAATTGATTGACATTAATATATAAGTAGTGATATTATATATATAAATTTTGATTTGCAATAACTGCGCATTGCGATATTGCGTGTATATTATATTGCAAAATTAAATATAAAACAAGTCCAAGGAGAAAAATTATGAAAAAATATAATGTCGGAATTGTCGGCGCTACCGGTATGGTAGGTCAGCGCTTCATGACCTTACTTGAAAACCATCCGTGGTTTAATGTTGTTGTTCTTGCCGCATCATCAAGATCCGCAGGCAAAACATATGAGGAAGCCATCGGCAACAAATGGTGCATGGATGTTGAGCTTCCCGAAAAATATAAAAATATGATTATTAAGGACGCAACAAATGATATTGATGAAATCACATCCATGGTTGATTTTGTGTTTTGCGCAGTAAATATGAAGAAAGACGAAATCAAGGCTCTTGAGGAAGAATATGCAAAGCACGAGTGCCCTGTTGTTTCCAACAACTCCGCGCACCGCTTTACTCCGGATGTTCCTATGGTTGTACCGGAATTGAATGCCGAGCACATCAACATTATCCCCGACCAGAGGAAAAGACTCGGAACAAAGAGAGGTTTTATCGCAGTTAAATCAAATTGTTCACTTCAGTCATATGTACCTGCCCTCTTCCCTCTTCATGATAAATTTGGTGTAAAGGATGTTCTTGTTTGCACATATCAGGCAATAAGCGGTGCAGGCAAAACATTTGAAACTTGGCCCGAAATGATTGACAATGTTATCCCGTACATCGGCGGCGAAGAAGAAAAGAGCGAAAAAGAACCGCTTAAACTTTGGGGCAAAATCGAAGACGGCGAAATCAAGCTTGCCGACAAGCCTAACTTCACCGCACAGTGCATCAGAGTTCCTGTTTCAAACGGTCACCTCGGTGCTGTATTTGTTAACTTTGAAAAGAAGCCTACCAAAGAAGAAATGATCGATATTTGGGAGAA
This sequence comes from Oscillospiraceae bacterium, assembly GCA_003526845.1. Taxonomy (GTDB): domain Bacteria; phylum Bacillota; class Clostridia; order Oscillospirales; family Acutalibacteraceae; genus Eubacterium_R. The sequence goes on from DPVM01000004.1 coordinate 15,896, forward strand.
TTTCAAGGGCAGAGCGCAGGAACTTAACCTTCCTTCTGCACCGAAGCAGTTCCTCCACTATTTCACAGAACCTGACAGGCCGCAGATTCATACTGAAAGAATGCTTGAAAACGGTATGGCTGTTTCTATTGGCAGACTCAGAGAAGATACGCAATATCAATACAAATTTGTTTGCCTTTCTCACAACACCCTTCGTGGTGCGGCAGGCGGTGCAGTTCTTCTTGCAGAATTGCTTGCGGCTGAAGGCTATATGGACTAATTTTAGAATAATTTTATAAGGAGAATTCGTTATGAAAGAACCTATTTTTACAGGATCTGCAGTTGCTATCATCACTCCCATGAATGATGACTGCTCCGTAAACTATGATGAGTTTAAAAAGTTTATCGATTATCAAATCGATAACGGCACAGACGCAATCGTTATTTGCGGCACAACCGGCGAATCATCAACGCTTAAAACAGTTCATCATCTTGAAGCAATCAAGTTTTGCGTTGATTATGTAAACGGCAGAGTACCTGTTATTGCAGGCGCAGGCTCAAACAACACAGAATGCGGTATTGAAATCGCAACAAAGGCTTGTGAATACGGATGTGACGCGTTATTGCTTGTTACACCTTACTACAATAAGTGCACGCAAAAAGGTTTGATTAAGCACTACACAATGTATCACGAGGCAACAGATAAGCCGATTATTCTCTACAACGTTCCGTCAAGAACAGGCGTTAACATTTTGCCGGAAACACTCAAAGAGCTTTCAAAGCTTCCGCGAATCAACGGCGTTAAAGAGGCTTCAGGCAATATCAGCCAAGTAATGAAAATCCGCGCACTTTGCGGCGACGATCTCAATATTTGGAGCGGCAATGACGACCAAATCCCGGCTGTAATGTCTTGCGGCGGTAAGGGTGTTATCTCTGTTCTTGCAAATATTTGCCCACAGGAAACACACGATATGGTTCAAGCATATCTCGACGGCGATGCAAATAAGTGCACAGATATGATGGCTCAGTATCTTGAGCTTGCAAATGCACTTTTTGTTGAAGTTAACCCGATTCCTGTTAAAGCAGCATGCAATATGGTCGGTTGGAATGCAGGTCCGTGTAAGATGCCTCTTTGCGAAATGACAGACGAACATACAGCTTATCTCAAGAGCGTTCTAAACAAATACGGTCTTATAAAATAAGAATTAAATAAGGACTTTTAAAATGACTAAAATAATTTTAAGCGGCGCCTGCGGAAAAATGGGTAAGGTTATCCAAAGCGTTGTTGCAGGTCGCGATGATTGCAAAATCGTTGCAGGCGTTGACAAATATAATGATAACGAGCGCCCCTTCCCTGTTTATGCTACTATGCAAGAGGTTAAGGAAAGTGCTGATGTTGTTATTGACTTTTCAAATCCGTCACTTCTTGACGGTTTGCTTGAATACGGTATTGAAACAAACACCGCACTTGTAATTGCAACAACCGGATTTGACGATTGCCAAAAGAAGAAAATACAAGATGCATCCAAAAAATGCCCTGTATTCTTCACATACAATATGAGTATCGGAATCAATCTGCTTGCAAACCTTGCAAAAAAAGCTGTTCAGGTTTTGGGCAACGATTTTGATATTGAAATTGTTGAAGCGCATCACAATCAAAAGATTGATGCTCCGTCGGGTACGGCACTTATGCTTGCAGATGCCATTACCGAAGAAATCGACAGACCGATGAAGTATGAATATGACAGACATTCTAAGCGCGAAAAAAGAACTAAGAATGAAATCGGTATGCATTCTATCCGCGGCGGCACAATTGTCGGCGAGCATGAAATCATTTTTGCCGGCAGAGACGAAAACATAACTTTGAGCCACTCGGCAAGATCAAAAGAAATTTTTGCAGTCGGCGCAGTAAATGCGGCAGTATTTATGAGCGGCAAACCTGCAGGAATGTACGATATGAGCGAGCTTGTAAAATAAATAATATAAAGAATAACGGCAGTGCTATTGCACTGCCGTATTTTTATGCTATTGAATTATCAATCGCCGAGAGCAATATCCTGCTCAACCTCGTGCTTTTCCTTATAGCAAGCGAATGTTTCTTCAACAAACTTTGAATCGGGCTTTGGTGTTACGAGCGATACAATAGGAACGATTACAAATCCTCCAAGCATTGCAATTGCGCCGCAGTTAATCGGGCTTTGCATGATTGTCGGCAGAATATGATGTCCTGTAAGATTGCCGATAAGATCTATTACCATAAGACCCGTACCGAATACAAACGAAACCCAGCAAGCCGCCTTTGTCGTCTTTTTCCAATAAAGAGCATAGAGGAACGGTGCGAGGAATGCGCCTGCAAGAGCGCCCCAGGAAATGCCCATAAGCTGTGCAATGAATGTAACAGAGCTTTTGTATTGAACAAGCGCAAGAATTGCTGAAATCGCAATGAAAATTACAACAAAAATTCTGATTGACAAAAGCTGTTTCTTTTCATCCATCTTTTTAACAATATTGTCCTTCAAAAAGTCGATTGTAAGTGTTGACGATGAAGCGATTACTAGTGAAGAAAGCGTTGACATTGATGCCGAAAGAACAAGAATAACAACAAGTGCAATAAGCGGAGCCGAAAGCTCGCTGAGCATTGTCGGAATGATAGAGTCAAATCCGTTTGCCTTGACATCAATCTTGTCGGAATAAAGTCTTCCGAAGCCACCGAGAAAATAACTGCCACCTGCGACAACAAGTGCAAATATTGTGGAAATGATTGTGCCCTTTTTGATGGATGACTCATCCTTGATGGCATAGAATTTTTGAACCATTTGAGGAAGTCCCCAAGTACCGAGTGATGTCAAGATAACAACAAACATCAGGTTGAGCGGGTCTGCTCCGAAGAATGATGCAAAAACGCCTGGTGTTGTTGATACTGTTTCATCGGTGACCTTAGCAAGACCGTCCAATGCCGCTGTAAAGCCGCCTTTACTCATCAATACAGCAGCGATTACTGCTACAATACCGAACAACATAATGATGCCTTGAATAAAGTCATTTATAGCGGTTGCCATGTATCCGCCTGCAATAACATAAATACCGGTAAGAATAGCCATGATGACGATACATACCGAATAATCAATGTTGAACGCCATACCGAAAAGTCGGCTTAAGCCGTTATAAAGTGATGCTGTGTACGGAATTAAGAAAATAAATATAATCGCAGATGCGGCTATTTTAAGTGATTTACTTCCGAAACGCTCGCCGAAAAACTGCGGCATTGTTGCAGAATTAAGATGCTGGGTCATAATTCTTGTTCGTCTGCCGAGGACAACCCACGCGAGAAGAGAGCCGATGATTGCGTTGCCGATTCCTGCCCATGTGGATGCAATACCGTATTTCCAGCCAAACTGACCTGCATATCCTACAAAAACAACAGCCGAGAAGTACGAAGTTCCATATGCAAAAGCTGTCAGCCAAGGACCGACATTTCTGCCGCCGAGTACAAAACCATTAACATCTGTTGCGTGCTTTCTGCATGCGATACCAACGCCGATAAGCACACCGAAGAAGAGTACTAAAATAATAATTTTTAAAGCCATTGATTTACTCCTTTATCATCAATTTAATCCGCTTTAGCACTTAAAAGCGATGAACTATACATATACTTTACCACTTAAAAGCGATGAAGTCAAGAAGAATTTTAACAAAAATAAAAAAGGTGTAAAAGGGGCACACTGCATAAGGAATAAATGCTCAAAAAAACAAATAAACAGCGAAATTCTTCGTTAAATTCACAGTGCAGGCGTCAGCCTTCACTATGAATTATGCCTTGCCTTTCATCTGTTTCTTTGATTTTTGAGTGCAAAGCAGTTTAAGCAAACTGATTTTGTTCAGTGTGCATTAATAAAAATATGCCAATACTTGCGTATTGGCATATTTTTTTAATAGTGCAATGGGCAAAACCCAGAAAGCTTAAACCAATTACTTCCTTATGCAGTGTGCCCCAACCACACCTTTTTTAGATTATTATTTACTGTTCTAATTACTCAAACAGATCGGAAACATTGCTTTTAAGCATTTTCGGAATGTCGATTGACTGCGGGCAATGTTGTTTGCACTTGCCGCAGTTGACACAGTGCGAGGCATTGATATCAATGGTGTCATATTCCTTTTGCGCTTCCTCGCCGGAGATTTCGGAGTTCATATACTTATTATATACGGCAAACATGCTGCTGATTTTAACGCCCTTTGGGCAGTCGGCGCAATAATCGCATCCTGTGCACGGGATTGTTTCAGCGTTGTTTATAATTCTTGCAATTTTTTCGCAGACGGAATACTTATGTTTATCAAATTCAGTAAAACCCGAAAGCGTGCTTAAATTATCGGATAATTGCTCAATTGAATTCATACCGCTCAATATTGCAAGCACATTATCGTGTGATGCAACAAAGCCCATTGCCCAAAAAACATTCGATTTGTCGGGCATTTCGCTTTTGCAAAGTCTTTCTGCCTCATTAGGCAAATCGGCAAGCTTTCCGCCGCGAACAGGCTCCATTACAATAACGGGTATGCCTGCATCTGTAAGCAATTTATATTGCATTTTGGCGTTTTGATTTTCCCAATCAAGATAATTCATTTGAATTTGAGCAAAATCCCACTCATGTGCGGCAATTATTTCCTTTAAAGTATCAATAGTTCCGTGAAATGAAAAGCCAATATTATTAATTCTGCCCTCTTCCCTTTTCTTAAGCAAGAACTCATATGCGCCGTATTCTTCGCACATTTTGAAATTATCCGCATCAAGTGAATGCAGGAGATAAAAATCGAAATATTCAAGACCTGTTCTCTTAAGCTGATTTGAAAAGATCTTTTCCATATCATCGTGGCTGTCGCACAGCCAAATCGGAAGCTTGTCAGCAACATAGTATGACTCACGAGGATATTTTTTCAAAGCATGACCGACAAATTCTTCGCTCTTACCGCAATGATACATATATGCCGTGTCATAATAATTGACGCCGTTTTGATATGCAAAATCGACTATTTTCTGCGCCCTTAGATAGTCAATATCCGGACTTGACTCACGCTTTTCGCCGGATTTTACAGGCAGACGCATTGTACCCAATCCAAGCCTTGAAATTTCTATGTTTTTAAAAGCTTTTCTGTCAACCAAAATTGACACCTCTTTTATTCCATAGTCCAAGTTGTGCCCTGTCTTGTATCTTTAAGTATAATACCTCTTGCTTTCAAATCGTCACGGATTTTGTCCGCAGTTGCAAAATCCTTATTTTTCTTTGCTTCCTGACGCTGAGCAATAAGTTTTTCAACTTCTTTGTCAAGGTCATTAGACTTTTTGTTATACAAAATGCCGAGAACATCGCAAAGCTCATCGAAAATCTTTGCGGCAGTTTTGCAGACATTTTCAGAAACAGGCTTGTCGAGAATTTTTGTATTAATATCCTTAACCAAGTCAAATACTGCTGCGATACCGTCGGCTGTATTCAAATCGTCATCCATAGCGGTGATAAACTGCTCTCTTCGCGAATTGAGTGATTTAAGAATTTCCTCATTATCAGCAATGTCCGATTGCGCATTTTTGATTGCAAAGTCGAGAGATTCACGGCATGTATAAAGTCTGTCAAGCGCAGATTGGCACTGCTCGATAATATCAAGGCTGTAATTGATAGGTGAACGGTAATGTGAAGAAATAAGGAAGTATCTGATTACCTCATAGCCGTAAACATTAGCAATTTCACGAACGGTTTTGAAGTTGCCGAGTGACTTACTCATCTTAACATTGTCAACATTGATATAACCGTTGTGCATCCAATATTTCGAGAACATACAGCCGTTTGCCGCCTCGGACTGCGCAATTTCGTTTTCGTGGTGAGGAAATACAAGGTCCTGACCGCCGCAGTGAATATCAATTGTTTTGCCGAGATATTTTCTGTTCATAGCCGAACATTCGATATGCCAACCCGGTCTGCCTTTACCCCACGGCGACTCCCAATAAGGCTCGCCTTCTTTTGCGGCTTTCCAAAGTGCAAAATCAAGTGGGTCTTCTTTCTTTTCGCCGATAGCAATTCTTGCACCGCTTTCAAGGTCATCAATCGGTTGATGAGAAAGTTTACCGTAGTCCTTAAATTTGAGAGTTCTGTAATAAACATCACCATCAACGGCATAAGCATAGCCTTTGTCAATCAATGTTTTGATAATATCAATGATTTCATCAATATTCTCAGTTGCCTTTGGATGAACGGTTGCATCCTTAAAATTCAAGCCGTGTGCGTCTGTCCAAAATTCTTTGATATATTTTTCGCTGACCTCATCAAAGGATATACCCTCTTCGTTGGCTCTCTTGATGATTTTATCGTCAACATCTGTAAAATTCTGAACGAATTTCACATTATATCCTCTGTATTCAAGGTATCTTCTGAGAACATCAAAAACACAAAGCGGACGGGCGTTTCCTATATGAATATAGTTATAAACGGTAGGTCCGCACGCGTAAATTTTAACTTCCTTTTCATCAACGGGAACAAAATCTTCTTTTCTCCTTGACATTGTGTTAAAAATCTTCATTTTTAATCTCCTTCAGTTTATTTACTTCTTTTTGTAATTCTTCGATTTTTGCTTCGTTTTTCTTTATTGCACTCATTATCGGGTCGGGGATATTGATTTGGTCGAGGTCGTCAACCCGCTCTCCGTCAATTCGCACAACCTCACCCGGTACGCCTACAACGGTGCAATTCGGCTCAACATCCTTAACTACAACGGCTCCTGCGGCAACTTTTGAATTTCTGCCTACTGTAATCGGTCCGAGGACCTTTGCCCCTGCGCCAATCATAACGCCGCTTTCAATCGTGGGGTGTCTTTTGCCGACATCCTTACCTGTTCCGCCAAGCGTAACGCCTTGATAAATCATTACATCATCGCCGACCTCGGCAGTTTCGCCGATTACAATACCATGGCCGTGGTCGATGCACACGCGCCTGCCGATTGTTGCACCGGGATGAATTTCAATTCCGGTCTTATGAGCCGAGCGCTGACTTATCCATCGTGCGATGAACGGCATATTGTGGCGCAAAAACCAATTTGCTCTCTTATGCGCTCTCAGCGCCTTAAAGCCCGGATATAAAAGAACAATCTCCAATGGTCCATGAGCCGCCGGATCATGGTCTATAAAGCTTTGAATATCCTCTTTATAACTTTCAAACATAACATAACTCCAAACAAAAAATAAATCCTCTGCCGATACAATCGACAGAGGCAATAAAATACTGCGGTTCCACTCCGTTTTATACTTAACCACTTAAATGGCTTTGCCGATAACGGAGCATACCGTCCCGAAATACTTTATTCCTTCGGGAAGCTCATGGGTGCATTTCATCAATTGCCTTATGCGAAACTCACAGCACCGTTCGCTCTCTTTGACAAGGTAAGATTGACTACTTCTCCCAATCGATGCATTTATACTATATTTACATTATATACATTTTTTACAAAAATGCAACTGTTATTTTGTTTTAATAAGATGCCAACCGTCTTTAGTATATTTAATTCCGCTTAGGAAAGTAACAATGCCGACAATCCAAAATGCAACCGTGCAATAAACGCCGAGCCAATTAGGAGCGTTAAAGCCGCTTGTGGCGATAACAGTTTCGCCGTCCTTTTCAAGAATAGCCAAAATTAAGAATGTGATGCCGGTTGTAGACATTTGTAAAAATGTTTTAGCCTTGCCGAATGCGTTTGCGGCAATAATTTCACCGTTTGATGCGGCAAGCATTCTCATTCCGGCGACAAGAAATTCCCTTGCCATCATAATCATAATAACCAAATCGGTTCTTACGCCGAGATTTATTTGAATAATGAACGCGGCGAGAACAAGCGTTTTATCGGATAATGGGTCCATTACCTTGCCGAAATCGGTAACAAGCCCATTTTTTCTTGCAATAATTCCGTCTGCCTTATCACTCATACAAGCTACGAAATAAACAAGCAGTGCCGCAACCCAGTGATAGCGAAATTGAATATATGACGCTAAAAACAAAAACGGTATGCAACAAAATCTGAACACTGTTATTTTATTCGGTAAATTCATTCCACACACTCTCCTATCAAATCATAGCCGTCAAAATCTGTAATGAGAACATTACAAAATTCGCCGATATTAAGCGGCTTGTCAGATGTAAAAATAATTCCGCTGTCAATTTCCGGCGAATCCATATACGAACGGCCGATATATTTTTCACCGTCAAACGAATCAATAATAACCTTATATTTGTTACCGACTCTGCCTTTATTGCTTTGCTCGGTGATAGTGTATTGAATATCCATCAATACCTCTTGGCGGCGATTTTTAACTTCATCGTCAATTTGATTGTCCATATCAAACGCAGGTGTATCCTCCTCGGGAGAAAAAGTAAAGCACCCCATTTTGTCAAATTTAATATCTTTTACAAATGAGCAAAGATTTTCAAATTGCTCGTCTGTTTCTCCCGGAAAACCTACCATAAATGTAGTCCTGAGTGCAAGACCCGGAATTTTATCTCTCATTTTGGTAAGCAATTTCTTATAATCGTCTCCGTCGCCGATTCTGTTCATAGATTTTAAAACATTCTTATCGGAATGTTGCAACGGAATGTCGATATATTTGCAAATTTTATCATTTTCCGCAATCACATCAATAAGCGAATCGGTTATTCTCTGCGGATAGCAATAAAACAACCTTATCCACTCAATACCGTCAATTTTTACTAATTGTTTAAGAAGTTTGTCGAGCGAATACTCGCCGTATATGTCCTGACCGTATTTAGTGGTATCCTGCGCGATTAAAATAATTTCCTTAATTCCCTTTTGCGCAAGCACTTTAGCCTCGTTAACAACGGACTCCATAGGCCTTGAACGGAATTTGCCGCGAATGCCCGGGATTGCACAATATGCGCATCTGTTGTCGCATCCCTCGGCAATTTTCAAGTACGCCCAATGTGACGGCGTAGAAAGCATTCTTTCATCGTCGAGCGGTAAATAACACTTATTCGGAAAAATAGTTGTTTCAATGCCCATAAGAGCCTTTTGGCAAGCCTTGACAATATCTTTGTTTCCGCCGATACCGATAACGGCATCCACCTCGGGCATTTCTTTAATGATTTCGTCCTGATAACGCTCTGCAAGGCAACCGGTTACAACAATCGCAGATATTAAACCCGCATTTTTATATTCGGCAACCTCGAGAATAGTTTCAATTGCCTCTTTTTTAGCATCGTCAATAAATCCGCAGGTGTTAACAATCATAACATCGCTGTCTTGAATCTCGCTAACGATATTGAAACCTGCATCGGCAAGCTTTGAGAGCATCATTTCACCGTCAACCTGGTTTTTCGGGCATCCGAGCGAAATCATACCAACATTATATGTATTCTTCATCTTCTATCATTTCAAATGCGTGCTTAATATCATAATATGAAAACCCTTTTCTCATCAGCGCGGCTGTAACTTTGTCTTTGCCGCCCTCTGCACGCAATTTATTCCTGTATTTAGTAGTAATAAGCTCAACACAATTTGCACTGTTGTCAAACTCTGTATTTTCAAGTATATTATTGATTATATCGGCAGACAATCCACGCTTATACATTTCCTGCTTAACAAAATTTTTAGACATATTTTTGTTATCAATCAAATATCTAACAAGGGTTTGGGCATATTTTTCATCATCAAGATAGCCGAGATCGAGCATTTTTTCAATTGCCGCGTCGGCACTGTTTTCATCGACGGTACGAAGAAGCTTTGTTTTGAGTTCCTTAACGGAATGGTCGCGCCTTGAAAGCAAATCGTAGCACTTGTCAACAGCTTTTTTTAAGTTAATTTTGGTTACAAGCTTATTCCACTCGTCCTCATCAATATCCGTGCCGTCTTTAATGTAATTTTCTGCCCAAAAATCCTCGTCGGTGGTAATTATGTATTCATCATCTAACAATAAATGAATTTTTTTTCCTCTGCCGTGGTTATGAGATATAATCATTATTCTTCGTCATCATCGATGGCTATATCGAGTTTCGCCTTGGCAGCAGCCCTTGTTTGCTTAACTGTCGACGGAGCAGCCGGAGTTTCATCAAGCACAGCCTTTTGAGCAACATTTGCCCGGAATTTCTCCTCTTGCTTTTGCTTGTCGATTAAATCAAGTACCTGTTTTTCAATCTCGTTTGAAAATTCAGGGTCTGTTTTAAGCATTTCTTTAAGCTTATCTCTGCCTTGGAATCTCTTATCACCGTAAGAGAACCAAGAGCCGCTCTTTTTGATTACGCCGAGAGAAACAGCGAGGTCGCAGATTTCACCGCATCTGTCAATTCCCGTTCCGTACATAATATCAAATTCGGCAGTTTTAAAAGGAGGCGCAACTTTGTTTTTAACGATTTTTGCACGTGTTCTTGAACCGACAAATTCGTTGCCGGGTGCTTTGATTGCCTCAACCTTTCTGACATCAATACGCATTGACGCATAGAATTTGAGCGCACGGCCGCCTGTTGTTACCTCAGGACTGCCGTAAATAACGCCGACCTTCTCACGAAGTTGGTTAATAAAGATAATAACGCAATTCGACTTATTAATAGCGCCTGCAAGCTTTCTGAGTGCCTGCGACATAAGCCTTGCGTGCAAGCCGACATGAGAGTCGCCCATATCTCCCTCGATTTCCGAACGTGGAACAAGCGCAGCAACAGAGTCAACAACGATAATATCAATTGCCCCGGAGCGCACAAGCTGTTCTGTGATTTCGAGAGCTTGTTCGCCGTTATCGGGCTGAGAAACAAGAAGTGAGTCTACATCGACGCCGAGGTTTGCGGCATATGACGGGTCAAGTGCATGCTCTGCATCAATAAACGCTGCCTCGCCGCCTGCTTTTTGTGCCTCTGCTACGCAATGGAGCGCAAGAGTTGTTTTACCTGATGATTCGGGACCGTAAATCTCTATAATTCTTCCCTTTGGAAGTCCACCTATTCCTGTTGCTATATCAAGCGTTAATGAGCCTGTTGAAATAGCGTCTACATTTAGCGCACTGTTTTTGCCCAAACGCATAATCGCGCCTTGACCGTACTGCTTTTCAATTTGCTTTAAAGCAGATTCAAGGGCTGTTTGTTTGTCATTGGCTTTTTTATCTGCTGCCATATTATATTCCTCCTATCAATTGTTCACTGAATTACTAAACTATTATACTAAATATAGGGTATAAAATCAAGAATTTATAATAAAATGCACATTATTTTACACTTTATTAAATAAAATAAAAAAAACACTTGCATTTTCGTTCGCTTTCTGTTAATATATATGCGTTCTAAATATTTAAGGAGGTGTTCGCAAATGGCTAAATGTGAATACTGTGGTAAGGAAATGTCTTTCGGCATTAAAGTATCCCACTCACACAGAAGATCTAACAGAACATGGAAACCGAATATCAAAAAGGTAAAGGCTGTCGTTAACGGCTCACCTAAAAGAGTTTATGTTTGCACAAGATGCCTTCGTTCAGGTAAGGTAGAAAGAGCTTAATAAGCTGTATTAAAGAAAACCATCTGTTACAGATGGTTTTTATTTTTTGCAAACAAACAAATAAAGAGAAAAAAATAACCCCTGCATAGCGCAAGGGTTATTAAATACATTCTTAAATTAGTTAAACAAATAGTTTGTGTTATTGAAAGTGATTGGCTTATATGTACCGTTTTCATAAACATATACAGCCTGAAGTTTTTCGGAAACTGCAAATTTCTTACCGCCTGCGTTGAAAATATAGCAATCGGCATTGTTGATATTTTCAACATTTGAGGTATAGTTAATTGAGCCGCCTGAAACATCGCTCGAGAAACCGATAGTCTTCCAGTTATCATGAATAACCTGTTTCAAAAGCTTTTGAGCCTCATAAACCGGATAATCCGGAGTTGTTGTTGAAACATGCTTATTCTTATATCTTTCGTATGTAGCAGGCTCGCCTGTTGTTTCTTCCTCATTGCCGCCTGTAAGTGCAGGTGCTTGGTATTTAACAAACATAACAATAAAATAAATAACGAAAATCAACAAAACAATTAAAATAATCATTTTGATTATTTTTCCTGCCTTGCTGCCTGTTGAACCGCCACCGGCAAATGCCTCTTCAAATGTAGGCGTAGCAATCGGGGTGAACGGTTTGCCCTTCTTGGATGCCTTCTTTTCAAGTTTGGCATTCTTTTTGTCAATTTTCTTAACTAATTTGTTGTATTCTTTAGTCTGCTTATTATATTCTTTAGCAGCCTTTTTGGTAGCCTTAGCTTCCTTTTTTGCAAGTTTGGTCTCTTTACTCAAAGCAGTCCCCTCCTTATAAGTATGCTACAAGTATAACATTAATGAAACAGAATTTCAACATAAATTTTTAATGAAATCACCTAAATTTATGAACAAATTGTAAATATTAGCATAAAATATGGTATAAATTATAAATATATATTCTAAAATATGTGTATTTCACCGACAGACTTGCATTTATCCCACAATTAGATTATCATAAAACAAAAGATAACTTAAGGACGGTGCGACGATGGATGAATTCAAGCTGTTTATCAGCGAAAACTCCGACATAATTAAAATAATCGGCGGAGCTTTGATATTTTTTGTAATGTTTTTATTAAGGAACAAGCTTTCAACAATTATTTTAAAGCTGACCGGTAAGGTGATATTCAACAAAGAGGATAAGGAGCACAAGCGCAAATCACTTGTAGACTCACTGTGCAAGCCGTTTTCGGCATTATTTGTTGTAATAGGTATATTTGTAGGGTTATATATAAATATCCCAAACAAGACTGTTTTAGGCTCGTTTAAAATAGCGGTTATACTCGTTTTCTGTTGGGGAATTGTAAATTATTTGTCAAACAATTTGTTTTTGCTTTTTCATTTCGGAGAAAACGCAGATGACAAAATGAACACAACGGCAATAAAATTCATATCAAACATACTTAAAATAGTTGTTATTTCATTTGCCGTTTTGATGATTGCAAGCGAGCTTGGATATAATGTAAACGGATTTATAACGGGTCTCGGTGTCGGCGGACTTGCAATTTCACTTGCCGCAAAAGATGCAGTATCAAATCTGATAAGCGGATTTGTAATTGTTTTTGAAAAACCGTTTATTGTCGGTGAATTTATACAAACCGCATCAATTCAGGGCTTTGTTGAGGAGGTTACCATGCGTTCAACAAAAATCAGAACGCTTGAGGACTCCGTTGTGACGGTTCCAAATTCAAAGCTTACCGATGACGCAATAATCAATATCAGCCGCACAGAAAAAAGGCTTATCAGCCTCGAATTCGGCGTTGAATATTCAACATCAAACGAGAAAATCGAAAAATGCAAAAACGATGTTAAGCAATATCTTGTTAAAAACAACAATATTTGCGAATCGCCGTTTCGAGTTTATGTATCAAAACTTGATGACAGCGCAATCAATATATCCGTCACATGCTACACCAAAACTCCGGATTTGGACAAATATCTCAACATTTTGAGCAAGGTTAATTTGAAAATAAAATCAATTATCGAAGAAAACGGCGTTGAATTTGCATTTCCGTCGAAGACAGTGTATCTTCAAAACAAGCAATAATTATTTGTTTTCACATTCAAGCACTGCGAATATTTCATCAAGATTATGTATTTCATAATCAAGTCTTATATCTGAATCGTTTTCATTGTGATGCGGATTGTACCAACAACACTTAATACCTATGTTATTGCCGCCGCGCATATCACTTGTGAGCGAATCACCGACTATAAGTATTTCGCTTTTCTCGCACTCAACCTCATTTAGAAGCGGTGCAAAAAAATCGGCAGACGGTTTTTCAAAACCGATTTCGTCAGAAATAAATATGTCCTTAAAAAGGTTGTCGAGCTTTGAGAGCGACAATCTTTTTCTTTGTACAGCCTTTGCGCCGTTAGTTACACAATAAAGGTCGTAGTTTCCCGACAGTTTAAAGCATACATTATATGCGTTGTCTATGTACTCAATTGTATCGGGAATTGAATTCTCATAATATGCGTTCACCTCATCTGCCATCGAGGTATCAGCGCCGAGATACTTTAAAAATTCAACAAAGCGAAGGTGCATAACCTGCTTTTTGTCAATTTCGCCGCGTTCAAGCATTTCCCAATGCTTTAAATTGATTTTTGAATACGCCGAAACCTTTTCGTCGGTAAATTTGCCCAGATTGAATTTTTCAAACGAATTCTTAATAGAATTATATTCGGCAGCCAAAAAATCAAGAAGCGTGCCGTCAATATCAAATAAAATTGCTTTAATCATTATATTTTATATTTCTTCAGTTTATTTTTAGTTTTGTTGTCAACTCTGTATGACTCTCTGATTTTTTGGATGGTTTTATTCTGCACCCAAGGCGAAAGTGTTTTGGATTTAATTAAACCCATCACTTTTTCCTCATATTTAACAAAAGCAGTGCTGTAAGCCCACGCGAGCGCCATATTGACATAATATTTTTCGCTCAATATTGTTTTATACAAGTCGAGCACACGGTCGATATATTCGTCATCAAGGTAAAAATCCATAAGAGCAACTATTGCAAATCTTGTAGGATATTCCCCTGCTCCGACAAATGATGAGAGAAAGTCAAAATACTGAGCCTTGTCCTTTGCGATAAATTTAAAAGATGCTGTGCAAATGTCGCATATTCCCCAATTATCAATAAGGCTGACAAACTCGGATATATCCTTTTTATGCTCCTCGGCAGAGCATTTTTTCATAGAAATAGTTAAGCCGAAAACTTCTTTTTCCTCGTAATATTCGCAAAGGTTTTCAGCATTGTTTTGGAATGCCGATTTTGCAATTTTTCGTACGATTGGAACACGAACTCCGATAATTTTACTTTCGTCGACATTAGGGACAAGTTTTTTATGAAAATCACGATATTTCAAATCCCGATTGTTAAACAACTCTTCTCTCAAATTCATATAATCACCGAGAAGATTATAACACATCAATAATATTCTTTCAACAAAAGATAATCGTCATAATAAAGTGTAACGGTATTTTCGTGAATTTCGCAATCGACCTTTAGTACATCAATTAAATTTGGATTTGACACTATAACAGAGCCATTTTCAACCTTCATAATATTTTCGTCACCGCCGAGTGCCTTAACAAGTTTGTTAGTCACTCTCGGTAAAATCATTTTTGATTCAAAATCGTATTTTGTGATAACAATTCTAAACAGAAAATATGTCAGCGCCGCCAAAACTGTTCCGGCTATTATAAAATAAAGCATATTGTTTGAATATTTAAACAGCTCGATAAGAGAGCCGTTTTCCAAATACCCGAGCCTTAAATCAAGAAATGATGCGGTCAAATAAGAAACAAAGGCAATCGCAAGATACTCAAAATATGAAATCGGATTAAAGCATATAATATAAATCAAAAAAAGCTCCGTTTTGCCGAACAGAATTGCAATCAAGGCGGCGGATGAAAAAGCAACTTGTTCGCGCAAATCCATTTTTTTGACAAAAGCAAGATATGCGCCGACTGTCACAAAAATATTGAGAAAATATTTGCCGCTTAAAAAATATGAGGTGCTGACAGTAGGATTTTTAACAGTCGCTTTAAACACATTCAGCGCTCCCGATACAATATTACCGCCGACAATCTGTGCCGTAGAATACGATTTGGTAAGCACAATGTCGCGAAACTGTGTGCCGAAAAGCATAAGATAAAGATTATCAAACAGACCAAACAATGCACCGTTTCCCGATACCGTCTCGGCAGTCATATTGATGAGCGAATCAAAAATATAATAAAGGCTGCCCGAAACAAGCCCGATAGTAACGCATATCACAAGACAAGACAAATAGCTCGGAAGTACATCAAACTTTTGCACGAAATATGAAAGCAAAAAAGACACACAAACAATAAACAGCAGGCTGAAATGATAGTTTGCAAATGAGAAATACATCACATCGGCAAGCAGCAGGCAAAAAGAAACAGTTGCCGCCTTTTTTGAATTTTTACATACGCAATTGCCGATAATTCCACCGCAAAGGACAAGAAACAGCACATTAAATCCGTTTTCAAATTCTTCGCCGATATTTTTGAAAGCGTCGACGGGAAACAATGATATAATGCTTATTACAGCCGTTGCAGCAGAGAGATAAAACACAGGATGCGCCAAGCAACTCGGCGCTTTTTTGATAGTCGAAATAATACTGTTCATATTGGGATTATGAACATAACGAATAAATTATATACAAAAATCAGAACAAACATCAATCGTAGCCGGCTTGTTTTGCATTGTGAACATTCAAGATTTGTGGGTTTTGCGGAAGTTAACAGTCCTGAAGTTACAATGCTGTGGCAAGAACTGAAACAAGAATATGCCGAAATCTTAAAAAAATACAATAAGTTATGAATATAAAGCACCCCCACATGGTGTTTTTATTATATCAAAATAAATAAAAAGGCAGACACTGCGTGCGATGTATCGCCGTTTGTGCCTGTCTTTTTTATTGCCCTGAGTATGGCGTATTGAATTTTACCATTTTCTGTTATTATAGTTCGGGCAGTCGGCTTTTTTCAGGCGCGCACGCACCTCAACATAACAGCCGCATTTCAAACACATACCCGACAGCAAATTTTCGCACTCTTTGCAAAATGAAATGCGCTTTTTAAAAAGTGATTCATCTGCCAAATCGTGCTTATCGAGCGTGGCGACATAATCCATTATTTCGGAATATGTTACCCTTTCCCCTGCCTCAAGCAAAAGGCACTTTTTGCATTTTGCCATTATTTAATCACAAACTTTACAACAGAGCAAGGCGGAATTTCGGCAACAAAGCCGTCGCCGAGCTTTCTGAACGATGTAAATTCAACTGATTTTACATTGTCTCCGTTGTCAAAATCATTCTTTTCATGCATTTCGCCGGTAATAATCTCGGCAGTGATTTCACTGACTTTTTTATCGGCGATTTGGCACTTAATCTTTGACGATTTTTTGGAAGATGTGTTTGTAATTGTTGAATAGATAGTTCCGTTTTCGTCAATTGAAGCGGATTCAACAAGCTGAGGAAATGATTTGCCGTCATTCTTCGAGTTGATATTATCGCTTGTAATATAAGAGCCTAAAAGTGTGTTGTTTTGGTGCTCCTTATATATTTTAAAGACATAATAGGTCGGTGTTTTAATCATCTTTTCGCCGTCTGTAAGCAAAACAGACTGAAGAACATTGACTGTTTGCGCAATATTTGCCATCATCACTCTGTCGGCATGTTTATTGAAAATGTTGAGCGTAAGTCCTGCAACAATTGCGTCACGCATTGTATTTTGCTGATACAAAAATCCCGGATTTGTGCCCGGTTCAACATCGTACCATGTTCCCCACTCATCAACTATAAGCTTAACCCAACGCTGTGGATTAATGCTGTCCATCATTGCAAGATGGGTTGAGATAAGTTCTTCCATTCTGTATGCCTTACAGATAGTAGAGTTATATTCATTCAAATCAAAATCGGTTGCAGAGCCTTTGTGCTCCCACTTACCGGTAGGAATCGTATAATAATGTAGTGAAATACAATTAGCATGGTGTTTAACCTTGTCCATAACCTCTTTGGTCCAATGGTAATCGTCAACATTCGGACCTGTGGCAACACGCAAAATATGATTGTTGCCGCTGTAATCTCTGCAATATGTATTAAACTGTTTAAAAAGGCAACCGTAATATTCGGGGTCCATATTTCCGCCGCAGCCCCAAGACTCGTTACCGACGCCGAGATATTTCAACACCCACGGATTTTCGCGGCCGTTTTTCCTGCGAAGCTCTGCCATCGGAGATGTTCCGCCGAAAGTCATATATTCGACCCATTCGCTCATTTCCTGCACAGTACCCGAGCCTACATTACCGTTTACATATGTATCACAACCGAGTTGCTCGCAAAGTTCAAAATACTCATGTGTTCCGAACGAATTGTCTTCAACAACACCGCCCCAATTGGTATTTATCATCTTTTTTCTGTTTTCTTTAGGACCGATGCCGTCTTTCCAATGGTATTCGTCGGCAAAACAGCCGCCGGGCCAACGCAAAACGGGAATCCCCATTTCTTTAAGTGCATTTACGGCGTCGCAACGCATACCGTTTTTGTTTGGTATTTTCGAATTTTCGCCGACATAAAGTCCCTCGTAAATACATCTGCCGAGATGTTCGCTGAAATGGCCGTAAATATCCTTATTGATTGTTGCTATTTTTTGATTTGGATTGATTAAATATTTTTCCATAAATTTACCTCAAATAAAGTTATATTGCTAAATTATCATATAAAGCAAATTAAGTCAACAAAACACCGTAAATTTAAACAAAAAATTAACTCCGCATCAAAAGATACGGAGTTAAAATAAAAGTTAATTACTTAATGTATTCTTTAACTTTTGCTGCCTTACCTACTCTGTCACGGAGATAGTAGAGCTTAGCTCTTCTTACCTTACCGGTACGAACAACCTGAACATCAACAACATTAGGTGAGTGAAGCGGGAATACACGCTCGATGCCTACGCCGTAAGATACACGACGAACTGTAAATGTTTCAGAAACGCCTGAACCTCTCTTTGCGATTACAGTGCCCTCGAACATCTGAATTCTTTCCCTCTGACCCTCGCGAATGTTAACTGATACTTTTACAGTATCACCGATTGCGAACTTAGGTGTTTCGGCTTTTGTTGAATCCTGTGCGATTACTTTAAGTGCGTCCATTTTAATTCCTCCTTGTTGTTTATGAGATGTTCATATCAACAATAAAGTTGAAAGCGGACCATCCTAATTAAATGCGAAACGCTGCGTTTAAACTCGTTGCAGAAGTAGCAACGGAACAAATGCTGATATATAATAGCATAATGTTGCATAAAATGCAAGTGTTTTATTTATATTCTTTAAAATCTTTTGTCAAAAGCGAAATACGCGAAATTGATTTCCATTCATAATCCATATCAATAAGTCTCAAAATCGTGTCAAACAGAAGTATAGGATTGAGGTTTCTGTCGGGTCCTGCACAAAGGCGCGTATTTATAATGACATTATTGCCCCTGATTGATGTATTGTATTTAACAATAAACGCTTTAATATTAGACTCTTTAAGTATTCTTCTTTTGCCCTTTTTGGCTTTTTTGAGCGCTAGTATTTCATCAGACGCTAAAACGGCATTGATTTTTTCAAGTGCAGCCTGATTATCGGCAAATTCTATCTTAAAAACATAATCGCTGTAGCCGATTTCGTGGCAGTCAAGGAAATCGTCATACACATCGACAACTCTTATACCCTCCGGCAAAGTATCGTTCAGTCTTTTTTTGACCTCTTCGTTTGTAATATCGTCGAGAATCCTTATATCAACGCTTTCGCAAAGGCTTTCGACTCCGAGTGAGAGCGGAAGCGAAAAACTCATAAAGGGGCGCGGATTGAATCCTTCGGTATACCAAAGATTGATTTTTGCACGGGCAATTGCTCTTGAAAAAGCACGGTTTATATCAAGATGGCTGATATATTTTGCTCTGTCGGTTTTGGCAAACCTAATTCTTATTTCTCGCATCGCAGTGCCCTCCGTTAAGCATATTTGCACCGCAACCTGCGCATTTTATACGACAATGCGGAGTGGTCACATTTTCGTGTGCTTTAATATTCTCACGCTCGAGAAATTTTCTCGTAATGCCGTAATCGAGGTGATCCCAAGGCAAAACCTCACTGAAATCACGGCGCCTTTGAGTATAAAAATAAGGGTCTATGCCGTTTTTCCTGAAAGCCTCCATCCAAACATCAAATTTGAACTGCTCGTCCCACGAATCGAATTTACAGCCGTTTTTAAATGCGTCATAAAGAACGGCAGACAATCTTCTGTCGCCTCTTGCAAGAACTCCCTCAAGGAGCGAAGTCGGTGTTTCGTGATATGAAACCTTGATTTTTTTAGTAGGTATTGATTCGAGTAAATGCTTTTGCTTTGCACGCAGTGATTCCATACTGTCCTCCGGCTCCCATTGAAACGGAGTGAACGGCTTTGGAATGAATGATGAGCAGGAAATCGAAACCTGAACACTTGTCCCCTTTTGTTTATTCGGATTGGTTGCGAAAGCCTCGACAACTTTCATGCCCAAATCGGCAATGCCCTCAATATCCTCCATCGTTTCTGTCGGCAAGCCCATCATAAAATAGAGTTTTACCGTTGTCCATCCGTTATCAAATGCCTTATTACAAGTGCGCATTACCTCTTCTTCGGTAACATTTTTGTTGATAACATCGCGCATACGCTGTGTACCTGCCTCGGGAGCAAAGGTAAGGCCGCTTTTTCTGACCTTGTTAAGTTTATCCGCAAGTTCGTCTGAAAAGTTATCGACACGAAGACTCGGCAGTGAGAGATTGATTTTTTCTTTAACCGTCCAATCAATCAATGAGGTAAGCATTTCGTTTACACGCGAATGATCTGAGGTTGAGAGCGAGCAAAGCGAAACCTCGTCATATCCCGTTGACTTAATAAGAGCCTTTGCCTGTTCGTTGATTGTTTCAACACTTTTTTCCCTTATCGGTCGATATATAAAACCCGCCTGGCAAAAGCGGCATCCTCTGATACATCCTCTGAAAATTTCTTCAACGGCACGGTCATGGACAATTTCGATAAACGGAACAACAAACGATTTTGGATAATACACACTGTTCATATCGCTTACAACGGCTTTTTTTACCTTTTCGGGTGCGCCGTTAATCGGTTTAAGTTCCTTAAGTGTACCGTCATTGTTATAAGAATCAACATAAAACGAAGGAACATAAACTCCTCGAATATCCTTAGCCTTTGAAAGAAAATATTGCTTGCTCTTCCCTGCATGTTTACATTCCTTAAGAAGATCAAGCACCTGATTTGTAGACTCCTCGCCGTCGCCTAAAAAAACGAGGTCGCAAAAATCGGCAATCGGCTCGGGGTTGCAGGCGCACGGTCCGCCGACACAGACAAGCGGAGCAAGCTCCGTTCTGTCCTTGGAAAAAAGCGGAACACCTGCCAAGTCGAGCATATTCAAAATATTTGTGTATGAAAGCTCATATTGCAGAGTGAAACCGATAAGATCAAAATTCTTTATATAGTCGCCCGATTCGAGAGCAAAAAGCGGAATGTTGTTTTTGCGCATTAACTCCTCCATATCAAGTGCCGGAGCAAAAACACGCTCGCACCAAGCGTCGTCGCGCTCATTAACGAGTCCGTAAAGTATTTTCATACCGAGGTGGCTCATTCCGATTTCGTAGGTATCGGGAAAACAAAAGGCATATCGTATATCTACCTTTTCGGGGTCTTTAATAACGCTGTTAAGCTCGCCGCCCGAATACCTGCCGGGTTTTTGAACATATTGAAGAATTTTTTCAACCTCTTTTTTTAACATAAAATCACCTTACCGCCTCTTTAATCGAACGAATTGTTGATTGCATAAGCAATCACATAAACTGCAATCAGAGCAAGGGACGGATTTTTAAACATAATCGAAAATATAAGAAGTGCGGCAACAATTATTGCGGAAATTATATACAATATCCTGTCGCCAACATTAAGACTGAACACATTTGACAATACAAGTTTTAATAATCTGCCGCCGTCAAGCGGATAAACCGGCAGTAAATTAATTACGGCAAGCGCAATATTAATATTCCTTTTAAGGTCGAGAATTGCAAAGACGATATTAACAATCACACCTGATACAAGTACAAAAAAAGTTTTTGCATTACCGAGAGGACAATCATATTTCAAGCCTACGCCGTAATATGATACTGTGATTTTCTCGGGAGTGCCGCCGCAAAGCAGAAGCGCCGCCAAATGTCCCAACTCATGCAAGGCACAAAACGCCAAAACATCAAGAACACTGCTTTTTTGAAAGACAAGAGAAAGTGCAATCACAATAAAAAACGGAAATTCAATTTTAACAACTGTTTTGCCGATTTTAAAAATCAAAATATCACCAATAAATATTACGGCAAATATTTTGATATAATCACTTTTTATCTATATAGCTTTGCAAAATCATCACTGCGGAAACGGCATCAACAACATTTTTGCGTTTTTTGCCGCGAACATTGTTATTTGACAAAACATCGTGAGCCATAACGGTTGTCAGTCGCTCATCCTGATAATCCACATCAATTTTGCAGGCGCTCTTAACGGCGTCGCCGAGTGATTTGCACTCATCACAGCGATAGCCGTACGAGCCATCCATATTTCGAGGAAGACCGATAACGATTTTTTCGGGTTTTTGAGACTCGACAATTTCGCTGATTTTATTAACAAGCTTTGGCTGATAGGACTCGTTAATCACGCAATACGGCGATGCGAGTATTTCATTTTTGTCGCAAAAGGCAATGCCTGTTCTGACATCACCGTAATCAATAGCCATAATTTTCATATATACACCAAAAATATTTCTAAACAGATTAAAACAGGAAAACCGTTATTTGATTTTCCTGTTTAAAATATTATTCTTCTTTTTTGCCTTCAGTGGCAGGCTCTGACTTGGTCGGCTCGGTTTGTGCCGGTTCTGTCTGTGTCGCCTGTGTTGTACCTGCCGACGATGTGTTTTCATCAGCATCCGATGAACTTGATGATGAACGTCTGCGTGTATAGCCTGAACCTGAGCCGCCCGAATACGATGTTCTTGCCGGAAGGTTATCCTCATCAAACCAACCCCAATTGCCTGTGCCGCTGCAAAGCATTCCGTTAGAATAACTGTATTCCTTATGAACTACCCCCTTAGGGATTGTAAAATCCTTTTTCTTGGTGCTCTTTGTCTTGTAAATATTTTTCATTACAAGATTCCAAAGCGTTCCGCTGGGGTTGTAAGACAAACCGTAATGTACCTCTTTAGGCTTATCGTAACCGTACCATACGCCACACATATATTCCGGTGTACCGCCCATAAACCAACGGTCTTTAGAATCGGAGGTTGTACCTGTTTTACCGAAACATTCAACATTACTGATTTTATAATAGCGACCTGTGCCCGAAGTCATAACAGTTTGCAAAAGCTTATTCATAACACCCGCACTGTTTTCACTGAGAGCCTCTTCTTTTGTTGTTTCAGGCTCTTTTTCGATAAGAACATTGCCTTTTGAGTCCTCAATCTTATAGTAAGCATAAGCCTCGTAATAATAGCCGCCGTTGCCGAATGCTTGATAAGCAGTTGTCATCTCGAGTGTGGTTACACCGCTTGTAAGTGAGCCGGTAGCCATAGGAGCATAGTCAACATCGGCTACAGGGTCGAGTGTTGAAATATGGAATTTATTTGTTATAAAGTCATATGAATAGTCAACGCCGATCATATCAAGCGTTCTTGCTGAAATTGTGTTTCTTGAATCCGCAAGACCCTTTTGCAATGTCATACTGCTGCCGGAATATGAGCCACCCTCGTTAGTAGGCCACATTTTGCCGTTAATTTTCATAAGCGGCGCGTCCTTGAGTATTGTTGACCAATAGATATTTGTGCTGTCGTCCTGGAGGCTCTTTTCAATAGCCGGTCCGTAAACGGAAAGCGGTTTGATTGTAGAACCGGGCTGACGCTCGGACTGCGATGCTCTGTTTAGAACACGGTTGGCTTTCTTTTTGCCTGTACCGCCGACAATTCCCAAAATTCTGCCCTTGTAATCCATGACAACACAAGCACCTTGAACGGTTTCATCAGGCATCTTCCTGTAATTCTCATAGACATCCTCAATAGCGCTTTGAACATCAAAATCAACTGCGGAATAGATTTTCAAGCCACCGCCGTAAATCATATCCTTAGCTTTCTTTTTGCTGTAGCCCATTTTTTGAAGGTCTTCCAATACTTCGTCAATTACATAGTCAGTATAATACGAATTGATTTTTTCGTCATTCTTTTTAGTAGATGTGGTTTTAACTTTGCTGCCCTTGTAATCTTTGGAGTTTGTAAAAACGAGCTTATAGTTTAATGCATCGTTATATTGATCCTGCGTAATATAGCCGCATTCAAGCATTTTCGCGAGAATTCGCTTTTGACGGTCTTTATTATTTTCAGGATTCAAAAGCGGGTCGTATTTTGTCGGATATTGTGTAATAGCCGCAATCGAGGCACATTCTGCTATATTCAAGTCCTTTACCTCTTTGCCGAAATATGTTTCTGCAGCGGTTTTAACACCGTAGCAACCGTGTGAGAGGTAAATTGTGTTTAAATAAGCCTCAATAATGTCCTCTTTAGAATAATTTTTTTCGAGGTTGAGAGCCGAAAGTATTTCGTTAAACTTACGAACAAAAGTAACCTGATTCTCGTCGGTAAGGTTTTTAATAAGTTGCTGCGTAAGTGTCGAACCGCCCTGACCGTTCAGGGTTACCGCAACGCCGATTGTACGTTTCCAGTCAACGCCGTGATGCTTTTCAAAACGCTCGTCCTCGATTGCAATAAATGCCTTTGGCATATATTCGGACATATCGTTTATATCAAGCCAAATTCTGTTTTCTTCGCCGTGAAGTCTTGTAATCTCGACCAAATCGCCCTTGCTGTTTTCGCCGTAAATAAAGGAAGTCTGATTTTGACTCGAGGCCTCCTCGCTGAGGTTGAAAACAGGGTCGCCGTAAACAACGCTGTAGCCGTAAATCGTGATAACGGAAAAACAAACTACAAACACAACGGCGCAAATCATAATAAGCGCAAGAAAGAACTTACCCACTCCGCTGAAAAACTTTCCCGCAGGAGTTTGAGGCGCATTTTTGCCGCCGCTCGATTTAAACGGTTTCGTGCCGTTTGATTTTTTGCGCGACTTGTCGCCCCTTTTATCGCCGTTTGACGAAACGCTGTAAGAACTTGGGAGTTTGCCCTTGCTTTTTTCGAGAGCGTTTTTATCATCATTATATACTTTTTGAGAGTTATTCATAAATGATTCGAGCAAATCATCATAATCATTTGATGCCATAAAAATCCTCCTTAAAAGTAAAAATCATATTTGGTACTGTTTATTATATAATAATTAATCTAAAAAATAAAGAAAAATTTAACAATACAAAAAAAGTTTACAATTTACTGATAATGCTTTGCCTTTCTTTTATTCATTACAATAAGTTTTTGCTTAACCTCAACCTTATCATATGTTTTTTTTGCTCTGACAAATGCCCAATAAGGTTTGTTGCATTTGTTACATTTTGTGGCAAAGCTGAATGCCTTGTTTTTTACTGCAACATCCCCTGCACCGTTTAAAACGGAATTACACTCGGGACAGCGTAAAACAACCGAATCAATATCAAAAATATCGGTATGCGGATTGACAATCAAATACGGCTTATACAAAAGCCTTTCAAAAAATACATTGTCGCAGTCGTTTACATATTTGCTGAAAGTATCTTTGTCAAAAACGCTTTTTAAGCAGTCTGCCGTAACATAGCAGTCCATAAGCGCACGGTGAAGTTTTTCTGTATCGGTTTGAATGCCGAAAACCTCGGCACAATATGCAAGACTGAGTTGATTATTGCCGTGTCGTTTATCAGTTGGAACATACACCGTACAATACTGTTGTGCATCGCAAAAATGCTTGATAAAATCGATTCTGCAGTTGCCGAAAATGACCGAATAATAGTACGCAAGTGCATACATATCCGACATACTCCAACTTAAATAAACCGTTTCATCGTCGGCAGCAGACCATTTTTTAAAATCATCAATAGCTTTTTCAAATGCAACACCGCCTTCAACCATTTCATCATATGAAATTTTAGTCAAATCAGCGCAGCGCTTTGAAAGTTTTTTTAAAAAGCGAGGTTTAATAAGTTGCTTGTATGTGTCAACAATTTCAAGGCGGTCATTCAATTTGACCGCACCTATTTCGATAATTTCGTTGATTGAATTTTTAGTTTTGTAATTATAAAAATTATCCCATTCAAGGTCGAAAATTATATATTTCAAAATCAATATTCTCCAAAAAAAATAACCTTGCATAACGCAAGGTTATTACTCAACTGTTATACAAAAAGAAATACAAGAAACGCTGCAAGAACAATAACAAAGAAAACAACGATTAACCACTTTGTAAGTCTTTCAAGCTTGCCCTCGATTGTTCTGCCTTTTGATTTTCCGACAAATGAATCCGCACCGCCGGTAATAGCACCGGAAAGGTTTTGTGAGCGGCCTTCTTGCATAAGAACTACAATTGTAATAATAACAGATATAAGAATAAGAACTGCGCCGAATACATAATGATACCACTGCATAGTATAATACCTCCAATAGATTTAACACTCGTGAATTATATCACAAGATTGATAATAATGCAAGTCTTTTTTTATTTTATAATAAATCAGTGCTTAAAAAGTGATTTGTGCGGCATTATCGGCAGGACTCGGAAGCGCTCCGGCAGCCGGCAAATTTTTAGTTCTGAATCGCCATGCCTTTTCAAATTCGCCCTCTTTATAATAACGCATCGACTCGAGGTGATGGTTTTTCTTTTGAGTCATAACCGCAACGCCGATTGTATCCTTGGTAGACTTCGGCGAAATTGCGCCCGTATTAAGAATGAGCATTCTGCCGTTTGAGGAAGTAAGAACAAGTTCTGCATCCTCCTCAATATATTTAACGGCAGCAAGCGGCGCCTTAGACGAATAAGCCTTGATTAATTTTTTTCTGTTTGTTTTAGTTTGATAAGCGGAAATATCGACTTTTGCAACCTTTCCGTTTTCAAAAGCAAAAATCATATAGCCCTTATATTCGCGGATAACGCAAATATAAACAACCTTTTCATCCTGCTCCATTTCAAGCTTTGACGCAACAAATGTGCCGAGCTGTGACGCCTTTGAATCGTCAAAATCGTCAACCTTTGCCTTATAAACATTAAATTTATCCGTAAAGGCAAGGATTTCGTCCTTATTTGAGCACTCAAATGTGCGCTCAACCTCGTCGCCCTCCTTAACCTTTTGTTCGCCGGACATCCTCAAATTTGCAGATTTGATTTTATTGAGATAACCTTCTTTTGTGATAAAGAGAGTTACCGGATAATCTTCAATTGACTGCTCCTCGTCGGCATTATACTCGTCAACATCATAAAGAATTTGTGATTTTCTGTCGCCCGAATACTTTTTGCTGACATCGGTAAGCTCGGAAATAATAATTTTCTTTTGCTTGTTTTTGCTTTCAAGAACGGACGAAAGCTCTGCGATTTCCTTTTGTAAATCCTCAATATCCTTTGTGCGCTTGAGGATATACTCTTTGTTTAAATGACGCAACTTGATTTCGGCAATATACTCAGCCTGTACCTTGTCAATACCGAATCCTATCATCAAATTCGGCACAACCTCCGACTCACTTTCTGTTTCGCGAATGATCTTGATAGCCTTGTCAATATCAAGCAAAATCTTTTCAAGACCTTGGAGCAAATGCAGCTTGTCTGCCTTTTTATCAAGCGTAAACTGTGTTCTTCTGCGAACACATTCAAGTCGAAATTCAATCCATTCTTTAAGGATTTCGCCGACGCCCATAACTCTCGGATAACCTTTAACAAGTATGTTAAAATTACAGGAGAACGTATCTTCAAACGGTGTAAGCTTATAAAGCTTTGTCATAAGCTTGTCCGGATCGATGCCGCGTTTAAGGTCAAGCGTGATACGCAAGCCCTTCAAATCTGTTTCATCACGAACGTCGGAAAGTTCTTTAACCTTGTTACCCTTAACAAGCTCAACGATTTTGTCAATAATTGCTTCTGATGTGGTTGTAGGCGGAATTTCCGTTATGTCAATGCAGTTATATGCCTTATCATAAGTATATTTTGCTCGAACTTTGACAGAGCCTCTGCCTGTTGAATAAATTTTTTCAAGCTCTGTTTTATCATAAATAATATATCCCCCGCCGACAAAATCGGGTGCAAGCAAAGTGTCAGAAATTTCGTGGTCGGGATTTTTAATCAGCGCGATTGTCGTGTCGCAAACTTCTTTAAGATTGAATGAAGCAATTGAGGACGCCATACCGACCGCAATACCTGTTGTAACATTGCACAATACCGACGGAAATGTAACCGGCAAGAGAGTCGGCTCTTTCATTGTATTATCGTAGTTATCAACAAAATCGACTGTGTTTTTATTAATATCCTCAAAAAGTTCTTTTGAAATCGGAGCAAGCTTAGCCTCTGTATAACGCGAAGCGGCATACATCATATTTTTAGAATAAGCTTTACCGAAATTACCCTTTGATTCGACATAAGGATAAAGAAGTGACTCGTTGCCCCTTGAAAGTCGAATCATTGTTTCATATATAGATGCGTCACCGTGAGGGTTGAGTTGCATTGTTCTGCCGACAATATTTGCGCTCTTGATAGTTCCGCTTTGCAAAAGGCCCATATTATACATTGTGTATAATAATTTGCGGTGTGACGGCTTAAATCCGTCTATTTCGGGAATTGCACGCGAAAGTATTACGCTCATAGCATACGGCATATAGTTGGTTACAAGCGTGTCAACGATTTTTTCGTCCTTAATATTGCCCGCACCCTCGATATGAACATTTTCAGCCAAAGGATTAGCGTTTAGGGTATCTTTAATTCTCTTTTTCTTTGCCATTGATACTCATCTCCTTTAGCTTAAATCTGCGGCATCAATATAAAGATGTCCGTAGTCGGCAATATATTCTTTTCTGCCGTCTAAATTGTCACCGAGGAGCAAATCAAACATTTGCGAGGTTGCCTCGGCATCACTCGGCATAACCTTAATCAAGCGCCTTGTTTCAGGATTCATGGTTGTAAGTGACATCATTTCAGCCTCGTTTTCACCAAGTCCCTTTGAACGCTGAACGGTATATTTGTTGTCGCCGATTTCGGCTTTAATATCATCCATTTCGGACTCGTTATATGCAAAATATGTTTGGTCCTTGCAAGTAACCTCATAAAGCGGAGTTTCGGCGATATACACCTTGCCTGCCTCAATAAGTTTTGGCATTAGGCGATAAATCATCGTCAAAACAAGTGTTCTGATTTGGAATCCGTCATAATCGGCATCGGTACAAATCATAATTTTGTTCCAACGGAGTGAATCCATATCAAACATTGAAACATCTTTTGCGGCTTTGCTCTTAACCTCAACGCCGCAACCGAGAACCTTGATGAGGTCTGTAATAATTTCGGATTTGAAAATCTTATCGTAATCAGATTTAAGACAGTTTAAAATTTTACCTCTTATAGGCATAAGTGCTTGAAAGTTAGCGTCCCTCGCCTGTTTGCAGGCACCGAGAGCAGAGTCACCCTCTACGATAAAAATTTCCCTTTCGCTGACATCTTTTGAACGGCAATCGACAAACTTTTGTATTCTGTTTGTCATATCAATTTTTGTCTGAAGCGTTGTTTTTAAATTTTTTCGCGTCTTTTCAGCCTTGACTCTTGAACGCATATTAATGATAACCTGATCGGCAATTTTATCGGCGTCCATTTTGTTTTCTATAAAATAAACTTCAAGCTGTTTGCGGAAGAAATCGGTCATTGCCTCCTGAATAAACTTGTTTGTAATTGCTTTTTTCGTTTGGTTTTCATAGGAGGTTTGAGTTGAAAACGATGAAACGACGAAAATAATGCACTCCTCAATATCCTGTATATTGATTTGTGAATCGGTTTTGTTATATTTGTTGTTTGCTTTAAGATAAGCGTTAATTTGGCTTACAAATGCGCTTTTAAACGCCTTTTCGGGCGCACCGCCATGCTCGAGAAAACTTGAGTTGTGATAATATTCCTTGAGTTGTTTATCAAGCGAAAAGCAAAGAGAGGCTTTGATTTTCAACTTATACTCATTAAGGTCCTCTCTATCTTTACCTACTCTTTCACATTCCCAATACTGCGGAGTTGTGAAAGCCTTGTCGCCCGCAATATCTTTTACATAGTCCTGAATACCGTTTTCATAGCAATATTCCTTTGTGTCAAATGAAGCTGAGTTTATTTGATTTTTAAATACAAATTTTATACCGTCATTGACAATAGCCTGTCTTTTGATTGTTTCCTCAAAGTATTCAACAGGAATATTAATATCGGTGAAAACCTTTAAATCCGGTTTCCATTTAATTCTTGTACCGGTATCGCCGCGCTTTTTATACTCCTCTTTAACAAGTCCGCCGACATTTTCGCCGTGCTCAAAATGAAGAGTATATTTATATCCGCCGGACTTAATCTCGGCATCCATATATTCGGACGCATACTGCGTAGCACAAAGTCCGAGTCCGTTTAATCCGAGTGAGAATTCGTAATTGTCGCCGCCGTTGTCATATTTGCCGCCTGCATACATTTCGCAAAACAAAAGCTCCCAGTTAAACTTGCCCTCGTTTTTATTATAATCCACGGGAATACCTCTGCCGAAGTCCTGCACCTCAACAGAGCCGTCGAGATATTTTGTAATGATGATTTTTTTGCCGTAGCCCTCTCTCGCCTCGTCGATAGAGTTAGACATAATTTCAAAAATCGAGTGCTCGCAACCCTCTATTCCGTCAGAACCGAAAATAACAGCCGGTCTTTTACGGACACGCTCCGCGCCTTTGAGCGATTTGATACTTTCATTGCCGTATTCTTGCTTCTTAGCCAAAACAGCACCTCCATAACAAGTGTGTAAACATATTAATTATACAATATATGGTATTTAAAAGTCAAGTAGCGTAAAAATGCAAAAGTAAATCAAAAATTATTTTGATTGAACAATAATTAATTATACATATATACATAATAAAAGCCGTCAAATTGACGGCTTTTTTGATTATTCTTTATCTTTCGGCTTTTTTGATGTAGCTTTATTAAGCAAATAGGTGAGCAAAACAATAACACCGATTACAATGAAAATTCCGAGCATTCCGAAAATGCAAACAGGAAGTGACTGTTTCCAGCTGTCAGCATGAATTGCACACTGAATGACGGTTAATACCGGTAATAAAAAGTTATACATAAGAAACCTCCGTTACTATGAAACAAGTGTGAGGATAAGACCGCCTGCGATAACCGAGGCAACCTGACCCGATACATTTACACTGATAGACTGCATAAGCAGGAAGTTTTGATTATCTTCCTTGAGTCCCATTTGGTTTACAACACGACCGCTCATCGGGAATGCAGAAATACCTGCGGCGCCGATCATCGGGTTGATTTTCTTTTCTTTCGGTAAGAAGAGATTGAGGAATTTTGCAAAAACAACACCGCCAACCGTATCAAAGATGAACGCAACAAGACCAAGTCCGAGAATAAGAAGTGTTTGAGGCTTAACAAAATCCTCATAATACATTTGTGATGCAACGGTGATACCGAGAAGAATTGTGAGAATATTTGCAAATGAATTTTGCGCAGTTTCGGAAAGATTATTCAAAACACCACATTCTCTGATGAGGTTACCGAACATCAAGAAACCGACAAGTGCAACCGATTTCGGAGCAACAATGCCTGCGATAATTGTAACAACAATCGGGAAAAGAATTTTTGTTGTTTTTGTTACATCGCCTGCGGTGTATTTCATTCTGATTAAACGCTCTTTCTTTGTTGTAACAGCCTTGATAACGGGTGGCTGAACAATCGGAACAAGAGCCATATATGAATATGCGGCAACCATAATCGCACCGAGATATTTTGAGCCAAGTTCGTTGGCAACGAAAATTGAAGTCGGTCCGTCAGCGGCACCGATGATAGCGATAGAAGCAGCGTCATTAACATCAAAGAAAAAGCTTGCAACAAAATATGTGAAGAAAATACCAAACTGTGCAGCTGCACCGAAAAGCATAAGCCACGGATTTTTCAAGAGCGGACCGAAATCAATCATAGCGCCGATGCCGATAAACAGCAAGAGCGGGAAAAGTTCGTTTGCGATTCCGGCTTTAAAAAGCACCGTAAGCGGACCGTCCGAGCCGATTGCGCCCGAAAGCGGAAGGTTTACAAGAATTGTGCCGAAGCCCATCGGCAAAAGCAAGGTAGGCTCCATTTCCTTTTTAATTGCAAGATATACAAGAACTGCACCGATTATCCACATCAAAATCATTTTCCAATTAATATTGCCGACATTGGAAAACAAACCGATGAAATCCTGCATTACATTTGCATTGAGCGGTAATGTTTGAATCATTTTTGGTCTCCTTATCAATAAAGTATAAAAGACTTTTACCGCAATGCGATAAAAGTCTCGTTTAGCTGAAAACAGCATGGTGCCGACCGGGTTTCCCGGTTATGTCGATCGGACACGACAACTTATGCAAAGCTGTCAACTACTCCCTTTTTTCAACGCTGATATTATATTAAATATTGAACAAATTGTCAATATTTTTTTAATAAAGCATAAGGCATATGGAAATTCCATATGCCTTATGTGTGTCAAAATTATTTATAAAGCGGACCGTAAGCCTTGCATGCACTGTAATCTGCAGCTTGTGTATCGTCTGTGCCGAATGAGCTCCAACAATGAGGACGGAAAATTCTGTCCTCGCTGACATTGTGCATATTTACAGGAATTCGAAGCATAGACGCAAGTGTAATGAGGTCTGCACCGACATGACCGTAAACGGTTACGCCGTGATTTGCACCCCAATTAGCCATAACACTGTAAACATCTTTGAATGCACCTTTACCTGTGAGAGTCGGAGCAAACCAAGTTGTAGGCCAAGTCGGGTCAGTTCTCTTGTCAATCTTATTATGAATTTCATCGGGAAGGTTAACTGTGTATCCCTCGGCGATTTGAAGAACAGGTCCGATACCCTCAACAATGTTGACCCTAAGCATTGTGACAGGCATTTCAGCGCTGCAACGGAAGTGTGACGAAAATCCGCCGCCGCGGAAATATTCATAGTTTGCTCTGCACCAATCGGTTGCATCAAGACAAGCTTTAATGTCATCCTCTGTCATTTTCCAAAACGGTTTCATACAACCGTTTCCGTTTTCATCCTTGGATGCACCAGAGCCGTCGAGGGCGGTTGCACCTGAATTAATAAGGTGAATAAAGCCGTCCTTAGCAACGCCGTCCGGTCTTACGCCGGTAACTCTTTCGCAGGCGTCGGGACTCCAATAAGTACGAACATCGTGGAAACACGGAGCCGTGTCGGAAACGAGAGTACCGAACATCATTGAAACGCCGTTTAATGTGTCATTTTCGGTCGCAAACGGAGTTGGCATTTTTTTGCCGTTCCAGTCAAAAGTCGAAGCCATAATTGACTCTGTAAAGTCTGCATTCGGGAGCCAGTCAGTCCAGTTTCTTTGACCTTGGAATCCTGCGGCAACTGCATTTTTACCGAGTGCTTCTTCGTGCCAACCCATTTCGTCAAGCTTTTTGTTGCCGAAAAGAATATCGCGGATGATGATTGTCATTTTAGCGATAAACTCCCAATCCTTATCGGGAGAAACAACCTTTGATTTTGAAATAACTTCAGGCAAATTTTTACCTGCGTTTGTATCATAGCCCTCTTTGCAGTTTGCCTTAATCCAAGCAAGAGCCTTGTCGTACTCATCGTGGTCATAAATTTCAAGAGTGATTCTGCGGACAATTTCTGTCATATCAACCCATTCCGGTCTGATTCCGAAATATTTTTGGAACACGCTTGCGTTGCAATATGCACCTGCAATGCCCATCGTTACGCCGCCGATATTGACATATGATTTGTTTTTCATCCAACCGACTGAAACAGAACATTTTGCAAAAGTGATGATTTTATGCGCAACATCTTCGGGAATTGTTTTATCGTCCATATCCTGAACATCGTGACCGTAAATTGAGAAAGCAGGCATTCCCTTTTGCGCATATGCAGCCATTACAGCGGCAAGATAAACTGCGCCCGGTCTTTCGGTACCGTTAAATCCCCAAACGGCTTTAATCGTTTTCGGATTCATATCGTATGTTTCCATTCCGTAGCACCAGCACGGTGTAACAGAAAGAGTCGCAACAACATTTTCTTTTGAGAATTGCTCCTCGCACTTTGCCGCCTCTGCTCCGCCGCCGATTGTCGTGTCGCTGATAACGCACTGAACAGGAGTGCCGTCGGGATAGCAAACATTTTCTTCAATGAGCTTTGCGGCAGACTTTGCCATGCCCATAGTTTGCTCTTCAAGACTTTCGCGAACTCCGCCCCATCTGCCGTCGATTACGGGACGAATACCGATTTTACAATAATTCATAAATAATACCCCTTTATAGATTTATTTTAATACTTTAATGTATTTTTTGTATGCCGCATCAAATTCATTTGAATTTTTAGGGACATATTTTTTCAGATTCTCCTGATTTCTTATAATCTGCCTTGCTTGATGAACATCGGAAATATCACCGAGAGCAATAAGCTGTAATATTATATTTCCGAGAGCAGTAGCCTCCGTGGGTCCGGCAATAACAGGAATATTAAGGCTGTCAGCCGTCATTTGGCACAAAAAGCCATCCTTTGTACCGCCGCCGAGCAAATGCAAAACATCAAATGTCCTGCCTGTATTAAACTCGATTTGGTCAATCGCATATTTATATTTAAATGCAAGGCTTTCATAAATACAGCGAACAAGCTCGCCGTCTGTACTCGGTCTTCCCTGACCTGTTTTTTCGCAATAATCAGCAATTTTATCGGGCATATTTCCGGGCTGAGCAAAAAGTTCATAATCGGGGTCGATAAAGAATTGAAACGGCTCCGAGTCTCTTGCAAGTTGCTCCATATCGTTATAGGAATAATCCTTGCCGTCCGCTCTGAAATTGCGGCGAATTTCCTGAATAAGCCAAAGACCGCTTATATTTTTGAGATAATTGATTTTGCCGTTCGCACCAAGCTCGTTTGACAACTCGTCATTCATACTTTTTTCTGTGAGTATCGGCAAGTCCGATTCACAACCGATAAGCGACCAAGTACCGCATGACAAAAATGCGTTTGTAATATTTTCGTCGCACGGCATTGCCGACACGGCGCACTGTGTATCATGACCTGCAACCTTAATTACCTTTATACCGTTGTATTCGCCGACAACAGTAGCGCAGTCAACAATCGGCGGAAGAATTTTTTCACTCTTGCCGCTCAAAGCGAAAATGTCCTTTTGCCACTCAACATTTTCCAAATCAAGCATTTGCGATGTTGAGGCAATTGTTTTGTCAACAGATTTCGCACCGCACAAAGAATAGGCAAACAAATCCGGCATAAACAGAAACATTTCGGCATTATCCGCCCTGTCTGCAGTGAGTTGAAACAGCGTGTTAATCGGCATAATTTGGTTTCCTGTTTTTGCATAAAGCTTGCTCGGAGAAACGGACTGATAAATTTTGTCCGGCATGCCCTTTGTTCTGTCATCGCGATAGCAAACAGGCTTTGAAACAAGATTGCCGTCCTTGTCGAGCATTCCGTAATCAACGCCCCATGTATCAAACGCAAGTGAGTCTGCATTTTCCGCAAGAGAAATTGCCTTTTTTACCTCGCCGAGAAGATAATCAAAATCCCAGCACAACATACCGTTTTGCTCACATAGAACATTATCAAAACGATGAATTTCGTTGTATTCAATTTTTTCGCCGTTATATTCGGCAAGAATCGCACGCCCGGTGGACGCGCCGAAATCGAATGCCAAAACTCTGCTCATATGGTAACTACTCCCTTTTTAAGCAAAACATTTGCGTAAATTGCCGTTTCACCGGTTGCGATAATCAAGTATGCCTTTTTGGCACGCTCATAAAACGCAAAGCGTTCCATCATTTCTATATCATGGTGCTCCGGCTCGTATTTCTCGAAAAGAGCGTCATATTCTTTCCAAATTTCGGGAGTGGGCGTATTGTCGCCCTTAACAACCTCCATAAGTGCAATAGGTTTTTCGGTATATGTATCGAGGGGAATAAGCGACAAAACCGCATCGAGAATTTCTGTAGTTGAATGGCCGTCGGCACGCACAACAATTGCATTTTTGCCAACACTTTCACACGGAAAATTACCGTCGGCAATAACAAGTTCGTCGCCGTGACCCATTTCGCAAAGTGCTTTGAGCAATTCCGGTGACAAAACCGGATTGATACCTTTCAGCATAATCAGTCCTCCTTTTTGTGGAGCACTTCGTCATCGGGGTTATACATTTTATATCCCGGGTGACGGCCTGTAATTCTGTAATAACTTCTCAAATCAATAAGCTTTTGAATATTATTCCGGTCAATATCATGACTGCCGCCGAGAATAACAGCGTTAATCGTAATTTTTGCCCAAAGTTCAAGGCTTTCCATTCTGTAAAATGCCGTGATAACATCACTGCCGACTGCAAGCGCACCGTGATTTTCAAGAAGCATAACATCATGCTCGTCGAGATAAGGCTCGATAGCGTCAGGCACTTCTGTTGTTGACGGAGTTCCGTAAGGTGTAAGCGGAACTGCACCGATAGCGGCAACATCCTCAATCATATTATACATATCCATAGCCTTGTGAGCGACTGCAAATCCTGTTGCTCCGGGCGGATGAGCGTGAATAACACTGAACACATCGTCGCGCTTATCGTAGCAACGCAAATGCATTTTGATTTCACTTGAAGGTCTTAATCCCTCCGCAGCCTCAAGAACATTACCCTTGCTGTCAATTCTGATAAGCTTATCGGGTGTGATAAATGACTTGCTCATTCCCGTAGGCGTTGCAAGAATTGTGCCGTCGTCAAGTTTTGCGCTGACATTGCCGTCATTAGCCGCAACCCAGCCAAGCTGCCACATTTTATGGCAAACATCACAAATTTGGTCTTTAATTACATCAATTTCCATAATTGTATCCTTTCAAAAAATATATTTCAATTTGTATTATACTGTTGATTTTTTTATTAATCTATGTATATAATGTGAAGTAATAGGACAATATTCACTTTTATCACTTAAGGAGAAAATTTTGAGATATTCAGGATATCACGAAAACAAAACAAGAGGTACATTCGGCTTTCCCATTCAGTTGTATTATGTTGATAATAATCACCCACAATACGAAATGCCGTTTCATTGGCACATGGAATGCGAGTTGATTTTAATTCTCGAGGGAGAATTTAATTTGACCGTAAATTCCGTTAAGCATACATTAAAAAAGGGACAAAGCGCATTTATCCCAAGCGAATTTATACACGGCGGAACACCTAATAATTGTATATATGAATGTGTTGTATTTGATATGGAAAGTTTTTTGAAACAATCACCGCAGTGCATTGAGAAATACAACGCTGCCATGGATTCCGGCAGTATTAAAGAGGAAATATTCAATTCCGACACTATGACAGGCAGGATTGTTGACTCACTTTTTGAGAATATGGAAAAGGAAGCAGACACATACACTTTCACTACTACCGGCTTGTTGTGGCAGTTGATGGGGAATATTTTGAGCAAAGCCTCCCCCACCGTTTCAACGGCGCAAAACACATACAGGAAAAACGCGCAGATAAAAAAGGTGCTCACAAAAATCAAAAATGAATACTCAACACAATTGACTCTTGACGATTTAGCAAAGGAGGCACAGCTCAACCCTCAATATTTTTGCAAAGCATTCAAGAATGTGACCGGCAAAACACCGATTGATTATCTGAACTATTACAGAATCGAATCAGCGGCAGAAGAGCTGAGTGCATCATATAAAAGCGTGACTGACATCGCATTGTCCTGCGGTTTTAACGATTTGAGCTATTTTAACAGACTGTTTAAGAGGCAAAAAAATATGACACCGACAGCATACAGAAAAAAATCAAGATGGGTTTTATATTGAAAAAAAACGCGCATTGCCAAAAAGCAATGCGCGTTTATTAATTCACATTATTTTATACAATACTTTTACCGTTTCCGTTTTTATATGCAACTACCAAAAATTGTTGACCGTCTTCAAAATCATAAACACCGAACATAACATTATCGTATTCATTAAAATCATATGAAGGTGAATTGTAGTACATATAGTAAGTTATATTATTAGTCTTATCTTCTCTTATTCCGTCATAAAAGAAACCTTTTGAGTCTAATTTTGAAGCATAAGTATCTTGCCAATTTTTATCTTTTGCCTCTATTTTGCTTAAATCATAGAATCTGGTAACAACATCGTTCTGATTTCTGTATTCAAAAGGAATAACGCCGAAAAAGGCGCCTATATCGGGAATTGCGTCGTTCTCATAAAACGATTCGGGAACCACAACGGTAACAGACGATTTATCGGTTGAAGTTGCTGCGGTAATTGTGCAAATACCGCTTTTAAGAGCTATAACTTTGCCGTTTTTATCAACGGTAGCAACATTTTTATTGCTTGAAGACCAAGTTATATTTGAAACGCCGCTGAATGAAAACGTAAGCGCCTGACCGTTATAAACGGTATATTTACTGCTCTTGAATTTGAGCGCCGTTTTAGTGGTTACGCTTAAAGTTTTTGACCAAGAACTGTAAAAATACGATTTGCCAACCTTTTTGTAAGTACGAACGCGAACATAATATTTTCGATTACCCTTTGCATTCACACTGTAATAGGTTGTGGAATTTTTACCGATAGTTTTTGTGGCAGCATTTTTAAACGAACTGTTTTCGGCATATTGAACCTGATAACCGCTTGTTTGTGTGGATTGCTTTTTATATTTAACGGTAAAAGATTTAACCCCTGCGGAAACAGATGAAACTGAAGTTCCCTTAGGGACAATTTTAAACTTCAAAGACTTTGAGCCTTTGTATTTGCCTTTAAACTTTACTCTTACAGTATAAGAGCCGACATTTTTTCTGCCCGACGGATATTTAACTTTGTAATATTTTGTCGAAATTGTCTTGCCCTTTTTGTCTTTGGCAACTACTTTCGGTTTTTTCGCTTTGCCGTCATATGTGTAAGTTGATGTTGAAAGCGAAACGCTCTTAGGATTTTGAGCAGCATATGCCGATATTCCCGTAGCGCCGATAACGCCGAAAAGCATAAGCAATGACAAAAATAGGCTTATAATTTTATTTGTTTTCACCATTCCTTTTTCCTCCGATATAATGATAAATCAATTATACCAAATCAAATTATCAGTGTCAATTTTGTGATTATAATTCAATATTGAGTGTTTCCGATTCGGATTTCACGCCGTCATCACAAGAACGCATTGCAATGATTGTTTGTTCAAAGAGTTTGTCCAAATCCCATTCGAGCAATTGAGCGCCGAATTTGATAACGTCACGCGAACATCCTGCGGCAAATTTTTTATCTTTAAACTTCTTTTTTAAACTTTTCACTTCAAAATCGCTTGTGCTTTTGCTTGGACGCATTCTGATTGCCGCACCGATAAGCCCTGTAAACTCATCAACGGCATAGAGCACTTTTTCCATTTGGTGCGCAGGCTCAACATCAACCGTTAAGTTATAGCCGTGAGAGTAAAAGATTAAGCGCATCTGTTCTTAAAATACCTGAATCTATTTTTTACGCCATCACTCAAACAATTTTTGAACTGACAAGAGTATTAAATATCACATCGGCAAGGATTTTGTGGCTCTCCTTTGTCAAATGCTCTTGGTCGGCATCGCTCGGCTGAACATAATCAGCGGCAGAAATAATATTTGCCCCTCGTGAAGAAGCAATCTTTTTGTATTCGGGAAAAAGATTTTTTGCCGTTTCGACAGATTGAGTATCAAACTCGGGGTCAAACTCCTTTTTCCATACATCGTTGCCGAGGAAAATCGGCGAAACAATCAAGATTTTTTCGGGTGAAATATATTTTGTCAACTCATCAACGCAAAGACCTATCCCCTTTGCGATTTTGTAGGGATTTGATTTATAGTATGATTTGCAATCGTTTGTGCCGAGCATAATAACGGCCGCATCGATAGGATAGCTTGATTCCAAAATCTCGGGGAGTGATTCAAGACCATTTCTGTTTTTGCGATATGCGTCATCATAAATGGTAGTTCTGCCGCAAAGCCCCTCTTCAATTACGCGTACTTCGTGAGAATCGAGTTTTTCCTGAAGAATGCTTGTCCACCTGACGCCCCACGAATAGCGCTGTTTGGTATTGGGAATCAATCCCCATGTGTTTGAATCGCCAAAGCACAAGAGCTGTTTCATACTTTCACCACCCATAATCTGTGTTATGGGTAAATAATATCACTTATTGCCTACCTTGTCAATAGGTATTGTATGTATTATGCAATTTTATTTATTTTTGTTCATTATTACCTCGGCAAAATGCTCAAATTTGTATTTTGCGCGCTTTTTGATTCCGTCGGCTTTATAAAAAAACAACTCGGTATTTCGTTATTTCTCAAATCCTTTGCAGCACACGACGTACAGGAGCCGTCGGTGTTTTTCGGATGATGCACAAAGTTAAAATTATCGCATGTGCAAAAATCAATTTGTTGATTTAAACACAGGAGAATTTTTAGTATAAAAACAAATCGATTTTAATACAACAAATACTGCAAGAAAATTTTTCACAAATTCAGTATTAAAACTCATTGACAATCATATTGGGCAATGCTATACTTCTTATGTTCGCTCAGGGAGCGATTGTTCAGTAAAAAGCGAAAGCCGAACAGGTGCAGACTGAGACAGCTGTATCTTGTTCGGCTTTTTTGGTTATATAATTATTGCGTTTTGCAATGTCTTTACAAAAAGCGAATGCAAAGACAACTCGATTGAATTTCAGGAGAATACAAAAATGAAAAAGGATGAATATTTAATAAATGAGCCGCCCCTCAAGGCGTTGACAGTTTTTGCAATGCCGATGATTTTAGGCAGTTTTTTTCAACAAGTATACAATATGGCTGATTCAATAATTGTCGGTCAATTTGTCGGTTCTTCTGCCCTTGCGGCAGTCGGCGCCTGTGCAGCACTTACAAACGTTTTTATATGCATTGCTCTTGGTGCAGGCGTGGGCGCAGGCGTACTCGTCAGCCGCTATTTCGGTGCTCAAAATTACGGCAAGATGAAAACAATAGTTTCTACTTCGTTGATCAGTTTTTTGGTTTTAAGCATAATTCTCGGTGTTTTTGGTTTTTGCAGTTCTCATTGGATGATGAGCATATTGCAAACGCCTGCAGATATAATGAAAAATGCGGTGCTGTATTTGCGTATCTATTTCGCCGGCTTTCCGTTTTTATTTATGTATAACATTCTTTCAACCATGTTCACGTCAATCGGCGAATCGAAAATTCCGTTATGGCTATTAATATTTTCATCAGTTTTGAATATTATTATGGACCTTTGGATGGTAGGAGGTCTTAAGCTCGGTGTATATGGTGCAGCTCTTGCCACTCTTATTGCGCAAGGCATTTCAGCCATACTTTCCCTTTTGATTTTTCTTTATCGTATGCGAAAATATGCAAGTCCGTTTCATTGGTTTGATAAAACAGAACTTCGCTCCATGCTTAAAATCGCCGTTCCCTCTGTTCTTCAACAATCAACAGTATCAATCGGTATGATGATTGTCCAAGCGGTTGTAAATCCATTTGGCACACAAGCACTCGCAGGCTATGCGGCAACGATGAGGGTGGAAAATGTTTTTTCACTGATATTTGTGTCTATCGGGAATGCTGTATTGCCCTTTGTTTCACAAAATCTCGGCGCTAAAAAATATGACCGTATCAAGAAAGGTTACCGTGCCGCTTTACTGTTAGATGCATGCTTTGCCGTTCTTGCATTTGTAATTATTGAAACAATGCACACTCAAATGTCTTCACTTTTCTTAGGCAAAGACGGAACAGCATTAGCATATCAAGTATCCGGTGATTATATGAAATGGCTCGGCTACTTCTTCATACTTATGGGCATCAAAATGGCAACAGACGGCGTTCTTCGCGGACTTGGAAATATGCGGCCGTTTTTAATTGCAAATATGGTCAACCTTGCAATTCGCTTGTCTGTAGCATTGATTTTTGCACCGCATTTCGGCATCGCATTTGTTTGGATAGCCGTACCGGCAGGCTGGCTTGCCAACTTTATGATTTCTTATGCGGCACTGAGAAAATCCTGGCCAAATGATTCTTTGACTTAGAAATATCTATTAACAAAACAGGTTTTCCTTACATATGGGGCAAACCTGTTTTGTTTATGATAAAATTATATAAATGCAGTTAAAATAATATTAACTCTTTTCTAATATTTTTTAATAATTATAGCAAAATTTCGTAAAAAACAAAAAAGGCCGTCTCACTTTCGTGAAACAGCCTTTTTTACTTTTAAATAAAATACACAAAAAACATAAGTCAATTGTCAATCATCGCAAATGTTTTTAATCATTCCTACCTCAATTGCGCAGAATTCTGACAATCCATCATGATCTCTCCAACAATATTCGACTCGTCTGACATTTTGTCTTACCGAGTCGAGTACATCAAGTCGCTTTATATAATCTTTATAATTGTATTCTCCATTATCTACATCAAGTTCAAGCGTAGGAAACACTGAAAGTCCATGACTCCAGAAATCCATAAAGAAGTCGGAGCGTTTCTGATTTAATTCTTCGTAGGTATAAAATATAAATTCAACTTCTTTTATAGAAGTGACACTTTTAATATGCTCAATATATTTTTCTACGACCCATTCTTTCTGAGAATTGTTTAAAACACCGTTTCTTCTAACAATGACTCTTGGATTATTTTTTATCGGCGTAGAAATGCGTACTCCGTTCTGTATGACAGAAGCTTTCATTCCCAATCTTATTATGCGAGTCTTTCTTTTCTTATTGCTTTTTACATTCATTTTTCGTTCTCCTCAATACCCCTAACAGTATAAGGATAACAAACATTATCGCATTTGTCAATAGTAATTATTAGAATTGCCCATTTGAGATGTTGAACGACAATGTGCAGATAGCAGATAAGTAAGGAACGGATTGGGTGGATTGTGTGACACAAAGTGAACAAAAAGCGGTGCGAAAATAAAAAACGGCGTACGGAAAAGACCGTGCGCCGTAGTTTTATCTATATGAGAATCCGATGAACGCTGTGCCGACAATAAAAAAGTCAAATTATCTTGTAAAGCAAAACAAAGAAGTGCTTCCCGTGTGCGAAACGATAACCGTATTTACCGATGAGGAAACTGAAAAGTTCAAAGCGGAAGCATAGAAGAAGTATCCATCAGGAAAGCCGAAACACAATCAAGCATCAGCATATATTCTCATGCTGAGCACGGGACTGAGAACCGATGAAGCGTTATTTGAGCAGATTAAAAAACAGCGTGAGAATTTCTCACGCTGTAAGTAATTAAATATTCAATAAAATGTTATATGGTCAGATTTTCCAAATCAAATGGTGATTGATAAATAAATATTATAAGCTATCAGACAACACCTTGATTTTTTCATCACAGCTACCATATACAAGTACAACATTATCACCGTATTTTTTCAATTCATCACTTAAATTGGATAATGAATTTTCTCCAAAATAAAGTTTTATCAGATTACAATAACTAAAATTTCCTAATATAATTTTACTTCATTCTTTAATAATATAGAAATTTCATTACACATTTTTACCCATTTGATAAGCAAGTTTTATTGCAGGGTGATTTTTAATTTCCCCTTTTTCATACACACCGCCGGCAACAACAGCTCCTTTTTCAACTGCACCTTTGACACAATCAGCATAACCTCTAAAGCAAGCCAATGTTGTGTCTGCTGACGATTTTTCATTGTCTGCCATAGTAGTAATATAATAAAATTCCTTGTTTTTAACCTCTAACCAACGAGCAACGGTGCGGTCGATAACCGCTTTTAGTTGAGCATCTATTGAATAAAAGTAAACCGGACTCGCCAAAACGAGAACATCAGCATCAATCATTTTTTGTAAAATCTCAGCCATATCGTCCTTAAATACACACGCGCCGCTATTTTTA
This sequence comes from Oscillospiraceae bacterium, assembly GCA_003526845.1. Taxonomy (GTDB): domain Bacteria; phylum Bacillota; class Clostridia; order Oscillospirales; family Acutalibacteraceae; genus Eubacterium_R. The sequence goes on from DPVM01000004.1 coordinate 59,613, forward strand.
CTGCAATGGTAACAAGCAATACAAGGGTGTATATTCTTTTCGGACACATGAATTTTTTCAACATTATGACCGGCTTCTGTTGCACCTTTGGCAAATTCGTCACAAAGAAGGTCAGAGTTACCGCATTTTCGAGGACTGCCTGACAGAATTAAAACTTTTTTACTCATAATTAAGTTCTCCCATTAAGAATTTATTGCGTTAAAATATTCCTCATCTGACACAGCTTCCAGCCATTCATTTGTTGTATTTTCTCCTGGAACTTCAATAGCTAAATGAGAAAACCAACTATCAGGAGCAGCGCCATGCCAATGTTTGACATTCGCAGGAATATTTACAACATCGCCGGGCAGCATTTCTATGGCTTTCTTGCCCCATTCCTGATAATATCCTCGTCCGGCAACACAAATCAAAATTTGACCGCCACCGTTTTTTGCTTTATGAATATGCCAATTGTTTCTGCATTTTGGCTCAAAGGTTACATTGAAAATGCCAACTTGGTCTTTAGAAACAGGAGCGAGAAAGCTCTTTCCGCTGAAATACTGTGCAAAATTGTCGTTCGGCTCGCCAATCGGAAATATCATTGATGAAGCATGTTTTTCAATCGTATTATCTTCAGTTTCCTCGTTCTTATCATTCCACACTTCTTTTGCCATACGAAATGCAGCCCAAGCTTTGGGCCATCCTGCATAAAAAGCATTATGTGTTAAAATCTCCGTGATTTCTTCTTTTGTGATTCCGTTTTTCTTAGCATTTTCCAAATGGTAACGAAAAGCGGAATCAATTAAACCTTGCGACATTAAAGAAGTAACTGTTACAAGTGAACGGTCTCTAAGCGATAACTTATCTTCTCTGCTCCAAACCTCACCAAACAATACATCATCATTTAATTCGGCAAATTTCGGAGCAAATTCTCCTAATTCTTTTCTACCGGCCGTTTGTTTTACTGCCATAAATTTCAACCTCCTAAAAATTAAAATTCGCTATTGAATATTTTTTTAATCTCTGTTATATTGATAATAACACCTAAACCTAACTTTATGTCAAGAGTTTTTTTATTTTTTGGAGGGAAAAATATGTATACAATCGGTCAAGTATCTGAAATGTTTGATTTACCGGTATCAACTTTGCGTTACTATGATAAAGAAGGGCTATTTCCTGAATTAAATCGCACATCGGGAATTAGACAATTTAGCGAAAATGAAATTGAGGCATTGCGTGTGATTGAATGCTTGAAAAAAACAGGGTTACAAATAAAAGACATTAAGCAATTTATGTCTTGGTGTATGGAAGGAAGTTCAACATATACCAAAAGAAAAGAATTGTTTGAAAACCAAAAAAAGCAAGTAGAAGCTGAGATTACCAAGTTGAATAAAACGCTTGATATGTTAAATTTCAAATGTTGGTATTACAGTGAGGCTATAAAAGACGGAAACGAAGATAGGATAAAAAGTATGATTCCTGATGAATTACCAAACAGCATTAAATCTGCATATATGAATTCACACAAAGAATAAAAAATTAGATAAAAAAGAAAAAGTAATCACTAACGAATTTGAATTGTGATTGATGCTTTTTTGATGATATACCAAACGAATTGCGTGGATTGTGTGGCACAAAGTGAACAAAAAACGGTGTGAAAATGAAAATTTGGCGTACGGAAAAGACCGTGCGCCGTAATTTTATCTATATGAGAAAAGCAAGTGAAATCGCCGTAAAACAAAAGCAATAGTTATCCCCACAAGATTGTCTAAGATATACAAACGGACTTGAAATTGCTTCGCAACCCCTCTTGCGATGCCCAAAATATGGCAGTGTTACGCCATATTTTGACCGCTGTGCCATCCTCGCCTCGCTGCATCTGCCACTGGCAGCGCTTGGCGACGAAGCCCGGCACGCGGTTTTGGAGCGAAAAGCACGCTTTCAGTTAAGCCGCGTGTCAAAATACAGTCCCCCTAAAATTCCGCATAAGAACAGCACTTTCAGGATTTGAAAGTGCTGTTCGTTTTTATATTTACAGTTTTTGTTGAAAATTGATGCTTTTTTGATGCTCTTGAAAAATGAACTATATTTAGAACGCAAATATAATGCACCCCACTACAAGAAATAGTGACAAATAATAGTAAAACCCTTTCGGTATGAAATTTATAATTCTTCAGCCTTGAAAGTTGTTTAAGGCATTTAATCAATATTTTCAAGCGCCATATTTCACCTCAAAAAATTAAACCAAGCCCCTATACTTTTCAAAAAACCTTTGAAGTATATCTATAATTTTTTGCTTGAGTTCGGAGCGATTTTTACCAGCACTACCAAAGCGTGAAACAGGCGGCATAATCTTGTCAATATCCGTTCCTGTTGTTTTAAGCACGCCGTCACGGAAAGAGTTATCAATAAACTTGATTGTTTCTTCAGGCTTTAACCTCTGTTCTGTGATGATAGCATCAATATCCTGCTTTTTCTGCTCCTGAACAAATTTACCCCAATCATCGGTAACATTTGTTTCGACATTGATTGTACTGATAAAGCCATCAATAAGTTCTTTCTTTGAACGAAGCTGAAGAGATGCACTGATAGCCTTATCAATAGATGCAAGTATCTCTTTATCTTTGCAATTAGATTGATGATACTTTGCAACAAGCATAAGAATATAATCAATATTCACTTCAACTTGCTTTACAAGTTCCATTTCAAAAACAATATCATCCTTGATACTGTCTTTATCACCTTGAGGCTTTTTAAATTCTTGGTACAAGTCGTTGTATGTGCCCGTATAATCCTGAAAATCAATCGGCTTCAAGATTTCATTACCCTTAAAATCGTCAAAAGATGAAAGAATATTACGAAGTCGAAGAATATTACCAAACAAAATGATAAAATCTTTTTTTGCTGTTTCTCCGATAATTTGCTCACCGAGAGGATATTTTTGCAAAAGTTCGGCAATGCGTTCTTCATAACCCTTTTGTCTTTTACCCTTATCGTCTTCGTAGCCGTAATAATAATCGTTATATGATTTCAAAAGGACAATACCATTTGCCTCTTTATCGCCAAAAAGAGCAATAGCATCATTTGTTTCCTGTTGCAAATCTCTAAAGCAAACAATGTTGCCGTATGCCTTAACGGAATTGAGTATTCTGTTTGTTCTTGAATATGCCTGAATCAGACCGTGTTGCTTTAAGTTTTTATCAACCCAAAGGGTGTTGAGTGTTGTTGCATCAAAGCCGGTAAGGAACATATTTACAACAATTAAAAGGTCAACTTCTCTGTTTTTTACACGGTCGGAAAGGTCTTTGTAATAATCTTGAAAGCCCTTTGACGAAGTATCAAAATTGGTTTTGAATATCTTGTTATAATCATCAATGGCACTGTCAAGAAAATCACGGGAGGACTTATCAAGTGCTTCGGTATCAAAACTTTCATCGGCAAGAATACCGTCCTCATAACTTTCTTCATTCGCAGCATAAGAATAAATTGTAGCAATGGTTAAATCTTTATTTTTCTCTTCAAGTTGCTTTTTGAATTCAAGATAATACTTTTTAGCCATAGGAATTGAGCTAACGGCAAACATTGAGTTAAAGCCGTTTATCCTTTGACCTTTTAGGCTGTAATAAGCATTACGCATTGTTTTTGTATCAAAATTATCAATAATGTAGCTTACAATATTGGCAACTCTTTCGTGACCTTCAAGCACTTCTTCGGTATTGATAGCGGCAACCTGCTTGTCAGTCATACCGTCTTTTTTCTTAACGGTGTTGATATAATCAATTCTAAAAGGCAGAACATTGCCGTCATTGATAGCGTCAACAATAGTATATGTGTGCAACTTATCACCAAAAGCCTGCTCGGTAGTACGCAAATCGGGGTGTGAGCCTGTGCCTGCATTAAGTGCAAAAATAGGTGTACCGGTAAAACCGAAAATATGATAATTCTTAAAATATTTTACTATTCTTGTGTGCATATCGCCGAACTGTGAACGGTGGCATTCATCAAATATAAGCACAATATGCTTGTCATAAACTTCGTGGTCCTTGTTCTTTTGAATAAACACATCAAGCTTTTGAATAGTAGTTACAATAATGCTTGAAGTGTCATCCTCAAGCTGTTTTTGAAGAATGGCGGTGTTTTTATTGCTGTTTGCAGCACCTTTTTCAAATCGGTCATATTCCTTGATTGTTTGATAGTCAAGGTCTTTACGGTCAACTACAAAAAGCACTTTATCAATATACGGCAATTTTGATGCAAGAAGAGCCGTCTTAAAAGAGGTTAAGGTCTTGCCCGAACCTGTGGTATGCCAAATATATCCGCCTGCTTTGATTGTGCCTGTTCGCTTGTAGTTTGTCGAAACTTCAATGCGATTCAGTATTTTTTCAGTCGCTACAATCTGATACGGTCGCATAACAAGTAATAACTGTTCACTTGTGAATATGCAATATTTAGTAAGAATGTTAAGTATCGTATGCTTTGCAAAAAATGTTTTTGTAAAGTCAACAAGGTCGGCTATAACTCTGTTGTTGCCGTCTGCCCAAAACGAAGTAAACTCAAAGCTGTTGCTTGTCTTTTTACCCTTTGAGCGTTTGCCGTTTTGCTCTTTGATATGAGCGTTACGGGTAGTGTTAGAGTAATATTTTGTATTCGTACCGTTAGAGATAACAAACACCTGAACATACTCATACAGTCCGCAGCCTGCCCAAAAGCTGTCCCTTTGGTATCTTTCGATTTGGTTAAACGCTTCCTTAATCGGAACGCCTCGCCTTTTAAGTTCAATATGTACCAAAGGCAAGCCGTTTACAAGAATTGTAACATCATAGCGAGTATCGTGTGCTCCGCCTTCTTCAACATATTGGTTGATAACCTGCAAGCTGTTGTTGTGAATATTCGCCTTATCAATCAAATAAATGTTTTTGGAAGAACCGTCATCACGGCGTAAAACTTGAATATGATCCTCTTGAATTTTTCTTGTTTTTTCAACAATACCTTCGTTTGAATTAGCAATCTTGTTTTCAAAAAATTGCTTCCATTCCCTATCGCTGAAACTATAGTTATTGAGTTTTTCAAGTTGATGTCGCAAATTATCAATAAGAGCAGACGGACTGTCAATCTTCAAATATTGATAGCCTTGCTCCGTAAGCATTTTTATAAAAGCGTTTTCAAGTGCAGCCTCGCTTTGATATGCGTCCGAACGGGTTTGCTGTGGCTCATATTCGGTTACAACCGTGCTTTCCGCTGTTGACATTACAACATTAAATTCACTCATAATATTTGTTTCTCCTCCTTTTTAACATTATTGATTTATAGATTCTTTTTTTATTCTATCCAATTCATTATCAATCACATCAATTTTTGAATACGAATTATCTTCAATAACATATATTTTATCAATGATATTGATAAATATTTTGTCAAAACTGCTATTGTCACCTATATTGTTCATCTTTAAAATAATTTCTTCAATATCGCCATCATCTAAAAGACTACTATCAGCAAATACATATAACCAATTTTCATTGAACTTATCATAATGACTGTTAAACTTAGATATTTTCGTATTAATTGTATCAATAATCAGTTGTTTAACATCGGAGTAATTAACACTTTTCACAACATAGCATAAACCATTAGCACTTTTAAAAATGTCTTTATTGTACTTCAGCTCATTATTAGCTTTATTGATTATTTCTTCCGGTGAATAACCTTTGCCAAAATAGCGATTAATAATACTATTTATTTCACCATCTGTTGACGATAAGGCACGAGTAACCTCAAGACCTATTGATCTATTTTCGTCAATCCAATCAGGTCTTTCGTGTTTTTTCATCGAATGTAACTTATCATCATAACAATAAACTAAACTCAACAATGCATATTTTTCAAAATACTCTTTATTATAATCATTTTTCATTTGCTTCAACACTTTTAAACATTAAGAGCTTATCACGATAGTATTCATACTGCTTTTGTCTTGCTTCGATTTCAGCAGGAAGTCCCTCGCTTATATCGTTGCAAAGTTTATCAAATCTGTCGAGTATAGACACAATGCGTTCTTGTTCTTCGAGTGGGGGGACAGGAATAGGATAGTTCATAACAGCATCTTTACTTCCTCTTGGCATTTTTGCACCTTTAGCATTTTGCATATCATAATTAAAAAATTTATCTGATGACAATACATAATACAAGTATCTTGGATATAAAACAGAGTAGTCATTTACTCTAATGTCAAGAACATCACCGTTTGTTCCACCATCATTATTAGCAAACCATATCTTTTTTAGGTACGGCCTAATATTTCCTATCAAAATGTCATTACAAATATATTTTGTGCATCTGCCTGATGTTGGTATATGTTCTGCTAATTTCTTTCCTGCTCTGTTTTGAAGAAGATTGTCAACGCCAACATATGTATTTTCATCAAGTTTTGAACTATCTATTCTGTCGGTAGAATAATGTGCAAGTTCTTTAAGTTTGAGCCACTTTATCGCTTTAATGCGTGTTAGCTCTCTCTCTCTCTACTTTAACAATTTGTGAACAAGCCTTATCGTCAAACGACAATAAAGTATCACGATAATATTCATATTGCTTTTTGCGTGCCGCTATCTCGGCAGGTAAACCCTCTGACATATCGTTATAGAGTTTATCAAATCGGTCAAGAATTTTAACAATATTCTTTTGTACCGAAAGAGGTGGAATCGGTAATTCAATCTTACCAATGTCATTCTTATTTATTTTAATTGGTACTGCGTTTACAAGAGTTCTTTTCCTTAGTTCTTTTCTACCAAATCTACTTTCAATTACATATTTCAAATATTTACTTATTACAATATCTGTATTTGGTCGAATCAAAGCCAAAGAAACATAGTAAGCTAAATCAGCTTGTTTATCCAATATAGCACAATCGCCTATTGAACCGATGCGGGTCATAAACACATCGTTAATTTGTGGCTTAATTTTATACTTGTTAAAATCCTCTTCTGATATATATTTTTTAGAGCCATATATATCTTTAATATTTTCAACACTTATAAATGGAATGCCACTGTCTTTATAATTCGGAGTTTGATGAGTACCATCATAAATTTGTGCCACTTCATCTAATCTTAATGTCTTAACTTGAGAACAATCAATATCAGGGATTTTCTTTGTTACATCTTCGTTGCTGAAGTCTAAAAGATAATCTCTGTAAAAAGCATATTGCTTTTGCCTTGCTGTAAGTTCTGCTGTAAGTTCTGCTGTAAGCAAAGTGAAAGAGTCCAAAATATGGACTATTTCACTTTGTATAGAGAGAGGTGGCAACGGAATGCTAAACTTTGCAATATCTTTTCCATGAACATGAGGTATCCCTGCACCGGTTTTTTTGTTATAAATTTTCTTTTGATTATTAGTTAGATAATGGTATAAATATTTTATATCTAATTCATCTGCATTTTTTGGTTCAACGGAAAAAGCATCACATACGAATATAGGCTCATACCAAATACTAACATAACCGGCATATGCACCTGAACCGGCAACGGTAATTGTTGTTCCTGTTCTATTTGCTTCGTTATGATAAAAAGCTGGCTTTTGTCCTCCTGATATAACAGGTATGTCGCCACTTTTAGCATTTTTTGAAACTAATGATGTTCCCCTATTAAAATTGCAGACATCAGCTAATTTTCTATACTCCACACAATCAGGGCAAAGTTCGTTTATAAGTTCTTCAAGTTTAGTCATTTTCATCCTCATTTTTTTGAATCAAATCCCATTTGATTTTAAATTCTTCAATTTTTTTATTTAATAATTCATTATCATCAACAACAAATAGAGGTTTAACTAAATAAATATCATCATGTTCAATAAAATGCCAATCAATTAAGTATTCAGTATAAACATCAAGTAACAACTGAACTATTGAATCATTTATAAAATTAGACTTTATTTTTCTTGCGTTATAAGATAAATAATATCCGCAAAACATCAAAGACATTCTAGCACTAACATTCAAAATATCGCCACTAAACTTGAAATCAATATTAAATTCATCTGAATCATTTTTTATTAAGGAATTGATATTCAAGTCTTTCCATTTCGATAAGTCTTCTGGCAAAAATCTATCATAGCCAAAGTAATTGTAAACCTTAATGTTTCGCTTTTGCAAATGACTTCTTACATTTCCTGTTGGAATTGCAATTATATTTGGTTGCTTATGAATATCTCCACCTAGCGAAAGTATAATATAATCGAATTTTTTTGAATCTATAGTCTCCAACAAATAAACTATATCTAAAAATAGTGGTACAACATTTTCGGTTAGTTTTTTTGTGTTTTTTCCTTCATTTATAAACATTCCAGAAAAATTATTTTTAACCTCTATCAAAACAATCATTTTGATAGGTAAATTATTATTATTCAAATTTTCAACCGACTTAAAATAAATATCTGCATTTTTTATGTGATTGGATAATTTTTCATCAAAATTTGAAATGAACTGAACATAAGTTTTTAGCTCCGAGTATTTAAGTGACTCGCAAATATGCTCTGCTACTTCTTGCATTGAATTATTTAACACCATTTGGTTATGGTCGTGAATAATATCTTTATGATATTTTTCAAATATTCTTTTCACTTCATTTTCGTGTTTTATTGTAGAACCCGCATATTTTCCATATTTATTTTTCTTTGAAAAACCATCTATTTGAAAATGTTCAATACCCACTAAAACATCATTACCATTATATTTTGAAATTTTTACAAAATCAGGTCTCTCGTCAAAATCTCGTTCAACATCTTTTCCTTTAAGTAAATCTATGATTCGTTTACTTTCTCCATGTTGAGATTTCGAATATTTTATTACTTTCTCCAAACATCTTATTTCAATATTCTTATCACCCATCTATCCCTCAATCTCCTTAATGATTTTATCAATTTCTGCACGGAGTGTATTTTCTTTTGCTACTATCTCTGCAATTTGAGCGTTGAGTTCGGTAATATCTATCTTTTCGGAAGTGTCCTCTTGCTCAACATAGGTTGAAACGGAAAGGTTATAATCTTCCTCGGCGATAGCGTCATTTGGAACAAGCTTTGAAAAGTATTCGGTTTCGGTTCTTTCATAGCAGGTTGAAACAATTTTTTCAATATTCTCGTCGGTCAGCTTATTGTTATTTGTCACCTTAATAAACTCTTTTGATGCGTCGATATAAAGAGTGCTGTTTTCGCTCTTTGACTTTTTAAGCACCATGATGCAGGTTGCTATTGAAGTGCCGTAAAAAAGATTATCGGGAAGTTGAATAATTGCATCAATAAAGTTGTTATCAACAAGATATTTTCTGATTTTCTTTTCTGCACCGCCACGGTACATAATGCCGGGAAAACAAACAATAGCGGCAGTACCGTTAGTTGCAAGCCAAGAAAGAGCGTGCATAACAAAAGCAAGGTCAGCCTTTGACTTTGGCGCAAGCACACCGGCAGGAGAAAAACGAGGGTCATTGATAAGGACAGGGTTATCATCACCCTCCCACTTAATGGAATAAGGCGGATTAGACACGATAGCTTCAAAAGGCTCATCATCCCAATGTTGTGGATTAATAAGCGTATCTTCGTTAGCAATATTAAATTTATCGTAATCAATATCGTGCAAAAACATATTGATACGGCAAAGGTTATATGTAGTTATATTGATTTCCTGACCGTAAAAGCCTTGACGAACAGCGTCTTTGCCAAGGACTTTAGCAGCCTTAAGCAAAAGAGAACCTGAACCGCAAGCAGGGTCATAAACCTTATTAACCTCGGTTTTACCTGCCACTGCAATACGGGTAAGAAGTTCGCTGACCTCTTGAGGAGTAAAGTATTCGCCACCGCTTTTACCGGCATTAGAGGCGTACATACCCATAAGGAACTCATAAGCGTCACCAAATGCGTCAATAGTATTATCTTGATAATCGCCAAGTTGCAAATCACCGACACCATTAATAATTTTAACAAGCCTTTCATTACGCTTGATAACCGTACCGCCGAGTTTATTGCTATTTACATCAATATCATCAAACAAGCCTGCAAAATCATCTTCACTGTCAGCACCCTGCGCAGACTCCTCGATATGACGGAACACTTTTTCAAGCGTTTCGTTAAGGTTATCATCATTAGGTGCTTTCTTTCTGATATTGCCAAAAAGCTCCGACGGCTTGATGAAAAAGCCTTTTTCATTTACGAGGTCTTCTCTTGCAAACTCGGCTTCTTCATCCGACAAAGCGATATAATCAAAATCGGTATTGCCTGCAGCGTGCTCGCCTTTATTGATATAGTTCGTAAGATTTTCGCTTATATAGCGATAGAACATAAATCCCAGCACATAAGACTTGAAATCCCAGCCGTCAACAGAACCACGCAAGTCATCTGCGATTGCCCATATAGCACGGTGAAGCTCGTCACGCTCTTGTTCCTTTTTAGTGTCCATTTTCATTCTCCTGATTATATATTAATATAAACTAAATATACCATATTTACAGAACAAATACAAACTTTTTTGTTAATCGTACAAATAATGGTACTGGTAATGAATCCTCACCTATAAAAGCGGTGAGGATTTTTGTTTTTATAAAATAATTTGTAAATTTTCTTTCAAAACACATCAACAAAACTTGAATTTTTCTCCGTATTAAAGAGGGGGATTTTTTCCATGGTGAAATCAAATGTAAACAAGGTGTAAAGAATTTTGAAAAACACCCGAACAAAATTGAAATTTTTCTCCGTATAGTAGAGGGACTTTTTTATGAGTGAATTTTTGTTTTCAAATTTACTTATGCGTTTTTCTTTTTGAAAAAGTATCTCTCGAATAATACGAAAGGAGGCAGCGCAATGAAAGAAAACTATAAAAGTTTTGATGAACTACCGATGATGTTATCGGTGTCGCAGGTTGGAAAGGTGCTTGGAATATCTCGCACAAGGTCATACGAACTTGTCAATGAAAAAGGTTTTCCAAAAATAAAAATCGGCACAAGAATTGTTGTACCGAAAGATGAATTCATGTTGTGGATTCAAAAAGAAATTAAGAAAGGATAAAAATTATGTACGCAAATAAGAATTACAAAACCGACGGCAAGGTTTACTATATGCCGAACAAAATCTTTGATGAAAACTTTTCGCCGCACGAATTTATGATATATTGTTTTCTTGTTTCGGTTGGCGACAGCAAAGGCGTCAGTTTTTGGTCTGTTCCGAAGATGGCTAAGAAGTGTAATATGTGTCCGACCACTTGCAGAAACACGCTTAAGTCGCTTGAAGAAAAAGGCTACATAGATATTACTCAAAGATTTTTTGAAAACGCACAGCAAAGTAATATCTACACAGTTCATCAAATATAGTGTACCCCACTGTAAGAGCTGATGACGAATAATCTAAAAGCCTAAATTTGAAAAAATGGCAATTTTCTTTTGATTTTTTTGAATTGATTTTTAACTCGGTTTTGGATGAAATCTCGGCTCTTTTGAGTGGGTTTTGAAGCGGATTTCAAGCCGTCGATTTTAAAGCAGGATAAAGGGGTATGATTTTCGGGCGTTAAAATGCCCGAAAACGCCGTCCGGCAAAGCCTGTCGGCTTTTCGATTCGTAATACTTTTGCGTATGATTCCAAATTCGTATGCAGTAAAGGCTGTTTTTCGCAAAAAATCAAGGCTTTTGCGTATTCACTTGGGTATTGCGGTATGATAAACCTATTTTTGAAAAATCAGGCAACGCTGTGAGCAAAAATTGACGAGTTTGCTCTGAAATAGAGTAACTCGTCGGACTTAAACTAAAAACGGCTTGTAGGCGATTTGTGACGACTTTTTGAAGCTAAAACAACAAAAACAAACACACAATCTTTGGTCTGGATATTGAAAAAGGTTTGTGATATTGTGTGTGCGAAAGGAGTGATAAAATGCAAAAACAACTGCTGACAAACGGCAATGCATTCAAACGAACGGACGGCAGATGGGGTGGCGTGGTTTGGTACAAGGATGAGAAAGGCGAACGAAAACGCAAGAGCTTTTCCGGCACGACCAAAGCCGAAGTCAACAAGAAAATGACGGACTACATAACCAAGTTTGAAGAAGAAATCATTGATGCCATTGAGGGTAACAAGACTGTAAAAGACAGCCTGCTTAATTACCTGCAAGTGTTTAAGTACCCGAATGTTGAGCGAGTAACCTATGACCGCAACGAGCAGATTTACAAAAATCAAATCGTCCCTTACATGGGCAAACTCATTGTATCTAACATAACAGGTGCAGACATTAAGAGGCTGATTAGTACGCTAACCGACAAGGGATATTCATTCTCAACCGTCAAGCAAACATACAATCTGCTCAACGAATACTTTGATTATCTTATGCGTGAAGAGTTCATAAAAAAGAATCCGATGAACGCTGTGCCGACAATAAAAAAGTCAAATTATCTTGCAAAGCAAAACAAAGAAGTGCTTCCCGTATGCGAAACGATAACCGTATTTACCGATAAGGAAATTGAAAAATTCAAAGCGGAAGCATACAAGAAGTACCCTTCAGGCAAGCCGAAACACAATCAAGCATCAGCATATATTCTTATGCTGAACACGGGACTGAGAACCGCTGAAGCGTTAGGTTTAATCAACAGCGACATAGACCTTGAAAAGAAAGTGATACACATTCAAAGAGGTGTTAAAGAAGCACAAAAGCGTGACGGAACAGAGAGAAAAAGCGGACGAGAAATCGTCGTTGGCAAGCTGAAAACCGCTTCAAGCAAGCGTATCGTACCCTTAAACGAAACGGCTATTCAAGCGATTATTGAGTTACGCAACGAGCGATATTTCGGTGAGGACGCACCATTGGTACCCGATGCAAACGGAAACTTTACAAGACCGTTGAATTTGCGAAAACGGTTTTATTCTATACTCGATGCGGCAGGAATCGAGAAAAAAGGGTTACACAGCCTGCGCCACACCTTCGCAACAAAGCTTGTAACAGGAGTACGAGCAGAGGACGGAACAGTCAAGGCATTAACACCGAGGCAGGTGGCAGACTTACTTGGACACACAACTTCGGAGATAACCGAAATGTATTATGTAAAACGAAACACGGATATGTTGATGGGCGTTACTAACGGATTTGAATTGTGATTGATGCTTTTTTGATGATGTACCAAACGGATTGCATGGATTGTGTGGCACAAAGTGAACAAAAAACGGTATGAAAATGAAAAATCGGCGTACGGAAAAGACCGTGCGCCGTAGTTTTATCTATATGAGAAAAGCAAGTAAAAACGCCGTAAAACAGCGTAAACAAAGGAAAAAAGCACCGAAAATTCGGTGCTTTCTTTGGCAGGGGCAGAAGGACTTGAACCCTCGGCACGTGGTTTTGGAGTGGATGTGGAAAAAGCATTAACGGACATACAACAGCCGGTTTTCCGCGCCCCTTATTTTAAAGGTAGCCACCAGGTTTTTCAGCATCTCCGCCTGGCCGGACAGCTCTTCGCTAGCTGCGGCGCTGCGCTGGGCGTTATCCGCGTTGCTGTCCACCACGCTTGAGATCTGCTCTATGCCATAGGCAATCTCTGCAGCGCCCTCCGCCTGGCGGCTGGTGTTTTCAGCAATACTATCGATGAGCCCACTCATCTCGTCAGCATGGGTAACCACTGCTAACATGGACTCCGAAGTCTCCTGCGCGGCCCTGGTCCCCTCATCTATAGAGCCAACGGTTTCACCCAGCAGGACCGTTGTTTCCCGGGCAGCCTCCGCAGACCGGCTGGCAAGAGAACGCACCTCTTCCGCTACCACGGCAAAGCCCTTGTCGGCTTCACCGGCCCTGGCTGCCTCTAGGGAGCCATCCGTCAGGGCCACACGTACAGCCCGGCGGGGTAGGCTTCGTTCTGGTCCACTGTGTGCTTGATGTATGCCTCCATCTCCGGGATGTCCATATCTCCGTATTCGATGGTATCCCGCTGTGTTTCCAGCATTGTAAGGGTCCTGTTCATCCACGCGCTGGTCTCTTGGATAGTCTTACCTGTAGTGGTTTGAAGCAGCTCTTCACTTTTTATCAAGAGTGCGTCAGACACTCTGGAATAGACTACTACAAGCAGCGCCGACACTGTTAGGACAACACTAATAACAATTGCCGAAACAAGCTTAGCCGTTATCCCCTTGGCCTTGCTGACCTTTTTTCGCAACTCGATTTTCTTGCATACCCTTATTCTCTCCTATCTTTCCCGCAGACTGCTGGGACAAAAATCACCTTGCCATATTCAATTTTGTGTATACACTTTTTGTGGAAAAAATCAACTGCTTTTCGGGCACCGTGATAAAGAAAGCGTGAGCAGCAAGCTATAGCATAAAACCGCAGCAGTGGAGAAGTTATCAAAAAAGCAGGCAGCGCTTTTCACGCCGCCTGCTCGAAGCAAGATCACTTTTGCGTTTCCCCGACGAACACCCTGTCCCGGAAGCACACGTTCCGGTCGCTGGTGGCGCCAAAGAGCTGGAACATCCCTTTCACCCCGTCGGTGACCCACAGGAAGAGCTTCTCCCCATCGAATTGGAATTTCCAGGTCTGGTAATGGCCCGTTTCCCGCCAGCAGACTGTGAGTAGCAGGGTATCCTGGTCCACCCAGGTGTGGTGGGCAGAGTAGGACCAGGCCCGAGAGCGCTGTTCCGGCCCCCGCAGGGGGCTGTTGCTGGGGATCTCAATGGCAAAGGTCGTCTCCCCGTGCCGATCCGTTACGCAGGAGCTCTCCAGAGACTGGATGCCGTCCACGGCAATGGCCAGCCGGCTGTTTGCCAGCTGCAGCCGGAGCTGGTGCTGCTCCTGACTGTCTACTGATTTTAAGAGGTATGTCTTGTCCTGCAGCAAGGCCTGCAAATAGGAGGAGCTTGGCTCATACACAGCAGGGGCTTCCCATTGGCAGAGTACCTTTTGCAAATGCTCATAGGCCCAAGCATCCCGCCCCTTTTGGGGATCTGTCAAGTTCGCAAGCAGGTATTGTTCCACCAGAGGGAAGACCCGAGTGCCGTCGATTTCTTCCGCTGTGGTGACGATGACCATGTCCTTTTGTGGAAACACCATAATATACTGACCAAAAGCGCCGTCCGCCCGGTAGCTGCCGGAGTTGTTTTCCCAGATCTGATAGCCGTACCGCTGGCCCCAGCCGGCGCAGCCCTGTCCCAGGGTGGGGACGTGGGGAGCGGTGGCCTCATCAATCCACTCCTCCGAAAGGAGCCGCTGGCCATTCCATAGGCCCTTGTTCAGGTAGAGCACGCCCACCTTGCACAGATCCCTGGGGGCGATAAGCAATCCCCAAGCACCGGTGTTTACTTTGCCGTTGACGTCCCAGCACACGTCGGTGATTCCCAGGGGTTCAAAGAGCTTCTCCTGCAACCACTGAAACAGGCTCTTACCCGTTGTCCGGCTGATGACCTCCGAGAGCATATAGGTGCCGCCGGAGTTGTACACAAAATGTTCCCCCGGCGCGTAAGCCATTTTCCGGGTGAAGAAGATTTCCGGCCAAGGGGTGCCCTCGCTGTTGCACATATCCCCTACGGTGTCCCGTTCATGGCCGGTACTCATGGTCAGCACGTCCCGCAGGGTGATCTCCCTTGCTCGGGGGTCCATGTCTAGGTCTTTGCATTCCGGGAAATAGTCCAGCAGCGGGTCGTTCACATTCACAAGACCCTCCTGCACGGCGAATCCAATGGCTGTGGAGGTGAAGGTCTTGCTCACCGAGTACACCAGCCGCTTATCGCTGGCCCGGAAGGGATAGCGGGCGGCATCCACCACGGCTTTCCCGTGGCGGATGATGTGGAGCGTGCGCAGCTTGTAGTGGGCCTTGTCGCACTCCTGCAGGAAGTTCGCGACGTCGATAGAGGAAATGCCCACGTCCTCCGGTAAGTAGAAACGGTCGAATAAGTCTGCCAAGTTATTCCGCCCCTTCCTTTCTCATGTTGGCCACCTCTTTGTCGGCATCCATCCGGCTGCTGAACAGCACCAGCAAAATACTGCACACCAGGGGGATTACGGCGTAGCCCACAGTCTCCATCACCCGGGTGAAGGAGGACTGGGCCAGGCCTGCGTTGGCCGCTTCGCCGCTGTAGCCGCCAATGGCCAGCACAGCCGCCACGCCCACGCTGCCCAGGAGCATTCCAAACCGCATGCCGAATTGGGCGATGCTGGTGGAAAGGCCGGAGAGGTCGGTTTTGTTTTTTAAGTTGATGTAGTCAGCCACATCGGCGGTAGCGGTACCCAGCAGCACACCAAAGAAAGCGCTGCCAATGCCGTACACCGCATTGCCAATCAAAACGAAGACCAAGTTGGGGACGATCATCAAGGCGTAGCCCACCACCTGGAACAAGGAACCCAGTACAAGCACCTTTCGCTTGCCCAGCTTGGCATTGGCAATAGGTACAATGCCAAACAGGCAGCAGAGGATACCAGGCACCAGCTTTGCATAGCTGATCTGGGTCATGTAGCCGGCATCGCCCAGTACATCACGCAGGAAGTAGATGGCCATAGAGCCGAAAATCATACCGGCAAAGTTGTAAGTGAGGAACATACCAAACAGCGGGAGGGCGTATTTGCAGCCAAAGACATACTTCAGCTGGGTTTTGACGGGCAGAGAGGGGCGCTTCCGGGCCGCGCTGAGCTGCTGAGCGGCTTCGGCCCACACCTCCGGGGTCTCCCGGCAGATAATGCCGGTGAGGAAGGGCAGGATAAAGCCAATGGAGCAGAAAATCAGGCTCAGACCGAAGTAGCCTTTTTCATAGCCGCCAAAATACATAAGCACCGGCACGCCGTAGGCACTAACGATCAAGTTGGAGATCTGTCCCAAAAGGCCGCCCAAGTTAGTGACCTTTGCTCGTTCCACAGAGTTGGAAGTTATCTTGATGAGCAGGGTGGCGGTGGCGACACTGATAACGGCGCCGAACACAGCTACATGGAGCAGGTAGTTTACAAACACCCAGATCATCCGCCCGGTGGGGCTGAAGCTGGTAGGGGTGTTAAAGATCAGGAACACGGGCAGGGCCACAAAAAAAGCGGTGCCCAGGATCCAGGGGCGGGCCTTACCTATCTTGGTGTGAGTCATGTCAATGAGGAAGCCGCTCAGGCCTTCTGTAACGGCGTTGATGATCCGGGCAGCGGTCATCATGGCGGTGATGAAGCCCATGGAAAGCAGCAGGTTGTCCGTCAAATAGATGGTGAGGAAGCCGCCCATAATGCCGGCAATGCAGCTGGATCCGCAGCCGTTGAGGGCAAAGCCGATCATTTGCGACACAGGGAGCTTATCTTGTTTCTTTTCTGTCATTTTTTCAATCCTCCAAGTCGAAGAAATGCGGCAGGCGGTGCGCGCACTCCGCTTGCAGCTATACTATTAGAATACCACGGGGAGAGTTGAGAAAATATGGCGGAATTGACTGCTCTTTAGGGAGAAATTGACTAATCTTGCCGAAAAAATGGATTTTGGGTAATTTCTTTTCGATAATTTCTAGGGGTACAGCCATAGTATTTTCGGAAACATTGGATAAAGCTGCCTTCATCGGCAAAGCCCGTTTCCAGGGCGATTTCCGAGATTTTTTTGGATGTCTGAGCGAGCAGCTGCTCTGCCTGAAGAACCCGGTATTTGGCTAGGTATTGGGAGAAAGTGGCTCCCGTATACTTTTTGAAAAAGCGGCAGAAATACTCTTTCGAGAAGAAAAACTGCTGCGCCATCTGGGCGGTGTTCAGGGGCTCGCTGTAATGGTCATGAATGTAAGTCAGGATCCCCTCCAGCTTTCGAAAGGGCTCCTGAGAGGTGCTGTCTTTGGCCCGGTCCCGTTCCTGGCAGCACTGGGTGAGCAGGACATAGACAATCTCGCAGATCTGCCGGAGGACAAGCACTGACAGGAAGGGAGTACCCTCCTGCTCATACCACTCGTTAAGCGCAAGGATCAGGGATTGAATTTTCGTATTAGCCTCCTCTGTGAGGACGAAATAGCATGTATCGAAATTGGGGATCAGGCTTTTTAAGAAGGAGTAGCTGATTTGCAGCGTGATGCCGGTGATGGCAAAGCCGTCTGTGGCGAAATAGGGGATGGAGGAGTGGACCTCCCGGCTATTGACCAGCACAATGTGCTGAGGTGTCACATCTTCCACCCGGCCGTTGATAAAAAAGCGCGAGGAGCCTTCAAAAGCTGTATTGATCTCCAATTCCGGATGCCAATGGCTTTTGACAATTTGGCTTCCCGGCCTGGTGTGCCGGATGATGAAGCCCGGGACAGCTCCGTATATCTCCACTTTTTCAAAAATGCCGTGGTCGGGCATGGGAATCAGCTCCTTCCTGTGTTTGTTAATTATACCGGAATCCGTCGAATATAGTACCCTTTTTCTTTACCGACCCAGTTCCACATGACCTCGTAACCAAGCTCATTGAGAACAGCGATATCTTTTGTCAGCGTCCTGCGCTCACACGAAATGCCCATATCTCCAAGCTTGTTGCAAATCTGACTTGTGGAGAGGGGATTCTGCTCATCCGTCTCTTGACGAAGAAGCTCAAGGAGCTTCAGCAGCTTATATTTCAGCCAGTTTTCCTGTGCCATTTGCCATCTCCAAGGGTATTCCTTCAAAAAGGTATAAACTATTATTAAACATTATAGCACAAATCCCGTCGATTTACAAGGTTTTGCTGTCACTTTTCCGCGACATCTCTGTGCTTTCCCGAATTCAAATCCCGTCGGGTGCTGTTTTGCCAACTTCTTTGCTGCGCAAAGAAACGCGAAAAGTAACACGCCAATTTCACTGCCTAAAAGCAAAAAACAGGGGCTGGCGCGGCCTCAATGACCGTTCCAACCCTTGTTTCAGCGGTATTTTCCTATATTGAGGGCTATTTTGCCTCGAAAAGCATGAAAAAACCTCTCTAGTCTTGGTAGACAAAAGAGGTTTCTTTCGTGGTGCGCGAGACGGGACTTGA
>DPVM01000015.1 GCA_003526845.1 Oscillospiraceae bacterium
ACAGGAACTAAGCGTATCAAAGCCGTATGCCTACAAGTTAATCCGCCAGTTGAATGAGTGAATGATGAGCGGCAGACTGAACAGTTATCTGGCAGATATAGAGGAACAGGCACAGGAACGCTTTGAAAGAATTGTAGAGCAGATGAAACAGGCACAAGGAATTACAGAACAGTTAAAGGCAGACAATGCGTGAGAGTGGGTAGGCAGGATGAATAATATACAGGCGTGTGCGAGGGAGATTGTGGATAAAGAGATAATCTATTGGTAAGTGCCGTTATGAATATGTATCGTATTTATATTTTTTGCTTGACGAATTACCCAAAATAAATTATTATAAAGTTATAAAAAATATAACACGGAATAAAGAGGGTAGAAGAATGAGCAATGATTTGATGAGAAAGCAATCGAAAAATATTTTGAATGCAATAAATAATTTTGTTTCTAATACAGGTTTAAATGATGTAAAAACGACTTTTGATTCAAAGACTGGAATTGCCAGCGTTATTGGAAATAAGGATGGTTTCCAGTATACTACAACGTTGACCAAACATATGAACGGCGTAGTGCAAACGACAACACAATTTGCTACCAATTTGGGTAAGGAAGCGTTAATATCACAAATTAAAGCTTTAAGAAAGCAAGGATATAAACAACAACAAATAGCGGATATGCTTAAAATTTCTCAAGCAACAGTAAGCAAATATTTGAGAAAATGATCTCGTAAAGTATAGGAAAGGGGATAAATTGGAGTGAAAAAACTTAAATTGAATGAAAATATGGGAGAAATTGTAAAGGCTCATGGATACGAACTTGATGCAGAAGAAAGATATGTTATCAATATCGAACGCGAATTAAGTGAGCAATCAGCAATCATGGCAGCAATACAAAGCGTTGGGCTACCAGCGTTAAACGATTACCATCAATGGTTAATACATAATGGATTTGATGCCAATATGCCTAATCCCACAAATAGCTTTGTTGATCAATTTTATGGAAAGAAAACTTTGTGGAAAACAGATTTATCGCAAGGTATTGTTGTGAGAGCAGAAAATGAAGATGATTATTTTATCGTCATGGAATGTAGTAGATTAAATGAAGGATTTAAATACACTCAGATAATTTTGACGTTAGGTGGATGCTTGTAATTTAAAATTATTTTTGCAAGAGGGAGGAGATTTCAATGTACTCTGTTACTAAACGTATTAGTATGGTAAAACAGCCATATGGAGGATATCTAAATAAAAAGCAATTTGATATTACTACTATTGATGACGGAAAGACATTGAATGAAGCAGAGAATATTCATGCTTCGTTAATTGGTCTTGCGGTTGACTATTTGACCCGTTTTATGATGGGAACATCCGTAGAAGAAGCTTTTAAAATTTCGTTACAGGGAGCATTGCGTCTTGATTTATTTTTAAATAAAGCAAGTGGCAAAAAAGGGTTGGCATTAGGAAATGCTAAGAAGTTATTAAAAGGCATAAAAGGCCTTGATAATGAGTCTGTCAGTAATGCATGTAAATTAGTTGGTTACGATGTTTGTTTCAGAGCGGGTGTAATTGGGTATAAACCAGTAGAAGAAATTAAACCTGATAGTGATACTATTGAGAATATTGTGATTATGGTTAAACGAAGTCTGGCATTTTGGAAAGAATATGGTCCTATTACAAAAGATGGTTTTACTTTTGAGGGTGGTTATACGGATATAGTATCATCAGGAGATGGAGATTATTTAACTGAGAATACATTGTGGGATTTTAAGGTGTCAAAAGAGGAACCAAAAAGTAAATACACATTGCAGTTGTTAATGTACTATATTATGGGATGTCATTCAATACATCCAGAATTTCAGAAAATTGAAAAACTCGGAATATTTAATCCGAGAAAAAACAAAGTTTATATAGCCAAGATATCTTCAATTAACCCTGATGTAATTGAAAGAGTATCTCAGGATATTATCGGATACAAATAAAGAGTTTGGTTTATTCCTAAAAAGGAAAATGAAAATTATATGAAAAACATGAAAATAGAAGCCAATGGAACAGAAATCAAAGTGATTGTCGAGTGGATAGTCCCCCTTGGCTTGCAACTAAACCTAAAAATCGCATAATTTTTAAGGCTTTTGCCCTGCTTTGGGCAGAAGCCTTTTTTGCATATTTGATAAAATTCCCTCTTTAATATATCATCAAATTAGATAAAACAGCGAGGTGGATAGTATGAAACGGAAGATTTTGTTTGCAAAGCTTTGTAGCATTACAACAAGCATCTCAAACAAAGGGTAGAGCGTGACAGTTGTTAATTGCCCCCCCTCTCACTCTCTACCCCAAATATTTGATTTAATATTGTGGTTATATGATTTTGTATAAGGCGTGATTAAAATTTGAAATGCTATAAAACGCAGTTATTTAAGCCAAATTCAGGCAAAAAAATAAGACCTTAGGAAGCTTTTCGCTTTCTAAGGTCATTTGGTCGAGGTGACAGGACTTGAACCTGCGGCATCCTGCTCCCAAAGCAGGCACTCTAGCCAAACTGAGTTACACCTCGATATTATTTTGTTGTAATTTTGAGACTTTGCTCGGTTTTGCTTTGCTCGCCCTCTTGCAAAATTGTCGCACTGACCACTGCCGTGTTCATTGCTCTGTTTTGCTGCGCTTCCTCAAGCTCCCTTTATCTGCCACCGGCAGCGGTCGCTTTCGTCACCCAAAGCAGGCACTCTAGCCAAACTGAGTTACACCTCGATATATTATCAGCAACTGCTGTTTTTGATATATGTAAAACCCCGAAGGGTGTTACCCAATATAAACCCGGAAATGGGTGTTATACCGCATATCTCTCAATGCCTTGATATTTTATAATATAATTTCTAATTTGTCAAGAAAAATATTTAAAAAACAACAAATATGTGATAAAATAGGTTTAAAATCATATAGGAGATGAAAAATTTGACATCGTGGGAATTTAATTTGCCGGTTACGCTTGAATTCGGAGTCGGCAAAAGAAAAGAAATCAAATCATACATCGACAGCATCGGCGGTAAAAACGGTGTGCTTGTTTGCTCGCACAGCTTTTCAAAAAACGGCGTTGCCGATGAATTTGTAAAAATGAGTGAGGGCACGCTGAAGGCTGTTTTTGCCGACATTCGCCCAAATCCGACAACCGACAATGTTAACAACTGCGTCAAGGTTATGCGCAAAATCGGCGCCGATTTTGCAGTTGCGCTCGGCGGTGGCTCACCCATGGACTGCTGCAAAGCAGCTTGTGCAATAGCAAAGGGTGATGATGTAATTGAGTCCTACCACAGCGGCGGAAAACCGATTAACGCCACAGAAGCAATTCCGATGATTGCGGTCGCAACAACATCAGGCACGGCAAGTGAGGTTACAAATATTTCGGTTTTGACGGATTTAAAACAAAATTTAAAAAATCCGATGAACGACCCGGCAATGTATCCGAAAATTGCCGTAATCGACCCGGAGTTGACCCTGACCGTTCCGCCGCAGGTGACAGCCGCAACGGGACTTGATGTTTTGTCACACGCGGTTGAAAGCTATTGGTCAACGCTCAACCAACCTGTTTGCTCCGCATGCTCGATTTATGCCGCAAGGCTTGTGTTTGAGTGGCTTGAAAAAGCATATAACAACCCAAGCGACCTTCAGGCTCGCGAAAAAATGGCTGAGGCGTCGATAGTTGCCGGCGTTGCATTTTCGCACCCGAGGACAACCGGCTCACACGCCTGCTCGTTCCCGCTGACAAACATTTACAGTGTGCCGCACGGCGAAGCATGTGCATTCACTCTTGATTATTTCATCAAATTCAATGCCGACAATGCAGACGGCGATGGCAGGATAACAGCGCTTGCAAAAGACTGTGGCTTTGAATCTCCTTACGCAATGGCAGACGAAATAACGGCGATGAAAAAGCAAATGGGAATGAGAACAAAATTATCCGAAATCGGATGCACAACCGATGAACAAATCAGAGAGTTGACGAAAAAGAGCATGTCAATGCTTATGAAACGCAATCCGATTGAATTGACCGAAGACGATATTTACGAAATGTATAATAAATTAAAATAAATAAGTGTATCGAATCCACCGTTGGGAAACCTGCGGTGGATTTTTTTATTAAAAGCCTTTGCCCCTACGGTGGGAAATGTTATAATTGTTGTTATTTTTATACATATTTAATAAAATTTATATAATTTTTTGATATATTTTGTTGACTTTTTATTGACATTTTTGTAAAATTATAAATATAATTATTATTAGAGAAACTTATAAATGAGGGAAAAGTATGGCAAAAACAAATGCAAAAAACACGAAAAAAGGAAGAACGGCAAAAATAATCATTCTCACGGCGGTGTTGCTGATAATAGCAGCGCTCGCGGCGGTAATGACGGTTTCGTGCAAGCATCGCTCCGAGCCGAGCCAAATCGAAACATACAAAACCGACAACGCATACATAATTGACGGAACCGACATTTCGGGTCATCGCAGCGGCGGCGGAATTGAGCCGGAGGAAACGATGATGGCGTTCAAGAACTGTGCTGAAAACCCAAATTTTGACATTGACGTCTTTGAATTTGATTTGCATATCACCAAAGACAAGCAGCTCGTTTTGCTTCACGATAACACGCTTGACAGAACATCCGACAGTGAGGAGGTTTTCGGCGAAAAGAAAGTACGCCCAGAGGACAAAACATACGCCGAGTTGAGGACGCTAAATATGGGCGCAAAATTTGAAACGGAGGACGGCGAAACACCTTATGCCGATTTAAGCAAAGATGAAGTTCCCGAAGAACTCAAAATTTTGAAGCTTAACGATATTCTTGATTATTTGATTGAGCAGGGCGGCGGGAAATATAAATATATTATCGAAATCAAAAACAGCGGCGATTTGGGCAAAGAGGGTGTAGACATTCTCTACTCCGTTTTGCAGGAAAAGGGCATTATCGACAAAGTTGTGTTCGGCACCTTCCACAAGGAGGTCAGCGAATATGTTGACGAAAAATATCCCGATCTCGCACGCAGTACATCAATAGCGGAGGTGTTTGATTTTTGGACAGCCGCACTGAATGACGATGAGGATTATGTGCCGCCGTGCAATGTTTTGCAAATTCCGTTTTGTGCGCCGTACAAAAACCTCGGCATCAATTTGGGCACGGCACAAATGATAAACTATGCACATAAGCACAATATGGCAGTGCAGTATTGGACAGTCAATGACGAGGAAGATATGAAATATTTGATTGATATGGGTGCCGACTGCATTATGACCGACTATCCCGACAAGTTGTATAAAGTAAAATACGCCAAATAGAATATGACAGAAATAAAAAGCGCAATGCGGTTTGAAACTGCACTGCGCTTTTGTAATATTTATTCGCACTCGCAAATCAGTTTGCGCGTTTGAAGAATTGATGACGGAGTGACCGAAAATTCATCGAGCCCCCATTCGACAAGTTTGGGGATAAGGCGCTCATCTGCCGCCGCCTCGCCGCACATACCGACCTGAATGCCTGCCGCCTTTGCGTTTTTGACTGTCATTTCAATTGCACGCAAAACAGACGGCTGTGTAACATCATAAAGGTTTGAAACCGCCGCATTGCCGCGGTCAACCGCCATAGTGTAGCCGGTCAAATCGTTTGTGCCGATTGAGAAAAATTCAACCTCTTTGGCGAGCAAATCCGAAATCAGCGCTGCCGACGGCGTTTCAATCATCACGCCGACAGGAGCAAGTCTGTATCTCAAGCCCTCGCTTTCAAGCTCGTCGGCACACTCGGCAATAACAGCTTTTGCACGCCTTACTTCGTCAACGGTTGTGACAAGCGGGAGCATTATCTTTATATCGCCGAACTGCGCGGCACGCAAAATCGCACGAAGCTGTGTTTTGAAAAGTTGAGGATTGTCGAGGCAATAGCGAATTGCGCGATGGCCCAAAAACGGATTGTCCTCTTTTTCAATTGAAAGATAATCAATTGCCTTATCGCCGCCAATGTCAAGCGTGCGAATGATTACCTCCTTACCGTCCATTGCCTTTGCGACGGTTGAATACGCCTCAAACTGCTCCTGCTCGGTCGGCTCGTGAGCACGGTCCATAAACAAAAACTCTGTTCTGAAAAGTCCTATGCCCTCGCCGCCGTTTTGGATAACATTTTGTGCATCCTCCGCCTTGCCGATATTGCCGTAAACTTTTTTAACTGCGCCCGACTTTGTAACAGTTTGCTTGCCGAAATATTCGTTAAGGCTTTCTTTTTCCTTTAAATATGCAGTTTGCTTTTTTGTGTATTCGTCGAGTTGCGTCGGTGTGGGATTAAGCAAAACCTTTCCTTTGAAGCCGTCGGCAATCACTGCTTCGCCGTCGGTAATTTTTTCTGTTGCATCGAGAACGGAGAGAACCGCCGGAATGCCCATAGCCCTTGCGAGAATTGCGCTGTGACTTGTAACTCCGCCGACCTCGGTTATGATTGCGCAAACATTTTCTTTGTTGATTTGGCTTGTCATTGACGGAGTGAAATCCTTTGCGACAAGCACCGAGCCGTGTTCGACAGACGAAATGTCAACAGGTTTGATGCCGAGTAAAAGCGAAAGCAAATTGTCCTTAATATCCTTAACATCAGAGGCTCTTTGGCGTGTCAGCTCGTCGTCAACACCCGAAAACATATCTATAAACATTGTGCAAACGGTATCAACCGCACTTTCCGCAACTGCGCCTTGGTCGATATTATCCTCCATTTGGCTGAGCATAAACGGGTCCTGAAGCATCATAAGGTGACCCTCGAGAATTTCAGCCTCTTCTTCGCCTGCCGACTGCTTGACCTGTTCGATTTGAAGTTTTGTTTCTTCGACGAAATCGTCTGCAGCCTTGTGCAATCGAGCCTTTTCGCTTCCTGCGTCGGAGTATTTAACCGAGGAATAATCAAGCTCGGTATCTTTGATAACAACCGCTTTGCCGATGCCAAAGCCTTGGGATGCGCCTATTCCTTTTAGCATAAAAACACCTCATTTATGTAGTAAATGCTCATACGAGCCGACTACGCCCCGACAGTTTTGCCGGAGCGTATTTTTATTTATTATTCCTCGCCGAATCCCGATTCGATAAGTTCGGTTGCCTCGGCAAGCATTTCGTTTTCGTCTGCGCCGTCGCACTCAACGGTGATTGTACTGCCGCATTTGATGCAAGCCGCCATAATGTTCATTATGCTTTTGCCGTTGATTGTTTTGCCGTTGAAAATGATGTTAACCGATGAAGCATATTTTGTCATCTCTGTAACAAAAACATTTGCCGGGCGCATATGAAATCCCATTTTGTTTTTTATTGTAAATTCCTTTGATACCATATTATTACCTCTCTTATGCCTTAACAGGTTGATTTTTCTTTAAAAGTGCAAGCATCAATGCGCCTACAACAGAGCCGGCAACAAGGGCTACAACATAAAGGAGCGGATGGTCACAAACGATGAATGTGAATATACCGCCGTGAGGTGCGGGGCAGGTTACATTGAACAATGATGTGAGAGCTCCTGCTACGGCACTGCCTACCATGCATGACGGAAGAACGCGAATCGGATCTGATGCAGCGTAAGGGATTGCACCCTCTGTGACAAAGCAAAGACCCATAAGATAGTTAACCGGACCGGATTTAAGCTCTTCTGCAGTCCATTTTTTCTTGTTGAATGTTGTTGAAAGAGCGATTGCGATTGGAGGAACCATGCCGCCGATCATAACAGCAGCCATAATCCATGTGTCGCCGTTTGCAATTGCCGCAGTACCGAAAACATACGCCGCTTTATTGAACGGGCCTCCCATATCGGTTGCCATCATTGCGGCAAGAACTATTGAGAGAAGAAGTCGGCTTGTTGCGCCGAGACTTGCAAGTCCGTTTGCAAGAAGTGTGTTGAGCTGACCGATAACAGGGTTTACGCCTGCCATAATCAAGCCCATAAGAAGTGTGCCCAAAAGCGGATAGATGAAAACAGGCTTGATGCCGTCCATTGCCTTTGGCATCCACGAAAAAGCTTTTTTAAGAAGCTGAACAACAATACCTGCCACGAAACCGGCAAACAAAGCACCGAGGAAACCCGAAACGGCATTTCCGTCGCCTACAAGTCCGTTGCCTGAATTAACGCCGTCAATCATACTTTGGATTGTATGACCGTTTGCGGCAAATACACCGCCGACAAAGCCGGGAAGTAAACCGGGGCGGTCCGCAATCGACTGTGCGATATATGCCGACAAAACAGGTAGCATAAGTGCAAACGCCGCCTTGCCTATCCAGAAAATGACGGATGCAACAGGGTTTGTAAATCCGAAAGTTCCGCCGACATCGGCATTGCCTGCGATTGTATCAATCAAAAAGCCAAAGGCGATAAGAACACCGCCGCCTACTACGAACGGAAGCATATGAGAAACGCCGTTCATAAGGTGCTTGTAGAGTTTATGACCGAAGCTTTCCTTTTCGTCATCGTCAACGGAAGACTTTTCCTCTTCGTTTGCGTGATAAACGGAGGCTTTGCCGTCAACGATTTTTTGAATAAGCTCCTCCGGCTTGTTAATGCCGTTTGAAACCGAGGTTTTAACAACGGGTTTGCCGTCGAATCTTGCCATTTCGACATTTTTGTCTGCGGCAATGATTATACCGTCGCACTCGGCGATTTCTTTTTTGGTGAGAATGTTTTTGGCGCCGCCGGAGCCGTTGGTTTCGGCTTTAAGCGGATAGCCCATTTTTTCGCCTGCTTTTTCGAGTGCCTCGGCAGCCATATATGTGTGCGCAATGCCTGTCGGGCAAGCGGTAACGGCAAGAACTCTGTATCCCTCTTTTTTAGGTTGTTCCTCAACCTTTTCCTCGGGATATTTTTCAGATTCCTTTTTATCAATAATGCTTAAAAATTCGTCGGCGGTTTTTGCATTTCTCAAATCGTTGCAAAATTCCGGTTCCATAAGCATAACCATAAGCCTTGACAAAATTTCAAGATGAAGGTCACCGTCAAGAGGTGCGGCAATCATAAAGCAAATGTCGGACGGCTTTCCGTCAGGTGCGCCGTAATCGACTCCTCCGGGAACGGTAATTGCCGACAATCCGGGTGTTTTAACACTGTCGGACTTTGCGTGCGGCACTGCAATGCCCTCGCCGATAGCGGTTGTGCCTTGTGCCTCTCTTGCAAGGATAGCCTCCTTGTATGCGGCAGTATCCGACAAATTGCCTGCCTTTTCGTGGAGAGCAATCATTTTATCAATTGCTTCCTCCTTTGAAGCAACAGCAGTGTTAAGCTGAATCGCTTCGGCCTTTAACAAATCAATAATTCTCATAAAGATACTCCTTTCTGCGAATTGAATCCTGAATTAAAAATATTAATAATTTCGTCTTTTGTTGCAAGCTCGGGTGAAAACGCCGTCGCGTTGCCGCATGCCGAGCCTAATTTTAAAGCATAGGCATAGTCGCCTTTTTCTATACAGCCGGCAACAAATCCGGCAACCATACTGTCGCCGCAACCGACTGAGTTGACAAGCTTACCGGTGGCGTTGCCGATTTTGTGTGCCTTGCCGTCGGCGTCAATAAGCATTGCACCCTTTGATGCGCGCGACACAAGCACATTTTGTGCGCCGAGTACCTGAAGTTTTTTTGAATACTCGATTATTTCATCGTCCGTTTGAGTCGTAACGCCAAACATATCACCAAGCTCGTGATGATTGGGCTTTACAAGAAACGGTTTGTATTTAAGCACATTTTTGAGCAAATCGCCCGTTGCGTCAACAACAAACCTTACACCTCTGCCCGAAAGACGCTTTAAAATTCTTTCATAAATATCGTCGGGGAGATTTTTCGGAATTGAGCCGGCAAGAACGAGATAATCGCCGTCCTTTAATTTGTCAAGCTTTTCAAGAAGTTTCGAAATATCCTCCTCATCGATATAAGGACCGTTTGCATTTACATCTATTTCATTATCTGCTTTAATTTTAACATTTATTCTTGTGAATCCGTTTTTCAGATGATTAAAATCACAGCTGATACCGTCATTTTTCAGCATTTCCTCAAGCTGAGCGCCGGTGAATCCGGCAACAAGACCGAGCGCCTTGTTTTCAATGCCGAGGCGTGTAAGAATGACGGAAACATTGATTCCCTTGCCGCCGTAATAGACAGCCTCGTGTGATGTGCGGTTTATATCGTCATATCGCAGACGGTCAACATACATCACATAATCAAGCGCGGGATTGAGCGTAATCGTATAAACCATCAAACCACCTCTTTGATTACAGATTTTTGTTTAAGTGTTTCATCGTCGCATCTGTCACAAACTATGCAGCCGGCGTCAAGCGGAGCAAAAGTCACTGCCGAAACCTTGTTAAACTTTGAATGATCGGCAAGAATGTATGCCACAAAACTCCTCTCCACCGCAACCGCCTTTAGCATTGCCTCGTCGGTATCCGGTGTTGTAAAGCCCTGTTTTTCGCTGATGCCGTTTGTTCCAATGAAAGCTTTTGAAAAATTGTATTTTTGAAGATTTGACGCCGCCACAAGTCCGATTATCGCCTCGGTTGTGTCTTTAAGCTGACCGCCGAGAACATATACTTTGCAGCCCTTTCGTGCAAGCTTTTTTGCGTGTGCTATGCCGTTTGTGACAAAGGTTGCTTTTGTGGATTTGATATATTTTGTCATCAAATATGTAGTTGAGCCGGCGTCTATGAAAACAAAATCATCGTCGCTGATTTGGCTTGCGGCGTATTTTGCAACTGCAACCTTTTCATCAACATATTTAAGCGATTTTTCCTCAACCGTGTCCTCATTTTTTAAGAACTGCTGTGACAGCACGGTTGCGCCGCCGTGAACCTTGTTGAGTTTTCCGAGCTGCGACAGTGCCACTAAATCGCGGCGAATTGTCGATTCGCTCGAATTAAATTCCTCGCTGAGCCTGGCAACCGTTACGGAGCCTTGCTCCTCCAACAAATCAAGTATTTTTCTTCTTCGTTCCTGTGTCAGCATTTAATCTCCTTTTGCGGCCGTCGCCGTTGCGAAATAATTATTTCCTACTGCACCTTAATTATACCTATTCAGTCAATAGCAGTCAACAGTGAGCGAATATTCTCGTTAATTATGCCCAATAATGCGTGTTTTGTTTGTTGATATCGCTTTATTTTCGAGTTATGTTTGCACGATTTTGCACATTTCAATTCAGTTGCTCACAAAAACGAGCAGGGTTTTGCCGCCAAATTCAATCAAATAAGCAAAAATCACCGATACCGATATAGATATATACGATATATAATGTAATATACGAAAAGCGCGTGAAATAATACAGTTGACAATGATTTAAAATTGTTTTATACTGATTATAGTTAGCAGCAGCTAACTATAACACATTCAAAGAGTTAGCAATCGCTAACTACAGAGGTAAGACAATGGCTTTAATAGAATTTAAAAATGTGACAAAACAATTTTTCACGGGCGAACACACAATAAACGCGCTCGACGATGCGTCGTTTGAAATCGAAAAAGGTGAATTTACCGTTATACTCGGTCCGTCGGGCGCAGGCAAGTCAACACTGCTCAACCTGCTTGGCGGAATGGAATACGCAACGCAGGGTCAAATACTCATTGACGGTGTTGACATTGCAAAATTC
Organism: Oscillospiraceae bacterium; assembly: GCA_003526845.1. Lineage (GTDB taxonomy): Bacteria > Bacillota > Clostridia > Oscillospirales > Acutalibacteraceae > Eubacterium_R. Next base: position 11,619 of record DPVM01000015.1, read on the forward strand.
AACGATGCAAAAATGACAAAGTACAGAGCAAAAGATGTCGGCTTTGTATTTCAGTTTTACAATCTGATTCCGACGCTGACGGCTATCGAAAACATACAAATCGTTGCCGAAATCACCGACGCGCCGATTGACGCAAAAAAGGTTATTGACGATGTCGGACTCAGCGACCACAAATATCAATTCCCTTCTCAGCTTTCGGGTGGTGAACAGCAAAGAATTTCAATTGCGCGTGCTGTTTGCAAAAATCCGAAAATGCTGCTTTGCGACGAGCCGACCGGTGCGCTTGACAGCGAAACGGGCGTGCAGATTTTGTCGCTTTTGCAGTCTTTGAGCCGTGAGCAGGACAAAACGGTTGTAATAGTAACCCACAATGCGGCACTTGCGCAGGCGGCGGACAAGGTAATCAGGGTGAAAAACGGCAAAATCAAGGAAGTGACCATCAACGAAAGCCCGAAGGCCGTAAGCGAGGTGACCTGGTAATGCTCAGACAAAAAATGCTTCAGGATATGAGGCAAAACAAATGGCAGTTCATATCAATTTTACTGATGGCGTTTTTGGGCGTTTACCTTTTTTGCGGCGTAGGCGGCGAATGGGCAGGTGTCAACAACTATCGCAAAGGATATTATGAGCAAACCAACCTTGCCGACGGATGGATTTGGGGCGAGGGCTTCAGCGACAGCGATGTTGAAAAGGTAAAGGGTATTGACGGAATAGAGGATGTCGAAAAGCGATGCTATGTTGAGGTGACGGGCAAGGACAGCCACAACCCTACTGTTTATATGTACGGTTTAAACGAAAACACTGTTTGTATGCCGTATGTAGTCGAAGGTGAGGAGGTAAATGTTCACTCCAAGGGAGATGTTTGGCTCGACAAAAATTTTGCAACGGCAAAAAATCTGAAGGTCGGCGACAGCTACACCTTCAATTTTCAGGGCACGGATTTCACGCTGAAAATCGCCGGACTTGTTTATTCAAGCGAGTATCAGTATTATTCAAACGAAAACGATTTGTGGCCCGACTACAACAACATAGGCTTTGCATACTGCTCGGCAAAATCAATCCCGATTAAGCAATATATAATTGATTATATTAATAAGAGTGACAAATCGGTCAGCGAACTTGTTGACGAATTTGCAAAAGAAAATGCCGAAATCAAGAAAAACGCAAAAATGCTCAAGGGCTTGTCGAAAACTTTTATAGTACGCAGCCTTGAAAAGGCGGATGACAGCGAGTTTGAGCAAATGTTGCCGTACACTCAGATTATATTCACATCGAGCGTTGACGCATCGAGCCTTTCCGACAAAATAGACAAAACGCTCAAGGGCAACTACGCCGTTTACACCACCCGAAAAGAAACAGCAGGCATTCAGATGATGGACGCCGAAATGACACAGCACAAAATGCTCGGCGCAATTTTCCCGATTGCGTTTATGGCGATTGCGATACTTGCGATTATAACAAGTATGAACAGGCTCATAAACAACCAGCGCACGCAAATCGGCACGCTCAAGGCACTCGGCTTCAGCAAGGCAAAAATAGTTTTGCACTATGTAAACTACGGCTTTTGGGTAAGCCTTGCAGGCGCAGTGCTCGGTTTGATTGTCGGTCCGCTCACTCTGCCGTATCTGTTTTATTCTTCGATGAGTTCGTATTACACATTGCCGAAATGGCAGCCGGGCTTTGACATATCGTTTGTAATCGTTGCGGCGGCAACGGTTCTTGCCTGCACGCTTGCAACACTGTTCAGCGTAATAGGTATGCTTGACGGAACACCGGCACAAACACTCCGACCGAAAGCGCCAAAAAATTTCAAGCTCACAAAGCTTGAACGCTCAAAAGCGTGGCAAAAAATGGGCTTTAATATGCGCTGGAGCATCCGCACATTTATGCGAGGCAAGGTGCGCACGATTATGGGCATAGTCGGCACAATATCGTGTATGGCATTGCTTGTAGCCGCATTTTCCATGAGCGACTGTATGAACGATATGGAAAACTGGATGTATAATGAAATTCAGGTGCAGGAAACAAGACTGACGCTTGACAGCGAGGCAACGGTTAAGGACGCCGAAAAAATCGCAAAAGATGTTGACGGCGAAATGATGATGTCCGATTCAATCGAAATCAAAGCGAACGGCAAAAAAATGACCGAAAGCCTAACCGTTACCGACGGAGAGGGATGCTATTACCTGACCGATGACAACAGAAAGCAAATCGCTCCCGACGATAACACGGTTGCGGTGACGCGAAAAGTCGCCGACGAGCTTGGTTTAAAAGAGGGCGACGAGTTTGAGTGGCACATTTACACTTCGGACAAATGGGTCAAATCAAAACTGACGCTGATTAACAGAACTCCGATGACACAAGGTCTTTCAATCACGCGTGCAACGCTTGAAAAACTCGGTTACGAATTTAAGCCGACATATGTTGACACAAAGCAAAAACTCACAACATATAACAGCGACAAAGTGCAAAATGTTTTGACCTCAAAAGATTTGCATAATTTCTGGGATAATTATATGGAAACCATGAATATGATGGTCGGCATAATTATGCTTCTTGCGATTGTTCTTGCGGTTGTTGTGCTTTACAACCTCGGCTTATTGACATACACGGAAAACGAGCGCCAAAACGCAACACTGAAAGTGCTCGGCTTCCCGACCGGAAAGATATTAAAGCTAAACATAATTCAAAACATAATTTTCTCCGTTATAGGTATAATTTTCGGCGTGCCGCTCGGCTTGTATCTTGTTTATGCAATGATAGCAAGCGCCGGCTCTGAATTTGATATGATGGTTAAACTGTCGCCGACATCATTTGTAATAGCTGCGATAATCACCTTCGGCGTATCTGTTTTGACAAGCTTTTTGTTTACGAAAAAGGTTAAGAATCTCGATATGGTATCATCGCTCAAGAGCGTTGAATAGCGTTGAATGATGATATAAATATTCATAATTTATAACAAAAACGGCAGGTCATAATGACCTGCCGTTTAGACTGTCTATTGTATTTTGTTATTCGAGATTGTTTGTCAAAAGCATAATCGCCGTGAGTGCCGCAACGGGTGCGGTCTGCGTGCGCAAAATGCGCTTGCCGAGCGTTGCCTGAACACCGCCGGCGGTGACAATTTGCTCAACCTCGTTTTTTTCAAAGCCGCCCTCCGGTCCGATATAGACGGAAACGCTTTTGCAGTCGGGCGAAACAATTGATTTTATCGGCTCGCCGCCACCCTCATAAAACACTATTTTGACATCGCTTTCATCCTCGGTGATTGCCTGTGCGAGAGTTTTCATCGGCACAATTTCGGGAATAATGCCTCTGCCGCTTTGCTGTGCCGCCTCAAGCGCGATTTTTTGATAGCGCTGATTTTTCTTTGCGGCGCTTTTTTGGTCGGGTCGGCTGACACAACGCTGAGTGAGCGTGGGCACAATCGAATAAACGCCGAGTTCAACGCATTTTTGCACAATATCCTCGAGTTTTGTGCTTTTCGGCACACCCTGATAAATCGTCACCTTGCAGGTCGGCTCACTGTTGTTTGCCTGACGGTAGCAAACCTTGAGGGTCACGGTATCCTTTGTGACGGTTTCAATTTGACAGCCGAAATCGTTGCCGCTCCCATCTGTCACGGTGAGCATATCGCCAACCTTCATTCGCAGGCTTTTTGCGATATGGCGCGCCTCCTCGCCGTCAAGGATTATTTCATTTTCCGGTGTATAATCTAAAAATAATTTTTGCATATCAGTTACTCTTTTTTATCAAAGCCGCTCTGAGCGAGTTTAAAATTGCAAGCAGGCAAATGCCGACATCGCTGAAGACGGCAAGCCACATAGGCGGCTCCTTATCCAAAAATACGACGAGAACAAGAATTACAGCCTTAACGGCAAGTGTGAGCGCAATGTTTTCTTTAGAAATGCGAGTTGCACGCTTTGCATAAAAATCGCCGTTTTTTTCGTCCTTAACAACGGCGCCGATACCGAAATAAAAACTGAGCGGCACCGAAATCACGATAGCACACGGACAGCCGACGGTGAGCGCCGAAAGCCCTCTGTATATCCACTCTTTCCAAACGGACCACTGTGAAAAGCCGCCCGTGATGAACGGAGGAATTACAATAACCAAAAGGGAAATCAAGAACACAATCGGTGTGTAAATCATTGAAAATCGTGTTATAAAACGGTTTGTACCGCCCGAGCCGTTAACCTCGTTTTCAAGGTGGGAGAGATTGCTCTCCTCATTTTCAACCTCGTCATCGCTGACATCGGACTCGGCAAACATATTGTTGATTTTGTCCTGACTTTTTGAAACAGCAAGGCTTTGCAGAAAATCGCCGATTGCAAAAAGCAGCATTACGGCACAGCCCTCGTGATATTCCTTAATGGCAAGTGCACCGATTGAAACAACGCTGATAAGCAGATATTCGTTGAAAATGTTTTTGTTGCCGACAAGCATAAGCGCATCGCGTATTACGCCGAAGCCGACCGCGATATATGAAATCGCAAAGCAAATCAAATAAACATAGCTGCTGATTGATGTAAACTCACTTATTACATAACCTGCGGCGAAAAACACCGCGCTGATTATGATTTTGACAGTCATTTCCTTTTTATACTGCTGAAAGGCGGCAGGGTCGCATCCGCATGTGCAACCGACCTGATGCTCCTGTGCAGGTTCGATATTTTCGTTTTCGGACATATTTATCACTCCTCTATGTGCTCAACGGCACAGTTAATTATAATTTTGACATGCTCATCGGCAAGGGAATAGATTATATTTTTCCCCTCGCGGCGGCATTTGACAAGGTGGCTTTGTTTAAGCGAGCGAAGCTGGTGCGACACCGCCGTTTGCGACGCGCCGATTTTTTCGACAATTTCGGTCACGCTCAACTCACGGTCAAAAAGCGAAAACAAGATTTTTACCCTTGTTGCATCGCCGAACATTTTGAATAAATCTGCAATTTCGTTAATTCTTTCGTATTCCATAATAGCCTCACATATGTATTCACCGCTCATATGAATGAACCGTACAAATGTGCATTATATATTTATTTTGCCGATTTGTCAATGACGGTGTTTAAATCTTTATAAATATATTATAACACACTTGGCAAGAGGGGGTAAAAAGTGGTAAAATAGCATAAATAACAAAAAAGGACGCATAAAATATGGAACTTGTAAAAGGCAGACCGACCGACTGCTCCGGCAGGCTTGAAAGGGAAGTGCGCGTTTATGACTTGCTCGACAAACTGGGCATTGAATACGAACGCACCGACCATGAAGAAGCAAACACGATGGAAAAGTGCAACGAGATTGACAAAATTCTCGACACAATCATTTGCAAAAATCTTTTTCTCTGCAACAGACAACAAACAGAGTTTTATCTTTTGATGATGCCGGGCGACAAGCCGTTTAAAACAAAATATATCACAAAACAGCTCGGTTGTTCGCGTCTTTCGTTTGCACCGAGCGAAAAGATGCTTGAATATCTCGACATCAAGCCGGGTGCAGTGTCGATAATGGGCTTGATGAATGATAAGGACAACAAAATTCAACTTGTAATCGACAAGCCTGTTGTCGAAAGCGAAACCCTCGGCTGTCATCCGTGCGTTTGCACCTCGAGCCTTAAATTCAAGACAAAAGATATAATTGAAAAATTTTTGCCGGCGGTGCACCACGAGCCGATAATAGTCGATTTGCCGTGGGGTGAGGAATAATGCTTGTTTGCCCCATATGCGGAGAATCGCTGAACAAAAGCGAAAATGCGCTGAAATGCCAAAATAATCACTGTTTTGATTTTGCCAAAGAGGGTTATGTAAACCTGCTTGTCGGCTCAAAAAGCGGCGATAAAACGGGCGACAGCAAAGAGTCCGCACGCGCACGCCACGCATTTTTGCAAAAGGGATATTACTCCTGCCTTAAAAATACGATTGCCGAAAAAATGAACGGTACGGTGCTTGATATTTGTTGCGGCGACGGATATTACGACAATTATGACGGCGAGCTGTACGGCTTTGACATAAGCAAAGAAATGGTGCGCCTTGCGTCAAAGACAAATAAAAACGGCAAATATTTTGTGGCAAATCTCGCCTCAATCCCCATACCCGACAACAGCATCGACACGGCAATTCACCTTTTTGCTCCGTTTAACGACAAAGAATTTTTCAGAATACTCAAAAACGGCGGCAAGCTTTACAGCGTTATCCCCGGTGAGATGCATTTGTTTGAAATGAAGCAAATTGTTTATGACAAACCGTATAAAAACGACGAAAAAGCCCCCGAGTCAAAGCTTTTGACCCTCACAGGGAGGGAAAAGGTCAGCCAAAAGGTGACGATAAACGGCGACGATTTGAGAGAGCTGTTTTCGATGACTCCGTATTTTTACAGAACGAAAAACGAGTTTAAGGCGCGGCTCGACAAAATCGACGAAACCGAGCTTACTGTTGAATTTGTAATTCTTTGCTACGAAAAAATTTGATATTCAGCGACATAAAAAATAGGCTTGCAGCGATTAATTTCAACTGCAAGCCGTTTTTATTCCGTTTTGCCCATAACATTCAGCGGATTAACGGTTTTTCCGCCGACTTTTGTTTCAAGATGAAGGTGCGGCGACGATTTGCTTTCAATCGGAACAGAGCCGAGCGTGCCGATTGTGTTGCCGATATTGACATACGAGCCTTTTTTAACGCTCACGCTGTCAAGACCGCAATATTTTGCGACAAGCTTGCCACCGTGGTCGATTTCGACAACCATGCCGTAAAGGCTGTCTGTATAAACCGCGATAACCCTGCCGTCATTAATCGCAACAACCTTGTCGCCCTGCTTGCCCGTGAAATCAACAGCGGCATGCGCGCGATAATCGTTGAGCGTTTCGTCAAACACCGGCTCCTCGCTGTACCCTTTAAGCACCGTTTCCGTGAGCGGATATTTATAAAAACTCTTATATGGAATATTGTTTTTGCCCTGCTCCATGGTGGCAGCCTCTTTTTTTGCCGTTGTTGTGCGCGCCGTGGAGGCGGCGGTTGTTTGCTTTTGCGTTTTCGGCTCTTTCGCCGTAACGGCATGGTTTGCCTCGGTTGTGTCAACAATTGTTGTATTTTCGTTGACAGTGCCCTTTTGAGCCTTTGAATTTGTTGAAAAATAGACTATAAGTCCAAGCGCAATAATGCAAAGACAAACTATTGAAAACAGCGTCTTTACATTTTTGCTGTCCTTTTTACTGTTTTGATTTGCAGACATAAAAAACACCTCGGTTGTATTATTGACCGAGGTGCTTAATTTTATGCATTTTGTAAAATTTCGAGCGTTTCGCGAACAGTGTCTATCGGATTGCCGTTGTCGACACGAACGCTGATGCAAGGCTTTACGCCCGATTTAAATGTTGCTCTGCCGCGCATTTTTTCATTCAGCGCAACAAGATATTCAACCTTAACATCTTCAACAAGGAAGTTGACGGCAACGCCCTTTTGCTTAATTTCGTAAATACCGAGTTTCATCGCCGTGTTTCGCATAAGCGCAATTTCAACAAGACCGTAAACGGGAGCCGGCGGAATACCGAAGCGGTCGGTCAGCTCGTCATAAACATCGTTTGCGTCGGCATCACTGCGTATATTTGCGATTGTTTTATACATTTCAAGTCTAATCGGCGTTGAAGTGATATAATCGGTCGGAATACCTGCGTCAACAGGCAGGTCGATAAGGCACTCTTTCTCCCTTTCCTGTGGCTTGCGCTCGCCCTTTTCCTCGGCAACCGCCTCTTCAAGGAGTTTGAGATACATTTCGTATCCGACAGATTCCATATGGCCGTGCTGTCTGTTGCCCAAAAGCGAGCCTGCGCCGCGGATTTCAAGGTCGCGCATTGCGATTTTGAATCCGGAGCCGAACTCCGTATATTCCCTGATAGCCTCGAGCCTTTTTGTTGCGATTTCGGAAAGCTCTCTGCCGCGCACGAATGTAAAATAAGCATAGCCGCGGCGTGACGAACGACCGACCCTGCCGCGAATTTGGTGCAGTTGGGCAAGGCCCATTCTGTCGGCGTTTTCAATGATAAGCGTGTTTACATTTGAAACATCAACGCCGGTTTCTATAATCGTTGTGCAAACAAGAATGTCGATTTCGCCGTTTGTCAGTTTTTCCCAAACATCGGAAAGTTGCTCCTCGGTCATTTTGCCGTGAGCAACGCCGACCGTCGCATCGGGAATTGATTTTTTGATTTGCAGAGCGACATGGTCAATCGTGTCAATGTTGTTGTGAAGATAATAGCACTGACCGCCGCGCGAAAGTTCTTTTTCCATAGCCTCGACAAGCACACCGAAATCATATTCCATAACATATGTTTGAACGGGGCGTCGGTCGCCCGGAGCCTCCTCGAGCAGTGACATATCTCTGATTCCGCTCATCGCCATATTGAGCGTTCGCGGAATAGGTGTAGCCGAAAGTGTGAGCACATCGACTCTCGGAAATTTTTCCTTTATTTTTTCTTTCTGGGCAACACCAAAGCGCTGTTCCTCGTCAACAACAAGGAGACCCAAATCCTTAAACTTAATATCCTTGCTGATAATTCGGTGAGTGCCGACAAGCAAATCGACCTTGCCTGCCGCCAAATCCTCAAGCACCTGTTTTTGCTTTGTCGGTGACACAAAGCGCGAGAGCATTTCTATTCTGACGGGATACGCCTCCATTCTGCGTACCGCAGTTTGAAAATGTTGCATCGCAAGCACGGTGGTCGGCACAAGGATTGCGCACTGCTTGCCGTCGCCTATGCATTTAAAGCAGGCGCGCAGTGCAACCTCGGTTTTGCCGAAGCCAACATCGCCGCAAAGCAAGCGGTCCATCGGTGCGGATTTTTCCATATCGCCCTTGATTTCGTCGGCACAGCGGAGCTGATCGTCGGTTTCATCATATTCAAAGCGAAGTTCAAAATCGCGCTGTAAATCTGTGTCTTGGCTGAAGGCGTAGCCGGGTGTGCTCATTCGCTTTGCATAAAGCGCAATAAGCTCCTTTGCCATATCCTGAACGCTTGCGCGAACTTTTGCCTTTGCTTTTTGCCAATCGCCCGAGCCGAGACGGCTGATTTTAACCCTTGATGTGTCATCGTTCGGACCGATATATTTTGAAACAAGGTCAAGCTGTGTAACGGGGACATAAAGCGTGTCGCCCTTTGCATAGCTGATTTTGATATAATCTTTTTTAACGCCCTTTATATCGAGCGAATGTATGCCCTCAAAAACGCCGATTCCGTGAACATTGTGAACAATGTAATCGCCGGGCGACAGCTCATCGAGCGAGTGGATTGCGTCCTTTGCAGAAACTTTTTTGTGCTTTTTTCGGCTTTGATTTGATTTTGTGTGAGTGATGAGCGCAAATTTGCACGAGCTCATTCTGAATCCGTTTGACAAAGTGCCCGTCAGCACGGTTACCTGACCGCGGCGGAACTCTTCAGGGCGATTTTCGCAGAAAACGGCGTCAAAGCCCATTTCGCCTATATCGTATGCAAGCGCCTTACCTGCTCTTGATGTGCCTGCCATGATGCAAACGGCATAATTTGTTTTGAGAAGAGGGAACAAATCGTCTTTAAGCTGCGACAGCGTACCCGACCAAGCGTTAAAGCTTTCGCAAACAAAATTTGCAAGGTGGCGCACCGGCGTGTCAAAACTACCGCGCGGAAGCGAGTCCATATACACTGCGGCACAGCTCTCATAAACGGCGCACAAATCCTCAAAATCAAGTGCGAACTTGTCGATGCCCTTGCAGAGATTGCCGTCATTCAAAAGCCACTTGATTTCCTCGTTCATCAGTTTTGTTTGACTGAGTGTCTTCTCTTTAATTTTTGCACTTTCACATACAAAAAGTGTGCCCTCAAAATAGTCGAAAATACCCTTCGAGTCATACGCAAGCGGCAAATATTTATCGTTGCAACGCAAATTTATGCCCTGTTTGAGCCTGTCGCTGTCCTGATAAAGTTTTTCGCGCGCTTTTGTCGCCTTACCCTTTAAGCCTGCGGCAAGAGTATCAATTTTTTTAGCCTGCTCCTCGCGCGAGTTAAACAAAACCTCGGTTGACGGGATAATCTCAACGCTGTTAACCATATCCGTTCTGCGCTGTGTGGCAATGTCAAATTTTGTTATCGAATCAACCGTGTCGCCCCAAAGCTCAATACGCACCGGAACATCCGCACCAGGCGGAAAAATATCAAGCAATCCGCCGCGAATTGAAAATTGGCTCGTGCCGTCAACTTGGTCAAAACGCGAATAACCTGCTTTTACGAGGCGCGTTGCCATATCGTCGAGGTCGATTTCATCGCCCGACGAAATTTTAAAACTGCGCTCCTTCAGTGCCTGCGGCGGCATTGTGTATTGAGCGGCAGCGGCGGCAGACGCAACAACGGCGGTATAATTGCCGTCGATTATTTTTGAAAGCACGCCGAGCCTGATTTGCTCGTACTCACGACTGATGCCCTCGACATCAAGGAGCGTAAACTCCCTTTTCGGATAGAGGAAAACACCCTGCTGAAACTGCGAAAGATTTTCAAAAAATCTGACCGCGCTTGCCTCGTCGGGTGTAATTATAAATGCTTTTTTGCCTGTTTTTTCGCAAAGGGAATGAACTGCGTGAACTTTATTTATATCGGCAAGACCGATAACTCCGACGGGCGCACCGAGCGTGTCGATGCTTTGCGCCAGAGTCGAAAACTCCTCGTCCTTTTCCCAAACTTTTGAAAAACAACTCATATTTTAAATTATCTCCGTTTGATTATGAATTGTATAAATTCATTGCTTTGTCGATTTCGTCATTCACCATGAGTTTGACAGCCTCGGCGGCGTTTTCAAGCGCAGACGATAAATCGTCCTTTGCGTCATCGGGAAATTTTGCAAGCACCCAATCGGCAAGGTCCCACTTGCCGGGTTTTTTGCCTACGCCGATTTTTACGCGCGGAAAATCCTCGCCGCCTATGCAGGAAATGATGCTTTTTATTCCGTTGTGTCCGCCTGCACTGCCCTTGCGGCGAATACGCAATTTGCCGACATCAAGGCTTACATCGTCATATACTACTATGATATTTTCATCAGGAATATTATAATATGTTGCCGCCTCGTAAACAGCCTCGCCCGAGTTGTTCATCATCGTTTGCGGTTTCATCAAAAGGCAACGATGCTGCGCAATCATCTCGTCTGCGACAAGTGCGTGAAATTTTACCTTTTTAAACTCAAAGCCCTCGTTTTCGGCAAGTTTGTCAAGTGCCGAAAAGCCTGCGTTGTGGCGTGTTTTTTCATATGTGCTGCCCGGATTGCCCAAGCCGACAATCAAATATTCGATTTTTCCTTTTTTCATAAAATTAAACATTTTGCTCGCTGTCCTCTTCATCATTGTTATTTTGAACGATTATTTTGATTTTGTCCGCTCTTTTGCCGTCAACGCTGACTACCTCACAGTGCATATCGCCATAGTCGAACGAATCGCCAACCTCGGGTATTTTATCAGTATTAATCATTACCCAGCCGTTAACGGTTGCAATATCAAGTTCCTTTTTGGGACGAATGTCAAAAAATTCAAAAAACTTGTCAATTGACGCCGTGCCGTCAACTATATATTCGCCATCGCCTATTTCGTCAAAATCGACAAGCACTTCATCGTGCTCATCCCAAATTTCGCCGACAAGCTCCTCAATAATATCCTCAAGCGTTACTATACCCTCAGTTCCGCCGAATTCGTCAACAACAACAGCAAGGTGTGTTTTGCTTTTTTGCAAAATTCGCAGGAGTTTTGAGATTTTTGTGTCCGGACTTATCATCGGCACGGGCTTTAATATCGTGCGCAGAGATTTAAGTCCTCTTTTGCGAATATCCTCAAAATCCTGATAGTGAATAACGCCGACTATATGGTCAATATCGCCGATATAAACGGGAAGTCGCGAAAAGCTTGTTTTTTTGAAAACTTTTTCAATGTCCGCAAGTTTCCAATATTTTTCGACAGCCTCAACATCGACACGCGGAGTGAGTATATCGCTGACATACAAATCGTCAAACTCGATAGACGAGCGGATAAGTTCGCTTTCGTTTTCGTCGATTTCGCCACCGGTGTGCGCCTCGTCAACATATGTTTTAAGCTCCTCCTCGGTTACGGCAGTGTCACCGTCAAGCTTGAAAATCTTTGAAAGCAGTTTTTTCCAGCCCTTGAACGCAATGTTGAGCGGATAAAAAACAAAAACAAAAAAGCGAATTGCCGGTGTTACAAAAACGGCAAATTTTTCCGCCCTTTCCTTTGCCATGGTTTTCGGCGTGATTTCGCCGAAGATGAGAACAACAACCGTCATAACTATTGTTGACACGGTTGCCGCAAGGTCGCTGTTGTCACCGAGAACACCTGTAAAAAACAGTGTTGCAATTGATGATGCAGCGATATTAACAATATTATTACCGATTAAAATTGTTGAAAGCACCATATCGTAATTTTCGGCAAGAACAAGAGTTTTTTCGATTTTCTTTTTGTTTTCGTCTGTTTCGCTTGATTTCAAGCGCACCTTATTGAGTGACGAAAACGCCGTCTCAGCAGACGAAAAGAACGCCGAAAACAAAACAAGAACCGCAATAACTATAAGCAACGGTGTATTCATAATTTTATCCTTCTCCTATTTAATATAAATGGCTTTAAAGGGCATACCAATCGGTATGCCCTTCTTTGCTGTTAGCATTGAATTATTCTTCTGTCTTTTCAAACTCTTTGAATTCTCTTTCTTCATCAGATTTTTCAAAGTTATACATATTTTCGTCTTTAACATGCTTTGCAATGTAATTGTCGCGGTCAAAGAGTTCGTCTGCCTTAACCTTCCAAGCCTTTGCGGCGGCAACGGTTTTGTCGAAAAGCTCGTTTGCCGACTCGGGATGCTGCATTTCTGTTGAATGTGCACCTGTTTCTGCAACCATTTTGCTGATTGCGCCCGGGTTATCAAGAACGGGGCACGGACGGAGCATATTGTTTGAAAACGGCTGATTTCTCTTGTATGCCATAAAGAGCGGACTTTGAAGTGCGTCAAGCACGGAGCACTCTTTAATATTTACATTTGAATAGTGAACGAAAGCGCAAGGCTCGCAGTCACCGTTTGAGTTGATATGGAAATAGTGACGACCGCCTGCGATACAGCCCTGAACATATTCGCCGTCATTCCAGAAGTCGAGAGCGAAGATAGGCTTTGTATGGCGCCACTCGTGCATTTTCTTATACATAAGTGCACGCTGATCAGGTGTTACCATAAGGTCTGTAACAGCGCCGTTGCCGGTTGGCATATATGTGAAGAACCAAGCAAACTTAACACCATGGTCGATAAGCCAATCCATATATTCGTCAGATGCAAGAACATCGGTGTTTTTGCTTGTGTAGCAAAGTGATGCGCCGAACGGAACGCCTCTGTCCTTAAGGCGCTTCATTGCTGCGGTGCACTTTTGGAATGTGCCCTGACCGCGGCGGAAGTCGTTTTCTTCCTCGTATCCCTCGATTGAAAATGCAGGATAGAAGTTGCCGACCTCTTTGATTTCATCGGCAAAACTGTCATCGATAAGTGTGCCGTTTGTGAACGAAAGGAATGCGCAATCCGGATTCTCGCGGCAGATACGCATAATGTCCTTTCTTCTCATTGTCGGTTCACCGCCGGTGTAGAGATACATATATGTGCCGAGCTCTTTACCCTGGCTGATGATTCTTGACAAATCCTCATATGAAAGCGAGCTTGTGTGACCGTATTCGGCTGCCCAGCATCCTGTGCATTTAAGGTTGCAGGCTGCTGTCGGGTCCATAAGAATTGCCCAAGGCACGTTGCATCCGTATTTTTCGATAGCCGCCATTCTCTTTGTATAGCTGTTGATGGCAACATTCATAAGCGGTGGGATAAGCTTATTGATAACATGCTCGTCTGTGTTGCAAATCAAATCCTTTGCAAAACGCATCCAGTTATTATTCGGGTCGTCCATAACCTTGTGCAAGCCTGCATAGGTTGAACGGTTGACCTTTTTTACATCCGCTTTTTCTACGAGAGAAAGGATTCTCGGAGCGTTGCGGTCGAAGTCTTTTCTTGCATATTTTACGGCATTTCTTATAACAATATCCGTAATAGCTTCTTTAATAGACATAATGTTTCCTCTCATCGGTTACTGATAATAATATAAAATAATATTTCTTGTGTTCACATAATAATACTAACATTTAAAAATGTCAAGTATATTTTAAAACGGTTTATATATAGTTAATAGACAGATTTCTAAAATCTGATTTGGAATTTGAGCCTGTAGGTTTTGTCTGTCTTGTTTTTGTATTTTTCGTTGCAGTGTGCGCCCCAGCTGTCATATCCGCCGATGCCCTGCTGTCTTGCTATGCAGCGAACAACGGTTTTGTTCGGCTCGGGCAAATCCTTTTGGTGCCAAACATTTTCAATCTCTTTCGGCAACCAATGGCATGCGTTAAATTCCATAACCGGCTCCGCAACAAGACTAAACACTTTTTTGTCGCCGACAAGCGTTGCGTATCTGACGCCTGTTCTGTTGCCGCATTCCTGCGGCTTGAGATAATCAACCCACATATCCGAAACGGTTGTGTTGTAAAGCCCGATTTTTGCGGCGTTTGCACGGTCGATATAATTTTCCTCCGGTCCGTTACCGAGGTATGTAACATTTTCAAAATCTTTCGGAAGCTCAAACAAAAGGCTGACCTCCGGGATTTCGGGCAAAGACGGGTCGGGGTAGAAATGAAGATTGATTTCCATTCCCTTTGATGTGATTGTATAAACGATTGACGCCTTTGATTCGGGTTGAGTGCAAACCGTTGCGCCCGAGGTGACAACAACCTTTTTGCCGTCATCAAGGATTTTGTAGCCCTCGATAGACCATTTTGTGTTGTTGAAAATGCCGGGTGTATCGCCTGCGTCGCGCCAACAGCCGAGCCTGCTGCCTGCCCTTGTTCCGCGGTCATTATCGGTGAGCGCGCGCCAAAAGTTGAGGCGCATAGGTGCCTGAAGAAGCTCCTCATTGCCGACTTTGATTGAATAAAGCTGATTGCGCTCTCTTCTTTCAAATCTGATAACAACATCGTCGCTGATAATACGAAGTGAACCGTATGTGTCATCGACAAGAAGCTGTTGCTCCTCCTCGATTTCGTCATAAACATTGTCAAACTCGTTGATAACAAACTGCTGTTCGGCAACAATATGACCTGCCTTGCAATATGCGGTATCGTCCTTTTCGCGAAGTTCGAGGTTGAGATAGTATTCGGTTTTCGGCAGCTTGCCAAGCTCTAAATCGACAACTTTTTTCTCAAACGGTTTAATATCGACATTAACAACACCGTCGCTGATTATTCCTTTGTCGGAGCATTGGCACCAATAAAGCTCGTATTTACTCAAATTTGTGAAAAGGAATTTATTTTTGATTTCGATAATTCCCTTTGCGGCGTCGATTGCCTTGAACTCAACATTTTGGTAAAGCTTTTTAATTTCTGCAAGTTTCGGTGTAACCGCTCTGTCGCCGAAAAGCAAGCCGTTACCGCAAAAATGACCGTCGTGCGGATTTTCGCCGAAATCGCCGCCGTATGCAAGATACTCAACGCCGTTTTCGTCCTTTGTCAAGATACTTTGGTCAACCCAATCCCAAACAAAGCCGCCCTGAAGGCACGGATATTTGTCCCAAAGTGTTGTATATTCATCGGTCGAGCCGCAGGAGTTGCCCATTGCATGAGTATATTCGCACAAAATATACGGTCTTTTATCTCTGCCGGAGAGTGCATATTCTTCGCATTCCCACGGCCTTGCGTACATTTTTGACTGAACATCCGAAAGTTCCTTTTCATCGGGTGCTCTGTCACATTCAAAGTGGACAAAACGCGATTTGTCCTGCTCCTTAATCCAGCGATACATCTTTTTAGGTGTTTCGCCGCCGAGCGACTCGTTGCCGAGCGACCACGCTACAACACAGGTGCAGTTTTTGTCTCTTTGATAAAGCGCCTTGATACGCTCCATGCAAGCCTTTTCCCACTCCGGACGGGAGGCAGGGAGCTGAGGGCAACCGATAATCTGTGACCAGCCGGTGCCGTGAGTTTCCATATTATTTTCATCAATAACATAGAGTCCGTACTCGTCGCAAAGTTCATACCAACGCGGACAATTCGGATAGTGCGAGGTGCGAACGGCATTGATATTGTTGAGTTTCATAAGCTCAATATCCTTGCGCATAACCTCCTCACTGATATATCTGCCGGTGTGGCAGTCAAACTCGTGACGGTTTGTACCTTTAAACACAACTCTTTCGCCGTTGATTCTGATTATGCCGTCCTTAATTTCGACACTGCGGAAACCGATTTTTGTTGAAATGTATTCAATAGGGACGCCGTTATTTTTAAGCGTAAATACAACCGTGTATAAATCGGGTGTTTCTGCGCTCCACGGCTTAACATTCGTTACGATTGCTTTCATATGAGTGATGTGGTCCTCGTTTGCATAGCGGCTGTCAAGCGCAACTACTGCGCCGTCGCTGTCGATAATGCTCATATCAATGCCAAGGCCCTCATATGTGCCGTTTGTTTTCAAAATAACATCAAGATAACCGTCATGAAGTGTTGAATCCGGCTCTGCGTGAATTTCAAAATCACGGATGTATTCCTTTTCGGTTGTGTAAATATAAACATCTCTGAAAATGCCGCCGAGGCGCCACATATCCTGACACTCAAGCCAACTGCCCGTGCACCAGCGATAAACCTCAACGCCGATAACATTTGAGCCTTCGACAAGATATCTCGAAATATCAAACTCACTGCGGTTAAATGTTGACTCGCTGTAACCGACCCTTTCACCGTTTACATAAAGATAAAATGCCGATTCAACGCCCTCAAAGCAAAGAACAACACGCTTTGAAAGTACCGCCTCATTAATATGTATTCTTTTGAGATAACATCCTACCGGATTATGCTTCGTCGGTGCGTTCGGCGGGCAAATATCCTCACTGCCCTCCCAAGGATAGCGAACATTGCAGTACTGCGCCTGGTCATAGCCCTGCATCTGCCAAGAGCAGGGAACGATTACGCTGTCCCAATTATGCGAGTCATAATGCGGCTGTGCAAAATCCGACGGTCTGTATGCATAATTTTTATAAAGTTTGAATTTCCATTTGCCGTTTAAAAGTTTGCAGCGTGTGGAAGCATATCTGTCAGCCTTTTTTGCTTCATCAAAATTTTCATAAGGCATAAGCGTGGCATGTTGCGGCAGCTTGTTAACCGCAACGATTTCGGGATTTGTCTGCCACTCGGTGTAGCCGTCAATAAAGTTTCTTTCCATATGTGTGAACTCCGAATTTTAAAATTTTTATCTTCTGTGTAATTTGCCCTCGTGAAAGCCCTCTTGCTTAATGCAGACCTCAACCGAGCGCCAAAGTATTTTCAAATCAAGACCTATGCTCCAGTTGTCGCAATATTCCTTGTCAAGTTTCATCTTTTTCATAAGCGAAATATCGTCTCTGCCGTTGACCTGCGCCCAGCCGGTAAGCCCCGGACGAAAGCGGTAAACGCCGTATTCAAGGCGAAGTCTGTGTGCGCGTATCTCGCTTGAAATAAGCGGGCGCGGACCTACAAAACTCATATCACCCTTTAAAATATTCCAAAGCTGCGGCAACTCATCAAGGCTTGTTTTACGCAAAATCCTGCCGAATTTTGTAATATATTGGTCGGGGTTTTCAAGCTCTCCGGTTGCACAGTTCGGCGTGCTGTTTTTCATAGTTTGGAATTTATAAATCGTAAACGGCTTGCCGCGTCTGCCTCTGCGTTCGTGACTGAAGAAAACCTTGCAATCCGGCGTGAACAGATTGATTAGGCAAATAATCAAAAACAGCGGCGATAAAACAACAAGCGCAATGAATGAAACGACAATGTCAAAAAGCCTTTTCCATTTGGTCGGGCCGAAATATTTGTGTAAAAATTTTTTCATTTTTTATCCCTGAATATCATCACTTGGCAAAACGGCAAAGCAATATGCCGCTTTTTCAAAGTATTTTATAACAAATTAAATCAATATAGAGTGTTTTAACTTTCGTGATTATACCACATACTGACTAAAATTGCAATTTTTTTGTAAAATTTATAATTATGTGTTGAAAATTTTACAATTACTCTATATAATTAAAAAACGACAGATATGCGCACAGTGTCAAATTTTATGCATTCGGCATGTATTAATATGATTTGTCAAAATTGCGTCAATTTATCAAAAATTATGAAAATAAGGACGGTGTTCTGTTATGAAAAACATTTTGAAAAAGAGTGTTTGCTTTCTTTTATGCATAGTTATTACCGCTGTTTCGTTTGCGGCATGTTCAAAATCCGAATCAAAGCAAAAAAGCGAACTTTTGAGCGGCTTGACCGACAGTGTAGACGAGGCAAATGTAACCGCCACGATTCAGGCAATCGAAAAGGGATTAAAAACGTTTGATACCGATGTTTTTTCAGCCTGCGTCAACAGTTCAACGCTTGAATACATCGTCGGATTTTCAAAGGGTCACACACAGTTTTCCGACCTCGGCAAGGCGATTTTTGAAAACCTTACAATGGACATAAAAAGCATCGACTTAAATAAAAAAACAGTCACCCTTTCGGTAAACAACAAGCAGCTATACATTGCTGCATCAAACTTTGCCGGAGATTTAAAAGGCAAATACAGCGCAACACAACTTTTGGAGTTGCTTAAGGATGACTCTTTCCTTGACTCGTCACTTTCGACGCTGATTGACAAAATCAAGAACGCACAAATGAAAGAACAGCCGGAGGAAATAACGCTGACATTCGAGCAAAAAGACGGCTATCTTGTTTTCACCTTTGACGAAGCGGCTGAAAGTGCTGTTTCCGGCGGTGCTCTCAAGGCGGTAAAAGACGTTTGGTCTTAATCAAAATTTTGAAAATCTATCCCGTTGCACGGCGGGATAGATTTTTGCGTATATTTGTGTACATTTAATAAAATATATAAATTGACATTGCATTTTATTTATGTTAATATAGTAAAAGCGTAAATTATCCTATGAGGTGAAAGAATAAATGGCTAACAAATTTGTAACCGCGCTTTTCGGAGATTATTCCAAAAAGGAAATCAAAAAGCTCCGAAAAACAATCGACAAGATTAATTCTCTTGGCGACAAATATGCAGAGATGGATGACAAAGAGCTCACATCTCAAACACAAAAATTTAAAGACAGACTTTCAGAGGGCGAAACTCTTGATGACATTCTTCCCGAAGCTTTTGCTGTTTGCCGTGAGGCTGCCGACCGTGTGCTCGGTATGCGTCACTTTGATGTTCAGCTTATCGGCGGTATAGTTCTTCATCAAGGCAGAATCGCCGAGATGAAAACCGGTGAAGGTAAAACACTTGTTGCTACCCTTCCGGCTTATCTTAACGCACTTACCGGCGAGGGCGTTCATATCGTAACAGTCAACGATTACCTTGCAAAGCGTGACTCCGAGTGGATGGGCAAGCTTTATCGTTTCCTCGGCTTGAGCGTAGGTCTTATCGTTCATGAAAAGAGCAACGCAGAGCGCCAGGAGGCTTACAACTGCGATATTACATACGGCACAAACAACGAGATGGGATTTGACTATCTTCGTGACAACATGGTGCAGTACAGAGAGCAAAAAGTTCAAAGAGGCCATGTATTTGCAATCGTCGATGAGGTTGACTCAATCCTTATTGATGAGGCGCGTACTCCGCTTATCATCAGCGGTAAGGGCGAGCAATCGACAGACCTTTATCGCCGCGCAAACGATTTTGCAAAAACACTCAAAATGGTTAAGGTTGCAAAGACCGATGATAAAGAAGATACCGAGGAGCAGTATGACGGCGACTTTGTAGTTGACGAGAAGGCTAAAACAGCCACACTCCTTAAGAGCGGTATCGAAAAGGCAGAGAAATTCTTCGGCGTTGAAAACCTTATGGATGTTGAAAACACAACACTTCTCCACCATATCGACCAAGCTATCAAGGCTCACGGCGTTATGACAAGAGATATCGACTATGTTGTTAAAGACGGTCAGGTTAAAATCGTTGACGAGTTCACCGGCCGTATTATGGAGGGCCGTCGTTACAACGAGGGCTTGCACCAGGCTCTTGAGGCAAAGGAAAATGTTAAGGTTGAACACGAAAGCAAAACTCTTGCAACAATCACCTTCCAAAACTACTTCCGTCTTTACAAAAAGCTTTCAGGTATGACAGGTACAGCCGCTACCGAGGCTCCCGAGTTTGACGAAATCTATAAGCTTGATGTTGTTGAAATTCCGACAAACAAGCCGCTTATCCGTGATGACAGACCTGACATTGTTTTCCAAACAGAAAACGGCAAATATCACAATGTTATCAAACAAATTAAAGAGTGCCACGAAAAAGGACAGCCTGTTCTTGTCGGCACAATCAGCATTGAAAAATCCGAGCACCTTTCAAAACTCCTCAAGAAAGAGAACATTCCTCACAATGTCCTCAACGCAAAGAACCACGAAAAAGAGGCTGAAATCGTTGCTCAGGCAGGTAAATACGGCGCAGTAACAATCGCAACAAACATGGCAGGCCGTGGTACCGATATTATGCTCGGCGGTAACGCAGAATTCCTCGCAAAAGCTCAAATGAAGAAGATGGAATTCACAAATGAGCTTATCAACGAGGCAACAGGCTTTGCCGAAACAGACGATGAGGAAATCCTCAACGCGAGAAAGACATTTGTCGAGCTTGAGAAAAAATATAAAGACGAAATCAAGGAAGAGGCAGACAAGGTTCGCGAAGCAGGCGGCTTGTTTATCCTCGGCACAGAGCGTCATGACGCACGCCGTATCGATAACCAGTTAAGAGGTCGTTCCGGTCGTCAGGGTGACCCGGGTGTCAGCCAATTTTATCTTTCGCTTGAAGACGATCTTATGCGTCTTTTCGGCGGCGACAGAATGCAAAAGATGATGGTTAAGCTCACAGATGACGAGGATATGGAAATCAAGTCCAAGCTCATCACAAAGACCATCGAAAACGCACAAAAGAAGGTTGAGGGCAAGAACTTCGGCATTCGTAAGAATACACTTCAATACGATGATGTTATGAACCGCCAGAGAGAGCTTATTTACGGTCAGCGTAACCAAGTGCTCGACGGACTTGACCTTACCGATTCAATCTTTAAGATGCTCGACCAAAATATTGACGAATCTGTTAAGAATTACCTTTCCGGCGACAAGAAAGAGGATTGGAATGTTGACGGCCTCAGAGAGAAATATAAGAGCTGGCTCATCGCTGACGATAACGACTTCACCGATGTTGAAGACCTTACCGCTCAGGATGTAATCGAAGAACTTCAGGCAAGAGGTCACAAGCGCCTTGAGGATAAGAGAGATACACTCGGCGACGATATGTTCCAAGAGTTTGAGAGAATGATTCTTCTCAGAAATGTTGATACATACTGGATGGACCACATTGACGCTATGGAAGAGCTTAAGAGAGGTATACACCTCCGTGCTTACGCTCAGCGCGACCCTGTTGTTGCTTATCGTATGGAATCATATGATATGTTTGACGAAATGACAGCGGCTATCCGTGAGGATACTGCAAAAATGCTCCTTACTCTTATGCCGAGACATAAGGCAGATGTTCAGAGAAAGGCAGTTGCCAAGGTTACTTCAACCTCATCAAGCAGTGACGAATCAAATGCAAAGCAGGTTACAATCCGCAAGGAAAAGAAGGTTGGACCAAACGATCCGTGTCCGTGCGGAAGCGGCTTGAAGTACAAGAAGTGCTGCGGCTCACCTGCAAAACTTGCAGAAAAAGCTCGCCAAGAGCAGGAAGAGGCAAAAAAAGCAGCCGAAAAAGCTCACCGCAGAAGAAGATAATATACAGTAATTAATTATTACATACCATTATAAAAAACAAAACACCGACAGAATATGAAAATTATCCTGTCGGTGTTTTTTCATTTAAATGTTTTGAATTTTATGCAAAATGTCGGGGTTTCCGAAATTCGTATTTTTGGTGCCGAAATTTTTCATAATTATAATCTTTTATTAAATCGAGTTTATGCATTGTCGGGCAGCGTTTTCGACAGGGATTTGACCGCCTTTGAAAACGAAAAAATCAATAGCAATGCGCCCAATATCCAGCTGACCGGCTCGGCAATGCAAACGCCGGTATAGCCCAAAACGCCCGTAAGCGCAAATGCGCAAATGCATTTTGTGACAAGCTCTATCGCGGAGGAAATCAGCGGCGGAACACGCCTGCCGATACTTTGTATGGATGTTCGCAAAACATACAAAATGCCCAAAAACACATAAAACGGAAGATTAATAAACAAATATTTTTTGGCAGTTGCGATTATAAATTCGTTTTGCGTGTCGGTGACAAGGCGTATCATCGGCGTTGCAAGCAAATATACAATCGCCGTAAACACAACCGACATAATCAACTCGGCTGAAATCGACACCTTAATCGCCTTTTTAATCCTGTCAACCTTACCTGCGCCGTAATTTTGGCTTATGAAAGTTGCGCACGCAGTGCTTACCGTTATCATCGGTTGCATAAAAATTTCGACAATTTTGCGCGCGCCGAGATGCGCCGCAATAACGCTTTTGCCGAGAGAATTGATTGCGCCCTGCAAAATCAGCGAGCCGATTGCAAAAATGCAATTCATAAGTGCCATTGTAATACCTGCATAAAACATTTCGCCGTAAAGCGCCTTATCAAATCTGTAACTGTTTTTATCCGTTGAAAACCGCTTGTAATTCATTTTTATCGTGACGGCGCACAAAATGCACGAAACGCCCTGAGCGATTACTGTTGCAAGCGACGCGCCCATAACGCCGAGATTGAATTTTGCAATAAAAACAATATCGAGAAAAATATTGAGAATTGTTGAAATTATAAGAAAAATAATCGGCGTGAAACTGTTGCCGAGCGCGCGGAGCAAGTTTGCCTGCGCATTGTAGCACGCTGTTGCGGCAGTGCCCATAAACACGACGAAAACATATTTATACGCATCGTCAAAAACAGCGTCGGGCGTGTTTATCAAATGCAAAACGGGCTTGATTAGAGTGAGAGCAAAAAGCATTGCAATCACTGTCAGAACGGCGTTGAAAACAACGGTTGCCGCGATGCATTTTTTAATTTTTTCGTCATTCCTGCTGCCGAAATTTTTGGCAATTATCAGCGAAAAGCCACCGTTAAGTCCACCGATGAAATACATCAAAAAGTTGAAAAGTGAGCTTGTTGCGCCGATTGCGGACAAGGCGTCATCGCCCAAAAAATGCCCAGCAATAGCAGTATCGGCAAGATTGTATGCCTGCTGAAACAGGTTGCCGAACAGTATCGGCAGTGAAAAAGCAATTATAGCGCCGGTGACACTGCCGACTGTCATATCCTTTGTATTTTTCATTAAACTATTTTAATACAACGGTCAAAATGCTGTTGCCCTCGCAGTCGAATTGATTTTTGAAATTGCCGTTGTATGAATCCTCTAATTTTATATTTTGGGTTGATTTGATAATTTTCATTGATGAAAAATCGCCGTCAATCGTTATGCCGCAGGTGTCGCCCTCGTTGACGATGACAAGCACCGTTTCACCCGACGGAGTAAGAAACGCAAACGCATTGAAATCGTTTTTGTCATCGCTCGGCCGAAAGCCTAAATCAAGCGCCGTTGAGCCGACGGGAACGAATTTTGAAAAGTGCGCAAAGCCGTAATATCGCTGTGCAATATACCAGTCGGAAAAATCATCGTTTGCGGTAATCAAGCCGTCGCTGTAATCAAAACCGTCCTCTTTAATTGAAAACTGATTGACTGCGACCCACGAGGTCCAGCTCTCGGCACCGCCGTAGATTAAATCCTGACCGATAATGCGTGCCGTAATAAGCGCACCTTTGAAATTTTTCGTGTGGCTTTTGTTCGGAAGCTCGCACCACTCGCTCATATCAAAGCGAAAATCGGGATATTTTGAAACAATATTTTGTTTAAACTCATATCGTGCCGACGGATTGTTGTCGTTATGATATGAATGGTAAGCAAAAACATCGAGCACGCTCATTATCAACTCATCCGCCGTGAGTGCTTTGATATAATCATATGTATCCTCAAGCATACAGCCGCTTTCGGGTCCGTAGAGCCTGACACTCATATTGCGTGCAAGAATTTCCTCGGCGAAAATATGATAAATTTCGACAAGCTCCTCTTTTTCATAATGACAGCCCTCCTGCCAAACATCGGTGCCGCCCCATTTCCACTGCGGCTCGTTAATCGGGCTGATATATTTAACCGGCAAGCCGCAGTCGATAAAATGCTGTGCAACACACAAAACATAATCGGCAAATTTGCGGTAATTCATTTTGGGCAAATTGCAGGTGTGCCCGATGAGCGCACCCGACGCCTGACCGCTTGCGGTTTGGCTGTAATGCGGCGAGTTGCAAAACAAAATCAGGGTGTCGACATTGCCTGTTGCAAGCGATTTTTTCATAACCTCAACGGCATTTTTATCGAGCGAAAAATCCCAAGATGATTTTTCCTCCTCCCTGTCATAGAGCAAAAAACTTTCGCTCCTGCGCCAAGGGTTTGGCACGCGGCAATTTCCCTCGTCCGTTCCGCCGCCGATATTATAGCGGTAAATGTTCAAACCGAGACCGTCACTGCCGTAAAGGAGCGACACGATTTTGTCCTGTGTTTCAGGCTCGGAACAATATTGACTCCACCAGCACGCCGAGGTTCCCCAGCCGTGAAGTATCTGCATTTTTTGGGGATTTGAAAGATTGATTTTCATAGCGTTTCTCCGACAAAAATTTATTTGTTTTCAGTGTATCAACAGTGAATAAAAAAGTCAATAAAATTGGACAAATCCGAATTAATTTTATATAATGGTAAGCAAAGGCGGTAATAATATGACTGATAGAATAAAGTTGATAGGCATTGACCTTGACGGAACATTTTTAAAAGACGACAAAACGCTGTGCGACGGCGCAGCAGATACAATAAGACGCGCCGCAGAGGCAGGTATTTGCACCGTGCCGATAACGGGGCGACCGTTCAGCGGTATTCCTCAATGCATAAGGGATATTGACGAGATAAAATATGTTATTTGCTCCAACGGCTCCGAAATAATCGACTTTAAAAGCGGCAAAAGCATTTATTCGTCAACGCTCGACAACGAAACAGTGAACAAAATCCTTGCCGTTTTAAACCAAAGGGGCTGTCTGTATGAAGTTTTTGCCGACGGATACGGATATATCGACAAGACGGTTTACGGATTTTATAAGGAAAAATACACCGGCACGGTAATCGGCGAGTACATTTTTTCGTCACGAAAAGAATGTGAAAGCACAGCAGCGTTGTTCACATCGACTGACAAGGCGGCTGACGAGGTTTTTATTATCTGCAATGATGAGGAGGACAGGCGCAAAATCAAAGCCGAATTTAAGAGTTTTGACAATGTGCAGTTTTGTCTGCTTGCCGACAGATTCCTTGAAATAACAAAAAAAGGCACCGACAAGGGCGCGGCGCTGAAAAAAATTTGCGAGCATTTGAATATCGACACTGCGCAAACAATCGCATTCGGCGACGGTGAAAACGATTTGCAGTTTTTGGAAGTTGCCGGCACTGCCGTTGCAATGGCAAACGCCGTTGATTCGGTTAAGCAAAAGGCAGACATTGTTACAAAATCAAACAACGAAAACGGAGTTTGCGCCGTTTTAAACGATTTGTTGAGCAGAATTTGATAACGGTTGACAAATATGGTAATATAAAACTGTAAGCAATATACAATATATAAATGTATGCTTATCGGAAAGGAAGTGTAACTATGGTAAAAGAAATTACCAAGGATAATTTTGATAAAGAAGTAATCGCCGCTAACGGCAAGGTGCTTGTCGATTTTTGGGCAAGTTGGTGCGGTCCGTGTATGATGCTCGGCCCAATTGTCGACGAGGTGAGCGAAAAGATCGACAATGTTAAGTTCTGCAAGGTTAACTGCGACAACGACAGAGAGCTTGCGCTTGAATACGGAATAAACGCAATTCCGTGTTTGCTTGTTTTTGAAAACGGCGAAATAATAAACCGCTCCGTCGGACTTGTCGAGGAGCAGGATATTGTCAATCTTGTAAAATAAAAAAACAAACCCCCGATGCACCGTATGATTGGCGCATCGGGGATTTTTTGTTTAAAATAATATTATTTCATATTTTTTGCAAATTCAAAATCGTCAACAACGCTCTGCTCCGGTGCGGGAGTGAGGAGCGAAACAACGATATTTACAACAAGGCCGATAATGAATGCCGGCAAAAGCTCATAAATATCGAACACGCCGCCGAGCTTTGCAATGAGATATTTCCAAACGAAAACCATTACGCCGCCGACAACCATGCCTGCGATTGCGCCGTAGCGGTTTGTGCGTTTCCAAAACAGCGAAAGGAGCATAAGCGGTCCGAAAACTGCACCGAAACCTGCCCACGCAAACGAAACAATGCCGAAAACGGATGAGTTTGCGTCCCACGCGATAACAACACCGATAACCGAAATGATAATAAGCGTTAAACGCGCAACAATCATCTCTGCCTTTTCGTCGAGTTTGATTTTGAAAAGTCCGCCGATGATATTTTCACTTGCGGCAGACGATGCGGCAAGGAGCTGACTGTCTGCGGTTGACATTGTGCTTGCAAGAATGCCGGCAAGGATTACACCGGCGAGAAGAGCAGGAACAACACCGAATTTTGAAAGCAGATCTGCGACATGAACAATTATTGTTTCGCTGTCCTTAAATGCAGGAAGAGCGCCGTTTTTAACCATGCCCATTCCGACAATGCCGATAAGAACGGCAACCGCCATCGAAATAACAACCCAAACGGTTGCAACACGCCTTGAAAGCTTGATTTTATTTGGGTCCTCAATAGCCATAAATCTCAATAGAATGTGCGGCATACCGAAGTAACCGAGACCCCACGCCAATGTCGAAACAACCGACAGCGCGCCGTATGTGCCTGCTGAATTTGTTTCGGCATTATAGCCTTTGAAAAAGTCGAGATAACCGTCGAGGCTTTTTGCATTTTGCATTACGGCGTCCATTCCGCCTGCCTGATTGATGCCGAAAATGAGAACGATTATAAGTGCAATCGTCATAATAATTGACTGAATAAAGTCGGTAATTGATGCGGCATTAAATCCGCCGAGCGAGGTGTAGCCGACAATGATAATTGCCGAAACAACCATTGCAATGTGGTAATCAATGCCGAAAAGCGTGCCGAAAAGCTTGCCGCACGCAGAAAAGCCCGACGCTGTATAAGGAACAAAAAATATAATAATCATAAGCGCCGCAATTGCCATGATTATATTGCTTTTGTCCTTAAATCTGCGAGAGAAGAAATCGGGAATTGTGATTGCGCCGATATGCTCCGAATAATTACGGAGTTTTTTGGCAACGATGAGCCAGTTTAAATATGTACCGATTGCAAGACCGATAACTGTCCAACCTACCTCGGCAACACCCGATGCAAGCGCAAGTCCGGGTAAGCCCATAAGCAGATAGCTTGACATATCCGATGCCTCAGCACTCATTGCCGTTACGAGCGGGCCCAATTTTCTGCCGCCCAAATAGAAATCGCCGACATTTTTTGTCTTTTTTGAATACACTACGCCAATCATTACCATAGCTACAAGATATATGGCAATTGAAATCATAATGCAAATTTGTGATTTGGTCATATTCCTTTTCCTTTCATAACTTTAAAATCGTAAAAATACAGTTTATAATAACATATTTGCGGCACAATTGCAAATAAAGTATTGATTTTGTCAAAGTCTTATGTTTTAATACTCTCGGTGATAGACAAAATGAAAAATAATAATGCTAAATTAGGATTTAAGCAAACCGTATATGCAGGTTATATCGGCTACATTGTGCAGTCGATAGTCAACAATCTTGCACCTCTGCTTTTTTTGATATTCAGGGACACATATTCAATCCCCCTTTCAAAAATAACGCTGATTGTCACGGTGAATTTTTTGATTCAGCTTGCAGTTGACTATTTTTCGACAAAATTTGTTGACAAAATCGGATACAGAGTGTCTGTTGTTGCGGCACATGTGTTTTCTGCCGCAGGGCTTATAGGACTTGCCGTGTTTCCGCAGATTTTTCCGACGCCGTATATGGGAATAATGACTGCCGTTGTAATCTACGCGCTCGGCGGCGGATTGATTGAGGTTTTAATCAGCCCGATTATCGAGGCTTGCCCGACCGACAACAAAACGGCGGCAATGAGCCTGTTGCACAGTTTTTATTGCTGGGGCAGTGTTGCCGTTGTCGGAATATCGACGCTGTTTTTGCATTTTGCAGGCAAGGACAGATGGCAGGTGCTTGTTTTGATTTGGGCAATTGTGCCGATTTTAAACGGAATATTTTTCTCCAAGGTGCCGATAAATACCCTCACCGAGGAGGGCGAAGGTATGAGCAACAAAGAGCTGTTCAAAAGCAAGACATTTTGGCTGTTTGTGCTCCTTATGGTGACAGCAGGCGCAAGCGAACAGGCGATGAGTCAATGGGCGTCTGCATTTGCCGAAAGCGGACTGAATGTGTCGAAAACAATAGGAGACCTTGCAGGACCGTGTATGTTTTCCTTGCTTATGGGCACCTCAAGAGTTGTAAGCGCAAAAATTGAAAAGCACATATCCTTAAACAAGCTGATGATAGGCAGCGGCGTTTTGTGCATTGCGTCATATTTGATTGCCGCACTTTGCTCAAGCCCTGTTTTGGCTCTTATGGGATGCGGACTTTGCGGTCTTTCCGTCGGCGTATTATGGCCCGGAACTTTCAGTCTTGCAAGCAAAAGCTTTGCACGCGGAGGCACTGCACTTTTTGCACTGCTTGCTCTTGCCGGTGACTTCGGTTGCACGGCAGGACCGACGCTTGTAGGAGAAATCGCAGGCAAATCGAGCGACAGCATTAAAAGCGGATTGATGATTGCGACAGTATTCCCGATTTTGTTGATTGTTGCATGCGTCATTGAGGGCAAAAAAAGCAAAAAGGCTGATAGTTCGTTAAAAAATTGACGCACCAAATCTGTTGTTTTTGTATAAACTGTAAAATTTGCATTTTTTTCTTGATTATTCGGGACAAACAGTATAAAATAAAAACTGCAAAATAATAAAGCAATTTATTAAATAAAATTTCGGAGGTATAATCCAATGGTAAAAGTTGCTATTAATGGTTTCGGCCGTATCGGTCGTCTTGCTTTCCGCCAAATGTTCGGCGCTGAAGGCTACGAAGTAGTTGCAATCAACGATCTTACAAGTGCAAAGATGCTTGCTCATCTTCTTAAGTATGACTCATCACAGGGTAACTATGTTGCTCAGGGTCACACTGTTGATTTCCACGAGGGTGAAGGCGAGGACAACTACATTGTAGTTGACGGCAAGAAGATCGTTATTTACAAAATGCCAAACGCTGCTGACCTTCCTTGGGGCGAGCTTGGCGTAGATGTTGTTCTTGAGTGCACAGGTTTCTACACCTCTAAAGAAAAGGCTTCTGCTCATATTCAGGCAGGCGCTCGTAAGGTAGTTATTTCTGCTCCTGCAGGAAATGATCTTCCTACAATCGTTTACAATGTAAACCACGACACACTTACTGCTGAAGACACAGTTATTTCTGCTGCTTCTTGCACAACTAACTGTCTTGCTCCTATGGCAAAGGCTCTTAACGACTTTGCTCCTATCCAGAGCGGTATTATGTGCACAATCCACGCTTACACAGGCGATCAAATGATTCTTGACGGCCCTCAGAGAAAAGGCGACCTTCGTCGTGCTCGTGCAGGTGCTGTTAACATCGTTCCTAACTCAACAGGCGCTGCAAAGGCTATCGGTCTTGTAATTCCTGAGCTCAACGGCAAACTTATCGGTTCTGCACAGAGAGTTCCTACTCCGACAGGTTCAACAACAATCCTTACAGCTGTTATCAAGACAGACAAGGAAGTTACTGTTGATGCTATCAACGCAGCTATGAAGGCTGAAGCTACTGAGTCATTCGGCTATAACGAAGACCTTATCGTTTCATCAGACATCGTTGGTATGAGATATGGCTCACTCTTCGATTCAACCCAGACAATGGTTCTCAAGGTTGCAGAAGACACATATGAGGTTCAGGTTGTTTCTTGGTATGATAACGAAAACTCATACACATCACAGATGGTTAGAACAATCAAGTACTTCTCAGAGCTTGGCTAATTAATAACCGAATAAATTAAGAGCCGCGAAGCAAATGCTTCGCGGCTTTTTTTGCTTGAACAATATGCACAAAAATGGTATTATATAATATAATATTGTTTTAAATAGGTGAAACTTGTATGTCTGACAAAAAGATTGCAAAAAGCAGAACAAAAATGAACAAATATACAACCAAAGAAAAGGTGCTTATCAGTGCCTTGGTTTCGTTTGTCTTTTCCTTTATTATATTTTTGTTTAATCCAATAGACATTGTGGCTAACAATGCACAGGAATTTTCATTTGCACTCAGTGATATTATCGGCGGAGTTTTACTTTCGTTTTTTGCAAGCTTTGCGATTTTGTTTGCCGTTTTGATGATATTCAACAAATACATTTTAAACATTATCACATCACTTTTGCTGTCCGTTTTTATATCGGACTACATATACAATCTGACTGTCGGCAAAGGCACGCTTGTATCGGGCGATGTCAGAATTGATTACGGCAAATCGACAACGATATTTTTAATCATAATAATTGCCGTTGCGTATGCGCTGTTTTTGGCAGGTGTGCTGCTGAAAAACAAATGGAAAAATGTTTGCGCGTTTATATGTGTTTTACTTATCGCAATGAATTCGGCAACGCTTGTGTCGGATTTTGCGACAAAGGATTTTGTAAACAAAAACGGCACGACGATAAATTACGCTCTGTCCGAAAAAAATCTTTTCGGTGTATCTAAGAAGGAAAATATTGTGTATTTTCTTTTCGACAGATTTGACACAAAATATTATGACGAAGTTGTAAACGATAATCCGAACTATTTTTCAAAATCGCTTGACGGATTCACTTATTTTGACAACGCTGTTTCGACATTCAGCCGAACATATCCTGCCGTTGCCGGACTGATTACCGGTGTGACTTATGACGGCAACACATCGTCAAACGAATATTTTAAAAAAGCATACACAACATCGCCGTTTTTAAAGGACTTAAAAAGCAACGGCTATGAAATAAACATTTATGCAGACAGATATTATGAATATTCCGACGCGGAGTGCTTTAAGGACACCGTAAGCAATGCGACAAAAATCAACGGTTACACTCCGGACAAGACAAACATACTCAAATACCTGCTATCACTTTCAGACGCGCGCACAATTGCATGCAAAATGCCGACGCTTTTGTTCAAACATACAGCAAACGGCACGGTACTTACGCTCTCCAAACTTAACAGTAAAGATAAAATTTATCATGACGATGATGCCGAATTATACAAAAATCTGAAATCAAGCGGTTTGCATTACACAAACAGCGACAAAAATTACACCTTTATTTACCTTCACGGTACACATTCTCCGTACACACTTGATGCAGATGCGCAAAGAGTGAAAGCCTCAACCTCAAAAGAGCAAACAATCGGCTCGTTTAAGATTATCGCAGACTATGTAGACCAAATGAAGAAACTCGGTGTATATGACAACTCAACAATTGTGATAACAGGCGACCACGGCTATCCGTACACAGACACCGAGCCCTTGCTTGAAAGCACTGACACCGGCACAAAAACAGCTGTTTTTGTTAAACCGAAATCATCAAAAACAAGCGGACTCAGTGTGAGCCATGCACCGGCATCGGTTGCCGACATTATACCGACAATTGTTAAAGACACCGGCATAAAAGCAAGCACCGATTACGGCGAAAGCCTCTTTGACATAGCACAAGACAGCGCAAGAGAGAGAATTTATTACCACTCAAGGCTTACCGGCAACAGCAAACTGATATTAGACAAATACACTATAACCGGCGATGCCGCAAATATAAAGAATTGGAAACTTGAAGAATCACGCGATACAAATCAAGCTTGGTATTAATCGGGAGAGAACATGGAATACATAGCAAAACCGCTCGGATATATAATTAAATTTTGCTACGAGCTTTTGTCAAGCTACGGATTGGCGATAGTCCTTTTTACATTTATAACAAAAATCGTTTTGTTTCCAATCTCGTTGTGGACTCACAAAAACTCGCTTAATTTGATAAAAATTCAGCCAAAACTTAACAGAATCAAAGCAAAATACTACGGCGAAAAAGATAAAATATCAGACGAGCAATTAATTTTGTATAAGCAGGAGCACTACCATCCGCTGCTTGGTCTTGTGCCGATGATAATACAGCTTTTCCTGCTTATGTGCGTTATTCAAATAATATATAATCCGTTAACAAATGTTCTCTCGCTTGACCAAGGCACCGTTAAACAAATAATCGACGCTGTTTGCAAAGGCACCGCAATTGATTCTGACTCAAACGCAGTACAGCTTTTTGCGGTAAGAGAAATTCAAAACGGATTTTCAACCGGTTTGTCGGACGGCACAAAGGCGGCAATTGATGCGCTCAATATGAAATTCTGCGGCTTTGATTTGTCCGCAACTCCTTTTTCGGCAGGCGGAATAATGTATGCCGTGCCGATTTTAGCAGGGTTTTCGGCACTTGCACTTTGCCTGTTTCAAAACATAAAAAATCCGCTTCAGGCTGAGCAATCAAAACTTGAACAAATAGGCACAAACGCCGTTTCAATTTTGATTTCACTGATTTTGGGAGGTTTTGTTCCCGCCGGAGTCGGTTTATATTGGATATGCAGTAACCTTTTCACTATGGCGCAACAGCTGATACTCAACGCCGTAATGAACCCTAAAAAGCACATTGATTACGCCGAGCTTGAGGCAAGCAAGGCAGAACTTGAAAAAATATCATCAATCGGCGGAACAAATTCGCCGAAACGCGGAAGCGAGCTTTATAAACGCGAAAAGGCTGACTGCAAACGATTTTTTTCAATCGAAAACAAGCACCTTGTAATTTATGCCGAAAACGGCGGA
Organism: Oscillospiraceae bacterium; assembly: GCA_003526845.1. Taxonomy (GTDB): domain Bacteria; phylum Bacillota; class Clostridia; order Oscillospirales; family Acutalibacteraceae; genus Eubacterium_R. The sequence continues at coordinate 44,685 of DPVM01000015.1, forward strand.
TTTTACAAATATTTTGAAAGAATTATCAAATATCTATTGAACAATTCAAACATCATCGTGCATTACATAACAAGCGACCCCAACGACAATGTTTTCAACTTGCAAAAGGAAAACAAAAATTTTCGCGCGTATTTCATAGGCGAAAAAAAGATGGTGACCGTTTTTATGAAAATGGACGCCGATATTGTTCTTATGACAACGCCGGACCTTGAAACATATTATTACAAACGCTCATATGTCAAAAAAGACATTGAATATATCTACACAGTTCACGGTCCGATGAGCACGCATATGGTAATGAACAAAGGGTGTCTTGACCATTTTGACACGATTTTTTGTGTCGGCGATTTCCAAATTCCCGAAATCCGCAAGCAGGAAGAGCTTTACAATCTGCCCAAAAAAGAGCTTGTTGTGTGCGGATACGGATTTTTGGAAACACTCCAAGAAAGATATGACGCATCGGAAAAGCGCACAGACGCCACGCCGAAAATTTTGATTGCGCCGTCTTGGCAGGAGGATAACATACTTGACAGTTGTATCGACAATTTGCTTGACGCATTGCTCGGCAAGGGATATAATGTTGTTGTCAGACCGCATCCGGAATACAAAAAAAGATATCCCAATCGACTTGATGCAATCGTTGAAAGATACAGCGGTTATGATAAAGGCGATTTATCGTTTGAACTTGACTTTTCCGGCAGCGAATCAATTTATAATTCTGATATAGTAATCACCGATTGGTCGTCAACCTGTTTTGAATTTTCATATGTAACACTGAAACCGTGCATTTTTATTGACACACCGCCGAAAATCTACAACAAAGACTACAAAGAAATCGGAATAGAGCCGCTTGAACTTAAACTCCGTAATCTTATCGGCAAGCGGTTTGCGCCGAATGAATTTGACAGTTTATCCGACACAATCGACAAAATGCTTGTTTCAAAGGCGGAATACACCGACAAAATTCGCGAAATCCGCACAAAATATGTTGCAAACTACGGCAAAAGCGGTGAGATTGCAGGAAAATACATAATAAATAAACTAATCCTAAAACAAAAGGAGAAGAAAAATGATAAATCCAAATAATCTATATATTGACCCATCAGTAATGAGCTATGCGCTGCAATTTGTTGTTGCCGGTGTTGTTACCGTGGGCGCAATAGTCGGTATTGTTGTCAGAAAAACAAAGAAGAAAATAAAAAAGACACTCAATATAGAAGAAAAAAAAGAAATTGAGGACGATATTGTTGATTTTTCCGACTCAGCAAGTGAGAACGGACAAGACAAATAATATCGCTCAAATCAAATTGAAATCCGCCAAGTAACACATTGCAAACAATGCCAATTGCTTTTTGCAATATGTCCTTTGGCGGATTTTTATTGTGGCAAGTAACGCACAGTTTAATTTTTTACAAAGTAAAAGCCTGTCGGCGCCAAAGTGCCGACAGGCTTTGTTTTGCTGTATATTATTTGAAAAACAAATAACTGTTTTAAGCGATTAGTCCATTTCTGCAATAGCAGCCTGAGCGGCAGCAAGTCTTGCGATCGGAACTCTGAACGGTGAGCATGATACATAATCAAGACCAATCTTGTGGCAGAACTCAACAGATGAAGGATCGCCGCCGTGCTCACCGCAGATACCGCAGTGGAGTGAAGGACGGGTAGCCTTACCGTTTTCAACAGCCATCTTCATAAGCTGACCAACGCCAACCTGATCAAGCTTTGCAAACGGATCGTTTTCAAAGATCTTCTTGTCATAATAAGCATCAAGGAACTTACCTGCATCGTCACGGCTGAAGCCGTAAGTCATCTGAGTAAGGTCGTTAGTACCGAAGCAGAAGAACTCAGCTTCCTTAGCGATATCGCCTGCTGTAAGAGCAGCACGAGGAATCTCAATCATAGTACCAACTTCATACTTCATATCAATGCCTGCTGCTGCGATTTCCTCATCGGCAGTTGCAACAACGATGTCCTTAACATACTTAAGCTCTTTAGTGTCGCATGAAAGCGGGATCATAATTTCAGGAGCAACTGTCCAATCAGGATGAGCCTTTTGAACATTGATTGCTGCACGAATTACGGCTCTTGTCTGCATCTTTGCAATTTCAGGATATGTAACTGCAAGACGGAGACCACGGTGACCCATCATTGGGTTGAACTCGTGAAGAGAAGCGATGATAGCTTTAATATCCTCTACCGACTTGCCTTGAGCCTTTGCAAGTTTCTCGATGTCAGCCTCTTCTGTAGGAACAAACTCATGAAGCGGAGGATCGAGGAAACGGATAGTAACCGGGCAACCCTCAAGTGCTTCGTAAAGCTTTTCAAAGTCGCCCTGCTGATAAGGAAGAATCTTATCGAGAGCAGCTTCTCTCTCTTCTACTGTGTCTGAACAAATCATTTCACGGAATGCAGCGATTCTGTCTTCCTCGAAGAACATATGCTCTGTACGG
>DPVM01000014.1 GCA_003526845.1 Oscillospiraceae bacterium
AAATGCCCGAAAACGCCGTCCGGCAAAGCCTGTCGGCTTTTCGATTCGTAATACTTTTGCGTATGATTCCAAATTCGTATGCAGTTGAGGCTGTTTTTCGCAGAAAATCAAGGCTTTTGCGTATTCACTTGAGCGTTGCTATATGATGATTAAAAATCAAAGGATTTTGGCAACGCTGTGAGCAAAAATTGACGAGTTCACTCAAAAATAGAGTAACTCGTCGGACTAAAACTAAAAACAGCCTACAGGCGATTTGTGAAAGCCTGTGAGCAAAATAGGAGGTTAATATGAACTACAAATTTACAATGAAAGGCAAATCAAATTAAAGGAGGCAGATATAAAATCATAGTTAGCGTGTTGCCTTATGGCAGCAAAGGAAATAAATTCTAAAGCATCAGGCAATAATAGTATTGAAAAATCAAGCGGGAGTGAGCCGAAAATCAATACACAAAACATTGCCGATGAGAGAATCAGCACGGAGCTTTGGATGCAGCATTTTGCAAATACCCTGCTAAATCAAAATGCCATTGACGACAAAACCTATCGCAAATTGATGAGTAAAATCAGCGTGGAAGTCAATCGCAGATACGGAAAAATAAACTGAAAAGCTCTGTAAAACATTACCAAAACAGGTATCAATCCCCTAATGAACGCAGGGGTGAAATACTGTAAAATAAAGCTGGATAATAGAAATTATTTGTGATATTGTCTGCTTGGAAAGGAGTAAAAATATGGATATATATTCAACTCGTGAGAGAATCAGAAAAGAAAATATCAACTTTATGAACCTGCCTTTGCGAGTGACATTTTACGCTCGTGTCAGCACGGATTTTAATGTTCAGTTAAATTCGCTTGATAACCAAATAACATATTACACCGATTTCATTAGGAAAAATCCGAATTGGGAATATGTTGACGGCTATGTTGACGAGGGCATATCGGGCGTATCGACTGCAAAGCGTGAGCGATTCAACGAAATGATTGAGGACGCAAAGGCAGGAATGTTTGACCTGATTGTAACCAAAGAGGTATCGAGATTTGCCCGTAACACGCTGGACAGTATTCGCTTTACCCGTGAACTTTTATCAAGCGGAGTGGCTGTGTATTTTCAAAACGACAACATAAATACGCTTGACGAGGACAGCGAGCTGAGGCTGACAATTATGTCATCAATGGCGCAAGACGAGTCGAGAAAAATCTCTACACGTGTGCGATTCGGTCATCAACAGGCTATCAAAAAAGGGACTGTACTCGGAACAAACAATATGTACGGCTACATCAAAAAAGACGGCAAGCTGATGATTGACGAAACGCAAGCCGACTTTGTGCGAGAACTGTTTGAAATGTATGCCACGGGAAAATTCAGTATGAAGCAAATGGAAAAGCATTTTTACCAAAAAGGGATACGAAATTCCAAGGGCAAAATGCTCTCCCACTCAACGATGAGCAACATCATACGCAACCCGAAATACAAGGGCTACTATGCCGGAAACAAGGTGCGAATTACAGACCTGTTCACCAAAAAGCAAAAGTTTTTGCCGGAGGAAGAATGGGTTATGTATAAAGATGAAACCGGCGAAACAGTACCTGCAATCGCCAGCGAGGAGTTGTGGGACAAGGCAAACGAAGTACTGTATATGCGAAGCCAGGATGTAATCACGGCACAGCACAAGACGGTGCATCAAAACCTGCTGACAGGCAAACTGATATGTGCGCACTGCGGTATGCCCTACTATCGCAAGGACGCAGTAAGCAAGGGCGGAGAGAAAATTTCAAAGTGGGTATGCTCAGGCAAGATAAAAAACGGTGCGTCAAGCTGTCCGAGCCGAGCGATTTATGAAAGCGAAATCAAGCCGATTATCGAAGACATTTTCAAATCGGGGCAACAGCATATTGAAGAACTGTCGGCGTGTGTGCTGAAACTTGTGTCCGAAGTCCTTGATACAAACGAAAACAAGGATGAGGTTAACAGGCTGAATCAAGAACTTATCACACGGCAAAAAATGAAAGCGAAATTATTGCAATACAACGCTGACGGAAGAATGAACGACAGCGAATTCATACGAATGACTGCCGACTGCGATAACGAAATCAAGGACATTGAGAAAAAAATAAACGCCCTGAACAAAACATCAAAAACCGAACGAGAGATGAAAAAAGAGCTTGCCGAAATCAAAGCCATACTGAAAGCGGCGGAAAAGCATATTGACGGTGAGGAAATCGACAGAGCGTTTGTAGACCGATATATAAGCGATATTACGGTCTATCCCGATGAGGAAATAACACGCTTTGAGATACATCTGAAAGCCGGAACAACAGTCACTAAAGCCCTTCAAAACCTTACGAGCCGTGCAGGTAGCAATAGTAAGAAAATGATTAAGGCTTACGAAGAGTCTATGAAATAATTATATTGACCTAAAGCATGCGAGCGGGGCGACCTGCTCGCGTTTTTTCTTTGTGATATTAAGCGGATTGTACTATGAGCTAAGCTTTGTATCACTAATCATCGGCTAAAAATTTATGCCAAAAAATAGAATTAAATTTGTAGTATTAAACTTATGTATCTGAGCAAAATATTACAGAAGAAAATATTTTACCGTAAAGGGAGATTAAAATGAAAGCAACGGGTATTGTTCGCAGGATTGACGATTTGGGCAGAATCGTTATTCCTAAAGAAATAAGAAGATCGTTTAGAATAAAAGAGGGTGACCCCTCTTTAACAACATTGAAAGCGTCAAAGTATTTTCTCTCTTCTCTCTTCAAACTCGGGAACCGCCTTGGTTGCTAGGCTTTTGACGATCATATCATTACTTTCGTCCTACATAATTTGCTGAAATTATAATAAAAAATATAATCAAATTTGATGGCGAAAAATAACGTTTTTAAAAGCATCAAAAGGTATAAGAGGGATGGCTTTCGCTATCCTTCTTTTCGATATTTTCACCTTCATTCAAAGAAAAATTAATAATTGGGTAATAATATTGAATACAGAAAAAACATAAACAATCATTCATTCCAGTAATATTAATGGTGATTTACGGGAATGTGCCCGTAGGCTGTTGACTTTACCCGTAATTTATGGTATCTTTTAAGGGAAAGTTGAGGAGGTAAGGTTATGAGAAACTTTAATTACTCTGAAATCGGTAATAAAAAATGGGATTCCGAGGTACTTGGATTAATTGCTGCTATCTACAAAGAAGCAGGAAAGCAGGAATTGTATTTGAAACAACGCCCTGCTCAATTGGAAAAACTTGTGGAAATTGCAAAGGTACAGAGTACGGAAGCGTCAAACTCAATCGAGGGTATTGTTACTACAAATACCCGTGTTCGTCAGCTTGTAGAAGAAAAGACAACTCCAAAAAACAGAAATGAACAGGAAATCGCCGGATATCGTGATGTGCTTTCCGTTATTCATGAGAGCTTTGATGCCATACCTATCACACAAAATTATATTCTGCAACTGCATAAGATGTTGTATAACCATATGAATAATCCAATGGCAGGCAGGACAAAAAGTGTACAAAATTATATTAGTGCCGAATATCCCGACGGTCACAGAGAAACACTTTTCACGCCGTTGTCTCCTTTTGAAACGCCTGATGCTTTAGATAAGATCTGTGAAGAATACAACCGTGTTATAGGCAATATGGAATTAGAGCCGTTGATTGCTATACCTGTGTTTATTCACGATTTCCTTTGTATTCATCCTTTTAACGACGGCAATGGCAGAATGAGCCGTTTGTTGACTACACTGCTTTTATATCGCAGTGGCTTTTATGTAGGAAAATATATATCATTGGAAGCTAAAATTGCAAAAGACAAAGATTTGTACTACAACGCTCTTGCACAGGCACAAATCGGCTGGCACGATGGTAGTGAAGATAAGCTGCCGTTTATTAAATATTTGCTTGGCACTATTCTCTCTGCGTATAAAGATTTTCAGGAGAGATTTGAACTTGTTGATGAAAAACTTACTGCTATCGAAATTGTAAGAAAAGCCACTATGTATAAAATCGGAAGATTTACAAAGCAGGATATCCGTGAATTGTGTCCGTCATTGAGCCTGAGTTCAATCGAAGTTTCGTTGCGCAAACTTGTTGAAGCAGGAGAATTAAAAAGAGAAGGCAATGGTAAAGGTATTTGTTATTATAGAATTAAATAGCAACTTTTCAGGAGGGATGATTCCCTTTTTGGGTGTTGTGTTTTGATTGATAAAATGAAAAAAATATGATATTATAAATAAAATTAATAATTTTAAGGACTTTTATGGATAATCATACCCCGGAACAACGAACAAAAAACATGAAAGCTATTAAGAATAAGGGCTCAAAGATTGAAGTTATGCTACAAAAAGAATTGTGGCATAGAGGTTTGAGGTATAGAAAAAACGCAGCAAATGTATATGGCAAACCTGATATAGTTTTTATAGGTAAAAAAGTTGCTGTGTTCTGTGACAGCGAATTCTTTCATGGATACGATTGGGAAAACAAGCGAAATGAAATTAAATCTAACAGAGATTTTTGGTTGCCGAAAATTGAAAGAAATATTCAGCGTGATATTGAAGTAACTGAAAAACTCAAATCAGAAGGCTGGACGGTAATTAGATTTTGGGGGAAAGATATTAAGAATAATTTAAAGGAATGTGCAGATATTATTGAAAACGCACTGGTAAAAAACGATGATTTATAAAACAATTGATTTATGTGCCGGAATCGGGGGAATTCGTAAAGGGTTTGAAATGACTGACTGTTTTAAAAATGTTCTTTCTGCTGAAGTTGACAAGTATGCATGCTTAACATATGAACACTTGTTTGGCGATAATCCGGAAAATGATTTGACATCCGAGGATTTTAAACTGCTGGCGGAGAATACTGAATATGATGTGCTGCTTGCTGGATTCCCATGTCAGACTTTCAGTGCGGTTGGCAATCAAAAAGGATTTGATGACCCTGATAAAGGAATTATTTTTAATCATATTGCCGATATTATAAAAAGAACCAGACCAAAAGCTGTTTTTTTAGAAAATGTTGAAAACCTTATAAGACATGATAAAGGAAATACCTTTAAAACTATTATTAATAGATTGGAAAACACACTAAATTATAAGATAATAGGTTTAGATTATGCTGAAGACGGCACGTTCATAATAAATCCCCATAATTTTATTAGGAATTCACGTTATTTCGGAATACCGCAAAACAGACCGAGAACATATATTATGGCATTTAACCGTGAAATATACTCACAGGATTCTTTATTAAAACTTGGCATGTTGCCTTTATGCAGCGAAACTGTAATATATAATGATTTAAATGACGGATTATTAGAATACGGAGCAGATTTGTGTTATTATATGTCATCCGGTTATTATAATACATTAGTTGCACACAGAGAAAGGCAGGCTGAAAATGGTAACGGATTCGGTTACCGGATTGTTAATTCACCGGAAATCAAACACCCTGTTGCTAACACTATATTAGCAACAGGTGGATCGGGAAAAGAAAGAAACCTTATCATTGATTATCAGGATGGTGTTGCAGGAGCTATTTATCCGACCAAACATACGCCTATTAATGACCGTTGTATAAGAGTAATGACTCCTACAGAATGGGGAAAGTTACAAGGCTTTATCAATTATGCATTTGTTGAAAATGGAGTTGATACTTTTAGTTTCCCGGACGGAATATCAATGCAACAACAATATAAACAGTTTGGCAATTCAGTAACTATTCCCTTGATAAAAACAATGGCGGAATATATGCTTAAATGTTTTGAACAATTAAATAACGAAAATAATATATAATTATTTTTAGTTCAAAAGCACAGATTTGAAATCTGTGCTTTTTATATTTGCAAAATATATCCTACATTTTTCGATTATTTTCAAAATATATTGACAAATAATTTTAAAATGTGTATACTGGTGTTGTAGAAATATATAGAAAGAGGTTGATTATATGCCACAGGAAACGAAAAGAGACAAGTTTGTCAGAATTGCTGAAGCACGAACAAATAAAATACTTGAAATGATGCGACTGCTTGGAAACTGTTCAAGCAAATCAAATTATGATTATACGGATGAAGACATAAAGAAAATATTCGGTGCTTTGGAAAAAGAATTAAAAAACACAAAAAACAAGTTTTTGGGCGTAGATTCAAGCAATGAAAAATTTACTCTGAACTAAGGAGGTATATTATGAGTAATATTCGCTGGGATTTTCCGCTTCTTGGCACAGCAAGTCTAAGCGGAAGCAATAATGCGGCAATTACAATGTTTAAAGGTACCGGGGTAATGGATGGTTTAGCACGTGAAATTTGTCAAAACTCTTTGGACGCTAAAAGAAAAGACTTACCCGATGAAGTTCCGGTAAAGATGAAATTTGAATTAGTTTATTTAGAAAAAAGCAAATACCCGTTGTTCTCGGAATATGAAAATATGGTTGACAATGCAATTAGTTTTTGGAACAATCATCCTCTTTGTACACCGGATATTGAATCATTTTTAGCAAATATAAAATCAGCGTTAACTGAAGAATTTATTCCTGTTCTTGTTATGAGCGACTATAACACCTCCGGTCTTACAGGCGTAAATCCTAAACCCGGTGAACAATCGGTATGGAATCTTTTGGTTGACACAGAAGGTATATCCATAAAACAAAATGACAGCAGTGCCGGCAGTTTCGGTATAGGAAAAAACGCACCGTTTGCATATTCGGCATATAATATGGTTTGCTATAACACATTAGCAGAAGATGGCGGTCGTGCATTTGAGGGAGTAACTCATATTGTTACATCTCAACGACATATTAACGGAAAAAATCTGCCGACACAGTCGACAGGCAAGTATTTATATTTTGAAAACGAATATACTTGGAGACCTGTACTTCCGGAGGATAATTGTGATGTTGCGCAATTAGATATTTTCAAAAGGACGGAACCGGGAACAGATGTAGCCATATTTGGTTTTAAGACTGATGAGTATCCAAACTGGGAAAAAACAACTGTTGTTGCCATACTCAAGAACTTTATTTTAGCGATTTTGAAAGGAAAGTTGGAAGTTACGGTAAAATCTGACGATATTACATATGTCGTTGATAAAAACAATCTTGAGTCATTGCTGTATGACGAGTTCTCGGAGGATGTTCAGTTAAGGTATACCCGTCAAATATATGAAACAGTGACAAAGAGTAAGCCTCAAAACAGAAAAATTGAAGAAAGTAACGACCTTAGTATTTATGTCCGCTATGATGACTCTTATCGAGCTTCTCTGTCAAGATTCAGATCCACCGGTATGCTGATAAATACCACTTCTGAATCATTGCCTCATTATTCAATCGTTGTTATTGTAAATGATGTAGGAGAGAAAAAACTAAGCAAAACACTGCGTAAAGCCGAACCTCCGCAGCATACTGAATGGAAAGCTAAAAACATAACTGATGATAAGAAACTACATAATCTTGCCGCAAAGTATATACGAAACATTTCAAAAGCAATCCAAAATATACTGGATGAATTTGAGCGTGCTGAAATAACTGATAAAGTTGACGCAGGCATTGGTAGCTATTTGCCGGATTCCTCAGATATGTCGGTATCAAGTGAAGGAACGGATGGTCTGAGAACAGATATTAAGATTAAAGAAATCTCATCTTATGATGGACGAGTTTTTTATAATAATCAATATGAAAGCGCAGAAAGCCAAAACGGTACAGCAGCTAAAGGCAGCGGTATTAAAGCGGGTAAACGCAAACACAAAAAAAGGCAAAATAAAAAAATAGAAGTTGTCAAGCAGTCAAGTGGTGATAAAAAAGGTGTTTCTTCCGGAAGCGGAAAAGTTAAAATTGTTTCTCTTAATATCACGGAGCACAGAACTTATCTGATGGCAGGTAACAAATACAGATTATATTTGAACTCGCCGCAAGAGTATTCAAATGTATATATTAGATATTATGCAGGACGTGAAGATAATGGAAAAGATGCACTTGTCATTAAAAATGTAAAACTTGAAAATTTGCCGTTAAAAGATGTTAACAGTGAAATTATGGGTCCCATTTCATTGCGTGAAGGAGACAACTATATTTACGTTGAGTTTGCCAATGAAGAAATTATGGCTTTAATTCCTGAATTTACAATGGAGGTGTCAAATGAGAAAACAAATAGTTGAATACCCTCATCCTGTTTTGACTGAATACACCGGAGATTTTATTGATTCAAGTTTTTCGATAGAAGTTACAAATCACAGCGATAACGGTAGTGAACTTGTTTTTGAAGTGTTGTGTTCATTAAAATGTGACGGTATGGAGGATTTAATTAACAAACAGCTTGCAAGTGTTGTTTTGCGTGTGATGTGTTTCCGAACCTCATTTCGCAAACCCTACAAATTAACATTAAACGAACCCACACAAATATCAATTCCTAAGAATTTGGTAACCGATGTTATTGATTTTCAGGCGATTGTCGTAATTAATCAAAATTCTGCTGATTATCAGCTTGAAGAATTTAACAAAAAATATTTCGGTGAATCGTCATTTAAACTCAGAAAAGGAGACGTTTTAGCAAACGAAGCCGGAATAAAGATTAAGCTGAATTCTGTATTGGAAAAGAATGCAGCAGGTGTAGTTTTGGTGAGAGGAAGTAAAAATACGCAAAGTATGACGGTTCATTTCGCATCCCTTGAGGACGAAAATCCTGATTTGACAAATTACATATATGTTACCTTGCCGGATGCTGAATTTGTCTCGTACGGAACCTTGATGAAAAAGAAAATGTATAAAAGAGAGATTGAACGCTTTTTGCAGGCTTCTGTTGTTTTACCGGCGATTACGGAAGGTATTTCAAAAATCCGAAATGAACAAATGCTTGAGCCGGACGATATTGAAAAACACTATATCGGAACAATATGGGCAGATTCTATTTTGGACGCCCTATATAAAAAGATCGGAATTGATGATTTATCAAGTTCCGACCGATCTGATTTGGAATTAGCCAATATACTTCTTGGGAATGTTGAAGGTGATTCGTTAAATAATCTGTTTCAGAAAATAAAAGAATGGTCAACAATTAGACAGGAGGACGAAGTATTATGATGAATTTAGTTTATTTTACTAAAGACGCCTATAACTGTTTAAAAAAAGACTTGAACAATAATAAAGATAATTATTATAGCGAAGAACCTTGGTTAAGTGATTATTTCAAGTCTGTTGGTATCGATGAGTTCTATAAGGAGTCCACTATTTCGGTTCCGACTATTGAACTTGTTCATACCGGCGATGATACAGAAACAAAAAACAAGGACGATTTAACAAATATCAAAATGCTGTATAGTCAGTATAAAGAAAAAATCAACCCATTACAGGCTTCGGACCCGTTATTATGGTCAGCGCTATGCCATATTAAGTTCAAAAAATATATACTTGAACGATGGAAAAAAGATGATGGAACTGTTAGGTTAGACCAGCGTTTCTTTGCAACGGAAGGCAGGTCGTCTTTACTTTACTACAATGCAATTTCAAGACTGTGGTGGTCCGGGTATATTACATATGACGAGGAGCAGGAATCATCTGATCCGTGGTATTTAACTAAAGTGCTTTTTTCTGCTCAACAGATTCAAAAAGATCTTTTTGACCAATCGTTCAGTATGAACAAAACGATTGTTAAAGGCGTATTAAAAGCCTTGAAAAGAATTCAGGAAGAAACAGGAAATAATGCAACACCTACATTCAGAAAACTTTGCGATTCATATCTTAATCATTACGGTGTGGTGTCATTACTTGATTTTTTATCTTCTGACGAAATTGAAGAAATATCTTATACATATATGAAATCAATTCTATCCACAGACAATTAAATAACGGCAAAAAATTTAAAGATTGATGAGCTTATGCAATATAATAAAGTTGTAATATAAATTAATGATTTTATGAAACAAATGCAATTAATCTGGAAATATTGATAAAAAATATAGATAACCACAAATATATTTTTATATTTAAGAAAACAAAGTAAATATTTGTTTTAATTAATTAAAAGTTTTAAATAAATAAACGATGACAGTCAATGACACCTAAATCTTAAACTTTTATATATAAAGTTATAGATACAGCCGTCTTTGACTGTCATTTTTTAAAATGCAATTTTAGAAGTTACGATTGTTTGATGTTAGAATTATTATAATAGAGGCTGGGTGTTGGTTAATTATTTTTTATGCACAATACCTTGTTTGAACATAAAAAAATTTGTGTGAAGTCCTATGCCGTTGGGAATATGAAAACTTTTTCGTGATTTTATCCCCCACTGGGTTATTATTCTGAATATTTTACAAATAATAGGATATATCTGAATTTTATATTTAATATAAACTGGAATAATAGCTATTAAATTATTTTTTTATTATGATTATATACAGTTAAGTCGTTTTTTATCTAACTTAAATTATTGATTATTTAATGTTTCCGAAATATTCAATTTTACATTCATATACTTGTTTTCCCAAGGATTTATCATAATAAGGTTTTGATATAAGATAAAATCTTGCATTTGGTGGCAATAGCATTTCAGCTTCTGTTTTTTCTACAAATATAGAAGTATATAGTCCAACATTTCCTTTCTCTACATATATCTTTAATAAATCGTTATAGTTTGAATAAGATTCATCCACTATTTTGACTATATCAGATGATAGGCTCGTACTTACAAATCCTAATTCTGTTATATAAGAACCTTTATTGCTTTTTCCTAAGAAATTTTTGATGAATTCTTTATTAACAAGTCTATATAAAACAATGTTTTCCGGTATTCTCGGAGACAAATACAGCAATAGTATTAATATGTCGGTGTATTCACGGATAAATTTACTTTTGCTTGTATCATTTTTATTATTTCTCAAATATTCATTAATTGAGCTATATGTACATCCACAGTAAGAGTCAATAGCATCGTAATAATCGCTTTTATTATGGTTATATTCCATTTCAGACAACAAACTACTATAATGCTCTTTCCAATCTTTATAATGTGTTTCTCCCCACTCTATTGCTTTTTCTCTTGAATTTAAACTTTTATAAAGTGTTTTATCTATATTCATATTTTTATATCCTTTCAATTTTGATAAAAATAAAGCCATTTTATATGTCATATCTTAACTCCAAATAAATTTAATAACTATGAATATAATATAACTAAAAGACATAATATGCAATAGTTTTGATTTATGCTATCATTAACCGGTAATAAATAAAAAATCATAATTCATATATTTTATATTTTGTTCTTCAAATTTAAAATTGAATAGCATTTATAAAGTCTTTTATAACGCTTGGCGTTATGGAAGGCTTTATTTTTTGTCCCAAAAAAATTTTTTGAAAAAATGTCCAATTTTGACCTCTCCCGTGGCTACCTTATGGGAGGTGAAAATATTTTTTGAAATTTTTTTGCAAAAAAGCGTGAATTTTGCCCCTCTAAATCTGCGTATTGTGAGAGGACATTTTAAATTCAGTCAAATATCTCGAGATTTTGAATATATCGAAAGCTCTATAAGGCCTTATGAGCTTTCAATAAATTTAATTATTTGAAGGAGGTAATTCTATGAAATTTAGAATTTATACCAGTAATTTTAAAGGTAATGCAAAGAACTGCTTTTATCCGAATTGCATTGAAATAGGTAACGCCGACGATATGAAAAAGGCTGCTTTATACGACCATGTGTGCTCGTATTTTAATGACAGCAAACGAAGCATTGCCAATTTCAAATCGTCAAATGTAATCGTTATGGACTGTGACAACGACCACAGTAACGAGCCTGACAAATGGCTTACATCTGACCTTATCGAGGCATATTTTCCCGATGTAAATTATGTCCTCGTTACAAGTAGAAACAACAACAAGGTTAAAGGTAATGCCTGTGCCAGACCTCGCTTTCATATCTATTTTCCTATAGATGAAACGACCGACACAAACGATTACGCACAAATCAAAAAGGTGTTTTTGAAAAATACCGTTTCTTTGCCAAAAATGCAGTTGACGCCGCAAGGTCCATTTTTGGCAACGATGCTTGTGTTATTTGGCACGAAGGTAGCTGCGATATTACATCATATATTCAACAGCCGACTAGAACAAAGGCAGATGAAGTGATTATGGAAGGTAGTCGCAATAGCACAATGTCGCACTACGCAAGCAAGGTTATCAAGCGATTCGGAGATACAGATGAGGCGTATCAGCTGTTCCTCGATAAGGCTGCTTTGTGCAATCCTCCACTTGATGATAGCGAACTTGCAACGATATGGAAATCTGCTCAAAACTTTTATAGCAGAATTGCTATACAGGAAGGTTATGTTGCACCTGATGATTTCAATAACGATTTTGAGTTTCAAATGGATTTGCAATATAAACCAATTGATTATACTGATGTTGGACAAGCAGAGGTGTTGGCAAGTCACTATTCTGATAGGTTGCGTTTTAGTACTGCTACCGACTTTATTGTTTACAATGACTCTTATTGGGAGGAGTCAAAAGAAATGGCACAAGGTTTAGTTCACGAATTGACATACGAACAAGACGAGGAAGCAGCAGAAATGTATAAAGTTGCATGCAAACTTATGAATGAGCATTTTTACTATAAAAAAGGTTGAAAAAGAGTGTACATAAATCTACACGGATAATAAAAACGCAGTTTTACGGGTGGGGGTATCAAAATCACGAAAAGATTTTGCCCTCACCAACGGGCTGGGGGTTCGTGTGAATTTTTCTTAATTCAAAGAGGGCATTGACCCAACAGGTTGATTCAAATGTGGCAAATGTTGCTGTTAATCAATATACAGATATTGACTTGGTATAATTTGCCATTTAATTACCAAAACTATCAGAGGAGGGATACTATGCAGTTAGAAAAAAACGAAACGCAAAAGGTGTTTGAAATTTGGCTCAGCAAAGCTGAAAAGCAAATGGTTGATGAGAATAATTCATTGTCAAAATTAATTGATATTTGTAATCAAATGGGATATAAGCCTGTTGTATTTGTATCGGGCAGTAACGATTTAATTGCGGGCACAACTGCCATTATTGACCGAAGAATAAAAAGAAAAGCTGTGGCATAATGCACAAATCGGCTGTTATATTTTGGTTGCAAATCCAATATTTATGACTTGATATGTCACCGATTTATATGGCAATATGACTATAAGAAAGGGGTGTTTTTGTGGAAAAATTCGCTATTTGCGGATATACAAGAATTTCTGTTGACTTGTTTGAGGACAGGGACAACACATCAATAGAAAACCAAAAAGCAATTATTGAGGAGTTTGTAAAAAATAAATTTCCAAACAGTAAACTTGATTTATATGTTGACCGTGATCGAAGCGGTTACACTTTTGAGCAACGAGAAGAATACCAAAAAATGCGCAGTCTTATGCTCAGTCATCAATATGATATTCTTATAGTCAAGGACTTTTCAAGATTTTCAAGACGAAACAGCAGAGGCTTGTGCGAACTTGAAGATTTGAGAGATGCAGGAATGAGAATTATCTCTATTGTCGACAACATCGACTTCCCGAATGATGACGATTGGCTCAAAATTCAGTTTCAGTTTTTAATCAATGAAATGCCGGTTACAGACACTTCAAAGAAAATAAAGGCTGTAATTAACAGACGGCAGAAAGACGGCAAGTGGATTTGCAATGTGCCGTTTGGATATGAAATGGTAAACTACAAACAGATGACCTTTAAAGTTGACGAGCCGAATGCTTTGACCGTTAAGAAAATTTTTGAACTTTATTGCAACGGTTGGGGATACAAAAAAATTGCAGAATACCTTACTGAGCAAAGATTTCCTACACCGTCTATGGTTAAAAAAGAACGGTATGAGTCAGAGGGCGAAAAGTCGAAATACGAGGCAAATCCTATATGGAATACGGCATCGGTCAGAACTATTTTGAGCAATGATTTTTACACAGGCGTGTTGAGGCAAAGAAAGTACACCAGAACAAAAATCAACGGCAAAGAAGTCAAACTTGATGACGAAAACAACATAGTTTTTGAAGAACATCACGAGGCTATAATCGACAAGCAAACTTTTAGCAATGTAAAAACGCTTATGTCAAAACGCTCCACAAATCATTATCACGGAGTAGGCAAATATTCAACGAAATATACGGGGCTTCTTGTGTGCGGTGATTGCGGAAGTCCAATGTTCTCTCGCAGTACACCGAGAATGGCTCCGTCATACATTTGCGGAAATTATCACAAGCACGGCAAAAAATACTGCACTTCTCATCATACAAGGGTCGATATGATGGACAGCATTGTAAAAACATATCTTGCAAAGGTTCGCTGTGAAATTGTCAAAAATGTGAATGTAATCGGCTCTGCCCTTGAAAGCGAAAATCAGAACAGTCCGCAAAAAAGAAAGTCTGCCATAGATTTGCTTAATGAAAAAATCGAAAAAGCACAAAAGGAATTGCAAATTACAAAACGGCAGAGAATCCGTGACATTATCCGTAATCCCGAGAACGAGGAATTGCTTGAAGAAACCTATAATTCGCTTGAAAACGAGTTGTGTGGCAAAATAGAGGGGTATAAAGCACAACTTTTGATGTGCAACGATAAGACGGATAATATAAAAAGTCTGAAGAGTAATTCGGATTATATTATCGAAACTTTCGATACCATTCTTCAAAAAGATGAATTGACCGAGTTGGACTTGAAAAATGTTGTTGATAAAATTTATGTCTACGAAAATCATATTGAAATCAAACTTGATGCGGATATTGAAAGCCTGTTGATAAATGATTATCAGGTCACCAAGAAAGGAATTGAGATTGAACGCATTACAGAAGATTACTTCAAGGAAGAAATAATATTGAAAATTACTCATCAAGCACAAAAACAGCTTGATGTATTTTTGGCACTAAATAAACCCCTTGCTGATGATGTGGTGAAAACAGAGAAAATATACAGTCGCAACGCTATAAATAACGGTGACCCACTTGAAATTTATACTGATGCGGAGGGTGAAGTTATTTTTAAAAAGTATTCGCCCATCGGCGAGCTTTCCTCCTTTGCGTCGCAGTATGCTGAAGTTTTGCATAAGAACGGCGGCTTGCCTATTGCAATTATGGATAATGACCATGTTATTGCTGCTTCGGGCATCAGCAAGCGAGAGGTGCTTGAGCGACGAGTAACGAAAAGCCTTGAGGAATTGATGGAAAACAGACAAATTCATATCAAAACCGACACCGTTCCGTCGATGAACGCAATTGAGGGCTATGACCGAAAGGCAGAGGTCGTTTATCCGATTATGTACGGCGGTGATGTCAGCGGCGCTATAGCTCTTTTAGAGGACGAAAACCACACTATGCCTACGGAATCGGACATTAAGCTTGTTCAGGTTGCGGCGGCATTTCTCGGAAAGCAGATGGAATAATATTGGTAATATTGCACAAAATTAAGCAATGAATGTTGTGCAATATGTTACATAGATAGAAAGTAGAAAAAAACACTTGCATTTTAAAACGAGGTGTATATAATAGTGGGCAAAGAGAGGAAATATGGTGAGCGGATGTAGTGCTCATCGGGTAATGAGGAAATTACTTATGAAGAAATTTCAAAACGAGGCCTACGGCTACATAAAAGATATGTTTGTTCAGCACAATATGGTAAAACGCTGCGTTTTATCGTTGCTTTCAATCATTATTATGGGTTTTGGAATTGCTTTGTTTTCAGTTTCCGGATTTGGTGTTGACCCCTTTACATCAATGAATATGAATGTTTCCTCAACCATAGGAATTAGCTTCGGAACATACCAGATGATCATCAACGCAGTCATAATTGTATTTGTTGTGGCTGTTGCCCACAGAGGACTTGTCGGAGTGGGCACACTGTTCAATATGGTTGGTGTCGGATATTCGTGCGAATTTTTTGAAGGTTTGATCAGACCTCTCCTTACTGATCACGGTGATAGCATTGCGGTTCGCATTTGTCTGCTTGCGGCGGGCATAGTTGTTCTGTGCTTTTCCTGTTCTCTCTTTTTTGTTTCAAATGTCGGCGTAGGTCCATACGATGCGCTTGGATTTATGCTTAACCAAACAACAAAAATTCCTTACAAATGGACTCGTGTAATCACGGATGTCCTTGTAGTTTTGATAGGCCTTGTGGTCAGCGGCGGCTTAGCCTCACTGATTAAGGGCGATATTTCGGGAGTTAAAAATATCGGCATCGGCACAATCATCACAGCTTTTATGATGGGTCCGCTTGTTGATTTCTTTTCAAAGCATGTCAGCTCAAAAATACTCAATGTTGACTATGCAGGCCTCAGTAAAGACATTGCATTCTTTATGATTAAAGGCGCAATGGCAAAGAATAAGGTTCCCGAAAACCCTGCCGAATTGAATATGCATTCTTCAGCGTATGAAGTTTTTAATAAAATTTAATCGGCAACTAAGGTTGCGTAAATTTATTTTGCCAACCTTTTTATATATAGCTTTTTAGTTTTTACATAAATTTTACCCAAAGAGAAAGGGCGCAACCGTTTTGGTTGCGCCTTTTTTCTTTGCATTTTTATTATGTTGTGATTATATATTAATATTGTAATTAATTACTAATATATTCTATAGAGCTTTGCGCCGTGAGGCTCAACCTCGGCGGTTATGCTGTTTTTGCATTTGCCGACATCGCTTTTTTGCCAAATATCATAAAGCGAATATTGCTCGTCCGGCATTAAAATTCCCGTCAGGTCGGCTTTAATTTTTCTCGCTTTCGTGTCGGTGTTGAATATTGCAATGTATTTGCATTTCTTTCCGTTTGCAGACCAAATGACTGTTCCTTTGCCGTTCTTCTCATTGCGGAATATCTCTTTTGCTCCGTATGATTCGCGGTGCATCGTCATATAATCCTCGTTGGTTAAAAGGGAGAGGGTGAAATCGTCATTCTCCGGCATGTTGCCGCCTATCATAAGCGGACTTTTGAAAATTCCCCAAAGGCTCATCAGAGTGTAATGCTCGGGCTTGGTGAATTGCGACATTCTGTTGTTCGGTCCGTGGTAGCTGCTGTGTTTGCAAAGTCTGCCTATCGGCAACATATCGCAGTCGGGATAATTCCCGGGCGAGGTCACACCCTCCCAGGTCTTGCACTTGTCAAACATATCGTGCAGTTTGTCCCAAATATCCCAAAAATCGCCTGTCAGTCGCCACATATTTGCGTTTTTGCAAAGATGGTCTGCCTTTTCACGCATTGCCGGTCCGGGCGAAAGCGACAAAATAATTTTTCTGCCGCAGTTGTCAATCGCCTTGCGCAGCATTTCGATTTCATAATCGGCACTGTACGGGTTGTCCCACTGTCTGAACTCCGTCACACAAATATCGTCGCACTTTATAAAATCGACACCCCAACTTGCATACATATTTACAATTGAATTGTAATATTCCTGTGATGCGGCACAGTTTTTAACACCGTACATATCGGTGTTCCATGAGCAAACCGAAAAATGGTGCGCAATGTCACGGCAGGTTTTGTCACTTCCTAAAATTTTGCAATTTTGAGCTACTGCCTGACGCGGAACGCCGCGCATTATATGTATTCCGAACTTAAGACCGAGAGAGTGAATATAGTCGGCAATGGGCTTAAAGCCTTTTTTGCCCTCACTGCTTGGAAAACGGTTTGGCGCAGGGATAAGCCTGCCGTATTCATCCATGCAAAGCTCGGTAAAATTGTTGTAATCGTTGTCCTTTGCCTTTGGCTCATACCATTGAATGTCGCAAACTATGTATTCCCATCCGTATTTTTTCAAGTTTTTTGCCATATAGCAGGCATTTTCGCGCAATTCCGACTCCGTAACAGCGGCGCCGAAGCAGTCCCAGCTGTTCCAGCCGAGCGGTGCGGTTTTTGCCCATTTTTTGAAATTCGTCATATTGCCGTACCTCGTTAAAACAGTATGTTTAGTGTGACTTTATTATAAAATAATGCCAAATATAAGTCAATTTATTTTTTCGTTTTGTATGCTTTCGTTAAAATGCAAGAAATTTGCAAAAATTGTCTTGACAAATATTTGAACGAGGCGTAATATATAAATGGTTAGCGAGGACTAACCTTTATTTTGACGCAACGGTTAGCAAAAACTAACCTGCATATATGAACGTGATATGACGGTTGACCCGTCGGGAGGTAGCAATATGATGCCGTTAACATTAGCCTCATCGGGTGAGGACGCAATAGTAAAAAAAATCGGCGGCAAGCCCGAGGTTAAAAAACATCTTGAAAATCTTGGTTTTGTTGTCGGCAGTGAGATTAACGTAATCACAGAACAAAACGGAAACATTATCGTCAAGGTTAAAGAGGCGAGAGTTGCTATAAGCAAGGAAATGGCTAATAAAATATTTATTTAATATAGTTTATTAACAACAATCAAAGGAGGAAAAGGATGAAAACTTTGAAACAAGCAAAGGTCGGCGAAACCGTTAAAGTTGTAAAACTTCACGGTGAAGGCGCTCTTAAACGCAGAATTATGGATATGGGCATCACAAAGGGTGTTGAAGTCTATGTAAGAAAAGTAGCCCCCCTCGGTGATCCGATTGAAATCAAAGTTCGCGGATACGAGCTTTCATTGCGTAAAAATGACGCAGAACTTATTGAGGTTGAATAATTAATCACTCAAAATAGTTTGAATTTCTTCGGCTTAAGGGTTAGCGATAACTAATTAGCTGTGACTAATTACATTTTTGAAAGGAAATTTACATATGAGTATTAAAATTGCTCTTGCCGGCAACCCGAACTGCGGTAAAACAACATTGTTTAACGCACTCACAGGTTCAAACCAGTTTGTAGGTAACTGGCCGGGTGTTACGGTTGAGAAAAAAGAAGGCAAGCTTAAAAAACACAGTGATGTAATCATCACTGACTTGCCGGGCATTTATTCACTTTCTCCATACACTTTGGAGGAGGTTGTTGCAAGAAACTATCTTATTAACGAACATCCGGACGCTGTTCTTAATATCGTTGACGGCACAAATCTTGAGAGAAACCTTTATCTCACAACTCAAGTTGTGGAACTTGGTATTCCGGTTGTTGTTGCCGTAAACATGATGGATATTGTTAGGAAAAACGGTGACAAAATCAATATTGAAGAGCTTTCGCGCCAGCTCGCTTGTCCTGTCGTTGAAATTTCGGCACTTAAGGGCACAGGTATCAAAGAGGCTGCGGATTTGGCAGTTAAGGCAGCAAGCGATGCTCCGACAATTCCGCAACACAAATTCAGCGGCGTAGTTGAACACGCACTTGCTCATATTGAAGAGGCTGTTCTTCATGATATGCCGGAAAATCAACAGCGTTGGTACGCTATCAAGATTTTTGAGGGCGATGACAAAGTTCTTTCACAGCTTAACATTCAAAGCGATGTTCTTTCACACATTCAGAAGGATATTAAGGCTGCAGAGGACGAACTTGACGATGACGCAGAATCAATCATCACAAACGAAAGATATGTTTATATCGCATCTATCATTCACAGCGTTTATAAGAAAAAGAGTCACGATAAGCTCTCAACTTCAGATAAAATCGATAAGGTTGTAACAAACAGATGGCTCGGTCTTCCGATTTTCGCTGTTATTATGTTCCTTGTTTATTACATTTCAATGGTAACAGTCGGTGCAGCAGCAACAGACTGGACAAATGACGGCTTGTTCGGCGACGGCTATCACCTCTTCGGCAACGGCACTGCCGCATATGAAGAGGCATCGAAGGAATACGGCGATACAGACCAAATTCTCGACGCATTTATTTCCGAATACGGCACAGATGAAATGGCAGACGCCATTGACCTTGAAAACGAAGATTACAACGACGCAACCGCAAAATCAGCACTTGGTCAACTTGTTGCGGCTACTCCTTCGGACGCAAAGGTAACATACGAAACAGAGGATGAGGAAACCCTCGAAACAACTCAACATCCGGGTACAACAAAGGCAGATCTTGAAAATGCCGTTAAGCAGTATGAGGATACATCGTATAAAGAGGGCTACGGTGCTCCGGATACAACAACATACGGTGTTTGGGTTGACGGTATTCCTGTCCTTTTGGGCAATCTTCTTGAAAAAGCAAATGCTCCGGAATGGCTTTCGGGACTTCTTCTTGACGGTATCGTTGCCGGTGTCGGCGCAGTTCTCGGTTTCGTTCCTCAAATGCTCGTATTGTTCTTCCTTCTTGCATTCCTTGAGGCTTGCGGTTATATGTCAAGAATCGCATTCGTTCTCGACCGTATTTTCAGAAAGTTCGGCCTTTCGGGTAAATCGTTCATTCCTATGCTTATCGGTACAGGCTGCGGTATCCCCGGCGTTATGGCATCCCGTACAATCGAAAATGAGCGTGACCGTCGTATGACGATTATGACAACAACATTCATTCCGTGCGGCGCTAAAGTTCCGTTCATCGCAATGATCGCAGGCGCTATTTTCGGCGGCTCGGCAATCGTTTCAACATCGGCATACTTCATCGGTATGGCAGCAATCATTATTTCGGGTATCATTCTTAAAAAGACAAAGAGATTTGCGGGCGATCCTGCACCGTTTGTTATGGAGCTTCCTGCATATCACCTTCCGACACTCGGCAATGTTCTTCGTTCAACTTGGGAGCGCGGATGGTCATTCATCAAAAAAGCAGGTACAATCATCACACTTTCAACAATACTTATTTGGTTCACAACATACTTCGGTGTTGTTGACGGTCAGTTCAGAATGCTCAGCGAGGAAGAAATTTCCTCATCAATTCTTGCCGCTGTCGGCGGAGCAATTGCTTGGATCTTTAAGCCGCTCGGCTGGGGCAACTGGCAGGCAGTTGTTGCGTCTGTAACCGGTCTTGTTGCTAAGGAGAATATCGTAGGTACCATGGGTATTCTCTACGGCGGCGGTGACGCAGATGTTTATACAAACATAGGCCATGTATTCAACGGCGTAACAGGCTATTCATTCCTTATCTTCAACCTCCTCTGTGCACCTTGCTTTGCTGCTATCGGCGCTATCAAGAGAGAGATGAACAATGCAAAGTGGACTTGGTTTGCAGTTGGTTATCAGTGCGGATTTGCTTATGTAATTGCTCTTATTGTTAACCAAATCGGTTCAATGTTCATGGGCAACGGCAGCATCATCGGTCTTATCGTTGCAATCGCAGCAATCGGTGCTCTTTGCTACCTGCTCTTCAGAAAGAACAAGTATGATGACAACAAACTTACAATAAGCGCAACAGCATCAAAATCAAAGTCAACAAAATAATCTTCTCAAATCGGCTATAGATTAGAAGGTGGCTTAAATGCTTGAATTCTTACAACAAAATTATTTAACAATCATCATTATTGCGGTGCTTGTCCTTATGGTGGCATTGATTATCCGCTCGATTGTTAAAGACAAAAAAGCAGGCAAAAATACCTGCGGGGCAAATTGCGCGCATTGCGCAAATGCCGGATATTGCCATAAAAAGGAAAAGAAAGGGTGACACTTTACGATTAAAACAACATTATCAATTGACGGAATGGCGTGCGGAATGTGCGAGGCACATATTTGCGACACAATTCGCAAGGATTTTGATGTAAAAAAGGTCAAAGCGTCACACACCAAAAAAATGGCAGAAATAGTATCTAAAGAACCCTTGGATGAGCAGAAATTGCGCAGTGCCATTGGTGCCACGGGCTACACCGTAACCGATGTCCGCAGCGAAGAATATGTCAAAAAAGGACTCTTTAAATAAATAGTTTTCCAAATTCCATTTACTCCTAATGGGCAGGACCCGTGCGTTAATTCGCGCGGGTCCTGTTCTTTGTATGGAAAAACCGCAGTCGGTGTGCCTGACTGCGGTTTTTTGAATATGCATTATTTACTTTTCTTAATTTTGTTGTATATGATTAATGCGATTGCGGCACCGCCGACATTCAGCAAAAGGTCATCAATATCGCACGACCTGCCGATAAAATATTGCACTGCCTCAATCCCTGCGGTAAATGCCGCAATAATAATTATGCAAGTTATGTTTTTTGTTTTCGGGGATAAGTTTTTTATCAACAATGCAAACGGCATCATAATCACCGCGTTTACGGCTAAGTTTGCCAGATCCCGTATGCTGTGTGATGAAAGTTGCGCAAAGATTGTTTTGAACGGCACAAGATTCAGCAATCTGCGCTCTTTTATTCCCAAAATCCGCACTGCTCCGCCTGCGCCTGTTGTTATTTGCAATCCATAGGTGATAAGCGCCGCAATCAACAGCCCTATGTAAAGCGAGAGCATCAGCTGCGCAACAAACTGCCTTTTGTCGAGCCTTTTAGTTATAATAAACTTTATTGCATTGACAATTAAACACCCGGCGACCGCCAAGCACGGCGGCAATAATATACTGATCATAAAAATTTCCTCCCACAATAAAATATTGTATGTTTGATGATTATTTGTTATATCGAGTTTCGATATAAAAGTCAATGAATTTGATGAATTTTAAGAAACTTTAAGAAATTATTGTCACTGATAAGTCACCAATAATATGTTGCTTATTTCCTATATTTATGATATGATTTAAAGTGAATGAAAAGGTTCGGATTCGGTGGAAAATTAAGCATCGAACAACAAAAGGGGTACAGATTATGGGTATCAAAAAAGCTTTTAACAAAATGATGGCAAACATAGTCAACAATTTATCGCAGGGCGAAATTGACAGAACGGGAGTTGAGCACATTGTCACGGACGGTATGCCGCAGATTTTGCGACAGAGTGCCGCAGAAGGTGCAGTACTTTTGAAAAATGACGGCGTTTTGCCGTTTGCCGACGGCACTTGTGTTTCGCTTTTCGGCAGATGCAGCGACGATTATTTCTTTGTCGGCTACGGCTCGGGCGGCGATGTCAACTATCCCTATAGTGTCAGCCTAACCGAAGGCGTTCGCAACTGTGCGCATTTGAGACTTAATGAGGCGCTTGCGGATGCTTACACCGAATTTTCAAATGAAAATCCGATAAACCACGGCTTTTGGGGCAAGTGGCCGTTTCATTATGACGAAATGCCGCTCAGCGATGCAACCGTTGTTTCCGCCGCACGCAGCAGTGACGCCGCCGTTGTTACAATCGGAAGGTCGTCGGGCGAGGACAGAGATTGCAAATACGAAAATGGCAGTTATCTTTTGACTGACGACGAAATCGCAATGCTCGACAAGGTTTGCACGCATTTTGACAAGGTTGTTGTCCTTTTGAATGTCGGCAACATTATTGATATGAGTTGGGCTGCGCATTACGGCGACAAAATCGGCGCAATAATGTATGTTTGGCAGGGCGGTATGGAAAGCGGCAACGCAGTTGCGGATTTGCTTTGCGGCACAACATCCCCGAGCGGCAGGCTGACCGACACAATCATTAAGGATTATTCCGACAACCCGACCTCTGTTAATTTCGGCGGAAAAGCCTTTAACAATTATGAAGAGGATATTTTTGTCGGCTATAGATATTTTGAAACATTCGACCCCGATGCAGTTCTTTATCCGTTCGGCTTTGGCTTGAGTTATACCGATTTTGAAATCACACATAACAAAACCACTGCCGACGAAAACGGTTTTAATGTTGAATTTACCGTTAAAAACACGGGCAAACGCGCAGGCAGAGAAGTTGCGCAGGTTTATGTGCAAAAACCGTGCGGCAGGCTCGGCAATCCAAAGCTTTGCCTTGTCGGTTTTGCGAAAACAAAGGAACTTCAGCCCGACGAGTCGCAGGATTTGAGTATTTATGTCGATTTTTATTCGCTCACTTCGTTTGACGATTGCGGCTCTACAAACCACGCGGGCGCATATGTCACCGAGAGAGGCGAATTTTCGCTCTTCCTCGGAAAGAATGTCAGAGAAAACGAAAAAATATTCACATACTATCAGGAGGAAACCGCCGTTTATGCACAGCACAAACAGGCTTGCGCACCGGTTGATGATTTCCAAATTTTCCACGCCGATGAAATCGACGGCAAGGTTCAGCTCCGTATAAAAAATGTGCCAAAGCAAAAGTATGATTTGGCAACAAGAATTTTAAACAATTTGCCCGAGCCGATTGCGCAAACGGGTGACAGGGGAATTACATTCATCGATGTCAAAGACGGCAAAAAAACGCTCGATGAATTTGTGGCACAGCTTAATATAGGCGAACTTGAGGCAATCACAAGGGGCGACTACGAAATGAATTCTCCGCTTTGTGCCGTCGGCAACGCTGGCGCATACGGCGGCGTGCTCTGCTCACTCCGCGACAAGGGTGTTGACGCAATTTGCACTACCGACGGACCGTCGGGTATTCGACTTCGTGCAAGTGCATCGCTTTTGCCTATCGGCACGCTTTTGGCGTCTACATTCGACACCGAGCTTGTGGAAAAAATGTATTCCGTTTTAGCCACAGAAATGAAGGACCGCGGCAGTGATGTCCTGCTTGCTCCCGGAATGAATATACACAGAAACGCGCTTTGCGGCAGAAATTTTGAGTATTTCAGCGAGGACCCGTTCCTCAGCGGAAAAATGGGCGCTGCCGCAGTTCGCGGTATTCAAAGCCTCGGCGCATCTGCCTGCCCGAAACATTTTGCCTGCAACAATCAGGAATTTATGCGCAATATGACCGATTCGCGCGTGTCGGAAAGAGCACTTCGCGAAATCTATCTCAAAGGCTTTGAAATTTGTGTGAAAGAGGCGCACCCGAAAAATATTATGACCTCATACAACAAGGTCAACAGCGTTTACAGCCATTATAATTATGACCTTTGCACAACGATTTTGCGCGAGGAGTGGGGATATACCGGCAATGTTATGACCGATTGGTGGATGAAACCGTCAAAAAGCCCCGAGTTCCCGAATTTGCGCGACCAGGCATACAGAATTCGTGCCCAAGTTGACCTTCTTATGCCGGGCGGTGAGCGCATTACCAACCGTAAACCCGACGGCACACTTCTCAAAACATACGGTCTGCCGGGCGGCATAACACTCGGCGAAATTCAGCGCAGTGCAAAAAATGTGCTCACAAGCGTTTTGAACATTGAAAAAAGCGAAAAATAAAGCATTTTTTGTTTGACAAATACATCGTGCGAAACTATAATAATAATTTAGTTAATAATGCATATTAAAATAATAGGAATTAGTCGAAAGGCATTAAATTATGAAAATAAGCAAAATTTTAAGGGATAATAAGGTAACAGTTTCGTTCGAAGTTTTCCCTCCGAAACAGTGGGATAAAATCGAGCACACAAAAGATATTGTCAAAGAGATGAGCGAGTATGCGCCCTCATTTATGAGCGTGACATACGGCGCGGCAGGCACAAAATCGGGCTTTACGCAGGAGATTGCAACTCAAATCAAAAACAGTGGCGTAACTCCGCTTTCTCATCTCACCTGCATCACCTCGACAAGAGATAAAATTCACACCGTTGTAAACGATTTGCAGGAAAACGGAATTGAAAATATCCTTGCCCTTCGCGGCGATATTCCGGAGGGATTTGAGTTCCCCGACGACCAATATTTTACCCACGCATATCAGCTTGTAAACGAAATTAAAGCTATCGACCCGACAATCTGCGTCGGCGGTGCGTGCTATCCCGAAATTCACCCCGAAAGCGCAAATCGCGTTGATGATATTGAATACCTTAAGCAAAAGGTTGATTGCGGCGTTGAATTTTTGACCTCGCAAATGTTTTTTGATAACGACAAATTTCTCAATTTCTACGAGATGTGTCGCATTAAGGGCATAACCGTGCCGATTATCGCAGGTATTATGCCGATTACAAACGCAAAGCAAATCAAACGCTCAATCGAACTTTCAAATTCAAGCGTTCCCAAAAAGTTCTACAAAATCATGGAGCGTTTCGGCGATGATGAAAGGTCAATGAAACAGGCGGGCATTGTTTACGCCACCGAACAGATTATCGACCTCATGGCAAACGGAATAAACAATATCCATATTTACACAATGAACAAGCCTGAAGTTGCAGGCGCAATTATGAACGGTTTGTCGGATATTATTAATGAATAAGGCAGAAATTCTCCGCTATATGCGGACAAACAGCAAAACAACGGACGAAAAAATCCTTGCGCTTGTTGACAAGGCGATGGATACAATCGAGCAAACAGCCGTGCCGAAAACGCTATACCGCATTTTTGACTGCACTGTTACCGACGATTGCCTGATTATCGGCGATTTCAGGTTTGAAAGCACTCGTCTTGCTCAAAATCTTAAAGGTTGCAGCAGGGTTGTTGTTTTCGGTGCGACTCTCGGCGTTGCGGTTGACAGAGTTATAAAAGTTTCGGCGTCAACCGATATTGCCGATGCTATGGCGCTCCAAGCCGCCGCTGCGTCAAAAATCGAAGAGGTGTGCGACGGTTTAGAGGAGCAAATTAAGGCGGAACATTCCGTTTCTTTGCGTCAACGCTATTCACCGGGATATTTCGACCTTGACATTTCAAACCAAAAAAAAGTTTTTTCACTGCTTGAGCTTACTAAAAGAATAGGCTTGATGCTTACCGACACCTGTGAAATGGTGCCGACAAAAAGCGTTACGGCGTTTATAGGAATTGATTGATTATGATTAAATATTTTGACGGCGGCATGGGCAGTATGCTCAATTTAAGACCCGGCGAGCTTCCCGAAAAGCTTAATATCAGCGACCCCGACAGGGTTTATCGCGTTCATAAGGCGTATGCCGACGCAGGTGCCGATATTATCACCGCCAACACATTCGGCGCAAACAGACTTAAATATGACAATTGCGACGAGCTTGTTAGAGCAGGCGTTGCGCTTGCAAAAAAGACAGGCAAAAAAGTTGCGCTCGATTTGGGACCGACCGGCAAATTGCTCAAACCTATGGGCGATCTTGATTTTGAGGAGTGCGTCAGCATTTATGCCGATGTTGTCAACGCCGGCAAGAATGATGCAGACATTGTTTTGATTGAAACAATGGGCGACACCTACGAAATCAAAGCCGCAATGCTTGCCGCAAAGGAAAATTGCGACCTCCCCATTTTTGTTTCAATGATTTTTGACGAAAAGGGCAGGCTTTTGACAGGCGCGGATGTTAAAACTGCGTGCGCTGTTGTTGAAGGACTCGGCGCCGATGTCATCGGTTTTAACTGCGGTCTCGGACCAAAGCAGATGATTCCGCTTGTTGAGGAACTTGAAAAATACACCTCAACTCCGATTATGGTAAACCCGAACGCAGGCTTGCCCGAATCGGTAAACGGCGAAACAGTATATAATGTTGATCCCGACGAGTTTTCGGATTTAATGGCGCAAATCGCCGATTTGGGTGTTTCGTATCTCGGCGGTTGTTGCGGTACAACGCCGGCACATATCAAGGCACTTATTGAAAAGACAAAAAATATTCCCGATGTTCCACCGTCAAAAAAGAATTTCACATTTGTAACAAGCTATTCCCAAAGCGTTGAACTTGGCGAAAAAAGCGCCGTTGTCGGCGAAAGAATCAACCCCACCGGTAAAAAACTGCTTAAACAGGCACTTCGTGACAGGGATATGGATTATATTCTGCGCGAGGGTATTTCTCAAAAGGACTGCGGCGCACATATTCTCGATGTCAATGTCGGCTTGCCCGAAATCGACGAGGTTGAAATGCTTAAATCCGCCGTTTATGAACTTCAGTCGGTTTTGCCGACTCCGCTTCAGCTCGACTCTTCCGATGCTGTCGCAATGGAGCAGGCTCTCAGAATTTACAACGGCAAGCCGCTTATCAACTCAACAAACGGCAAGGAAAAATCAATGCACGAGATTTTTCCGCTTGCAAAAAAATACGGCGGCGTTGTTGTTTGCCTTTGTCTTGACGAAAACGGAATTCCCGAAACCGCTGACGGCAGAATTAAGGTTGCCCAAAAAATAATTAACACAGCGGCTGAATACGGTATCGACAAAAAGGATTTGATTGTTGACGCCCTTGCAATGACTATCAGCACCGACACCAAAAACGCAATTGAAACGCTCAAGGCGGTTGATTATATAAAGCACACACTCGGCGTCAATACAGTTTTGGGCGTGTCAAATATCAGCTTCGGTCTCCCAAACAGAGAGGCTGTTAATACCGCGTTTTATACTCTTTGCCTCAAAGCGGGACTTTCTGCCGGCATCATAAATCCAAAGTCGCAAAGTATGATGAATGCATATTATTCATACAACGCGCTTGCAGGGCTTGATGAAAATTGCACCGAGTATATTGAGTCTGCCGTTGTGATTGATGCAGTCGCAGATGCATCGAATATCACACTTCTTGACGCAATCGTCAAGGGTATGAAGGAAGAAAGCGCCAAATGTGCAAAGGAACTTTTAAAAACACAAAATTCGCTTGATATTATCAATGAATATATCATTCCGGCGCTCGATAAGGTCGGCGATGGGTTTGAGAAAAATAAAATATTCCTGCCACAGCTTTTGATGTCCGCAGACAGTGCAAAGGCGGCTTTTGACGAAATCAAAGCGCATATGATAGTCAACGGAAACTCACAGGTTAAGGGCGAAAAAATTATTATCGCAACCGTTGAAGGAGACATTCACGATATAGGCAAAAATATCGTCAAGGTTCTCCTTGCGAATTACGGTTTCGATGTTGTCGATCTCGGCAAGGATGTCAAGTGCGAAACGGTGCTTGATGAAACGATAAAGAACGATGCCAAGCTCGTCGGACTTTCGGCTCTTATGACAACAACGGTGCCGAATATGGAAAAAACAATCAAGCTTATTCACGAAAATACCGATGCAAAAGTTTTTGTCGGCGGCGCCGTTCTCACAAAGGATTACGCAAAAATGATTAATGCCGATTGGTACGCAAAGGACGCTATGGAGAGCGTTCGCATAGCGCAGGAATTTTTCACCGAGGGAAGTAATTAATTATGATGATTTCAACAAAGGGCAGATATGCGTTGAGTATTATGCTCGATCTTGCCCAGCATAACGACGGCAGTTTTGTTTCGCTCAAAGATATTTCCGACCGTCAGGATATAAGTATGAAATATCTCGAGGCGATTATTGCAAAGCTTTCAAAGGGCGGACTCGTTGACAGCGCAAGGGGAAAAACCGGAGGCTATCGACTCAATCGCCCGGTTGATAAATACACCGTCGGCGAAATTCTGATTTTGACGGAAAAAACGCTCGCCCCCGTTTCATGCGTCGAATGTGAAAATCATTGCCCGAAGGAGGGCAGCAACCTCGCGCGCCCAATGTGGAACGAACTTAACGAAATTATTATGGATTTTTTAAACTCCAAAACCCTTGCCGACTTGATTTAAAACAAATTTCTAAAAAATTTCACTTTTTTTGATTTTTTACTTGATAATTTCAAAATTTGTGATATAATACTTGTGTTAACAAATCGTTAGCATATATAGAGGTATAGTGTAACGGTAACACTCCGGACTCTGACTCCGTCATTTAAGGTTCGAATCCTTATACCTCTGCCAAGAGAAAACAGACATCCGCACGGGTGTCTGTTTTTTCTTCTATAGAAGAAGATAAGGATTCGAAGAATACTTATTACGGGTTTATAATGCAATTAAATCCGTAACATCGTTCTGTCAAGTCTTTAAGGTGGAGATTTGCGAAGCAAATACTACCGTGACTTGACAGGTTGATATAATCTGCCAATACCTCGGAACATTCGTGTTCCGAGGCTTTTTTATGCCCGATTACTGCTTTTTACGGCGGTATTCGGGCACTTTTTCTTTGCCTTAAAATATCGTGAGAGTCTTTGAGAGATTCTAAGAGA